>PSMD01000038.1:0-6583 GCA_040289925.1 Chitinophagaceae bacterium | reverse complement strand
CAGGACCCTTAGCTCAGACGGTTAGAGCATCCCGACGCAAGGTCGGGAGGGTTGAAGGATGAGATAGAATATTGAAATAAATTTTTGCTTCTAACTGAAGCAGGACCCTTAGCTCAGACGGTTAGAGCACCTGACTCATAATCAGGGGGTCGTTGGTTCGATCCCAACAGGGTCCACGAAAAATGCGGAGATGTTCCGCATTTTTTAATGATGGTTCTTTAACCTTTTATTAACCGCTGCAAAAATACTTTTGTTCACTACTGATTATTTTATGAAGAAAATTCTTACTGCTGTTTTCCTGATTGGTTCTATCACTTCTTTTGCACAAGATCAATACACAAAAAAGAAAGTTAACCTGGCTGGTCGTCCAAATGACCATATATTAATCCAGCTGGGAATTACCAACTGGGCAAAAAAACCCGACTCAATCAACACAAAAGGTTTATCACGCAGCTTCAACATGTATTTTATGTTTGATTTTCCTTTTAAATCAAACCCTCGTATAAGTGTTGCAATTGGTCCCGGCATTGGTACTGATAATATCTTTTTTTCAAAAACCTATGTAGATATTAAACAAAACGCCACGCTGCTTTTCCAGGATGTTTCAGACACCAATCACTTTAAAAAATTTAAGCTGGCGACAGCCTGGCTGGAAGCTCCGCTTGAGTTACGATACAGCTCAAACCCCGCTACACCCAACAAAAGCTACAAGTTTGCCATTGGCATTAAAGGGGCAACATTGCTGAATGCACATACCAAAGGAAAAGATTGGAGAAACAAAGCAAATCAAACGCTTATCTCATACACACAAAAAGAAAACAGCAAGCGGTTTTTTAATACAACCCGGTTTTTAGCAACTGCCCGGTTTGGTTGGGGCCCGTTTACTTTATACGGAAGTTACCAACTCAATCCTTTGTTTAAAGAAGGTCTTGCACCGGATGTTCGTCCTTATTCAATCGGCTTAACATTAAGTGGGCTGTAAAAAAAGATTTTTTTATTGAAAGAGATTTTGTGGCCGGGCCATGAAATCTCTTTATTTTAGGTTGGTATAATTTTTTTAACCCTGGTATTAAAAAGAAGAAGTGTTAGGAAAGAAGAATTTGTTTCAGAATCAGGAAAGAGCTGTGCTGGTTGGCGTGATTCATAAAGACCAAACCGAGCAACAAGTAAATGATTACCTGGATGAGCTTGCATTTTTAGCCGAAACCGCCGGCGCCATTGCAGTTAAACGCTTTACACAAAAGCTTGCATACCCCGATAGCAAAACGTTTATTGGCAAAGGAAAATTAGAAGCGATAAAAAATTATGTACAGGGTCGCAACATCAATGTCATCATTTTTGATGATGAACTGAATGGATCTCAAATCACCAACATTGAAAAAGCAGTAAACGTAAAAACCATTGATCGTAGCGATTTAATCCTTGACATTTTTGCCCGCCGGGCTAAAACAGCACAAGCCAAAGCACAGGTTGAGCTGGCGCAGTATCAATACATTTTACCAAGATTAAGAGGCATGTGGAAACACCTTGAACGTTTAGGGGGTGGTATTGGTACAAGGGGACCGGGTGAAACAGAAATTGAAACTGACCGTCGTATTGTTCGTGATAAAATTTCTTTGCTAAGAAAACGATTAGCGGAAATTGACAAACAATCCTACACTCAGCGCAAAGAACGTGGCGAATTTATTCGTGTTGCACTAGTAGGCTACACCAATGTTGGTAAGTCAACCCTTATGAATATTTTAAGCAAACGGGAAGTTTTTGCAGAAAATAAATTATTTGCTACGCTTGACACGACAACCAGTAAAGTGGTTTTTGAAAACACTCCATTTTTATTGAGTGATACAGTAGGATTTATTAGGAAGTTGCCACATCACCTGGTAGAAAGCTTTAAAAGTACTTTGGATGAAGTAAGAGAAGCTGATATTTTGCTTCATGTAGTAGATATTTCCCATCTCGGTTATGAAGACCAGATAGGTGTTGTAAATAAAACCCTGCAGGAAATAGGCGCATTTGATAAGCCGGTGATTACCGTGTTTAATAAAATGGATCTTTATGAAAAAAACACTTTTGATCCCTGGCTGGAGGAAAATGCAAAGCAGGAAATACTGAACGATTTAAAAGAAAGATGGCAAAGAGAAACAAATGACAATGCCGTTTTTATTTCAGCTACTGAAAAAAGAAATATAGACGACCTCCGCAGTAGCATATTAGAAAAGGTAAAGCAGTTGTATCAGGAACGATATCCTTATCGAAGCGAATTTTCTCAACAGGGCTAGCAATGAAAAAAGAAATTATCTGGTATAAACTGGCCGGCCATATTAATGAAATTGACTTTGCTGCTAATAATATTGCAGTTGTTACGGTTGCCAATAAAAAAATTTGCCTTGCAAAATTTAAAGAGCAACTCTTTGCCTTTGCCTACAAATGCCCGCATGCCGGCGGAATATTAGCTGAGGGTTCTATTGATGCCCTGGGTAATGTGGTATGCCCGCTGCACAGGTACAAATACAGTTTAAAAAATGGTCATAATGTTAGCGGTGAAGGTTTTTATTTAAAACATTGGCGGATAGAAAAAAGTGGTGAGGAAATATTTGTAGGGTTAGAACCCTTAAGCTTCTGGAATTTATTTAAATGAAAAGATTTTCAATGTTTTTCAAAAAAGAAAATCCCTATTTTTGCTGCCCCAAATCTTAAAAGTTGGGAAAGAAATTCCTCCTTAGCTCAGTTGGTTAGAGCATCTGACTGTTAATCAGAGGGTCGCTGGTTCAAGTCCAGCAGGGGGAGCCAGACACCCGCAAACTTTTGCGGGTTTTTTTATTATGACCACCAAACAACGCTACCAGTTTGTAATTCATTATTTCAAAAAGCATAACCCCGATGCAGAAACAGAACTCATTTATGACAACCCTTATCAGTTGTTGGTGGCAGTTATTCTTTCGGCTCAATGCACAGACAAGCGGGTGAACATGACAACCCCAGCTATCTTTGAAAAATATCCGGATGTTCAATCTTTAAGCAAAGCCAGCTTTGAAGAATTGTTTCCTCTTATCAAAAGCATCTCTTACCCAAACAATAAAACCAAACATTTAATTGGAATGGCCAAAACCGTAGTTGAAAAATTCAATGGGCAAATTCCAATGACGATTGACGAACTGGTACAACTGCCGGGTGTAGGCCGCAAAACAGCCAATGTAATTACTTCCGTAATAGATAAGCAGCCCAACATGGCCGTAGATACGCATGTGTTTAGAGTGAGTAAGCGTATTGGACTTGTGAGCAATGCTGCTACCACGCCACTGGCAGTAGAAAAAGAACTGGTAAAAAATTTTCCGAAGGAATACATACACAAAGCCCACCATTGGCTCATATTGCACGGCCGATACATTTGCGTAGCCCGTACACCTAAATGTGAAATATGCGGGTTAAAACCGGCCTGTAAGTTTTTCCACAACACAATGAAATAATTTGTTCTTTCAATAGAATATTTATATTGCGTCTCCCATCCTTTCGAATCTTCACATAACCTGCGACCAAAACTAAATTCCCTTTTTAATGAAAAAGATATTTTTTGTATTGCTGGCCGCAATGCTTACTCAACCTATTTTTTCACAGTACTATTATCATAACAACAAATATTACGAAAGCGACTTAACATTTGAGATTGGCGGCTCAATTGGAATGATGAACTGCCTGACGGATTTAGGTGGCAGAAAAGGCATTGGCAAGGGCTTTATTAAAGATCTCAATCTCAAAAATTCAAATTTTGATGCCGGCGTTTTCTTTATGGCCAGTTACCAGAATAAAGTGGCTGTAAGGCTGGAAGCCACTATGGGTTCAATTGAAGCATATGATAGTATTTTAAAGAAAGTAAAAACTTCTACCTATGGCCGCTATGAACGAAACCTTAGCTTCAGAAGCGAAATCAGGGAACTGCAGTTAAGTGTTGAAGTTCACCCTTTGTTTATTTTAAATAATTATGATGAAGAGCCCCCGCGGTTTTCACCCTATGCAATTGCAGGAATAGGTTTGTTTTCTTTTGACCCTGAGGCGAAACTGGATGGTAACTGGATTAGATTACAACCCCTGCGCACAGAGGGGCAGGGCTTTCGTGAATATCGTGACCGCAAGCCCTACCACTTAACTCAATTTAATTTTCCCGTAGGTATAGGTGTACGTTATGAACTGAATGATAATTTGAATGTACGCATGGAGCTGGTTCATCGCATATTAACCACAGACTACCTGGATGATGTGAGCAAAACCTATATAAACCCCGATCTCTTCCCTACTTATTTATCACCGCAGCAAGCAGCACTGGCCCAACGTTTATATGACAGGCACGCAGAATTAGACCCTGCATATATTCCTAAGAGCGGAGAGATACGCGGTGACCCAAAGAATAATGATTCTTATTTCTCATTACAGCTAAAATTAAGCTATAGTTTTGGCCGTGAACGCCGTTAGTGGGAAAATATTACTCACTTTTATATCTGATTCAGAACCGAAAATTAATTAGATACCACCCACCTCAAGACTTTCCACGCCAGTTATTATATTGTGGTAAGGGCCCTAAGCAAGTAATAAACATATTTCCTAATGCTTTGGCAGAACTTTTGTTTGAGTTAGTAAGCCACAAATAAAGGTTTTGGTAATATGACTGATGAACACTGCCCACAGCCCGGCAAGGCTTTTTTTCATCACACTCTTTTCGTTGCTGCTATCTGCTGCCTGTAATGAAAAAAAATAAAAAAAACTATCCCAGCCCTCCCGGATATGATTTAAATGCTCCTGTAAAATTTAAGCTGCCTGCTGCCCTGGATGAAATTTCAGGAATAAGTTATTATGAAAAAGACAGCAGCCTGTTTGCTATTAATGATGAAAAAGGATTGCTGTTTAAGATCTTTTTAAAAAATCCTGTTGTTATTGAACAATGGAAATTTAGTGATGGCGGCGACTATGAAGATATTTGTTTAGCAGACAGCAGCTTTTTTGTTTTAAAAAGTAAAGGCAAAGTTGAAAGGTTTAAATTTTCAGGTACAGATACTGTTGGACTTTCAGAAGTTCATTTTCCACTAACCGGTAAAAACGAATTTGAAACCCTTTTCCTTGATAAAAAGAAGAACAAGCTGGTGATTGTCTGCAAGGATTGTGAGTCAGATAAAAAAGAAAACATTACTTCCTTTATTCTTGATCCAAAAACCGAAAAAATTGATACAAGTTTTTCTATTGATGCAAGGCCGGCCCTGCAGCATTTAAAGCTTGATCAAAAAATCAAACCTTCAGCAGGAAGTATCCATCCGTTGACGGGCGAAATTTTTTTGATTTCATCAGTTACAAAAGCACTGATCATCTTAACCCCTGACTTCACCGTTAAGCAATCATTTGCTCTCAATCCAAAAATATTTAAACAGCTAGAGGGCTTGGCATTCAACCCAACTGGTGATCTCTATATTTCAAATGAAGCTGCAGAAAATGGTGGAGCAGACATTTTATTATTTAAGAACAAAAAGGCTCACCAATGAAAAAGATTTTTTTCCTGGCCTGTTCATTGGCATTTTATTTAACCGCTGTTTCTCAAAATTCATTAACGGCAAGAATTATTTTAATTGGTGACGCCGGCGAGCTTACCAATGGCAAACACCCGGTGGTGGATGCCGCCAGGCGATTAATTCCGCTTGATGCAAAAACAACTGTTCTTTATTTGGGAGATAATTTATACAAAACGGGCTTGCCCGACGATCAGTATAGCCAGTATGTTTTAGCAAAAGCTGTGTTGGATACGCAACTGTCAATTGCAGATGGCACTCCTGCAAAAGTGTGCATGATACCCGGCAATCATGATTGGCAAAATGGCGGACGGGGCGGATATGATGCAGTAATACGGGAACAGGTTTATGTTGACCAGCTTGGCAAAAAAAATGTAAAGTTTTTTCCGGAAGAAGGATGTCCGGGGCCGGTTGAAATTCCTGTAAATAATAATGTAACCATTATTGTGTTCGACAGTAAGTGGTGGATACATCCTTATGATAAACCGGAAGTAGAATCAGATTGCCCTTACAAAACCAAAGATGAAGTATTAACTCAGTTAGATGATCTTCTTGCAAAAAATTCAAAAAAGCTGGTGATACTTGCCTGCCATCACACTTTTAAAAGCAGCGGTGTGCATGGTGGTCATTTTACGCTCAAGCAGCATATTTTTCCATTTACAGATGCAATGCCCAACATGTACATCCCCTTGCCGGGCCTTGGTTCTATCTATCCCATTTCACGCAGCATTTTTGGCAGCCCGCAGGATTTGAAACATCCTTTGTATGCGGATATGATTAAGCAGGTTGAAAAGATTGCCAAAAAATATCCGAATATCATTTTTGCCGGCGGACATGAACATAGTTTGCAATTGATCAAAGACAGCAGCTATTACTACATTGTCAGTGGAGGGGGTTGTAAAGAAAACAGGGTATCTAAAAACCGGCGAACACCTTTTGCAACCAACATAAATGGTTTTACAGCTTTAGAGATCAGTAAAAACAAAAATGTAAGAGTGAACTTTTATACTGTAGAAGTTTCGGGAAAAGAAGCT
>PSMD01000106.1:758-2739 GCA_040289925.1 Chitinophagaceae bacterium | reverse complement strand
TCGATTTGCTTAAAGAAGATTTAAGTGAGTATAAAACCTTGGTAATTGATACAGCGGGAAAAGCAATTGATTTTCTCACGCTTCATATTTGCAAAAAACAGCCAGGTTTAATGCAAACCGACGGTACATTATCGTTAAAAGGTTATGGAGTGCGAAAACAGGCTTTCTCAAATTTCATTACTGAGGTAACCTCACTTGGTAAAAACATAATTTTTTTGGCACATGAAAGAGAAGAAAAGGACGGTGATAATCGCTATATACGACCTGAGATTGGTGGCAGTAGTGGAAACGATTTGATGAAGGATTTAGATTTGGTAGGTTATGTTGAGAGTTTAAATAACAAGCGCACAATTTCGTTTAATGCAACTGATAAGTTTTATGGTAAAAACACAGCGAAACTTCCCGCAAGAATGGAAATTCCCGATTACACAGGAAGGCAGCCTGTCTTTTTAGAAGAAATACTGAGGTTGTATCAACAGTCTATGTTGGAAAAACAGCGGTTGTCTACTGAATACAATGCGCTTTTAGATTTTATTGAAGAAAATATTGATAGCGTTGTTGATGTGGAAACTGCAAATGAGGTTGCCGAAAAGCTGAAAAAAATTGAGCACATTTGGGACAGTAAATTGCAGGCGGCCTATAAATTGAACACGAGGGCTTCTCAGTTGAATTTGCGCTTTAATAAGAAGTCAAATCAATATGAACCGATTCAATCACTGGCAAAAACAAACTAAAAATGGATTACAATTATAAAATTTACCCTTCCTTATTGGATAGCTATTTACGCTATTTAAACAACGGTGATTTTAAGGAAGATGAGGTTGCGAAAAAGGAGTTAATAGATAGGATTAATCGTGTCGAAATTTTCCCCTTACCGCAGCCGATTTTGATTGGTAAGGAATTGCAAAGGTTGGTATCCGATTTTGCAAGAAAAAAAGAGGAAGCATTAAAATATCCTGAAGAGGTAATAATTGAAGGTAAATCGGTACGCACGAATTTAATAAGGGAATTGGCCGGTCGTGTTAAAGGTTCTCTTTTTGAAGTTTATTTAGAGAGTAATTTAGAAACGAAATTTGGGAATGTTTTATTATACGGATATGCTGATTATGTTAAACATAATATGATTATCGACCTTAAATATGTACAGAGTTACGATATAGGAAAGTATTATAACTATACACAAAGGCTTGTTTACCCTTATTGCTTATCCAATCTTCATATAGAATATTTTGAATATTTGGCTACCGATTTAAGAAGCATTTATCCTGAAACTTATGTTTTTGAAAAAGAAATGCACACAAACGTGTTAAGGGGTATTGTTGAGTCGTTTATCGGTTTTTTAAATGACCATCGGGAATTGATTACTGATAAAAAGATTTTCGGTGGGGAAAATGAAAAAGAAAGGGTGCCAAATTGTCTCGTTAATCTATAATAAGATTTGTTAATATAGGTATAAATTCTGGCAGGGATTTATACCTTTTTTTTACCCGTTTCAAAATCTTCTTGAGTAGAGTCTGCCAGCTCGAAAAAGGAGATTTTTTTATCCTTTCATGGCTGCAAAAACAGAGGATAGGTATATTTTAATAACATCTGAATTATTGTTTAACAATCAGTTATCCTCATCACACAAAATACTTTGTGCCTTTGTTTTGGGGTTAAGTGCAAATAATAGCTATTGTTACGCTACCAATTCTCATATAGCCCAATTAATGGGATTGAGTGTTGGCCGGGTAAGCAATATTATAAATGATTTAGTTAAAGGGGGTTATATCGAACGGGAGGTTATCAGAAATGAGCGTAAACAGATTATCGAAAGGCGGTTAAGGGTTAAGGATGGGAAGTTAAAAATCCCTGTAAATAACGAGGTGGAAATCATTAAAAATGAACCGGTGAAAACACTTAATGGAGTTCAAAATGACCCCCCTATCCACGAAAAAGTGGATACCCCCCTCCCCACGAAAACGTGTATACCTCCCCACGA
>PSMD01000106.1:0-708 GCA_040289925.1 Chitinophagaceae bacterium | reverse complement strand
AAAACGTGTATACCTATCCACAAAAACGTGGATACCTATCCACGAAAACGTGGAAGGAATAATAAAGAAGATAATAAAGAAGATAATAAAGAGGATAATAAAGAAGATAATAAAGAAGATAATAAAGAGAATAATAGTTTTTTTTCCTTAACGGAAAAAAAAGTCGAAAACGAGATTTTTTACAAACCTTCTCTTTTCCCCCAAGAAGAAAAAAATTGCGCAAAAAAAGAAGAAGACCCCCACGAGCTCATTAGAGGCGATTTAAGCGGCTCAGATAAAAAGCGGGCTAATGATACTAATAAAAAAAGAAAGGCCGAAAAAACGCAAAAAGATTCACGTAAGAACGATTTTGAAAAGGATATTATAGCAAATCAGAAAAAAGAGTTGTTTAAGCAATGTACAGATGTTTGGTTTAGGCAATACGAAAACATGATTGGCATAAAGCCCTCCTTTACCGGCCAAGAAGCAAAGGGGTTAAAACTTTTGATAGAGCAGTTATGGAAGCTTGAACAAGATAAGCAAAAAATAGTTTCAATTTTTGAAACGATACTGCAAAATTGGCAAAAAATGCCCAGTTGGTATTCAACCAACTTCACCCTTTCTTTTATAAACAAAAAATTAAATGAAATTTTAAACTGTTTAAAAAATGGACACAAAGAAAAATCTATTGAAGACGCTACACAGCGAAGCGCTGCCATCAATGGTAAA
>PSMD01000105.1:330-2951 GCA_040289925.1 Chitinophagaceae bacterium | reverse complement strand
AGGAGCGCGTGCGGGTGGTGGGGCTGAGCACCCTGCTGCCCCAGCTCCCGAGCCTGGCGCAGGAGAACCGGCACCTCGACTGCCACGTGTTCCCCTTCAGCGGCCAGACCATCGTCAAGACCCTCAACCCGGCCCAGGAACCCGCCGGCAAAACCGAGGTCAACAGCTTCGTGGAGAACATCGTGCTGCGCTGGGCCTGCGAGGTCGCGCGCGCGCTGCCCGTCCTCAACGCGCCCTTGCAGCGGCTGGTGGGGGTGCTGGCCCCTGGAGGGACCACCGGAAACGGCGATCTGGTGGGGGTGCTGGTGGGCTCGAGCCGCCGGGTGGGCGAGTCCTACCGGATCTTCGCTACGCCGCGCGAGGTGCGCTTCAACGAGATGGAGTACCACGTTCCCGCCGAGCGGGGGCCGGAGTGCTTGGAGGAGGTGTGCCACGCCATCCGCGGGAGCGGGGTGCAGGTCTTCATCCCGGTGGAGTACCGCTACGTGGCGGGCGACGGCTTCTGGCTCTCGCCCTTCCAGGGCGGGGCGCGGGCTTCCATCGCGGTGCACCAGTACCACAAGCAGGACCCCTGGCCGCTGTTCCGCGTGGTCGAGCCCGTCCTGCGGCGCTATGGTGGGCGGCCCCACTGGGGGAAGATGCACGGCCTGAAGGCGGGCGAATTGCGCGAGCTCTACCCCCACTGGGACGACTTCCGGCGGGTGCGGCTCGAGCTCGACCCCCGCGGCAGGTTCCTCAACGCGCACCTGCGCGAGGTGCTGGGAGCCTGAATGCTGCGCGACCAGGGCCAGCCCCACACCCCCTACTTCGCCGCCCTCAACCGCCTGCTGCGCGCGGAGGGGCCGGGGCGGCCCGTGCTGCTGATCGACCTCGAGCGCCTGGAGCGCAACCTCGAGCGCGTGCGGGCCACCTTCCCGCGCCACGCGGCGCTGCGGATCGTCAACAAGTCGCTGCCGAGCCCGAAGCTGCTGGAGCACGTGCTGAAAGCCAGCGGGACCCGGCGGCAGATGGTCTTTCACCTGCCCTTCCTGCTCCTGACCGCGCGGCTGTTCCCCGAGGCCGACGTGCTGCTGGGCAAGCCCCTGCCGGCGCGGGCCGTCGAGGGCTTCTACCGACACCTGCCGCCCACCGGCTTCGACCCCGGGCGGCAGCTCCAGTGGCTCGTGGACACGGCGGAGCGCCTGGGGCAGTACCTCGCCCTAGCGCGGGGCCTGGGGGTGCGGCTGCGGGTGAACCTCGAGATCGACGTCGGGCTGCACCGGGGCGGATTCCCCGAGCCGGCGGCGCTGGCTCCGGCGCTGCGGTTGATCCGGGAGAACCCCGAGCGGCTGGAGTTCGCCGGGTTCATGGGCTACGACGCGCACGTGGGCAAGCTGCCGGGCGTTCTCGAGAAGCCGGAGGTTTCGCTGGCGAAGTCCCAGGCGGCTTACCGGGCCTTCGCCGGCTACCTGCGGTCGCAGTTCCCCGACCTGTGGAGTCCCGGCCTCACCTTCAACGGGGCGGGAAGCCCCACCTTCCGGCTGCACGGCGAGGGCAGCCCGCTCAACGACGCCGCGTTGGGCTCGGCGTTGCTCAAGCCGCTCGACTTCGACCTGCCCCTCCTGGCCGACCTCGAGCCCGCCGTCTTCATCGCCACGCCGGTGCTCAAGGTGCTGGAGGGCACCACCCTGCCCGGCCTCGAGCGCTTTGCCCCGCTCCTCTCCTGCCTGAACCCCAACTGGGCCCGCACCCACTTCATCTACGGCGGCCGCTGGCCTGCCCCCGCCGGGCTCGCCGAGAACCCGCTCTACGGCAAGAGCTTTAACCAGGCCACCTTCAACGGCTCAGGGCGCACCGCGCTCGAGCCCGACGACTACGTGTTCTTGCGGCCCTACGAGAGCGAAAGCGTGCTCCTGCAGTTCGGTGACTTGCGGGTGGTGCGGGAGGGCCGGATCGTGGCGACTTGGCCTGTGTTTAGTGAGGAAGCGTAAAGCGGCTCGTGGTGAGGAGAGCGCCCGTTCCTGTGTGGGGAGGGGTGGCGGGGTGGGGTTGCGGTGATTTGGTTTGGCGGCCCTCGTTCCGCCGTCAGGGGCCGGAGGGGGAGGCCCTTCCCCATGGCGAGGGCATCGCGGTCTGCGATCCGGCATATGCCGGAAACCTGCTCCCCCTGGCGACCCCCGAGGGACTCCAGGTTACCGGCAGAACCGGTATGGCCTACGGCCACCCCCTCGCGGACATGCCGCCGGGCCTCAGTGCCCGCGTGGGCGGGGGTGCGGACCGCACCTTGACTCGGCGGCATGCTCGTCTGCGCCACCCCCGTCACCCCCTCCCGCGTGAGCCGCAAGAACACGGCCGGGGACGGGCCCGCAGGACGAGCGGGTGTCCCCATGGGGAGTGGGGCTGTAGTTGGCCTACAAGGTGGGCACAACCCCAGTGGACGCTTAACCCCGATGGGGCGTCTTGCGTTTTGTGTCTTGCGTTTGGCGTACGACGTAGAACGTACAACGTACGACGCTCTAGCGCCCAGCGCAGGACCCCCGATCCTGCCCGGCGTCTCCTTTGGCCTCGAGGGCCTGGGCTAAGCTACCGGGGATGGCGTCCTACGGTTTCGGTGCATCGGTTCGTGAGGCTTCCCGGGAGCC
>PSMD01000105.1:0-294 GCA_040289925.1 Chitinophagaceae bacterium | reverse complement strand
AGGCCGTGAAGCCGCTCGAGCCTGCCCCTTTTCCCCGTCCGGCTGGCGTGCGGGAGGCGGCGGCTATTCAGAGGGCGCTGCGCGACCGGGTGGTTTTGGAGGGTGAGCTGTCCGGGGGGCGGTATCTGGCGGCGCTTGATGCTTCGCACCCCACGCGCTTTTCCAAGGTGCAGGGGGCTTCGGTGGCGGCGGCGGTGCTGTGGGACCGGCAGGAGGGGAGGGTGCTCGAGGTGGCTACGGCCAGCGTGCCCGAGGCCGAGCTGTTCCCCTACATCCCGGGCTTTCTCTCCTTCC
>PSMD01000037.1:21525-25555 GCA_040289925.1 Chitinophagaceae bacterium | reverse complement strand
AGGTCACTGGTTTGAATCCAGTCCGGATCACAAACGAATCGCTATGGTTCGTTTTTTTATGCCTTGGTCGTTTATATACTTTATTCTGCTTCTGCCACATCCGTGAATGAAAGATTTCATTGGACTGAATAGCGCATCCCCCAAAGCGGGAAGGTCACTGGTTTGAATTTAGTCCGAATCACAAGGGTTACTTCGCTTAGAAGTAAACTTTTTTATTTAAGCAACATTCGTACAGCGGCCTGTTTGAGCTTTCCATTTTCCTATTCATTCATTCTCCGCCTTACATTTGTTGCATGGATGTTCAAATTGAAGAAAGCTGGAAAACAATTTTAAAAGATGAATTCAGCAAATCTTATTTCGAAAATATTGTTCATCATATTAAAACCGAAAAGCTGCAGGGCAAAACCATTTATCCTCCCGGCCGGTTTATCTTCAATGCGTTTAATACAACTCCTTTTCACAAAGTAAAAGTGGTTATACTGGGCCAGGATCCCTACCATGGCGTTAACCAGGCACATGGCCTGTGCTTTTCTGTGCAACATGGCGTTGCCGCACCGCCTTCTCTTATTAATATTTTTAAAGAATTGCAGACCGATATCGGAGTAAAAATTCCTTTGCACGGTAACCTTACCCGTTGGGCAGCGCAGGGGGTTTTTTTGCTGAACGCCTCACTCACCGTACGTGGTGGTGAGCCTATGAGCCATGCAAAAATTGGCTGGGCTCAGTTTACCGATACTGTGATTAAAAAAATTTCGGATTTGAAAGAACATGTTGTGTTCATGCTCTGGGGGCGGTTTGCGCAGGAGAAAGCTAAGCTAATTGATGAAAGCAAACATCTTATTTTAAAAGCAGCTCATCCCTCGCCTCTTTCTATATCCGGTTTCTTAGGCTGCCGGCATTTTTCGAAAGCAAATGAATTTTTGGTGAAGCATGGCATTGATCCCATTGACTGGTCGTTATAAAAAATAAAGATGAAACAGCAGGTAACTATACCATTTCAATTAAGCATAGAAACAGAAAAAGTTCTTCTGCGGCCTTTGCATGAAAATGATTTTAATGATTTTTTGAACCTGGCGCAGGATGAAGAAATGTGGCAGTATTTTACACTCAACCTTGCCAACAAATCTCATCTTGAAAAATGGATGCAGCAGGCACTCAGCGAAAGAACGGCAGGCAGCAGAAGACCATTTACCATTATTGAAAAATCTACAGGCAAAATTTGTGGCAGCACCAGCATAGGAAATATTTCCGTTTATGATCTTAGGTTTGAAATTGGGTGGAGCTGGCTGGGTAAAACTTTCAGAAGCACAGGCATAAACAGGCATGCAAAATTTTGCATGATGAATTACGGCTTTGAAGAATTGAATTTTGAAAGAATAGAATTTAAAACTGATGTGCAGAACCAAAGAGCCAGGCATGGATTAATAAATATTGGCGGTGTTGAAGAAGGCATTTTAAGAAGCCACATGACCATGTGGAATAACAGGCGCAGAACTTCAGTTTACTACAGTGTGCTGAAGCAGGAATGGCCCACAGTTAAGCAAACTGTTTTTAAGAACATAAGCCATTGGAGCTGGAAAGAAAGTTGAAACAGCATTAATAAAGCAGGCATATGAAGGCTATTTTAGGAAGAATTTTCGCAACATGGGCATTGATCGTATTTTCAACCAGCTTATTAATTGTTGCACTACCAATGTGGGTAATCGGGTTGTGGAAAGAACCGAGACGATCACATCTGATGCACGGCATTTTCAAAAGCTGGATGATGATTTTCTTTTTTTTAACCGGCCTGCGTTTAAAAGTAAAGGGCAGAGAAAATTTTAAACCCGGAGAAAATTATATCATCGTTTATAATCACAACTCGCTTATGGATGTGCCGGTATCTGTTCCTTTTATGCCCTGCGCAAACAAAACAATTGCAAAAGCAGAGATGGCATCCATCCCGATATTTGGTTTAGTGTACAAAAGAGGAAGCGTTTTAGTTGACCGCAAAAATGACGAAAGCCGGAAGAAGAGCTATTTAAAAATGGTGCAGGTGCTTAAATGGGGTTTACATATGTGCATTTACCCGGAAGGAACACGAAATAAAACCAACCAGCCACTGGCACGTTTTCACGATGGTGCTTTTAGGCTTGCGATAGACACTGATAAACCGATACTGCCGGCTGTCATCTTCAATTCAAAAAAAGTGCTGCCAAGAAAAACATTTTATTTCTGGCCTGCTAAAATGGAATTGCATTATCTCCCTCCTGTTCATCCTCAAAATTTTTCATCGATAGAACAACTGAAACAACATGTATTTGATCTGATGAAGAATTATTACACCCAGCACAACCCAGCCTGATTATTCTTTAATAATTCGTAAAGTAGCGGGTGCGGTTAATTTTCAGGTCCTGTAAAATAGAAGCTTTAGGGCTGATGTTGATACTAAAATACCTGTACAAACCCACCGGCGTTACACTAATTGACATTTGCCAGCAGTGCATGTCACGTGTAATGTTCATTTGAAAAGTTTGCAGCTTCCTTGTATCAAAGTTGTAATAGCCGTTGGCATTTAAGTTCCATTTTTCTGTAAGGTTAACATTGCCGTTAAAATTGGCGCTGGCTGTCAGTTTCTTTTTAATGCTGTAATCAAAATCAAATTGCTGGTAATAATAAACGGAAACACCCAGGCTAATTGACCATGGAATATTAAAGTCAACAAATTCAGCAGGGTTCTGCCTCATATAATCCAGCAGGTTTTGCTGATCAATTAAATTGGGATCGTTTAAAATATCTTTCAAAGGCTTGGTTTGTTGCTGCTTTGCTTTTTCCGGATCTTTTGGCTTGCTTTTAAAATCTGTATTCAATGAAAGATTAGCTGTGGTAAGTCTTCCCAAACTAAATTTTCCATTTTTGCGGAACAGCTTGTTTACCGGCAAACCCCTGTTATTATAATCGTAAGGATTTAAAATGGCTGATGCAGTTATATTCACCTTTTCAAATAAAGTAGTCCTGGCATACAGGTTAAATTGACTAAGCGCAAATGAATCCGCCATTAAATTATAACTGGTGCTGAAGCCATATGCATCCAGTAGTCTTATCTTCTTAATACCGCCATCGGTTGTGTCTTTCTTCGAACGGATTTTTCCTTCCAGGCTGTTATCCAATTGAAAACTTATGCTGGCGCCCTGCCTTGAAAACGAATAGTTGTAAAAAAATCCACCAATCTCGTTGTACATAAGTTTAGTGCCGAGCGTATCAACAATAACCGGCTTAATATGCTTTGCATTAAAATCAGGTGTGTAACTAAAACTCAAAGATGGCCGCACTACATGGCGAATTGCCATTAATTTTTTGCTTTTAAACTGGTACATACCAAACAAGGCTGTATTAAGCCCTAAACTAAAGCTGGCCTGGTGTTCAATAAAAATTCCTTTGTGAAAACTGGTGTCTACTTTTTTGCGGGCATCATTCCATTTATAATTGGTTGTTTTCTGAATCCAGTTTTGGCTGTAAGAAACTCCTGGTGCAATTAACACTGCACCACCCAGCACAGGCGGCAAAGCGAGTGTAATTGGTATGGAGTGCCTGGCCGACCACACGGCAGTGTCAAGCAAATACCGCAGAAAAGGCTTTACACCGTTCTTACCATATTTCAGCGTGTCATAAAAACTAACTGTGTTTGTAAAGCTTCCATTATAGCTTATTCCTAATTTTTCATACCATTTTTGCGAGCCAACAAATTCCTTTTGCAGAAACGGATAAAGCGTAGTAACAGCGAACGATAGCGAAGGAAGATTAACAGTAATGGAATGATTGTAATCATTCTGATTATGGTTAGCACTTACAGAAAGGCTGTAAGGTTTACCAATCCAGTTTTTTGAATAGTTAATAGATGATTGTAACTGGTTTTGAAAATTCCGTTGCGGACTGTTTGGAACTAACCTGTTGTATTTGGTAGAGCCTGCACTTACATTAGCCTGGAAAGTTGTTCCCGGTCTTGCACGGCTGTCAACACTATGATTCCAGTTAACAAAATAGGTTTGTG
>PSMD01000037.1:11995-21507 GCA_040289925.1 Chitinophagaceae bacterium | reverse complement strand
ATCACCTTTAAAATTGAGCTTGGTTGATTGCATGCTGAGGTTAAAAGAGCCGCTGTAGCGGTAACGCTTTTTATACGTTGGCGAAACAGCAACCGACCAACCGCCGTAAGAATAAATATTTCCCCGCACTGTTACATCTACATAATCATTCAGCACATGATAATAGCCGATGCCTTCCAGGCCAAGACCGTACTGTTCATTGGTTGTAAACTGCGGTGGTAAAAAACCTGAATGCCTTCTTTTGTTCAAAGGAAAAATGCCAAACGGCAAATAAATAGGCAAAGGAACGTTTTCAAATTCCGGATGAATGGGCCCGGATACTGCCAGCTTATTATTTATGATTTTGATCTTGTCGTAATGAAATCCAAAATGAGGTTCATCCAGGTTGCAGGTTGTCATTACACCATCCTTTGCATACAAAACATCCTTACCTACTTTTTTGGCAAACCTTGCCTGCACAAACATATCACCTGAAGCAGTGTAGGTATTCGTGGTTAACCCTTTTTGTGTTTTAAAATTAAACCGGATGGTATCGCTTTGAAATTCTTCCTGCCCCTGCTTAAAGACAGCCCGTTGCAGAACAGTTTCATTGCTATCGGTAGAATTAACTGCAGTAAGAATTTGTGTTTCCTGATCAAGCTCCACTTTAGGTGCGGTAAGTGTAATGTCTTTGTATTCTGTTTTTGTTTTTCCGTAAAGAATGATCTTTTTTTCCTTCACTAAAATCACAGCAGAATCCTGTGCATCATATTTTACAGGTGCATCCAAGGAATCTTTGGAAACTTTAAATGAAAATGTATCTGTTTTTTGCGTGGAGTTAACAGAATCGCTAAAGTGTTTCGCATCTAACGAATCAGTCCGGTTATGCAAACGTTTAGGAAGGGTGTCGGTTTTAATGAGTGGTTTTGTAGTATCCTGTTGAGTTGTTAAATAGCTGTCAAAATAATTGTGGTAAGTATTTGCTTTTGTAGTTTTCCACGTTAGTGTAAAAATTATAGAGGTTATAACAACAGTCAGCGTCCCGGTCAACCAGTTTTTTAAATTAAATTTGTGCAGTTGTGTCATACGGGTTCAAACAAAAATAATTGATTCAACCTGAAAGAATTTGTGAAGATTGAGAAAAAGGGAGCACATATCGTCCCTATAAACCCATTAAGTAATCTGGTATTATGAAAAAGTCACTCATCGTTTTATTTCTTCTTTTTCTTTCCCCGCTGTTTTTCTCCTTTCGTGCTACAGGCAAAAAGCAACAGGCCTTAAAAACAATTATTGTTGATGCAGGCCATGGCATTATGCCCGGCGGCGGACATAACGGGGCAAAGGGCAGCTACTCTTATGAGGATGAAATTTGTTATGATGTGGCTAAGGAATTGGTAGCGCAATTAAAAGCAGCTTATCCTAACGTTCGCATTATTGAAACCAGGCCAACTGAAAATATTGTTTCGCTATACCGCCGTGCAGAAATTGCTAACGAAAATAAAGGTGACTTGTTTATTTCTATTCACGTAAATGCTGCACCACCAACCAGGCATAGTGAACTGGTAGGCTACAAAACTGTAACAACGGGCAAAGGCAAAAAAAAGATAACCAGGAAAATTCCCCAGTATCGTTACTGGACAACCCCTAACCCTGCCAAGGGAACTGAAACCTACATTTGGGGTGCACACAAAAATGAGGACAAAGAAGTAGCCGTTCGTGAAAATGCGCCGATGCTGCAGGAAGAAGATTACAAAGAAAAATATGGAGATATAGACCCCAACTCCCCCGAGTTTATTGCTCTTTCTCTTTTGAAAACAAAACAGTTTTTCAAACGCAGTGCAACGCTGTCTGGCTTTGTAGAAGAAGAATTTGCCAAAGCCGGAAGAACCAGTCGCGGACAACACCAACGCCAGGTTGGTATTTGGGTATTACAGGCCACGGCTATGCCCAGCGTATTGGTGGAAACAGGTTACATAACCAACCGTGAAGAAGAAGATTATCTCAACAGCAAGCAAGGCCAGGAAGAAATTGCCCGTTGTATTACCAATGCTGTTGGCAACTATATTAAATGGCTGGAGCAGCAACAACAATTTGGCAACAGCACACAAAATAATCAGCCTGCGAAAACCCGCGATGCAAGAGCTTTTCTTGAAATGGTAGAGAACAAAGAGAAAATGCGCAGCAGCAAATAACAGCCGTTTCAGCAAAATGGAATTAAATAATTAATTTGGCAGCATATATGCTGTGCATTAACAGCATATTCGCTAAATAATTATGCATGAAGATCAGCAATGAAACCAAAGTCGGCTTGCTTACTGTAGTTGCTCTCACCATCTTAATACTCGGATTTAATTTTTTAAAAGGCAATAATGTTTTTGACAGAGGCAAAAAAATCTATGCTGTCTTTGAATCCATCGGCTCACTGGAAACTTCTAACGACGTAAAAGTAAAAGGTAACAGCATTGGTAAAGTGTATGCCAAAAGGTTTACTGATAAAAATGCCACCGGTATTCTTGTTACCATTAATCTCACCAGCGATATTAATATTCCTTTCAACTCCGTTGCCAGCATTGTTTCGCCATTGGCGGGAACACCTTACATTGCCATTGACCTGGGTGATGCACAGCAATATTTAACCAATGGAGATACTATTCAAACAAAGCTAAATAATGGCCCGTTTGGTGACATTACTTCACAGGTTACATCAACACTGGAAACCTTAAGGCCGGCTATTGATTCATTAAAATTTGTGCTGGGAGATCTGCATCGTGTTTTTGATACCCGTGCAAAAAATAATATTCATGTTATTTTGGATAATCTGAATGCAGCCTCGTTGTCGCTTGAAAGAATGATAAATCCGGAAACCAGCGTATTAGCCCGGTCCCTTTCAAATGTTGAATCAATTACTGCCAACATAAGAAAGAACAACGATTCCATCACCAGCATCATCAGCAACGCAAACATTGCTGCAGGCAAACTGGCCAATCTTGATATACAATCAACCATTGATTCATTGCAGACTGTTGTACTGCAGATCAAATCAACCGTTGCCAAAATGAACAGCAAGGACGGTAGTCTTGGCTTATTACTGAATGATAAACAACTGTATGATAATTTGCAAAAAGCTGCATTAGGCCTGGAGATATTGATTGATGACATTCGTGTGCATCCAAAACGCTACGTTAATATTTCCATCTTTGGAAAAAAGGACAAAGGCAACTATTTAACTTCGCCCGCAAAAAAAGACACTCTGTAAGTAGCAAGCCGATGAACCAGTTCCTAAAGTTTTTTTCTTTTTGTATTCTGCTGAACTTTCTTTTCTCAGCTTCCGCTTTTGGACAGCAGCCGGCTACCGATACGGTAAGAGTTGTTGAAATTTTACAGGCCACACGAAAGCTTGAACTTCTTAAAATCAATGACACAACTCAGCTCCAAGTGCTTGCGGGTAATGTAAAACTCAGGCAGGGCAATACCATTTTTACCTGCGATAGCTGCGTAATTAATAACGGTGCAAAAATTTTTGAAGCATTTGGAAAGGTTCATATTAATGATGGTGATACGGCGCATATTTATTCTGATTATCTCCGCTATTTAATTGATAAACGCCTTGCCTACTTTAAAAAAAATGTAAGGCTTACCGATGGCAAAGGCACACTTACCACCTCCGTTTTGGAATATGATGTAAACACTAAGTTGGGTATTTATCACAAGGGCGGCCGTGTAGTAAATGAAAAAACAGTATTGACAAGTGAAGAAGGATATTATTACTCCGACCTGCGTGATATTTATTTTAAAAAAGGTGTGGTGTTGAAAGATCCTGCGTACACGCTGCATACAGATTCACTTCTTTATAATACCGAAAGCCAGGTTGCGAGATTCATTTCTGAAACGCTGATAAAAGACAGTAGCGGCCGAACCATAAAAACCAAAGAAGGTTATTACGATACCAAAAACCGCAAAGCAGAATTTGGAAGCCGGCCGGAAATAAGAGATAGCAAAACAACCGTAATTGCCAACCGGGTAACTTTTGACGACAGTAGCGGTATTTCAATTGCTGAAGGAAATGCAATAATTGTTGATACCGCCCAAGGCACAACCATTATTGCAGGAAGAATTATGCGGGATGACAAAACGGAATCCATGCTGGCTGTTAACAAGCCGCTGATGATTATTAAGCAGGAAGAAGATTCTATTTATATAACAGCCGACACATTATTTTCTGCCCGCCTGAGCTATTTATATGGCAAAAAAGATTCGTTGACGAAAGACACGATCAAAGGAACAAAGGTGATTCATACCAAAAAGAAAGACAGTACTGATCGTTATTTTGAAGCTTTTTACCACGTTCGCATTTTTTCTGATTCACTGCAATCAGTTTGCGACAGCCTATTTTATTCACTGAAAGATTCTGTATTTCGTTTGTTTAAAGATCCCGTGGTTTGGTCAAGAAAAAGCCAGATAACGGGAGACACAATACTTCTTTATACAAAAAATAAAAAAGCAGACCGCATTAAAGTTTTTGACAACAGCTTACTGGTAAACAAAGTGCAGGGAGAATTTTTTAACCAGATAAAATCGGCAAGAATGGATGGTTATTTCACCGAAGGTGCCATTGATTTAGTAAGAGCAAGAGGTTTTGCAGAAAGCATTTATTATATACAGGATGAAGACAGCGCTTTTACCGGCGTTAACCAATCTACTGCCGATATCATGGATATTTATTTTAAGAACAAAGAGCTTTCAAAAGTTGTTTTCAGAAGTGATGTGAAAGGAACGCTGTGGCCAATCCGTTCAAAAACTGCGGAAGAAATGAGGGTGACCAATTTCAAATGGCTGGAAGCTCGGCGGCCCAAAACAAAATACGAGTTGTTTGAGTAAGCAGAGAAAATAGCACGGCTCTTGCCGCTTCCATCAATTCTCGATATCCAGTATGTATTTTTCATTCTTCTTTGTGGCTATAAACAACCAGCTTAAACCAACCAGGCATGAAATAGCTGAACCGGTAAGAACAGAAATTTTAGAAAGCTGAACTGTTTCCCGGGAATTAAACGCAAGGTTTGAAATAAATATGGACATGGTGAAGCCAATGCCTGCCAGCATTCCTGCACCTGTAATATGTTTCCACGTAACGAATGAAGGCAAACTGCCCCACTTTAATTTTATCAGCAACCAGCAAAACAACAATATGCCGATAGGTTTGCCCAGCACAAGTCCCAGCATAATACCCAAACTGTTTACAGATAATAATTTAGACTGCCAGCCCGGTTGAAGTATGATGCCTGTATTGGCGAGTGCAAAAACCGGGAGAATGAAAAATGCCACCGGTTTATGCAAAAAATGCTGCAACCGGTGCGAAGGGCTTTGCGGTCCGGGATTTCCAAATGGAATTACAAAAGCCAGCAACACTCCTGAGATAGATGCATGAATACCCGATTTCATCATACAATACCAGGCAACAATGCCCGGCAATAAATACGCGGCAAGATGATAGACTTTAAGGCGGCCAAGTATATAAAGCAATGCAAAAATGCCAACGGCTGCTGTAAGATAACCCCAGCTCAGGCTACCACTGTAAAATAGGGCAATCACCACAATGGCTCCGATATCATCAATGATGGCCAGGGCCGTAAGGAAAATTTTCAGTGAAAGCGGTACCCGGCTTCCTGCCAGTGTAAGCATACCCAAAGCAAATGCAATATCGGTTGCCATAGGCACGCCAAATCCCGACTGCTCAGGTGTTCCATTGTTAAAGAAAAAATGAATGGCAGCAGGTACCAGCATTCCGCCAACTGCTGCTGCAATTGGAAGCGAGGAAACTTTTAAATCCTTCAATTCACCGATATAGAGTTCCCTTTCAATTTCCAATCCTACCAATAAAAAGAAGATAGCCATCAACCCATCATTCACCCAGTGTTGAATGGAATAGTTAAGGTTAACGGTTGAAAACGAAAGGTTGATTGGCTGATGCCAGAACTGAGTGTATCCGTGGCCTGCAGCGGAGTTGGCAACAATCAGCGAAATGATGGTACAGGCCAGCAAAACAATTCCACCGGCTTTTTCGCTATCAATAAAATCCTTTAAAAGTTTTGTAATTCTTAATTCCATTTCAACAATTCACTAAATGCGAAAATAAATATTTCAACCCGGGTGGTTGAACTGTCGTCACATCGCTTTTACATTTTATTTAAACTTCCATGGCATCATTTTTCGTTTTAAAAAGAAAAATTTCCCCCGGTTTGTTCACCAGCCCGTCCATTGGTGTAACCATTAAAAACAAAAAACAATACCAATGAAAAAAGTAACGTTTGCCTTGTTCCTGTTTCTCTGCCTTTCTGCTTTCAATAACCTGTCGGCACAGGATTATAAAACAGCGCTGGGTATCCGGCTCAGTAATTCAAATCCCCTAGTAAGCAACTCTATCTCATTAAAACATTTTCTTAACGAAAAAACAGCTATTGAAGGTTTGTTCTCCTTTGGAGATCCTTTGTCAATTGGTGGCCTGGTTGAATTTCATAAGCCCTTCAGCACTCCCGGCCTGCAATGGTATTATGGCGCCGGTGGTTATTTAGGTTTTGGTAAAGATTACGATCCTGCCAAAGCAAGAGAAGTTCGCCAAACTTATTTTGGAGGAATGGGAGTTGCCGGTCTTGATTTCAAATTTGCAAACATTCCGCTCAATCTTTCCCTTGACTGGAAACCCGAACTGAACATAGTACCTGAAATAAATTTTGAACCTGCCGCTATTGGTTTTACGGCAAGATTCACTTTGGGCAAATCCACCACACAATAGGTTTTTAGAAATAAAATTGCGTAAGAAGCTGCCTCAAAATTCAGGGGCTGCTTCTTTTTTATTACCCTGTTTCATCGGTTCAGATTTTTTCGACATTTTGCGTTTTTATGCAGGAATTTCTTTTACTTTGGTAACCAACCTTAACTAAGAATGCTTAAGAAAGAAAGACAAGCTTATATCCTGCGCCAGGTTAATTTGCACAACCGGGTGCTTTCTTCAGTGCTTAGCCAGGAGATCAATGTTTCAGAAGACACCATTCGCAGAGATCTTTATGAATTATCGCAGCAAGGCAGGTTGATAAAAGTTCATGGCGGAGCCCTCTCACCGGCCTTCAACCAGGTTTATTATTCTCCCACTAAAATTTATTCCAGAGAAAAAAAAGCAGTAATTGCTAAAAAAGCTGTTTCATTAATTGAAGATGGGATGTTTATTTTAACCAGCGGAGGCAGCACCATTCTTGAGCTGGCCAGGGCTTTACCCCCACAACTAAAAGCCACATTTATTACAGGCAGCATACCTGCAGTGCTTGAATATATGAATCATCCAAACATTGATGTAATCATTATTGGAGATAAGCTTTCAAAAAGCTCAAAAATTACCACCGGCGGAGATGCAATCAATAAAATAAAAGAAATAAAAGCCGACCTGTGTTTTTTAGGCATCAACTCCATTGATACTACTCATGGCATTACTGACAATGATTGGGAAATTGTGCAGGTAAAAAAAACCATGATTGGCTCAGCCCAAAAAGTAGTTTGCCTCAGCATATCCGAAAAGATCAATACATTTCAACCTATAAAAATTTGTGATTTAAGTGACATTGATATTTTAATTACGGAATTGCCTGCAGACAGCGAGCAACTCTTTCCCTATAAAAACACCGGCATTGCTGTTATGTAAATGCTGAAACATCCTGAGAAGAACCTAAACACTTATCCCGCAAGTACATTTAAAAATTATAAACAGATTGCTATGAGAAAAATTCTGCACTTCTTACTTCTTCCCTACTTACTGTTTGTGTTTACAGCTGCCTTTGCGCAGGAAAAAACAGTGACAGGGAAAATTCTCGGCGAAAACAATCAGCCACTGATGGGGGCCACCATCAGGGTAAAGGGATCTGACCGCATTGTACAAACGGATGCCAATGGTTTGTTTTCCATCCAGGTAAAAAAAGGAGAAACGCTGGAGATCTCCTATGTAGGTTATGACAAATCCACGGTAAAGGTGGGTGACGGAAATACTGTTTCCCTCACACTAAAAACCAGTGAAGGAACTATGGGTGAAGTAGTGGTAACTGCCATGGATATAAAACGCAACCCGAGGGAGTTGGGTTATTCTGCTCCAAAACTTGGGGGCAATGAAATTGCTAATACGCAGCGGGAAAACTTTATTAATAGTTTGCAGGGGCGAGTAGCAGGGTTAACCATTAACCCTACCACCGGTTTGGCGGGTGCCTCTTCGCAAATTGTGTTACGTGGGTTTAATTCTCTTTCAGGAAACAATCAACCCTTGTTTGTGATTGATGGAGTAATTGTTGACAATTCAACTCTTAACGAAACTTCAAATGGTGGCACTGGTTTGGGTCTTGCATCAGACAGGCCAAATCGCAATAACGATTATACAAATCGTATTGCAGATTTAAATCCCAACGATATAGAATCTGTAACCATTTTAAAAGGGCCCGAGGCTACTGCTTTGTATGGCAGCCAGGCAGGTTCAGGTGCAATCATCATTACTACCAAAAAAACACAGCAAAGTAAAAAACTGAATATCAACTACGATAACAGCTTTCGTTTTCAAAAACTAACAAGAGTGGTTGATACGGAAGATGGATTTAAAATTGGAAGTAACGGTATTGGCAGTACCAGTTTTTCGGCCACTTCCGGTTCTTATTTTGGGCCTCGTGTTGATGCCAACACACCGCATTATAATAATATTGATAAGTTTTTTAAAACAGGTTTTGCGCAAACACATAACCTGGCTTTGGATTATGGCATCAGCAAAAATTATGGTATTCGTTTTTCAGCCAGCTATTTTGATCAGTCAGCAGTAGTGCCTGAAAATAAATACACCAAACATACATTCCGCATATCAAACACCAGCAAGCCCTTTAAATGGCTGGAGCTGACACCTTCCGTTAGCTACACACATTCAACCAACGATAAACCTTTAAGAAGTGCAGGAGGTTATTTGTTGTCGTTGTATGTATGGCCAACGTATAATGACATTACCAGGTTTGAAGATGCCGAAGGAAATAAGATATCCATTTTTGCTGCCGACCCTTATACGGAATTGGATAACCCTCTTTACACGGTAAAAAGAAATCACAGTTACGATCAGACAGACCGTTGGATTATAACCGGTGGAATTAATTTAACTCCATTAAGCTGGCTGAGTTTTTCAGGACGGTTTGGATTTGATACTTATCACAGCGAAGGTTATAGTTTGTATCATCCTATGTCTTATCTCACCTCACGCCAACAGTTGGGTTCTTTGGATAATTACTGGAGAAATTATTATGGCTATAACCATACCATTACGGCTACCGCAAAAAAGAAATACAAGAAATTTGAAGGCCGCATTATGACAGGCACTATGTGGCAGGATTATGAAACAAGAATGTTTGCCATTACAGGCTCAAAGCTGGTAGATTCATTTAGTGCCATTAACAATAAGCTTTACAAAAATGGCCAAATTGTAACGGATGAAAACTTTCATAAGTTAGTTGGTGATCCGAAGGACT
>PSMD01000037.1:10404-11912 GCA_040289925.1 Chitinophagaceae bacterium | reverse complement strand
CAGGCAGGCGGCTTATTTTGGTGAGGTTGGCCTTTCTTATAACAATTATTTGTTCTTAAGTTATACGCAGCGGTTTGAATCATCATCTGTATTTTCAAAACAACATCGCAATTATAACTTTCCGGGCTTTAGTGTCAGCGCTATTGTTTCAGATATATTCCCCAAGCTAAAAGGAAAATTCATTAATTACTGGAAAGTTCGTTCTGCATTGGCAAGCACAGGCCGCTATTTCAACCCTTATTTAAATCAGGCTGTGTTTGTAAACAATTTTGCAAGTACTGCAGTAGGCTTAATTTATTCTTATGGATTTGATAATAACGACCGCAACTTAAAACCGGAAAAACAAGCAACCTATGAGATAGGCACAGAAGTAAGATTTATGAATGGGTTATTTGGTATTGATGCTACTTATTACAACACGCATTGCACCAACCAAATCATGCAACAGTTTAGGGCTAGCTATGGTACAGGTTATGTGTTGAACACTCAAAATGCAGGTTCACTGCGCAACCAGGGTGTTGAAATATCAGTGGACCTTGCGCCAATACGCCGCACAAACCTGAACTGGACAATGCGTTTCAACTTTGATCGTAAATGGAGCAAGGTGCTTACATTGCCCAAATCAATCGGCTATGAAATTTATTATTCAGACACCTGGTTATATGGCAATGCCCGTGTAGGTTTAATTCGCAATAACCCAACCACTACAATCACCGGTTTCCATTACCAGAGAAATAAATGGGGAGATATTGTAATTAATCCTTCAACAGGTTTGCCTTTGGTAGAAGGAACCTTCACTCCTATTGGCGACAGAAATCCGGATTTCACCCTGGGTTTTGTAAACAACCTGAAATATAAAAGCTGGAGCTTAAGCATGCTTTGGCATCTGCGTGTAGGCGGTGATGTATTCAATGCAACCGAAATGTACCTGACATTGCAGGGTAAAAGCCAAAAAACTTCAGACAGGGAAACCCCACGTGTAGTTGAAGGCGTATTGAATGACGGATTGCAAAACACAAACAATCCAACACGAAATACAATCGTCATTACTCCTTATTATTTGCAAAGCTATTATACCGGCATGCCTGAAGAAGAATTTGTTCAGCATGATGTAAACTGGTTGAGGTTAAGAGATATTACACTTTCTTATTCTTTACCTGCCAATAAGATTAAAGGAATGAAGCCTTTCAAATCCCTGGGAATATTTATTACAGGAAACGACCTGGTGCTGCTGACAAATTATCGCGGAGCAGATCCTGCTGTGAATGGAAATACTGCAGCCGCAAATGGCACAGGTGCGTATGCGTTTGACTATGGAAGTCTTCCATCCCCTATTTCTGTAAATTTTGGAATCAGAGCCGGATTTTAAACTTTAAAAACAATGAACATGAAATATAACTTGAAATATTTTTTTATTGCTGGCTGCGCCGCAGTACTGCTACAAACATCTTGCAGTAAAAAAATTGATGAAGCATACCAAAACCCCAATGCACCCACACGGGTTCCTA
>PSMD01000037.1:9141-10394 GCA_040289925.1 Chitinophagaceae bacterium | reverse complement strand
TTTTACCCAGTGTAATTGGCAGCGTCATTGGTTTTTCATCGGCAGCCGGTAGTGCTTATGGCATTGCTAACGATGGCTTGCTCATTGGGCGTTACATTCAATACTGGGGTACCTATTCCACCACTTTCTCACCTATCTCTTTTACAGCCTCCAATCAGTCTAATTACGATGCAATGGGTGGCACGGTAGGTGCAAGTGATAACCTTGGTTCTGTTTGGGCTATGCATTATTATGGCATGGGCCAGAATATTAACCGCATTATTGAGTGGGGTACTGAAGAACAAAAATGGGATTTTGTTGGAGCCGCCTGGGCATTGCGTGCATGGAGTATGCTGGAAACTACAAACGAATATAATCACATGATCCTGCGCCAGGCTTTTAACACCAGCCTGCAACAATTTACATATGAAGACCAACCCGAGGTGTATGATTCAGTTATAACGATTTGCCACCGTGCCATTGCTTATTTTAATAGAACAGATGGCAACCTGGGTCAAAACTTTGCCGCCGCCGATGCTTATTTCAACGAAGGCGACGTAAACCGTTGGAAAAAATTTACCTATGGTATCCTGACAAGATTGTATGCTTACCAAAGTAACAAGAGCACTTATAGTCCTGATTCAGTATTGAAATATGCTGATCTTTCACTCAGTTCAAACGCAGATAATGTTACCTGCAAGTTTGCAGCATTAGGCACTTCAGGCACATCAAACTATTATGGTCCTTTCAGAGGAAACGTAGGTTCTATCCGTCAATCAGCTTATATAGCTGACCTGATGAGCGGAGTAAACAGTGGTGCATTTACGGGTGTTCCTGATCCAAGAAGACCTTACATGCTTCGCGAAAATCCCAACGGAACATTCAAGGGCATTACTCCGTGGAAAGGTTCGTCAGGTTTAACAACAAATGACCAGCCGCGGAATTTTTGGGGAAGAGCTTATTCGTTTACATCAGCACCGGTTTCCGATTCGGGCAGATATCTTTTCAGAGACAATGCAGAATTTCCGGTAATGACAGCATCTGAAATACAATTCTTAAAGGCAGAGGCTGCATTAAGAAAAGGCAACCGAACAACAGCACTGGCAGCCTACACACTTGGCATCAGCCTAAACTTTGATATGCTCACCAGCAAATACAGCACAAACGTTCCGGCAGCCATGCAAATAACTCCTGCAAGTAAAGCAACATATCTTTCCCACCCGGCTATTGTACCAACCACACCGCTTGATCTTACACTCACCCGCATCATGCTT
>PSMD01000037.1:0-9100 GCA_040289925.1 Chitinophagaceae bacterium | reverse complement strand
GATATGAGAAGATTTCATTACACCGATATTGACCCGCAAACCGGTGCGCAGGTATATGCAAACTTTACACCGCCTGCCGGAACCGAGTTGTTTCAAAATAACAATGGCAAGCTGGTGTATCGGGCAAGAATGAGGTATAACTCAGAATACCTGTACAACATTCCTTCATTACAGGGAATTGGCGCTATAGATATGGCCGGTAAGCAGGTATTGGATTATCACACAAAACCCACCTGGTTCTCACTACCCTAACTTTTAAAATTACCGACAATGAAAAAGAATTTTCTCTATTATACTTTCATCGCAGCAGCCAACATTGTGTTGTTGATTGCCTGCGAAAAAGACAAAAAATATATAGCCCGTTTTAAACCCATCGAACAAAATGCTTACCTCAAAGTAGTGCATGTATCGCCCAACTTCAGGGCTATACAGGCTTACCCGGATAGCTTTGATTTGTATGTAGGGAGTTATAAAGTAAATGGGCCGCTTATTACTTATAACACATTTTTTCCGGTAGCCACTCCAAATACCAACACCTATGCTGCCATACCTGCCGGTGCGCAGCAAATCAGGTTTTCGTTAAGAGGTGTAAACACCATAGATTCATTAACCATTATTTCTTTGCAAAAAGTATTAATACCGGGTAATTATTACACTCTGTTTATTACAGACTCTTTGCAAACACTGCAGGAGCCAACTAAAATATGGACAGTTGATAATATAGTAAAGCCTGATACCGGCACTTATTCTGTTCGTTTTGCACACATGATTCTGAACGATACAGCCGGGAAAAAAGTAGATGTTTTTTCTTATAGAAAAGCAACGAATATCTTCTCTGCTATTTCTCCTGGCACAGTAACAGATTTTATTAATCTGCCTTACTATTATTCACCAACATTAGATACTCTTTCAGTAAGAAGAACAGGCACCGGGCAGGAATTATTCAGGCTGAATGGTGTTTCTTTTACCAATAATCAAAGAGTGTACACTATTCTTTACCGTGGTGCACCTAATCTAACCACAGGTACAAAGGCTCGTGGACTTGTAGTGTATAACAATAGGTAAGAAAAAAAATGATTCATTGAAAAAAGACCGCATGATGCGGTCTTTTTTTATTTAGCTGCCCCAAAAAATATGTACGCTAACGCAATTGACGTAAGTATTCCCACAAGGTCTGCCAACAACATCGCTCCTACAGCGTATCTTGTATTTTTTATTCCTACTGCTCCAAAGTAAACCGCAACAACATAAAAAGTGGTGTCGGAAGAACCGCGGAAAATTCCTGACAGGCGGCTGGCAAATGAATCAGGGCCGGTGATCTTCATCGTATCTATCATCATGGCTCTTGCACCGCTGCCACTCATTGGTTTTAAAACAGCCGTTGGTAAGCCATCAACAAATCTTGTGTCTGTACCCAGGGCTGCAAACAAACTTTTCAATCCATTAATCACCGCATCAAATGCCCCGCTTGTCCGCAACATGCTTATAGCAACCAGCAATCCAACCAGGTAAGGAATAATTCTCACCGCAGTATCAAAGCCTCCTTTGGCACCATCAATAAACGCATCAAATATGTTGATGCGTTTGTAAACCGCACCGAGTACAATCAGAAATAAAATAGAGAGAAGAATTCCGTTTCCTAACACACCAGAAAAAATTTGAACCCTGGAAACATCAAGACTCGAAATATAAAAAACCAGTAAAGCAATCAAAGCAGAAATGCCGCCCACCCATGCAATGATCACCGGTTGAAACAGGTTAATCTTTTGTTTGGTAGCTACGATAGACATAGCGGCCATTGTTGCCACAAATGTTGCCACCATGCAGGGGATAAAAATGTCGGTAGGATTAGATGCTTTCAATGCAAGCCTGTCTGCAATAATTGTGATGGGTATTAATGTTAATCCCGATGCATGCAGGCACAGGAACATGATTTGCGCATTGGATGCTCTTTCCTTGTTAGGATTCAGTTCCTGCAAACTTTCCATTGCCTTTATGCCAAATGGCGTTGCCGCATTATCAAGACCTAAAAGATTAGCTGAGAAATTCATCATCATGTGTCCGTGTGCGGGGTGGTCTCTCGGCACTTCAGGAAATAACCGCGAAAAAAATGGACCGATGATGCGTGAAAGAAAACGAATTCCTCCTGCCCTCTCAGCGATGCTCATAAAACCCATGAACAACGTCATGATGCCAATTAAACTAATACTGATGTTAACGGCAGATTTACAGGTTTCAAAAATACCATCAACGGGTCTCATAGAAACTGCACTTGCATGCTGGTAAGTGTAAACTGTTGCATCGGGTACAATTCTCTTTAATGCCTTCACCGTATCAGATGTTGGATCATCTGTGATGATGTATTTGGCATCCTTCACTGAATCTTTTCTGACAAAACCACCAATTTTTATTTTATCAGCGAATTGGGCTTTAGCTGCAGTTGATGTATCTCCATTAATTCTTCCAACCATTACATATGAATAAGTATCATCAGCCTTACCGGTAACCATCCGGTTAAAAATAATTTCATTACCCTGAAAAATCCAATGATAAGCGGCGACAACAACTGAGATAATAATGAATGCAGACCAAATACGACTAAGAGCCATAAGGAAATTTTCGGTTAAGCGGTTTGAAGTTAAAGCATTTTCAATTTTACAAATTATTGCAAGGAGCCTATTTAACCTTACCCATATTTAACGAAAGGCTCTTGCTATATTTGCGCCTCCAAAAAAAGAAAAAATGGGGTTACAAGCAGGAATCGTGGGTTTGCCAAATGTGGGTAAATCAACTTTGTTTAATGCAATTAGCAATAGTGCAAAGGCGCAGGCCAGTAATTATCGGTTTTGCACAATAGATCCGAATGTTGGGTTAGTAGATGTGCCTGACCACCGGTTGTATAAGCTGGCTGAATTAGTTCAGCCCAATAAAATTGTACCAACACAAATTGAAATTGTTGACATTGCCGGTTTGGTACGTGGCGCCAGCAAAGGTCAAGGACTTGGCAATAAATTTTTAGCAAACATTCGCGAAGTGGATGCTATTATTCATGTGATCCGCTGTTTTGAAGATGAAAATATTTTAAGAGAAGAAGGACCTGTCAATCCTGTTAGCGATAAAGACATTATTGACACGGAGCTACAGTTAAAAGACCTGGAAAGTGTTGAAAAGAAAATTCAGCGAACCGAAAAGCAGGCAAAATCAGATCCGAAGCTGAAGGCTGAATTGGATGTTTTGAAAAAATGTTACGAGCATTTGGAAAAAGGGAAAAATATTCGTGAACTGGGTTTAGCAAAAGAAGAAAAAACAGCCATTGCTGATTTATTCTTACTCACAGAAAAACCAGTGTTGTACGTTGCCAACGTTGATGAAGCTTCCATGCACACAGGCAATAAATTTTCTGAAGCATTAAAGGAAGCGGTAAAAAATGAAAACGCGCAGGTGATCGTTATGAACAATTCTATTGAAGCCCAAATTGCTGAAATGGAAAATGAGGATGACCGCAAAATGTTTATGGAAGAGTATGGCATGAAAGAGCCTGCATTAAACCGCCTAATCCGCTCAGCGTACAAACTTTTAAATCTCCTCACCTATTTTACTGCCGGCGTGCAAGAAGTAAGAGCCTGGACCATTTATGAAGGATGGAAAGCTCCGCAGGCCGCAGGAGTTATTCATACCGATTTTGAAAAAGGCTTCATCAAAGCTGAAGTAATTTCTTACGATGATTTTGTTCAATACGGAAGCGAAGCCGCTTGCCGTGATGCAGGCAGATTGAGAATTGAAGGAAAAGAATATGTGGTAAAGGATGGCGATGTGATGCATTTCAGGTTCAACGTATAGAGCAAGAACCAGGATTTATTGGATTTTAAAAAATTAATAGGACTTCATGGTTTTCCTCATAATCCATCTTAATCAAAGGAATTGTAGTTCTAAATCGTGGTTCTAAAACAACGCATTCAAACTTGCAGTTCCCCTGTGAATCGTTCTTGTACTGCCGGGTTTTCTTCCCTCGTACTCAAATCTCAGTTCAAGATTATTGAGCAAGGTTTTTGTCAGGCTCAATCCCCACAAATAATTTCTTCCGGGCAGTAACCCATTCAACAAAATATAACCCACTGTACTGCCTGCACCATAGTTCGGATCGGGAGTTGAAAAATCAATATTGTTGAAAGTGAATTTACCGGTGACAGACATGTTGCGTACAAGATTGTAACGTGATTCAAGATTGATAGAATTGGATATAGCTTTTTGACCACCATGAAAAGTCGTATCATTTTTTCTTTGGTCAAATACATAGCTGGTCGTTACCCTGAATTTTGTACCACTAATGAAAGTAAGGCGAGGTTCTGCATTATAAATTGTTATTTCATAATTGCGGTTTTCAAATTTTGCATTAGCTGTCCTTAACGAATTCAATCCCTTTTTGGTAGTGATGTCGAAACCAAATGCACGACTGATATTCCATCGCCATTTCAAAATCCAGTCATTCAGTTTGCGGCTTTCATAACCATAGGTCAACAACGATTTACCACTGTTTTGCAGGTTACTCAAATCAAAACCCCAGTTGCTGCCAAACCGGTTGAAAGAGATTGTATTCAACAATGTCGTTCCCAAAACAATCAGGGCTGTATCTTTTAATGCATACTTAAATGGGTTGAATTCAAAATCACCACGAGCCTGTGATTTTTTTGATATCTGCAAAGAGCTTTGCAAATTTATTTTGGAAAGAAATTTTTTGAATGGCTTTAAATCTGAGCCAACCAACACCGCTTTTGGATTGAGAGCAATACTGTAATTAAGTGTGTTGTAGTTTGCTTTGATGAATTCATTTGTTGGGGTAAAAATGCGAATGAATTTTGCCTGGTCAGGAAATACCGCCAGTTCAAATTCATTCAACTCCTGCACACCATTGTTGTTGTAATCATTCCAGGCATACTGTCCTGTTCCCGCAGGAACTTCTAAATAAACAATATCTCTTTTTTGCTCCTGCCCTGTTCCTACTTCGTACAGCAAATTTGCCGTCAGCAAACCTTTCCACTCGTTTACCAAATATTCAATTCGTCCTAAAATAGTATTATCATCTTTCTGATTGGAAATAGCAGTGTTTAACACCTGCAATTTTCTAAACGTTGCATTTAGTAAAAGCTGGTGACGCAAATTGGTTAGCAATTCTGTTTTCACATTCACATTGTAGCTCCTGTCGCCCGTTTCCATTTTTTTACCTGTGTTGTATTTATCACGCCGGGTAAAAAAACTAATACCGTATTTGTTTTTACGGCTTTCATTGGAGGTTAGGTAAAAAGTATAAGTGCTAAAAGAAAAGCTGCTTGCAAGCAGTGAATCTGTTTGCTTGCTCTTTACCTGGTTTTGTTCAAGAGCATAACGAAAACCAACCCGCCATTTGCTCATCTTCAGCAATTCTTTGCTGATATCAATGGTCGGGCGAAGAAATGCTCCTTTTGAAGTGAGAGCCCTGAAATTGGTTAACTGAAAACGATTATTAAAACTCCAGCCTTTTACTGCTCCAAATTGAACAATTGTGTTTTGAAAACCGTGATACGCATCACTACGGTTGTAATTCGTAAACTGGTAACCGATGCTATGTGTCCGGCTTTTTAATTCTGTATTGGCACGAATAATATTTTCGGTAGCAGCCGTGAGTATAACAGGCAAACCCCAGTCGCGAGAAAACTCCACTTGTCTCAATCTTTCCAGCGGCCTGAATTTTTCCTGGACAAATTCATAATCAAACCCGGTTAACAGCTTCAACTCATTTTTCTCTTTTAACTGCCGTGCATTGTTTAGTTGTATGCGGGCGGCAAAACCCTTATCATCACCATTATTTTTTGCAGAAAATGTATTGGCATCATAATTACTCATTGCAACTTCTGTCACCATATTGGTAGTTGGGTTCACAGCCCAGTTAAACCCAAGATTCAGCAACTGTTGTTTTTTAGGAGTGACAAGTATTATCGCCGGTTCAAAATTTCCCTGCTTTGCACCACCTATGGGCGGCACATAGCGATAAACTTTTCCATTGGCGCCATTAAAATCAGGAACGTAATTTCCTTTCCCGTCACCAACATTCACAAACGATAAATTGTATTTGGCACTATCAGGGTTGGTTGAGTAACGATAAAATGAATCTATGCCGCTGCCGTTGTTGAAATAAATTTTTGCGTATAAAATTTTCCCGGCTGCAAATGTATCTAGGACTGCATTTGGATAAAAAGCGTTTTGAATGCTGTCGCCCAGATTGGCCAGGAATCTTTTTTGTGCATCATCCAAATCCTGGTTTATGGTTGAGTTCTTTGCATCACTATTATTATAAGCGCCTAAATGAATTTTTATTTTTTTGCTGATATCAAAATCCTGCGACAAATAGAGATTAGCATTTAAAAAATTCCGGTCAGCATATTCAAATTCCACCTGTATGCGGGTATCTTTTGTAATCATCCATTTGGGAGTGAATGTAATTTCAGCCGTGTTATAGTTGATAATGTAATCCTGGTCTTCGCCACGCTGCATTAATTCTCCATCTAAAAAAACTCTTTCTGTGTTGGCAAGAACGATGAAGAAAAATTCATTATTGGCGCCGGTTAGCTTGTACGGTCCCTGGTTTCCTTCTAACCCCTGGAAAATATTTCTTGTAAATTTTCCTTTTGCAATGGAGCCGCTTACAAGAGTGCTGGAGTTTGTTGTTTTAAATATTCTATTATTAGTAAGATAAGAAATGCCCTGCAGCCGCTTATAAAAATTCAGGAAATAAGATTGATTTTGCCTGATGTCAATATCACCCAGATTTAATTGCCATCCTCGTTTTTTAAATTGAAGAAAGATCTGGTCAAATTCGTTCAGTTGTTGTGTGTTGCCTTCCGGCTGAATGGGAATATTGTTATCTGTAATGGCAGCATGCACTTCAATGCTGTCTCCCAGCATCCCCTGCATCTGCAAATTCAATGTTGAATTCAACACTGCATCCTGGCTGTTACCAAATGAGATTTGCCGGCCAAAGGAGCCCTGCGTATTCAGGTTTCCAAAATCAAAAATGCCTTTATCATTTTGCTGCTCATTGTTATTAAAAGTGAACGGCATAATGAAAGGGATCCTGGAAATGCTATCGTAATTGTAACGCTGAGCAACTGCATTCAATTTATATGGAAAAACGCGGTAGAAAATTATGATGGAATCAACAGGAGGTTTTTGATTCCATGTGAGAATTGCATTTACAAAATCAAGCTTAAAGTTGGAATGAATAACGCCAGGGATAATGATTGTGTTGGGGATAATACTGGACGTATCGAGTTTTATAGTATCTGCAACAGCCATTTTTTTCTGTCTTAAATTGGAAAGATTGTTTTGCCCAAATGGTAATTGTGCATGGCTGCAAAACGTTATCATGCAGGCAACGGATACCATCAATATTCTTACATGTGCATTCAACAGCAGGCAGTTTAACTCAAAATCGTAAAATTCGTGGTTTTTATTGCCATGAAGTTAATACCGCCTGTTAATAAAGCTGAAAAGAGATGTGAAAGAAGAGAATTAGTCTTTATCACTTGCAAGGCCCGCTGCCAAATACTCTTTATTTAACCGGGAAATATTCAGGACAGAAATTTCTTTTGGACAAACTGCCTCGCAAGCCTGCGTAAACGTGCAGCTTCCAAATCCTTCTTTATCCATTTGAGCAATCATATTTAAAACTCTTTCTTTACGTTCCGGCTCACCCTGGGGTAATAAAGCGAGATGAGAAACTTTTGCGGAGACAAATAATAAAGCCGATGAATTTTTGCAGGCGGCTACACAGGCTCCGCAACCAATGCAGGCTGCTGCAGCAAAAGCTTTGTCTGCACTTTCTTTTTTAATTGGAATGGTATTGCCATCAACCGCATTACCGGTATTCACAGAAATATATCCACCTGCCTGAATTATACGGTCAAATGCAGAACGGTCCACCATTAAATCTTTAATAACAGGAAAAGCTTTAGCCCTCCAGGGTTCAACAACAATGGTATCACCGTTTTTAAATGCCCGCATGTGCAACTGGCAGGTTGTGGTGGCATGCCAGGGACCGTGAGGACGACCGTTGATATACATGGAGCACATGCCACAAATACCTTCACGACAATCATGGTCAAATGCGATAGGATCTTTTCCTTCACGAATCAATCTCTCATTCAACACATCAAACATTTCCAAAAAAGACATTTCAGAAGAAATATCTTTTACTTCATACGTTTCAAATGCACCTTTTGCAGCAGAATTCTTTTGCTTCCAAACTTTCAGCGTCAAATTCATTGTATAGTGCTCCATACTAAAAATTAATTTTCAATGTCAAACTGTAATAATACCGAGTATAGTTTTCATTATACCATAAAGCTTGTTACTTATAACTTCTCTGGCTTGGTTTTACTTCATCATATTTGAGTTCCTCTTTGTGCATTTCCCAGGCGTGTTCGCCTTTGTACTCCCATGCCGCTACATACATGTATTGATCATCCCGGCGCAATGCCTCACCATCTTCCGTTTGATATTCTTCTCTAAAATGACCACCACAACTTTCACTGCGATGCAACGCATCCAGGCACATTAGTTCTCCCAGCTCAATAAAATCAGCAACCCTTTGTGCTTTGTCGAGCTCGGGATTCATTTCATTGATCTCTCCGGGAATCCTGACATCTTTCCAGAATTCAGCTTTCAGTTGTTGAATTTCTTTGACTGCTTCCTGTAACCCCTGTGCGTTTCTTGCCATTCCGCATTTATCCCACATAATTTTTCCTAACCGTTTATGAAAGCTTTCAACAGTTTGAGAGCCTTTAATACTCATTAAACGATTGATGCGATCAGCTACCTGCTTTTCTGTTTGCTCAAAAGCAGGATGATTCGTTGGAATTGGCGTAGTGCGAATGTCATCAGCAAGGTAGTTGCCGATAGTGTAAGGAATCACAAAATAACCATCTGCCAAACCCTGCATCAACGCACTTGCACCAAGTCGGTTTGCACCGTGATCAGAAAAATTGGCTTCGCCAAGAACATACAAACCCGGAATATTACTCATCAATTCATAGTCCACCCAAAGGCCGCCCATGGTATAGTGAAC
>PSMD01000104.1:2477-3018 GCA_040289925.1 Chitinophagaceae bacterium | reverse complement strand
AGGCAATCGGGTAAAAAAATTGCCAATCGAAATTCAAAATATAGGCAGAAGAAAACTCAGAATGCTTAACAACTCAGTTGATATAGCTGATTTACGAATACCGCCGGCAAATAGCTTGGAAAAGTTGGCTGGAAAATTGAAAGATTTTTACAGCATTCGAATAAATGATCAATGGCGTATAATTTTCAAATGGAATGCTGGAAATGCTTCTGAAGTTGAAATAATTGATTATCATTAATTTTTTAAGATGGCAAAGCTAAAAAATATTCATCCTGGCGAAATTCTTTCAGAAGAATTTCTTGTGCCTTTTAATATAACTGCTTACAAGCTTGCAAAAGATATAGAGATTCCCCAAACAAGGGTTTCTGAAATTCTTAAAGGTAATCGTAGAATTACAGCAGACACAGCTCTAAGACTAAGTAAATACTTTGGTAACTCCGCAAAGTTTTGGCTTGGTTTGCAAGACGACTTTGACATCGAAGAACAAATATCTAAAAAAGGGCCAATGCTTAAATCTATTAAAGCATTTAATGCTAAAGTT
>PSMD01000104.1:0-2466 GCA_040289925.1 Chitinophagaceae bacterium | reverse complement strand
GGCTGACGTACAAATAACTCACCCGTAATTTGCTATTCAGCCGCAGTTACGGCGAGGCCGTAACCTTTCAAAATTTCATTTACATTTATTATTATTGCTAAGCGGGGTTTCGTTACCGGGCTGGACGTACAACAAATCCCAGCACAGCAGCAAGCCCCGAACGTTATGCCTAATTGTAAAAAGACAGCCACCAAGCCAACGCACCGACAGAAAAAACTAACTTTGGACTGAAAAATTTGATTACAGAATAAATGACATTAGACCAATACATTGACAACATAAATAAACGATTCAAACTTGGTAATGCGACCGAGCATACTTTTCGTGGCGACCTGCAACAACTTATAGAAAGTATAGTGCCTGACATCAGGGCGACCAACGAACCAAAAAGACAATCTTGCGGAGCACCAGACTATATTCTGACTAAAAATGAAATTCCGATAGGCTTTATAGAAGCTAAAGAAATTGGCGACAAAGACCTTGAAGGAGCAAAGAAAACTGGAAACAAAGAACAGTTCGACCGTTATAAGGCTTCATTAAACAACTTAATTTTCACCGACTATTTAGACTTCCATTTATACATTGACGGAATTTTTATTACAAAAATTGCAATTGCTGAAATACAAAACGGAACTATCGTTCCCTTGCCTAACAACTTTGCAACTTTCACTGATTTAATAAAAAATTTTTGCAGCCACATTGGGCAAACAATAAAAAGTTCAAAAAAACTGGCAGAAATGATGGCGGGCAAAGCCCGCCTTCTTTCTGATGTTATTGAAAAGGCTTTGACGGGTGACGAAACTCAAAACGAGGACAGCACATTGAAAGACCAAATGAATGCCTTTAAGCAAATTCTTATTCACGATATTACGCCTAAAGGTTTTGCTGATGTGTATGCGCAAACCATTGCTTACGGAATGTTTGCAGCTCGTTTACACGACCCGACATTACCAACTTTTAGCAGACAAGAAGCAGCAGAATTAATTCCAAAATCAAACCCGTTTTTACGAAAACTGTTTGGCTACATTGCCGGACCTGACATTGACGACCGTATTAAATGGATAGTAGATAGTTTGGTAGAAATATTTTTGGCGTGCAATGTTGAAGAAATTTTAAAAAATTACGGAAAGTCAACAAAAATGGAAGATCCGATCATCCATTTTTACGAAACATTTTTGAGTGAGTACGACCCGAAACTAAGAAAGGCCCGTGGCGTGTGGTACACACCTGCACCCGTTGTAAATTTTATTGTTCGTGCGGTTGATGATATTTTAAAAACCGAATTTGATTTACCAGAAGGACTTGCCGACAATAGTAAAACAAAAATAAAAGTTGATGTACAAGGCAAACAAACCGAACAAGAAGTTCACAAAGTGCAAATACTTGACCCGGCAACAGGAACTGGAACTTTTTTAGCAGAAGTGGTAAAACATATACACAAAAAATTTACAGGGCAGCAGGGCATTTGGAGCAACTATGTAGAAACACATTTATTGCCACGCCTTAATGGATTTGAGTTGTTGATGGCAAGTTATGCAATGGCACATTTAAAATTAGATTTGATTTTAACTGAAACAGGCTACAAACCTACAACTAACCAAAGATTCAGAATTTATCTTACCAACAGTTTAGAAGAACACCACCAAGACACAGGAACGCTGTTTGCAAGTTGGTTGAGCACAGAAGCCAACGAAGCCAATCACATAAAAAGAGATACGCCAGTAATGTGTGTAATTGGGAATCCGCCATATAGCGGGATATCATCAAACAATGGCGAATGGATTAGCAAGCTGATTGAAGATTACAAATATGTTGACGGTGTTCATTTTAATGAACGCAAACATTGGTTGAATGATGATTATGTAAAATTCTTACGTTACGGTCAGCATTTTATAGAAAAAAATGGAAGTGGTGTTTTGGCTTTTATTAATCCGCACGGTTTCCTAGATAATCCGACATTTAGAGGGATGCGCTGGAACCTACTAAAGACTTATGATAAAATTTATACTATAGATTTACACGGAAACGCCAAGAAAAAAGAAACAGCACCAGATGGAAGTGCCGACATAAATGTGTTTGACATTCAACAAGGTGTCTCGATTAATATTTTCATAAAAACAGGGAAGAAAAAAGCAAATGAATTAGGAAAAGTATTTCATTTTGATTTGTTTGGCAAAAGAGAAATGAAATATAACTTTCTTTTGGAAAACTCTTTAGAAGATATTCCATTCAAAGAATTATTACCAGAAAAACCATTTTTGTTTTTTGTAGATAGAAGTAATAAAGGGTCAGAAGAATACGATAATGGCTTTAGAGTGAATAAACTATTTTCAAAAAATGTAACTGGTATTGTTACAATGGGAGATAGCTTTATTGTAGAAGAAAAGTTGAATGTTCTTAAAAAGCGACTATCTGATTTCACAACAAATGCCATAACAGAAGATTTTTTAAAAAAAGAATATGGAT
>PSMD01000036.1:15033-26384 GCA_040289925.1 Chitinophagaceae bacterium | reverse complement strand
AGTTTTATATTGCAAAACTTTTCCGGACTTGTATTGGTTGCCGTGTCGAAAGTCGAAGTCTGCCGTGTCTTCTGAATAACTGTCTTGGCAGCAATAATGTGAATGGTCGGTCGCAAGAATAAAATAGCAAAGGTCAATACCGTGGCTTTTGTATGATTCAAGATTTGAAATATCCTTAAAAACGTCATATCGATTGCGTGGCTGTTTTAGATTTTCTTTCTTGAAAAACTTTAGTTCAATTGCTGCCTTTGTCGAACTGTCGTCATCTTGATATTTTAATAACAGGTCAACCCTTGCTCTCTTTTTCTTACTTTTAATGCTTGTGCCATTTAGTGAAATATATGTCTCAAATTCAAGATGAAATTTGTCAACAAGTCGAAACTCGTATAGTTGCCCTATTGTTTTGAGAATCAGTCCAAACTCAAGTTGAAACGCACTTTCATTTCTTGCTGTCAGTCTGCCAAATGCAAGTTTAGGGATTAGCAATTTATATGCTGTCTCGATAATTTCTTCTGTTAGTTTAACCTGATTTTCTTTCGGCATTTGTCAAGATTTAAATTGTGGAACGTGAAGTTTGTTGGCATAGCACACAACACGTATATTTATGTTATTATACAGAGTATTAATTTAAAAAATTTTTTTTAAAATCAATAAGTTAATGTTATACATTTTGTATTGTTGTAAGTACAATCCACTCTGCCCAATCAATCCTACTTCTCCAACTCATCCAAATATTCCTTCAGCTTTTCCAGTTTTTGTAAAGCCCCGTTCAAACAACCGTCATCTTCTCTTAAACAATTGTCAGCCAATTTAAATAAGCGGTTAAAGGCTGTCAATAACACAAAGTGGGTAATTGTGCAATAATTAATGGCGGGTAAACAATGGTTACCGGCTATAAACAGTAAGAGGACAGCGGCAAGGCGGCCGGCAATAAAGCAGGAAAAATAACTTAGCCCTTCGCATTCTTCATTTTCACTTCTTCATATAATGATTGTATCAGTCCATCTGCCAAACCAATCTTTGGTACATAGATCTCCTCGGTATCGGCCCAGCGCATTACGTTAATGTAAACAAGCAGTGCCGGCACAATCACATCCGCACGGTCTTCCCGCAAATGATAAAGGGCTACCCGCTGCTCAACGGTCAATGTGCTGAACTCTTTGTAATAATCACGCAGCAGGTCAAGCGTCAGCGGCTTGCCTTCTTTTCTTTTGGAAAGAGAAAATATTTTGTTGATGTTACCGCCCGAGCCAATGGCCGTTACGTGGTGATGTCCTTTTGTTTTTGTCCTGATGCAATCTTTCATTTCATCCCACTGCGCTTCGGTAACCTGGTTTTTTAGCAGGCGTATAGTGCCGATGTTGAAGGATTCTTTAAAGATTAATTTACCATCGCTAAAAAAAGTAAGCTCCGTGCTGCCCCCGCCTACATCAATATATAAATACGATTCATTGCGGCTCATGTTTTCGGCAATGTGGTTCTGGTAAATAAAACTGGCTTCCTCATCCCCGCTGATGATGCTGATGTCAATACCGGTTTCGGTTTTTATTTTTTTAAGAATGTCGTTTGAGTTTATGGCGTCCCGCATGGCCGAGGTAGCGCAGGCTTTCAGGTGTTTTACATCATACACATCCAGCAAAAGCTTGTAGGCTTTTATGGTTTTAATCAGCTTCTCGGTTTTCGTGGCCGATATTTGTTCTTTGTCAAACACATCAAAACCCAGTCGCAGGGGTACACGTACCAAAGCCATCTTGATAAATTCAGGCCTCGCTTCTCCGCCTACCACGTCCGAGATGAGCAAACGGGCTGCGTTGCTGCCGATATCAATAGCTGCCATCCGCACTGTGTGTCATTTTTTTCTTGTACAAAAACTGGTATGTCTCTACCTGCGAACGGACTCTTTTTCTACCCCGCGAGGAAACATATTCATTGCTCAGCTCATTATCCAGCCACCGGGCTTTAACATTATCGTTTAGCTGTATCTCCAAAATATGCATCAGTTCTTTTTTAATAGCTTCATCGGTAATGGGGCAGGTAGCTTCCACGCGGTGATCAATGTTGCGCACCATCCAGTCTGCCGATGAAATAAAAACCTTTTCCTTTCCATTATTATGAAAAATCCAAACCCGGGCATGTTCCAGGTATTCGTCAACAATGCTGATGGCAGTAACCGGTATTTTGAATTTCGGGTTTTCGCTCAGCATGCAAAAAATTCCACGTATAACCAGTTTGATCTCCACGCCGGCTTTTGCAGCTTCATATAACCGCTCAATCATATCCTCATCCGAAAGAGAATTCATCTTTAAAGTGATGGCGGCTTTTTTATTCCGGCGGGCATTATCAATTTCCACCTGTATCATCCGGTGCAACTGCTTTCGCACAATATGTGGACTTGGTATAAGCGTATTACAGGCTTTTAAAGAATGCTCGTTGGTCTTTGGATTTTCCAGGTAGTTGAAAATGCGGTTTACATCGGCCATAATTTTCTGGTTGGATGTAAGCAGGCAATGATCGCCATATACGGCAGCCGTTTTTTCGTTCAGGTTACCGGTGCTCACAAAACCATAATAAATATAGCGGTCATCCATTCGTTTTTTAATACTGCAAAGCTTGGCATGTACTTTTAAATTGGGAAGCCCCGTTATCACCTTTACGCCTTCTTCCTCCAGCCTTGCCTTCCAGGCCAGGTTAGCTTCTTCATCAAATCTTGCTCTCAGCTCCAGCATCACCATAACATGCTTACCGTTTCGTGCAGCATTAATAAGTGCATTAATGACTTTCGATTGCGGTGCCAGCCTGTAGCAGGTGATCTTTATAGATTTTACGTCAGGGTCCATCGCCGCTTCACGCAGCAGGTCAATAACCGCATTAAAGGAGTGATAGGGAAAGTGAAGCATCACATCCTGTTTCATTACTGCATTACTCACCAGTTCTTCAGCCACCAGTGGATGAGCAAATGGCTTGCGTCGCTGACTTTTAGATTTAAAAACATTTTCGGGGAAATCCATGAAATGCCTGAAGTTGTGAATACGGCCTCCCGGTATCAGGTTATCTCGTTTTGAAAGGTTCATTCTGCGTATCAGGTATTCAAGCAGGGCAGGGTCCATTTCACGGTCGTACACAAAACGAACAGGTTTTCCTTTGCGCCGGTTCTTTAAACCTTTTTCAATTTTTTGTATAAGAGAAGTGGAGATGTCATTGTCAATATCAATTTCCGCATCACGGGTAACTTTAAAAACATGAGCATTGTAGGCATCATAACCAAAATACCAGAAAATATCCGGCAGGTTAAAGCGAATTACATCTTCCAGTAAAATAATATAGTGTTTATCGGGGCTGGGAGAGGGCAGTTGAATAAACCTGCCCAGCACACGTGTAGGTATTTCAATAACAGCATGATTCTTTTTCATCGGTTGATTTTTCTTCCACATCACCACACCGAGGTAAATGGATTTATCACGCAGGAAAGGAAAATTCGGAATAGTATCAATCATTAACGGGATAACATTGGAGCTTACTTCTTCCTCGTAATATTTGCGTACAAAATCCTGCTGTTCCTTCGTCAGTTCTTTTTCAGTAACAATAAAGATATTTTCTCTTTTTAATTCTTCCTGGGTTTGCTCCCAGATGCGGTTGAACTCACTTTGCTGGTTCAAAACGATCATCTGAATCTCATCCAGGATCTTTTGCGGCTCCGATTCGAGATGCATTTTGGCTCTGGCTTTATTGCCGCCATATTCCACCATGCGTTTAAGCGTAGCTACCCTTACACGAAAAAACTCATCGAGGTTGTTGGAAAAAATGCCGAGAAACCGTATGCGTTCACGGAGTGGAACGGATGGATCAGCTGCCTCCTGTAGTACTCTTGCGTTAAATGAAAGCCAGCTTATGTCTCTGAAGATCGTCCTGCGTTTACCAGCCATGAAATAAAGTTACGACACGAGTAGGGAAGAGGGAATTTTAGATTTTAAAACTGGCGGAGAAGATGTGCTAAGCTTTTTTCATTTTATCAATCAATTGCGTGGTGGAGAAACCTTCTACAATGGGGTTGATAACAACACGGCCTCCGTTTGCCATTACTTCTTTGGCGCCTGCAATCTGTTCAACGGTATAATCGCCGCCTTTTACAATTACATCAGGCATGATCGCTGTGATCAGTTCTCGGGGTGTGTCTTCATCAAACACCACCACGGCATCAACAATTTGAAGAGATGCCAAAACAAGGATCCTGCTTTCCTGGTTGTTGATGGGACGTCCAGCGCCTTTTAATCTTTTTACTGATGCATCTGAATTAACACCCACTACCAGGCAATCGGCTTCTTTGGCTGCCTGCGATAAAGAAAAAATATGCCCGGCATGTAAAATGTCAAATACACCGTTTGTAAATGCAATAGATCTGGCTGTTAATCTCCATTGCATGATTTTTTGAACCAAGCTGGGCCGCTCAAAAATTTTATCGGTTATCAGGTCAGATCGTTTCAACTTGTTTTTTCTTTTTATTGAAATAAGGGATGGCAGCAAAGCTAATCAATCCGCCTACCAGTATTACAAACTCCTGTGCAATCCACAATATCCAGCCAAATGCAAGCGCAATGGCTTCATTCAATCCATATACCTGCATGGTTTTTTGCACCAATATGCTGTAAGCACCAATGCCACCCGGTGTGGCCGTCATGCCAATGCTGCCGGCGGATAAAATGGCAAACGCTTCTTTTGCTCCATATACTTCTGTTTCCTGCAACGCATAAAAACCAACATAGCCCGAAATGAAATAAAGAAACCAAATGCCTGCAGTGTACAAAATAAAAATTCCACGATTTCTTAAATGTTGAATAGTGCTGATGCCCTGCCAGATGCTGCGACCAATTTTTTTGAATAACCCAACTACATCCTGCAGTGTCTTCTTTTTTGCAATCATCCAAATCAATAAAACCAGAATAATGATGCTGAAAAAGATAACTGCAATTAAATAACCGGGAATTCTTTTTCGGCTTTGATCATGGTGTGAGCGAAAAAAAGCATTAATGAGCTCGGTAAATATATCAGGTTGAATAACAAACGTAATCCCAAAAACAATCAACAGGCTAACAACATCAATAATTCTTTCAAGAATGATGGTGCCAATAAGCTTATCTGCAGGAAGTTTTTCATAACGGGCAAGCAAGGTGCATTTTAAAACTTCTCCCAACCGTGGCACGGCACTGTTGGCCAAATAACCTACCATTACCGCAAAAAAAGTGTTTGAAATTTTTGTTTGATAACCTAAAGAAGAAATCAGCAGCCTCCAGCGAACTGCCCGTAAAAAATGGCTGGCTACAAGAAGAATGAAAACCGGAATGATCAGATAATATCTTGCATGCTTTAACGATTGGCTGATGAGTAATTTATCTTCTGTAGTGAGATCCCGGATTGACCACCAGACTAAAAAAAATCCCAGGCCAAAAAAAACAAGATATTGGAGTATGGTGAAAAACCTTTTCTTCATTGCTGTCAAAAATAACAATCTTCAGGCTGAAGAAAGTTGAGATCACAACGGGAAAACTACAGATCTTTTTACAGCTTATTTCCCTCTTTCGGAAAAACAATAAAAGGCTTGAATGTTTTTGCCTCATTAAAAGGCAGAATGCAGTAAGAAATAATTACCACAACATCACCCACCATTCCCTTACGTGCTGCAGGGCCATTTAAGCAACAAATACCTGAGCCACGTTTGCCTTTAATCACGTAGGTTTCTAATCTTTCACCGTTATTTACATTTACTACCTGCACTTTTTCATTTTCTATCAGGTTAGCAGCATCCATCAGGTCTTCATCAATGGTTATGCTGCCAATGTAATTCAGGTTTGCTTCCGTAATGACAGCCCGGTGAATTTTTGATTTCAGAATTTCAATTTGCATAACCTGCAAAGTTATACCCAGCAGCATTGTAAAATAAAGGTCATTCACACAGCACCATGTTGTCAATCAGTCTTACCTCATTCAGGTATGCAGCAATCAACCCAACAGCTCCCTGGCGGGAGTCCCATTCATTCAAAGGCTTTAAAGTTTTGGGGTCAACAATTTCAACATAGTCGGGCCTAAAACCATTTTGCTTTAATTTTTTCGTGGCCAGCTTCTTCAGGTCACTCAGCGCTCCTTTATCAATATTATCTTTTAAAAAAAGCAGCGTTTGATAAATGGTTACAGCTTTAGCTCTGTCCTCACTGCTCAATCGTTTATTGCGGCTGCTCATGGCAAGCCCATCAGCTTCACGCAGGGTAGGGCAAACTTTTATCTCTGCTTTGCACTGCATTAACTCAGCCAGCTTTTTAATGACCATGCATTGCTGAAAATCTTTTTGTCCCAAGTAAAGTCGGGTGGGCTGCACCAGTTCCAGCAACCTTTCCACTACCATACAAACACCTTGAAAATGCCCCGGACGAAATTCGCCTTCTAAAATTTTATCGAGATAGCCAAAGTTGTATTGTTTTACCTGGTTAGTGCCGTTTGGATAAACTTCCTCAACATCTGGTAAAAAAAGTATATCGCAGCTTGTTGTCTCCAATGCATAAATATCTTCTTCAATGGTGATAGGATATTTTTCAAAATCGCTGGGATCATTAAACTGAGTGGGATTGACAAAAATGCTACATACAGATAAATCATTCTCTCTTTTTGAATTCCGTATAAGTGAAAGATGACCTTCATGCAAGGCGCCCATGGTTGGTACAAATCCGGTAGACACCTGTTTTTGCCTTTGATTCTGCAGATAGTTTTTCAGGTCAGATGCTTTTTTGAAGATGATCATTTTAAAACGATTAATACTGCAGAATGCTTTTCCCTATAGCTTTTAGCCATAAAATGGCTACCTTTGCGGCTTTATAAAACAAACCACCAAAAAGGACATCTGCATGTCAAAGAAAAGAATTTTATTTATTGCCAATGAAATGTCTCCTTACCTAGAACTGACTGAATTTTCAGAAATAGTAAACAAGCTGGCAATAAAAGCAAATGATAGTGGTTTTGAAGTACGGTGCATTATGCCAAAGTTTGGCACTATTAACGAACGCAGGCATCGTTTGCATGAAGTTGTCAGGTTGTCGGGCATTAATGTTTCAATAGATAATGAAGATCATCCTTTACAAATTAAAGTGGCGTCGTTGCCCAATGCCCGTTTGCAGGTTTATTTTTTAGATAATGAAGAATTGTTTAAAAGAAAGTTTGTTTTTCATGATGAACATGAAAAATGGTTTGATGATAATGGTCTTCGTACGGTTTTCTTTTGCAAGGGGGCATTGGAAACTGTAAAAAAATTCGGCTGGCCCCCGGATGTTATTCATTGCAGCGGATGGATGACAGGTTTGATTCCTTTTTACCTGAAAACTGTTTATAAAAAAGAGCCGGTTTTTTCACACAGTAAAATTTTATTTACCATAGGTCAAAATACATTTAAAGAAAAGTTAGGTAGCGATTTCATTAAAAAAGCAATGATTCATCCTTCATTAAAAGAAAAAGATCTTGAAGTTTTCAAAGAAGCAAATAACACTGCAATGTTTAGAGGCGGTGCTACCTATGCAGATGCAATTAGTTTTGGTGCAGATAAAATAGATAAGAAGTTGGTAGAAGAATTTTCCAAAGTGAGAGGTAAGAAAACTTTACCGTACAATGCAGGGTTAGATTTAACAGACTATTTACAACTGTATGGCGATCTTGCAAACAAGTGATTTGTTTGCATACCAAACTAAAATCTTTTCAGACTTAATAATAAACTTGTTGTGAAGAGCCGAATTTTTGTCCTTTCGATCAGTTCAATTGTTATCCTTTCATTACTTATAGTTTCCTGTAAAAAGATAAATGAAGCCACCACGCTGGGGGATGAATTAATTCCACCCATTGATAACATTCATACGTTTGAGGCTTTTTTATCAACCGAAACGGATAATAAAAAGTTTAATGATTCCACCTTTCTTTATTACGATGACCCAGTTGCCATTGGCCATATTAATGACCCTGAATTTGGGGTTACACATGCTGATGCGTATTTCACCATTGGGTTATCAACCTACGGCACTTATCCATTCCGCAATAAAGATTCAGTAATAGCTGTTGATTCGGTTGTGTTGTCATTGGCTTATGATGGTTCTTATGGAGATACGAATACCGTGCAAACTTTCAGTGTTTACGAAATTGACCAGGCATCGGGATTTAGTGATACAGTTGCTTATAAATTTAGTGATCCTGATATTGCCACGACAGGGGCGCCGCTTGCAATAAAATCATTCCTGGTAAATACTCTGAATGATACGGTTCTTCACGTTAGAAAAAATGATACAACGAAAATTGTTGGTGTATTGAGAATTCCATTGCCGAACTCTTTAGGTACGCGGTTTATTAATTACGATACCAGTTCAACAGCGAATGGAGCATACCATAGCGATTCACTTTTCAAAACACTTTTTAGAGGTTTTGCAATTAAATCTTCTACTTCTGGTAATGCGTTAACTTATTTTAAACCGAATGCAGTTGACACAAGGCTGATTATTTATTACCGGGTAAGTATGAACGGTGTTAAAGACACGACATTGGCCCAGTTCAATCATGTCCATTATAATCCGGGTACTCCGGGAGGACAGGCAAATATTATTAGAAGAAACCCGGCAAACGGATGGGCTAGCTATTTAACTAATGGTACACCTTTGGATGATAAGCTTTATTTACAAAGTACACCAGGTTCCTATGGTACAATAAAAATTCCTGCACTTGATACTTTTAGTAATGCAGTGATTCATAAAGCAGAGCTTTTAGTGTATAAGTTAACATCTGCCGGGGAAGATAAGTTTATGCCCCCCGCAGCTTTGTTCATTGATCATGTGAAAGCCGCTGCAGACACGACTTTTGCATTTGATTTTGACATGGGATTTCAAACAGTCAGTCCTTTCTTTGCTACCTATAATATTGACCGGTTTGGAGGTAGATTAAAAAACAACAGCGTTTATCACTTTGATATTACCAGATATGTCCAGGGAATTGTAACCAGGCATGACCGCAATGATGTCATTCGCATTTTTGCGCCATTGAAAACCGTTGTTTATACAAAGGCATTGAAAGGTTTTTATACAATTCCAGTATTACGGCAACCAGCTAATGGAAGAATTGTTTTAGGCGGTGGTAATTATGTGGACTCATCCTATCGTTTAAAACTCAGGATCGTATATTCAAAAATTTAATTACCCGGCCCCTATTCCAATTTGTAGCTGCTTTATCTTTGCAGCCAATTTAAAGTTTGATAATATCCCCAGTTTCTAATTAGTAAACCCAAAATCTACATGTCTTATTTATTTACTTCTGAAAGTGTTTCCGAAGGCCATCCGGATAAAGTGGCTGATCAAATTTCTGATGCACTGATTGATAACTTTCTTGCTTTCGATCCTGATTCAAAAGTTGCCTGCGAAACACTTGTAACCACAGGCCAGGTAGTGCTTGCTGGTGAAGTAAAATCAAAAGCTTATCTGGATGTTCAGGAAATTGCCCGTGGCGTTATCCGCAACATTGGCTACACAAAGAGTGAGTACATGTTCGAAGCTCATAGTTGCGGTGTTTTATCTGCTATACATGAACAATCATCTGATATAAACCAGGGTGTTGACCGCAGGAAGAAAGAAGAGCAGGGGGCAGGTGACCAGGGAATGATGTTTGGCTACGCTACCAATGAAACAGAAGATTACATGCCTTTGGCTCTTGATCTTGCACATAAATTATTGCAGGAACTGGCTGCATTACGCAGAGAAAATAAACAGATAAAATATCTGCGACCCGATGCAAAGAGCCAGGTGACGCTTGAGTATGATGATAACAACAAGCCTGTGCGTATTGACACTATTGTCGTGTCTACACAGCATGATGATTTTGATACCGACGAAAAAATGCAGGCAAGGATTCGAAAAGACATCATCAATATTTTAATACCAAGAGTAAAAGCGAAGTATAAAAAATATGCTCATCTCTTTAACAATAATATCAAATACCATGTAAACCCAACCGGAAAATTTGTAATTGGCGGCCCGCACGGTGATACGGGTTTAACCGGAAGAAAAATTATTGTTGACACTTATGGTGGTAAAGGTGCACATGGAGGCGGTGCATTTAGCGGAAAAGATCCGAGCAAAGTTGACCGTAGTGCCGCTTATGCTACAAGGCATATTGCCAAAAACCTGGTAGCCGCAGGTGTTTGCGATGAAGTGCTGGTGCAGGTTTCTTATGCCATTGGTGTGGCGCAACCAACCAGCATTAATGTAAATACTTACGGAACTGCGAAGGTGAAATTGAATGACAGTGCAATTGCAGAAAAAGTAAAGAAGATATTTGACATGCGTCCGTATTTTATTGAGCAACGCCTGAAGCTACGCAATCCTATTTACAGCGAAACAGCAGCTTATGGGCATATGGGCCGCAAACCGCAGGTTGTTGAGAAAGTTTTTCGTTCTCCTGAAGGGAAAGTTGTGAAGAAGAAAGTTGAGTTGTTTACATGGGAGAAACTGGACTATGTTGATAAAGTGAAAAAAGCATTTGGCATAAAATAATTCATAGAAAATATCCTGGGGTAAAAGCCTGTAAGATTCTTGCAGGCTTTTTTGTTGACTGAACTATTTTTGGCAGGTGAAACAATTCAGGCAAAAACATCGGCCAAAAAAATCTTCTTTAATTGTTGGCGTAGAAAATGTAAAGCATGCAATTCTGTCGGGAAAAAATCTTGACCGTATTTACCTGCAAAATAATTTACACAACGCAGCCAGTGAAGAAATAAAAACACTGGCAGCAAATAATCAGGTGCCTGTAAACAGAGTGCCGGTGGAAAAACTCAACTCCTTCAATGTACAGGGTCATGAAGGGTGCGTAGCACAAATTTCAAGAGTGAAATATTACGAGTTGCAGCAAGTGATTAGCCTGGTTGTAGAACGGGGAGAGACGCCGTTGTTTTTAATGCTTGATGGTATTACTGATATACGCAACATAGGTGGCATTGCCAGAACAGCCTATTGTTGTGGTGTGCATGCTATTATTATTCCTGATAAAGGTGTAGGTGCCATAAACGAAGATGCGCTGTTAACTTCTGCCGGTGCTATTGAAAAAATTCCATTTTGCAGGGTAAACAGTTTGATGAAGGCTGTTGATGAATTGCACTTAAATGGAATAAAAGTATTTGCCAGTGAAATGAAAGCTGCTAAAAATTTGTTTGAATGCAATTTTACTGAGCCTGCAGCTATTGTAATGGGCAGTGAAGAGAAAGGAATTTTTGCTGCATTGATAAAGATTTGCGATGAAAAATTCAAAATCCCCATGGCTGGGGATTTTGAGTCGTTAAATGTTTCGGT
>PSMD01000036.1:11556-14976 GCA_040289925.1 Chitinophagaceae bacterium | reverse complement strand
GCAACGCCAGGCGTAAGCTTCCTATTTTTCCATATTAATTGTCACTTCATAATAATCTCCATTCGGATCATCGTCTCTATTGGCAATTACAAACTGGCTTTTAGTAAGGGTTTTAATTTCATACAGCTCAGCAGGATCATCAATCCAGAGATGATTGTCATCTGGTAGTCCATACGTTAATGTATCAACTGACCCCCCTAAACTGATGATCACAGTATTATTTGAACGAAAATCCAAATAATCGCCCGGAGAAGCGGGGTAAGTATGAATGTGAGAGGACCCGCTGTAATAATGATTCTCAACAATTGATTTCATCGTCCATTTCCCCTGTAGTTTTTCTTTGGTAGATTGTTTGTCTTTTTTACAGGAAAGCAGGATAACAGAACTGATAAGCAGTAAGCTTAAGGTTTTTTTCATAATAACAGTTTAATGGTTTTGATTTTAAATGCCGGGCTAAGCTATTCTTTGCCCGGCAAGTTTTCAAGAATATTTAAAGTTTTAAGAAAAATATTGACTACGGTTAAAGGGATATTCTTAAGCCAACTTTAAACTGACTTGCAGTATGCAATTTGGGAGTAATTCTAGTAGATTCTTTCTTCATCATCAGGTCAATTTTGTGCTTGGTTTTGCTGGCAGTAACAAATTGAGGAATGCTGGTATAGATAAAACAGTTCCCAAACCTATCAGCATATAATGCCAGCCTTCTTTTGTTTCGTAAAACAAATCGCCTTTATCGCTGTCATCGCCCTTGCCAATGATAATGCCGGTTGTTATTAACGCTACTCCGCTTCCTAAAAACGCCCATGCTCTTCCATACTCTTTTTTCTTTTGTTTCATCAACTGTTCTAAAGATTGATTTCCGTTTGTAGGCTATGCATAAGCAGTTGCGGCTAACATTGCAATTAAACAGCAGCAGAATAATTTTTTCATGTTTTGGTTTTTTGTGAAAGAGTGATGGGTTCTTAAAATTATTTATTTTTTTGAAAATACCCTATTCCTCTTCATAAGAACCAGTGCTGTTAACCTGATTCACTCCATTAACTTTGCTTGCCGCATGGACGATAAATTGATAAAATTGATTGAATGCCCCCGTGATGCGATGCAGGGCTGGAAAACTTTTATACCTGCTGCACAAAAAGCTAGGTATATCAATTCGCTTTTGCAAGTGGGGTTTCATACCATTGATTTTGGCAGCTTCGTTTCTCCCAAAGCCATTCCGCAAATGGCCGATACCCAAGAAGTGATTTCTAAACTGCACCTGTCAAAAAGCAAATCGAAACTTCTGGCCATTATTGCCAACAGAAGGGGGGCAGAAGAAGCGGTGGTATATGATGAGATCAGTTATTTAGGTTTTCCTTTCTCTGTTTCGGAAACTTTTCAACTCAGAAATACAAATTCTACAATTGCCGAATCCCTAGCAAGAGTTGAAGACATCCAAAATCTTTGCATAAAAAATAAAAAGCAACTGGTTATTTATATCTCCATGGGCTTTGGCAATCCTTATGGAGATCACTACAACGAGGAAATTGTTTTTAGCTGGGTGAACAAGTTGGTTGAAATGGAAATTGGAATTATTTCACTGGCAGATACTGTAGGTTTGGCAGAGCCGCAACAAGTCTATCGCATCACCAAATTCCTGGTTGATTCTTTGCCGGATGTAGAAGTAGGCGTTCATCTTCATTCCAAACCCCAAAACCAGAAAGAGAAATTAGATGCAGCATTGCAGGCGGGATGCTACCGGTTTGATGGTGCGTTAAAAGGAATTGGAGGTTGCCCCATGGCGAATGATGAACTGGTAGGAAATATGAATACAGAATGGATGATTGATTATTTCAGCCAGAAAAAAATATTAAGGGAATTAAATGTGGATGCTTTGCATAATAGCTTGCAAATTGCTTCAGAAATTTTTGTTTGAGTATGAATTTCATGGTAGATATTGATTTGAAAAAGCTGGATAAACCCATTGCATATGGAAATAAAATTCTTTTAACCGGCTCCTGTTTTACTGAGCATATCGGCAATACACTCCAGCAGTTAAAGTTTGATGTGTTGCAAAATCCAAATGGTATTTTATTCGATCCGCAAAGTGTTTGCTCAAGCCTTATTTCTTATGTAGAATGCAAAACCTACAGTGAAAAAGATTTTTTTCAGCTCAACGGTGTTTGGCATAGCTGGCAGCACCACAGCCGGTTTTCAAATACCCAGCTTGAAAAAGCTGTTGAAGCTGTGAATGTTTCTCAGCAAAAAGCACATAATTTTTTAAAGCAGGCTGATTGGTTAATAATTACGCTTGGTTCTGCTTTTTCTTACCAGTTGATGGGAACACCTGAAAATTCAGGCACAATTCTTCGAACGCTTTCCCAAAGTAAAGGAGTTGCTAATTGTCACCGTGCACCGGCAAAATGGTTTAGCAAGCATTTGCTGACGATTGAAGAAATTATCACCGCATTAGATGAAACCATTCAGCGGCTTTTCTTTTTTAATAATAAGGTTCGAATCATTTTCACAGTTAGCCCGGTAAGGCATATTCGTGATGGAGTGATTAATAACAACCGCAGTAAGGCAAGGTTGATTGAGGCTGTACACCACATGGTAAATAAATTCGACAGGCTGTATTATTTTCCTGCTTATGAACTGCTGATAGATGTATTAAGAGATTACCGGTTTTATGATGTTGATCTGGTTCATCCCAACTTTATTGCTACGCAATTTGTTCTGCAAAAATTTGAAGAATGTTGCATAGATGAAAAGGCGGCCGGGCTGATGAAAGAAGTAGAGAAGATTTTGATTGCACGCAAGCATAAACCACTGTATCCGGATTCGCAGGCTCACCAGGAGTTTTTAAAAAACCATTTTGAAAAAGCAAAAACCCTGCAACAACAATATCCTTTTTTAAATTTTGAGGAAGAGTTGAATTACTTCTCAAAGCAAATCTTATAAATCGTTTTTTGGTGATAAACTTCTCCCGGCCGTAAAACTGTATTGGGAAATTGTGGTATGTTAATAGCGTTTGGATGCACCTGCGTTTCCAGGCAAAGACCTGAATAAGGTTCATAAATGTTTCCCTTTTTACCCTGGATTTTTTTTAAGCCCTGCGCTGTATAAAATTGAATAACGGGCTCGGTGGTGATAACCTGTAGCTTAATATGATTGGCCGATTTTAACTCTGCTGCCAGTGTCATCGCTTTTTTTTCATTGGCAATTACAAAACTCTGGTCGTAACCATTGTTGGCAAATGCTTCAATTTTTTTGAACTCTCTAAAATCGTATGCTGTGTTGTCAACAGCAATGTAATTGCCGGTTGCACAAAGAAATTCATCCTGTTCTAAAATTTTGTCTGCATAAATTTTCAATTCATGTTCATCAATAGTGCCTTGCCCGTTGTTCAGGTTAAAATAACTGTGATGGGTTAAGTTGATT
>PSMD01000036.1:0-11546 GCA_040289925.1 Chitinophagaceae bacterium | reverse complement strand
GGCTGCATCGGTTGTGGCAGTATAAGAATAAATGATGTCGCTATCGTCAGTTAATTCAAAGCTTAAGCGAACGGTTAAATTGCCGGGAAATCCTTCTTCACCATCTTTACTGAAATAGCTTAGCTCTAAAAAATTATTTTCTTCATCAAAAGTTTCGGTTTCCCAAACCTGCTTATCAAAGCCATCAAAGCCTCCATGCAATTGATTGTGGCCTGCGTTTTTGGACAGCTGATATTTTTTGCTGTCAATTTCAAATAAAGCATTTTTTATGCGGTTGGCATAGCGGCCAATAGCTGCACCGAAATAGGGATAATTCTGCAAATAATCTGCACGCAGGTAGTCGTGTACGTTATCAAAACCAAGCACAATATCATTTGTGCTTTTGTCGGGCATTTTTATTTTATAGGCAAGGAGAATGGCGCCATAGTTTGTCAGCAACACCTCCGTTTCCTGCTCGTTTATTAAACTATACAAATAAATATCTTTACCACCGGGGTGGGTAAAACAAAAATTTTTATTGGCCGCCATAGTTTCAAAATAAAGAAATAAGAATGGAAAAGCTGAAAGAAGAATTTGAGAAAAGATTTGGTGAACAGCCTCAGCAGGTTTTTTTCTGTCCCGGCCGGGTAAATTTAATTGGTGAACATATTGACTACAACGGTGGTCGTGTATTGCCTTGTGCCATCAGCAAAGGAACCTGGCTGGCCGTTTCAAAAAACAGGGACAAGATCTTTCGCTTTCAGTCGTTAAATTTTTCAGATGCTGTTGAATTGCATTTGCAGCAATCTTATTCAAAAACAGGAAAGGCCTGGTATAAATATCCGCTTGGTATAATCAATGAGCTGCTTCAAAAAGAATTTTCTCTTTCCGGCTTACATCTTTTGTTCTATGGCAATTTGCCTGTTGGGGCCGGGCTTTCTTCTTCAGCTTCTATAGAAATTGTTACCGCTTTTGCATTGAATGAACTGTTCGGGCTGAAATTAAACAAGCTGGATATTGTTTTGCTCAGTAAAAAAACCGAGAATGAATTCATTGGCGTTAACTGCGGCATTATGGATCAGTTTGCCGTTGCTTTTGCTGAAAAAAATAAAGCTATTTTGCTTAACTGCGATACATTGGAATATGAGCAAATACATTTTGGCTTGGATGATTATGAATTGGTGATCATCAATACCAATAAGCCCCGCACGCTGGCTGATTCAAAATACAACGAACGCTTTACCGAATGTGGCCGTGCACTAAAAGCATTGAAGAAAGAATTAACGGTAAATAACCTTTGTGAAATTCAGATTGAAACCTTTCAGCAAAAAAAACATTTGATTGGCGATGAAATTTTAGCGAAAAGAGCTTTGCATGTAATTGCTGAAAATTTCAGGGTTGAAGAAGCTGTAAAGCATTTACAAAACCGCGACTTAAAAAAGTTTGGTGAGCTTATGTTCAGTTCACATGATTCACTGAGGTATTTATATGAAGTTTCAGGAGCCGAACTTGACACCATAGTTGAGTTCAGCAAAAATTTTGATGGATGCATAGGTGCAAGAATGACCGGAGCCGGCTTTGGGGGCTGCGCCATTGCATTGGTAAAAAAAGAAAGGGTAGATGAGTTCCGCAGGGCCCTGTCTTCATTTTATCAAAAGAAAATTGGGTACTTGCCAGAAATTTTTTCATCCACAGCAGAAAATGGAGTGGGGGAGGTGAGCTAATCAAATGACTAATCAGATGAGTAATTGACTACTAATGCATCCTGTCGCCCCGCGGAGTTAGTTGCTTCATAATTTTTGCTTCCTGTTCCAGCCATTGCCTCCATCTTTTGCGAACTTTTTCTTTGGGGATATAGGTTTCAGCCAGCTCAATAAATAATGTGTAATGTCCGGCTTCGCTTTCCATAAACCGGCGATAGAATTTTCTCAGGTATGTATCTTCTAAACCTTCACTTAATCTCTTAAACCGTTCACAGCTTCTCGCTTCAATCAGTGCGCAAATAAGCAATTTGTCAAGTAACCTGTCTTCCTCTGATCCTCCCTTAATTTCAAATTTCAAAAGTTCGTTTACATATTCATCCTTTCGTTGCTTGCCTAGTTTCAGATTTCTTTTTTGCAGTTCTGCCAATACTAACCTGAAATGTCCCCATTCTTCCGTAACAATTGGTGAAAGTTCTTCTACCAGTTTTTCTTTGTCACTGTATCGCTGTATAAGAGAAATGCAGGAAGTGGCAGCTTTTTGTTCGCAGTAAGCATGGTCGGTTAAAATTTCTTCCAGTGATTTTTCAGCAAGGTTAACCCAGCGGGGATCTGTTGCGAGTTGTAAATTCAAAATCGCTTTTGTATCTGCAGAAAAATTTGTTTCACTCATGCGTTAAAAATAAAAAGAAAGCAATTGGTATCATTACCTGAGCCGGATCAAGAAAATTAAAACCAGTGGTTGTGTTTGTTTATCGTATTTTATTTTCACTCTTCACTAAACAACTGCTTATGAGAGTTATTTTAATGGCGCTTTGCCTGGCAATGTTTTCTTTCTCCCACGCACAAAATTCCAGCATCTACTTTAAGGGTAATTTGAGTTATGATTTTGATTTTACAAGCAAAACCGGTACGGTAAAGGTCAGCAAAATAAAAATGACCGTGATGGCGGCACCCGCGGTACGTTTTACGTAGATGTATGGCTTACGGATAGCTGGTATAGGGGTTCTACTTATATAGAAGGCTATAAACTGACACGCCACCGAATTGGTGAATTACAGGGTGGGTACTATTATCATGATATGGAGAACACCAAAGCTGGCCGCAGAAAAATATTACCGCCGGGTAAATACTACTTGGTTTATAGATTGATGGAATATGATCCTGATGGCAATACTGACTACGTTTTGCTTGACTGGCTTTGCTTCAATAAAATGGCCACGGTTCCACATATATTAAGCCCATAAAGCCCATAAGGGTTTAAATTTCATATAATCAGCCCAGAAATTGTTTTTCTGCGCTTTTTAGTTTTGCAGTTTTAACCTACATTTGCCGCCACTTTTATAAGATATAAAATCGGATGCCCCGGGTTAAAAAACTCCCGGTAAAAATTAAAAAATTAAAAGATGTCAGTAACAAAAGAAAAAAAAGCAACAATCTTCCGTGAATTTGGTGGCAAAGAGGCAAACACTGGTTCAATTGAAGGACAAATTGCCTTATTAACTGAAAGAATTAGCCAGATCTCCAGCCATTTACAGGCTAATAAAAAAGATTTTTCTACCCATCGCGGCCTGATGCAGTTGGTAGGTAAACGTAAACGTCTGCTTAACTACCTTCAAAAACATAACCTGCAAGGCTACCGCCAGCTAATTGAAAAACTCGGTTTAAGAAAGTAAAGCCACTAAATCCTCCCAAAGGGAGGAATTTTAGTTTTCAGACCTTTTTCCTGCAGCCTGTTGTAAAGGCAAACTATGCTGGCATAACCAAATGCTGTAAAAAGTGTACCTGTAAACTAAAAGACAAAAATTAATTTAACGAGGGTTTACCTCATCAAATTCACAGCATCATGTTAACACAACCCATACGCAAAACATTTGATATAGGCGATGGCCGCACGGTTACGATTGAAACCGGACGTTTGGCCCGCCAAGCCGATGGTTCCGTTACAGTAACCATGGGTAATTGCATTTTACTGGCTACAGTTGTAGCCACTACCAAACCCAAAGAAGGCCAAAGCTTTTTTCCGCTTACAGTAGATTACCAGGAAAAATTTGCTTCTGCCGGCCGCATACCCGGTTCGTTTTTTAAAAGAGAAGGAAAGCTGAGTGATTATGAAGTTTTAATCAGCCGTTTAATTGACAGAGCACTTCGTCCTCTTTTTCCTGATGATTACTTGTGCGATGTACAGGTGCTGGTTACACTTGTTTCAAGCGATAATGAAGTTATGCCAGATTCTCTGGCTTGCCTGGCGGCTTCTGCAGCATTGGCCGTTTCTGATATTCCTATCCAAGAAATTATTTCTGAGGTAAGAGTGGCAAGAATTGATGGTAAATTTAAAATCAATCCTTACCGCAGTGAGCTGGCAAAGGCCGATCTTGATTTCATTATTGCCGCCACTGAAAAAAACATCATGATGGTGGAAGGTGAAGCAACCGAGTGCAGTGAAGAAGACTTGATCAAAGCCATCGAGACAGGCCACGAAGCAATAAAGCTCCAAATAAAAGCACAGCAGGAATTAAGAGAACTGGCGGGTGCCAAAGCCAAAAGAGATTATCCGAAGCCGGAGCAGGATGAAGAATTAAGAAAGAAAGTAAATGAGTTTGCAGAAAGCAAAATATATGAAGTAGCAAAAGCTGCTTTAAGCAAGCACCAGCGCAGCGAAAAGTTTGAAGAGATTGAAACCAATCTTCTTGAGCATTTGAAAGCAGAGTACAAAGTTGCAGAAGAAGAGGAGTTGGATGAGAAGATCAGCAAGCTGGCAAAAAATTATTACCATGATCTGCAATACCACGTAATAAGAAACATGATCCTGAACGACCGTATTCGTTTGGATGGCCGTGGTCTTGAAGATGTTCGTCCACTGGATATGGAAGTGGATGTATTGCCTTCACCGCATGGCTCTGCATTGTTTACAAGGGGTGAAACACAATCATTGACCACTGTTACCTTAGGAACTCCACTTGATGAATTGTTGATTGAGAGTGCAGCCACTTCGGAATATTCAAAATTCATTCTTCATTATAACTTCCCGCCATTTTCAACCGGTGAAGTAAAGCCCATGAGAGGTCCGGGCCGCCGCGAAGTTGGTCATGGAAACCTGGCTATGCGTTCATTAAAACAAATGATGCCTGCCGGTGATTTTCCCTACACTGTTAGAGTGGTAAGTGATATCCTGGAATCGAACGGTTCTTCATCAATGGCCACAGTTTGTGCAGGTTCGCTGGCATTAATGGATGCAGGCGTGCCTATTGCCAAGCATGTGTCAGGCGTAGCAATGGGTTTAATTAGTAAAGATGGAAAATATGCTGTGCTTACAGATATTTTGGGTGATGAAGACCATCTAGGAGATATGGACTTTAAAGTAACCGGAACCAGGGAAGGAATTTGTGGCGTTCAGATGGATATTAAGGTAGATGGGCTGAGCATGGAAGTAATGCGGCAAGCATTGGAGCAGGCCAGACGAGGCAGGCTGCATATTCTTGATTCCATGTATAACTGCCTTGCAGAAGCCAGAAGTGAAGTGAAGCCACATGCACCACGCATGGTGAAGATGTTTATTGACCGAGAATTTATTGGTGCAGTAATAGGCCCCGGCGGTAAAGTGATACAGGAAATTCAAAGAGAAACCGGTACCACCATCAACATTGAGGAAAAGAACAACATGGGTGAAGTGAGCATTTTTGGTACCGACAAGGAGAAAGTTGAAAAAGCCCACAACTGGGTTAAAGGAATTGTGGCTGTGCCAACGGTGGGGGATGTGTACGAGGCAACAGTAAAATCAATTATGCCCTTTGGTGCTTTTGTAGAATTTTTACCGAGCAAGCAAGGACTTGTTCATATTTCTGAAGTGAGTTGGAAGAGACTGGAAACCCTGGAAGGAGTATTGAAAGAAGGCGATAAAGTAAAAGTGAAACTGATTGGTACAGATCCAAAGTCTGGAAAATTCAAACTAAGCCGAAAGGTGTTGCTGCCAAAACCAGAAAGGCAGAACAGGCCCCAGGAAAATCATCCGCAAGAAAAACAATCAGAAAACTAAATACGATCCCGACCAACTGCGTCGGGATTCTTTTTATGACAGACTACATTGAAGCCAGCTTTGAAAATTTAGAGGAAGAAAAAAAAGAAATTTTGATCGCTTTACTGGCTGAAGAAGGTTTCGAAGCATTTGAAGAAGAAGCTTCAGGTTTGAAAGCTTTTATTGCCTTTAAAGGGTTTGACAAAAAAAGATTAATTGAACTGGCAACGTCTCAAAATATTTCTTTCACCATTTCATTTATTCGATCAGAAAACTGGAACCGAAAATGGGAGTATAATTTTCACCCCGTTGTTATTGATGAGTTTTGTGCCATCCGGGCCAGCTTTCATCAGCCCATTAAAAGTGTACAGCATGAAATTATTATTACTCCCAAAATGAGCTTTGGTACCGGTCATCATGCCACAACTGAAATGATGGTGCGAGTGATGAGAGGTATTGATTTTGACAATAAATCTGTTTTTGATTTTGGAACCGGCACTGGCATACTGGCTATTCTTGCTGAAAAACTGGGGGCTGCTGAAGTAACTGCAATTGATTATGATAACTGGAGTATTGAAAATGCTAAAGAAAATACAAAGGCTAATGAGTGCAACAAAATAAACATTATCCAGGCAACAGCACCTATTATCGGAAAAAAATATGACATTATCCTTTGTAACATCATCAAAAAAATCATCCTGGAAAATTTTTCAACCATGGTAAACCAGCTTAACTCCGGCGGTTATCTGATTTTAAGTGGGTTGCTAAAAGAAGACCGGAAGGAAATTAATGAGCAGATTTTCCGGCATCATCTTAAAATAATTCATGAATTAGAAAAAGAGAATTGGATTTGTTTAAGTCTTTCCTCTTAGGTAATTGTTTTCACCTTATTAAATTCATGTTAGTTCTACCTGAATTATCTTAATTTTGTTCACCTTTAATCAAGGTTCTATGAATGAACTGTTGCTTATTGTTTTGGCTTATCTGATTGGCAGTATTCCTACATCAGTTTGGGCTAGCAAATATTTTTTTGATTTTGATATCAGGGATTATGGTAGCGGTAACGCTGGTGCTACCAATACCTATCGCATTCTTGGGCCAGCCTGGGGTAGTTTGGTAATGGTAATTGATATGCTGAAAGGCATTGCGGCGGTAAAGCTTGCACTTCTTATTCCTAATTATTTAGATAACGAAACACAGTTTGTCAATTTACAAATTGGTTTGGGTTTGGCTGCTGTAGTTGGCCACATTTTTCCAATCTGGGCCGACTTTCGCGGTGGTAAAGGTGTCGCCACTCTTTTTGGAATGGTGCTCGGCATTCAGGCCATTGTAGCCATTTGTTGTGTAGGGGTTTTTCTACTTGTACTTTATTTAACCCGTTTTGTTTCCTTAAGCTCCATTCTTGCAAGCATAACATTTCCGGTATTCATATTAGTGATATTTAATGAGCCTGAGCATCTCTATCGCATCTTTGCCATTGCTGTGGCATTGCTTGTTTTATTAACACATCAAAGAAATATTGGCAGATTGTTACGTGGCAATGAAAGCAAAGTTCCCATCTTAAAACATCGTGATAGACGTCGCCGCCGCCGCCACCACAGTCATGAAGAATAGCCTGCAAGTATTTATAATTTCTTTTTTAGAGTTGGTATAATCATTGGAATTTTAGCTACAAAAATTTTTAACGATGAGAAAGATAGTTGTAGCATTGGTTGCTGCAGTAACGATGATTGCATGCAGCAAAAACGCAATAACAGGAAGAAACCAGTTTAGATTGCTTCCAGAATCTCAATTACAGCAAATGGCTGTTCAACAATACCAACAATTTTTGTCAACCAACCCTGTAGTATCAAGCAACTCAAACAGAGATGCTGCTATGGTAAGCCGTGTTGGCAACCGGATAAGAAGAGCCGTTGAGCAGTTTTATGCAAGTAAAGGTTTATCAAAAGAGCTGGAAGGTTATCAGTGGGAATATCATTTGGTGGATAATAAAGAAGCAAACGCCTGGTGTATGCCAGGTGGTAAAATTGTAGTTTATACAGGTTTACTTCCTTACACACAAAATGAAGCTGCATTAGCTGTGGTTTTAGGACATGAAGTTTCACACGCCATTTTTCAACATGGTAATGAAAGGATGAGCCAGGCTTTAGGTGCCGAACTGGTAGGTGCCGGTTTGCAGGTAGCATTAAGAAATCAACCGCAACAAACTCAGCAATTGTTTTATGCAGCTTATGGTGCAGGTGCAACAGTTGGTTTATTATTACCGTTTTCACGTAAGCATGAGTTGGAAGCTGATCGCTATGGGTTGATATGGACAGCCATGGCGGGTTATAATCCCAGGGAAGCCATACCTCTTTGGCAAAGGATGAAAGCGGCCTCAAAGGGTAACAGGCCCCCGGAATTTTTAACCACTCACCCAACTGAGCAACATAGAATTGATGAACTTAAAAAATACATGCCTGAAGCCTTGAAATACTATAAACCAATGTATTAATTATAAATTGCACTAATAGGAAATCCTGTTTCAAATTGATTAGAAGCAGGATTTTTCTTTCAATAAAAAACTTAACTAAGGGTGAATTGTGTTACCTTTGCACTTCCTTACTTTGTGAACGCAGCACTTGATCTGCGGACCAAGACAATTGCTGATAACACTTAAACCTAAGTTTCAAAGTATGTCACAAACGCTTTTTGAAAAATTAGAATTAACCGATCAAAAAAATCTTCTTATTCAGGGTCTTCCGTCATCAATTGAAAAGCAATTTTGCAAACTTTCATTCGCCAAAAACATGACACCGCTTTTAAAAAGCCGGAAAATTGATTTTGCACTTGTTTTTGCCGTAAATGAAAACCAGCTTAATGGCATTTTAAGCGATGTAATGCCCGCTTTAAAGCAGGATTCTAAATTTTGGGTGGCTTATCCAAACTCAACTTCAAAAATTGCTATTTAAACCGCAGCGGCAGTTGGAACCGTTTAATAACCGCCGGTTATGAAAGTGTAAACGAGGTGGTGCTTGACCATGTGTGGAGTGCTGCCCGTTTTGAAAAATGCAATAGCAAAAGGGTTCGTCAAAAAAACCCAATGGCCATGGAGGAAGTTTAAAAAGACCAAATTCATTTTTTGCAAACCATCCCTTAGTTGGGGTGGTTTTTTATTTTTGGCTATGGCTCATTTAAATGTAGAAATAAAGGCTAAATGCTCTAACCCGGATTTCATTCGCAATTTTTTAAAAGAAAAAGAAGCAGCGTTTAAGGGGCTTGATCATCAAACCGACACTTATTTTAATACCCGCAATGGCCGGTTAAAACTGCGGCAGGGAAATATTGAGAACAACCTGATTTATTATGAAAGAAATAACCAGGCCGGACCCAAATCTTCCCATTTCAACCTGATAAAAATTGAAGAAGCAGATAAGCTAAAATCTGTTCTGGCTAAAGCAATGGGCATTAAAATAGTTGTTGAAAAAAAGAGGGAGATCTGGTTTATTGACAATGTAAAATTCCATATTGATGAAGTTCCGGGCCTGGGAGCTTTTGTAGAAATTGAAGCCAGCAACTTATATGCAGACAAAACAAAGGAAGAATTATTGCAGCAATGCAATTATTATTTACAGGAATTTGAAATAAGAGAGAGTGATCTTGTTGAAGTTTCCTATAGCGATATGATGCTCTCGCAGGTCAACGCAAAATAACTGTTCCTAACTTTTCGGTTACTGCTCTTTCCATTTTTTTTAAATGTTCATGGGTTTTAAAAAGAACTTCAAATTCTTGCGGGCTGTGAGGTTTTTCCATATCCACCTGGTTTTCGTGCAGCATCCTTTTTATTTTTTTCAGCTTGAGATAGTTTAAAGCTGATTCAACTTCCGTATGAGTACGGTCTTCATCCATTTTTAAATACTCCATCAACTGCTCTTCGTTTCCACGGGATACAGTTTGCAGAAAATCCTTGTAGTTCATTTCAAATAACCGTGGCTGGTAACCGGTAGCCTGGCTAAACTCTTTACGCCAATGCTCACTTTCTTCGTAAGGAATATTTAATAACGAGACGGCCAGTGCACTTAACCGCGGATCTGAATGATAGATAAAAAAATTCTTGTTTACCGATGCCGGCTCTTTTTGTAATTGCTGCCTGAAGGTTGAGACCAGGTAAAGCACATCCTTGTTTTCAATCAGGCTTTCATCGGGCATTTCATCAAAAATATGTTCTGCCACTAAAGTCTGCTCGTCCCATTCTCTCAAGCCAAATTCTAAAAGAATTCTTGCCAGTTCTTTTTCCTGCAATTCATCTTTAAAGAGCAAATTGTAGGTGGTGTCATCATAATTTGTTTCCTGTGCTTTTTTTGCATTTTCTTCATGAAGCCTTGCTTCTTCAAATGGCAAAGCTTTTTCCTGTGTGGCTATGCGGTTGCGAATGAATTTATTCACCAATGCATGAAGGCCGCTTTCGTCAATCTTTAAAATTTCTGAGCACTGCTTAATATAATCCTGCTGTTTTGTAAAATCTTCTGCTTTATTAATCCGCGAAATGGTTTCAGCAATCTGGTTAACTACTTCTGCTTTTTTTGTTGTATCCGTGCCTGCGTCCTTTAAAGCCACTTCCAGTTGAAATAAAATGAAATCCTTCTTATTCTTCTGCACAAAATCTTTAAAAGCTGCAGCTCCAACTTTGTTTATATAACTGTCGGGGTCTTCATTATCCGGAATTAAAACCAGTTTTACGTTCAGTCCTTCTTCCAGCGCCATATCCAGCCCACGCAACGCAGCTTTTACACCCGCCGCATCTCCATCATATATTATGGTAAGATTGTTTGAATATTTTTTGATAAGCCTTAACTGGTCGGTGGTTAATGAAGTGCCTCCACTGGCTACTACGTTTTCAATGCCGGCCTGGTGAAGTGAGATAACATCCGTGTAGCCTTCAACCAGCAAACATTCATCTGCTTTATCAATAGCCTGCCTGGCAAAATAAGAGCCATATAAAATTTTACTCTTTACATAAATCTCGTTTTCCGGTGTGTTGATGTATTTAGGGGCTTTATCATTGCTCTTTAGAATTCTTGCCCCAAAACCTAACACTTTACCGCTGTGATTATGTACAGGAAAAATGACCCGGCCACGATAATTATCTACCAGTTGGTCGTTACGTATCACTACCAGGCCGGTCTTTTGCAGTAAGTCTTTGTTGTATTGATTAGCCAGAGCTTGTTTTGTAAACGCATCTCTATGTTCGGGTGAATAACCTAACTGAAATTTTCGAATTACATCTTCCCTGAATCCTCTCTCTTTCAAATAACTTAAACCTACGTCTTGCCCCTCTTCAGTTTCAAACAACTGTTTTGTAAAAAATTGTTGTGCAAAACTGTTAATGATATACAGGCTATCGGCTGCCTGCATCTGTTGTTTCTGTTCATCGGTGGTAAATGTTTCTTCTATGGTAATGCCGTAGCGGTTGGCCAGCCATTTCAATGCTTCTACGTAAGAATATTTTTCATGCTCCATAACGAAGCTGATAGCATTGCCACTTTTGCCGCAGCCAAAGCATTTATAAATTTCCTTGGTTGCAGAAACAGTGAAAGATGGAGTTTTTTCATTATGAAAAGGGCAGAGGCCCAGGTAATTGGCGCCCCGTTTTTTCAATTTCACAAAGGCGCCAATAATATCAATAATATCAATGCGGGAGAGTATTTCCTGTACCGTTGAAGGGGCTATCATCGGTTGCAATTTAGGGAGAAAGGAAACGGAATTTAATTTTTTACATCGCTAAACTTGGTAAATCTTTTTTTGTCTCATACTAAACTTTTTTTATGAAACGAACGAGTTATCTAATCCTCTTACTGCTGTTGGCCAGCTTG
>PSMD01000103.1:0-3179 GCA_040289925.1 Chitinophagaceae bacterium | reverse complement strand
ACAACGCGGCCCATTATATCGAAATCCACATCGCTCGAAATGAATCCTTCCGCCGTCCGACTCCTTTGCCTGAACGTCTGCCCCCGGCCGTTTGAAAAACTCCAACTCGAAACGCTACGATTTGTATCGATGCTCGTTGTCGATTTTACGTAATACGGAAACGTCGAATCGTTATATTCCCTCTCCGCCCAAGCTCCATCCGGACTTTGCGTTCTAACAAGGCGTAGATTCGCTGGATTGTAAACAAACGTCGTCGTCTGCCCATTTTCGTCCGTCGCCGTCTTTAAGAGTCCCGTATTCCGATCATAGACTAGGCTCGTTACTAACTGCCCCTGATCACCTCTGGCCTCAGATATCGGATAGGCGTAGCCATTTGCAAGATCGTAGCTCCAACTCTTTTTTCGACAACACGCGGCACCTGTTTCAACAACGTTTCCCGTGATATCGTACTTCAGCGTTGTCATCGAAGCATTAGCGTCAACCTCCAATTCGGCATTCGTAAACGCTATGACCTTCGTCACATTTCCGCGAAAATTCTCTGGAACATTCGGACACGAGTCGCATATCCGGACGGGCCGCTGCCCATCCGGACAAGCCGGCGCCAGATTCGGATCGGCTCCGTCAGTCTCGCCGGAATGCGCGCGCGCCGCCCGATCGCATTCCCATCGGCAGTTACAAGGATGAGTTCCCGGATTGAACGGATTGAATCGCTGGTCATGCTGCATTACCTCCGGAGCATCCACAAGTGCATTGCTGCCGGTGTAATTGTCATATTCGTATTCAACTTTGGAAACCGTTTCGTTGCCTACAATCTTCTTGATAACCTTCGGCAGCCGAATCAGCCGATTGTTTATCCAGCCCGCACCGGTTTCATAAATCGTCTCCGTCCGCCGCAGCTCGGCGCCAAGGGTTCCTTCCGCTGCAAAATCATGCTCGCGAATTACTGTCTGGTTATTAAAGTTGTCGTATTCGAAGGCGGTCGCCCGCGTCTGACCCGCGTCGTTGGTGACCTCAATTTTCGAAATCCGTGGATTGCGGCGACCGGCCGACGTGTTAGGAGATTGCTCCCAGAAAAGTTTCGTTTTTCCCCAGATTCGCTCGGTTGAGCCGTCCATAGTCACAATCCGCATCTCCGTCAATAGGCCGCTCTGCCAATCCTCCGGCGGCCGAATATTCGAAATAGAAACGCTCATAGTATTATCTGGAGCCGTTATCGTAGTCTTTCGCACACCAATGCAGCTGGGCTGTTCGTCGCAATTTGCGGGTATTGATTCCGTACGAAAATGGGTTTCAGGGATTGCACCAATCCTACCCTTCCAATCGTCCGTTCGAATATTGTATTTCGGAACGTCCCTTAATGGTGGTCCGAGCTCTAATCTGTTCGATGGGTAATTGTACCGCGTCCACGCCGCCCAATTGCCAGGCTCGCCTGAAGCATCACCGATCACCAAACCCGTCTCGCTTAAACTATCGGTCGTAACCTGCATTCCGCGCAGACTCCATATTTTGTGGATTACGCCGAAATATTGCGAATAATCAAAGCGATAGCCGGATTGCGTGCCGGGAAAATATATGTATCTAAGTACCGTTACCGGAGCGTTCGGCGCGTTTACCTGAGCAGTAGAATCAAACCGTCCCGCCCACAACAGGTCGATATCTTCATAATAGAATCGAACGGTTTGCCGCGGCGTCGGGGAATTATCATAGCCGGGAACTGTGACAGCTACGAGCTTCTTCTGCGGCGTATTATCGTAATGAAATGTGATATATCGATTTAGAGTATCCCGAATCGTTGCAATCTTGCCAACTGTATCTCCTTGAAGGTAAGAAATCGAAATGTAATTCCCATTTCGATCACGAACTTTTACGGGAAAACGCCTCCCAGATGCCGTTATGCCACCAAAAGTTACCTCAGTTCCGTCCGTGTAGCTAATTACAATTTCAGGCTGTGCATAGCCCCCACAAACTCGAGTCTGAATGAATGAACCGTCTGTCGATTCATATACTGCGCAACCACCACTGCTTTGAACGGCAACGAGCTGTGTCCGTGTACCATTCGGCGCTGTGAGAAGAAATCCAGTGCCGGTAGAGGTGGAATAGGCCTCCAACGCTCCGTAACCTATACTAAATCCAGGTGAAAGCCAATTTTTATCGATATTGAAATCAAATATCAACGTTTCACCAAAATTCGATTTATTCCAAACGCGGCTGTTATACGTAAGGCCAACCGCAGCATCGATGCCGCGCCCCGGCAAACTAGCGATTGTAAAATCGAAAGTATAGTTCGCGCTCCCATACCGCTCGCGCGTTCTCGCTGCCGCGGCGCCAAATAATGACCCCATTTCCGTTTGGCCGAGCGGATTTCCCAGATTGTTTTCTGTCGAAACAAGAGCGTTAGCCATTTGTTCGCTCAATAAAGGCTCGTCCGGCAGAAAGACGGAATCTCTGCTGTGCGACCGACTGCTTTTGCCCGCTGACTTTTTTCGATCGATCACCTTTATTTTAATCGCTTTCTTGGCACCACCAGCCTCGATCAAAAGCGTCGCTCGCCCCTCGCTTATTGCAACCGCTTGCGAATCATTGGTAATTTCGACAATGTCCGGGTTGGACGTCTGCCATTTTATCGACTCTCCATTGATGGGATTGCCGTACTTGTCTAGAGGAATTGCAGCCAACGAGATGATATCGCCTATTGCAATTTCCTCGAGCGTTGAGATTTCCGTTTTAATCGAACTAACGGCTGCGCGACGCGTCCGAAATGGACTACTGTCGCCTTCGGCCTTAAGCTTTGCGTAGGCCGTGTTTGACGGGAGGTGCCAGAAAATCGAAGACAGGTAACCAACGGCAACCAAGGCATTGCCCAGCGCATCGGACCAAAAGTCCAATACCGACGGCTCATCCAGCGTCAATCTGAATCCATTGTTCGAGCCAAATCTCCGATCTCGCGAATTCCACATACTCGGAACAGGTACCGAGAAGGTAATAAACATCGCAATTACAAGTATCGAGCTAATAATTCTTGTTCTAGCTTTTCCACGTCTCATTTTGTACCTCACCCGTGACGAATGAAATCAAGATTCTTTTGATAAGCAATACAATCCTGTTCTCAACGAAGATCCGTCGTCTACCTCCTGTAGAATGCTGGGACTGGGATATCGCCGGAGGTTCCCCATTGGTCG
>PSMD01000102.1:0-3218 GCA_040289925.1 Chitinophagaceae bacterium | reverse complement strand
AAAAAAAGCCATACTCGACAGCCTGAAGCCTCCCTACTCTTCTGTGCAACATTTATTGGCGCAGGCTCTTAAAAATGCAAACGAAAAAATTTACCAGGAAAAAAGCAGGCACAATAAAAACCACAGCATGGCCTGTGTGGTAACTGTGGCGCTGGTTGATGTGGCTAATAATGAATTTTATTATGCACATGTGGGTGATACGCGGCTTTATTTATTCAGGGATCATTCGCTGGTAAAAATTACAAAAGACCATTCGTTTGTTGGGTTTTTAGAAGATAGCGGACGCCTGAGTGAAGAGGATGCCATGAAACACCCGAAGCGAAATGAAATAAACAAGGCATTGGGCTTTGATGCAGAAATCAATTCTCAAAAAGATTATATCGAAACAGGCAGCTCTCCTTTTTTGCCGGGTGATGTTTTACTGCTTTGCAGTGATGGCTTGAGTGACATGGTTGACAGCAGAACTATTTCTTCCATTCTTGCATCCGGTTCTTCTTTAAAAAAAAAGCTGAGTTGCTCATTAATGCAGCCAACGATGCAGGCGGAAAAGATAATATTACAGTTGTACTGGTTGAAAATGATAAAGAGCCTTTACAACATGAAGTGACGAAGCCTGTGACTGCAGAAAGAAGTTCTTCTTCAACTCCCCCAACTACCGAAACAAAAAAGAAACGCCGGGGATATAGAGGCCTGATCATTTTGCTGGTATTGCTTTGCCTAACCTTTGCTGCCCTCAGTGGCTGGTTGTGGTATCAAAACCAGTCACCAAAAAAAGTTTTGCCCGTTGCATCACGTACACACACGGTAAGGGAACAGCAGTTGCAGGATAGTTTATCAGCAGGTAGCAATATGCTTGTGCTGTACGATTCGATTTTTGGCAAAAGCATTTCTGTTGGTGATACTTTATTTATTAACCGTGATTCGATGCTGGTTGATGGTAGTGGCATGGTGCTGCGTGCAGATTCATGTTACCACGGGCCGGCTTTGTTTATTACACCTACAGTAAAAAAAATTGCGTTGCACAATCTGGTGTTTGAAAATTTTGACCTAGCAGTGTTATGTGCCTCCAAATTTTTTCAGTTTCAAAATGTGCGGTTTGTGAATTGCCGGGTGCCTGTTCAATACCAGTTTTTGTTTCAAAACAATCAATACATCACAGGCAAAATTAATGACAGCGTTTTTTTACAAACCGACTCATTAGTTCAATAATATGGTAGCAACAAACTGGATAAAAGCTCGTCCACTTGAAAAGGCATTTATCATTTTGAATGCAGTGGTTCTTGGTTTGCTTTTTTTTGCCTGTACCAGGTGCAGCAAAAAAAATTTTCTGAAGTTCCAAAACGTTTGCAGGAAGGTTCGATGGTAAATTTGAACGCACCCAACCCTGCTGCAGCTATGAAGCAATTGCTGCAAACCCAATATTATTTTGAAGATCAGCGTGACATTGATTTTATTTCTGCAACTATCGCCAAAGGTTTTTCTGATGGTGAAGGCATTGACAACATTGGTGATTTAAATAAGAAAAGTTTTTTTGTAAACGCAGATGAAGCCTTTGCCAAAGGCGGCGAATCATTTAAAAAACGTGTTCGCCTTTCCAGGAATCTTGTGGGATTTAATGATGAAGACTCCGTGTTGTACGAAGAGGAGTTGCGCAGGCCTCAGAATTTGCCGGCGCAAACAGATGTGGCCATGGGTGGCAGATTTTCTGTAAGCGGTGAAGTAAAAAACAATGGTCAACCAGCGGCCGGTGTTTTAATAAAATTGCAAATGGTTGTAACACTGGATAGCTTATATGGCAACGATGAAACAGAAGGAAGAGAAATAATTGTGGAAAGAGCCGGCCCGTTAAAAAGGTTTTTTTCAACAGATTCTGCAGGCAAAAAAAAGCTGAAAACTTTTTTTGCGTATGCACGTACAGATGCGAATGGAAATTTTTCTTTCATTCATTTACCCGAAGGCAGCCAGCCGGACTTATTTTTATAACCGCCCTGATGAATCCACAAAACGTTCAGCTTATTTAACACCAACAGGCGAAGTGATTACGGCTTTGAATGATAAGAATGGTTTTATCTATACTGAATTCACCAACCGGCAGGGGTTAACCTCAAGAGGCTGGATAAAAAAATCCGACCTTGTTCCGCTTCAATATTCCAATCGCAACCTGGCAAAGCCTGATTCAAATGCAAGTGTTGAAGAAACAGACAACTCCAACCAGCAATTAAATGATGCAAGGGAGTTTTTAGAAAGAGGTGAAATAAAACAAGCTTTGTTTATTTACAGTGATCTTGCACAAAAAGAAATTCCGGAAGCCATGTATCAGTATGGCAATCTTGCGTTAAAAAATCAAAACCCGGATATTGATTGCAGTGAAGGCTTAAGCCTGGTGCAAAAAGCGGCAGCAAAAGGTTATGTCCCTGCCAAAAAAACGCTGGGCTTTTTATATGTATTTGCAGAAAATCCACAAATCCTGGGAATGAATGATTATGGATATTGCCCTGTGGAAAGAAATTAGAGTAAAGGTTTGCAATTACTTACGGAAGCTATGTTATGTGGCGACAGCACAGCCAAACGTATCATTGATGAGATCAATGAAAAACGAAATGCAAACCAGTAGTTTTCGGAACGGCATTTGACATAATTAATTTGAATGAAATTTATTTTCCAGATAATATCCGGTATTGTGATTTTGGCGGGTGCCATTTTTATACTTTCTTCTGTTAAGAAAAGCAGGGTTAAAAAAAACAGTCATAAGTATTATTATTTTCCACTGGCCAATGTTTATTACGATTCTGTTCAAAAAGAATTTATTCAATACGATACTTCTCAAAAAAAATGGGAAGCAATGGATGCATTGCTGGTTCAGAAGGAGTTGGGTAAAAGTATTTTTATTGATAAACCGGCCCAACCTGTTTGGCAAAATAATGCCGAGCATCGCCTGATGTATTCTGTAAAATTGTATGCCCGCAAAAAAGATGTTTTACCGCCTCCGCCGCCAAAACCTGCTGTTGTTGATTCGCTGGAGCAGGCATCTGATACACCCGTGAAAAAAAGACGAACCTTCGGGGAATTTTTAAAACGTTTATGGAAGGGTCATGAAGAAAAAAGCGATTTTCAGCAGGCAAATCAGCAGTAAAAAGAATTTCATTTGGGCAGAAAATATCCCACCCTTATTTTTGCACCTCTAAAAGAAATTTTGGAAGACGGATTGGCCCATGGTG
>PSMD01000101.1:2817-3268 GCA_040289925.1 Chitinophagaceae bacterium | reverse complement strand
CGGCCGACGTGTTCAGCCTGCTTCGCCCGGACGGCTACGAAGTCGAATTCCGGACCGGAGTCGCAACGAGCGGTGGCACCGCAGCGCGCGGGCAGTGGTGGACGGATTTCGCCATGGACGAGTGCGCGTTCTTTCGCAGCTCGGCTTACAAGGTAAACGACGACGAGATTTACCGCGCAGGCTCGGCGCGCGTGCTCCCTGGCGGGCAGACCATCCTAACCTCGACGCCGTGGGCAGAAGACGGGCTACTGTATCGGCTGTGGCAGACTCGGCCTGATTACGCCACGGTCGCTCACGCTCCGACGCTGGCGCTCAATGATTCGCCGCTCACGCGGGATATCATCGCGCGCGCTCGCATTGCCGACGAGGACAACGCACGTCGCGAGTTCGACGCCGTGTTCGTCACCGGCGGAACGACCGTATTTTTCGAATCCGCGCTGCTCGACGGCGC
>PSMD01000101.1:2232-2778 GCA_040289925.1 Chitinophagaceae bacterium | reverse complement strand
GGACCAAGTCGCGGCGGGGGCAGATCTCGGATTCCGGGCTGACAGCTCGGCGCTTGTGCTCGTGGCTAGGCGTGGAGACGCGCTGCACCTCTTCGACGGCATCGAATGCCGACCGGAAGACGGGCGACCGCTCTCGCTCGAAGAGACGTTCGAATCGTTCCGCCGAATCCTTACGGCTCGACGCTGCGGGTACGTGCTCGCCGACCAGCACTTCCGCGACGCCATGTACGAGGCGCTCGGTAAGCACGATATCGCCGTCGCTCCGGCGCAGCAAACCCCGGCAGATCGCTACGTGCGAGCGCGCGTACTACTTCGCGGGCAGAAGGTAAAAATCCACGCTCTCGGATTCCGAGAGCGCCTTATGCGCCAGCTCCGCGAGGTGCACGGCAAGCCGACGAGCGGCGGAGGCATGTCGATTCAGCACCCTCGCTGGGCGACCGGAGGTCACGGCGACATTGCTGATGCATTCGTCTTGGCGCTCTGGCAATTCGGCGGCGACACCGTAGCAGCCAACAAACCGGTCATCGGCACCCCCGAATGGGATGA
>PSMD01000101.1:0-2181 GCA_040289925.1 Chitinophagaceae bacterium | reverse complement strand
CGGGCGACGGATTGGCGGGCGCGGTACGGATTGCGGTAATGGCTTAGGCAATGTACAATCCGCGGAAAGTGGGAACCAAACACGATGCCATTTCCGAGCTTGAAGCGCGCGTTGCAAAGATGCGCGAGCTTGGCGTGACGAAGTGGGGAGACATCGAGCTTGGACCAGCTCCACAGCCAGACGCGACGGAGACCCAGCAGCCTAAGAAGACCGCAGCGGAGATTGAGCAGGAGCAACGCCTAGCGCGTCGTGCTGTTGCTCTTGCCGCATCAGGGTCTTTGGTCCGACGCCTTGGCGAAGATTGAGAGTAGCCGATGGTGGTCTGAGCCTCAAGGCGAGGCGTCCGACTGTTTGATCCGCGTGTTTCGGACCGTCCGGGACAACGCGCAATGGCGCGTTGACGCCGACGAGTACCACGCGGGGCTTTACGCCGGCGGAATCGCGTCCGTAGGCGTCAAGGGTCTACCATCTCGCGAGTACACGTACGGCCCGTGCGTGCTGCCGTACAACATCGCGCGCTCGGCGACGGATACGCTCGTCGCGAAGATTGCCCAGCATCGCCCTTTGCCGCAGGTGCTCACGCAGCGCGGGAACTGGCGTCAGCAGATGCGCGCCAAAAAGATGACGCAGTTCATCGAGGGCGAGTTCTATCGGCAGAAGATTTTCGAGCAGAAGGCCAAGCTCATCGTCCGCGACGCGGCCATCTTCGGTCGCGGGATCCTTGCCATCTACGAGGACGGCGACGAGATCGTTACCGATCGCGCGTTCCCGTGGGAGGTATTCTTTGATGAGTGGGACGCTCGCTATGGGCAGCCCATGACGGCGTATCACCTCAGGTCGGCAGATCGCGAGGTGCTAAAGGAGCAGTGGGCGCGGACTGAGAGCGGCGGCTGGAACCGAAAGGTGCTCGATGCGATCGAGAACGCGACGTGTCTCGCGCCGGAGATCAATGACCGCCACGACGGACGGCAGACGGTAGACCGCGTAGAGTTCGTCGAGGCTTACAGGCTGCCGTCGAAGAAGGGCGGAAAAGGCCGACACATCGTGGCCACGAGCGCCGGAACACTGCTCGACGAGGAGTGGGAGCTACCGCACTTCCCGTACGCGATCCTATTCTACAACGACCCATTGACTGGGATGCACGGCCAGGGTCTCGTTGAGCAGCTCGAGGGCTACCAGTACGAGATCAACACGATGGCCCAGAAGGTGAGCGACTCGCATCACCTTCTCGGAGGCGCGTGGGTGCTCGTGCCTCAGGGGTCGGACATCATCGAGACGCATTTGCAGAACGGGCTTGGGACGATCGTGCGTCACAAGCCGGGCGGCGAAGTGCGTATCGTGCAGCCCAATCCGGTGCATCCGGCGACTTACGAGCGGCTCCGAGACCTGCCGATTGATGCATTGAACGACGTCGGCATCTCGCAAATGAGCGCGCAATCCGCGAAACCGAAGGGCATTACGGCCGCGGTTGCGCTTCAGACGCTGGACGACATCGAGACGGAACGGTTTATCATTTTCGGCCGAGCCTACGAAGCGTGGTGCCTCGACGTCGCGCGCCAGCTCATCGCATGCGTAAAGCGCATCGCCGAGCGGAACGGCGAGTACTCTGTGCCGCTGCCGATGAAGGGCGGTTTGCTCGACTTGAAGTGGGCAGACGTGGAAATCGACGGATTCGAGCTCCGCGTGTTTTCTACCTCACTTCTCCCCCAGCAGCCGTCGGCTCGACTCGAGAGACTGGAGGCGTATTTCAACGCCGGAGTCATCGATCCGCACACGTTCATGAAGCTACTGGGCTCGCTCGACCTCGAGGGTGAATTCGAGCTCAAGATGGCTCCTTATGACGCCGTTGAAGAGCGTCTGCAAAAGATGATGGAGACCGAGGAGGACGCCGACGAGAACGAGGCGTACCTGGCTCCCAGTCCGTACATGCCGCTCGAATGGGCGGCGACGCGCGCTCAGCAGCACCTCGACCTTGGCGAGACGCGAGGCATGCCTGAAATCGTCAAGGCGCTTCTCCGCCGCTTCATCCTGGACGTCGAACAAATGCTCCATCCGCCGGCGCCGCAGCCGACGGGCGCGGAGCTTGCTGGCAACGTAGAGCCGCCTGGGCCGCCGGGTGCAGAGCCACCGATGCCACCGGCGCCCATGCCTCCTGGCGCAGAGCCGCCTATGCCTCCGATG
>PSMD01000100.1:0-3342 GCA_040289925.1 Chitinophagaceae bacterium | reverse complement strand
TAGTACTTGTTCCTGGAATAGAATAAAAAAAGGCAGGATTACTAGAATAATCCGTCGCATCTCTCACATTTGTTACAACAAGAAAAAATGTGTTCCCATTAGTTCCTCCCCCCTCTAGGTTCGAAAAATCTACCATTCGCACCGGAACACCAGCAGCAATACCAGTTAATGTTATAGTTGCGCCTACAAAAGGATTTCCGCTTGTCCAGTTCATCGGGGTATTGTTGAGATTGTTTGCTATCCAAGAGAATATTTTTTCATTCCCCTGTGTATAACTGGCAGGTAAAGCAGGAACAAGGTTAATATTACTAAAAATTGTTCCTGCTGTTGAAATACTTGCCGTTACTCCAGTTGCATTAGCTGTAGGAATAGCTATTGAAATACTTAAGTAATTCACATATTCTGTTGCTGTCGGGTTATAATTCGGCAAAAACATTACTTCGATTTTGTTTGTTGCATTACCGGGCCTAATAGATCCCTTTATAGTTTGCCCTTGTGCACTGCAAATTGCGGTTAGCGTAATTGATAATATTAAAAGTTTTTTCATCTTGGTCAGTTTATTTCAGTTTTATAGATGTTGATTTAAGATGATGGAAATATCTCCGTTCAAAATTGTATTGACAAGGAAGAGATAATCATTAATTGAAGGCCCACCACCGCTAGCTCGTACAATTCCATCCATATTGATATCAGCACTGTTATAAACATTGTTTAGAATCAACTCAATATCTCCGCCAAGAACTGTATTTACCAAAAAAAGATAGTCATTAATTGTTGGACCTCCACTTGCTCTTATACTCGTGTTTTGATTAGCATTTCCACCCCACATTCCAAATACACCACCCAAATCTTTCATAGCGGCATTAGTAGTAATACCGGTATTCTGGTATGCCTGGCTTTGTGCTGTTGTAAAGTCATACGCAACAGGAGATTCACTTCCGTTAACAAGCTGAACCGATGCTGTGCGTATTCCCAGATGATTACGATGCCTGATGGCAATGAAATAATTACCTGAAGTCATTCCTTTAAACGCCACAGGAGAAACACCATCCAGGTCAACAATCATTCCGTCCTCTCTTATAAATGCGGCCCTTCTTGTAACAATTGTTGTTGGCGTATTCGCATCTCTTAATTCAACCAGTACCCAATCAACAATATCTGTTGTTGCGCCGGTTGAAGTGAAGAATCCTGAAGCAACACTTTCAGTACCGGCATAGTTGCCGAATGCTGCCGTGTTATAAGGTTGTGTCAGTGCATTTGCATTCAGTACAGATGCCCATGTAGCAGATACATCTTTATGCCGGCTAAGGCCAGAATTATAGGCACCCTGTAACCAAACTTTTACAGACACAACAATCTTGCTTTCGTATGCACCCATTGATGGAGGATTGTTTCTGCCTGATCCTGTAATATCTGTAGTGATACCTGTACCAGTTACGCCTGCACTAATTACAGGTGATGTTGCCTGCAAAGCAAAATTGGTCGAACTGGTAAATACAGGATCAACAGATACAGAATTTGCTCCTTCGCCTGAAGCCGCTTGCCATGTGCCTAGAGTTGTATAATCAGTAGAGTTTATTCCGCCAATATTAGCTATGGCGGAACCGCTTACATCAGTGTACAGGTCATTATAATTTAATGTTGAACCTGCATAGCTTGTTGCAATGGTAAAGTGAGCATACAGCGGCACAGCTACTGATGCACTTCCTTTCATGAAGAAGATATTGTTTCTTACATCAATATTAGTAGCAGGAGAACCAAAAAATGTATTTCCGTTTGCAAAGCAGGCTGCTGGTGCCAAACTGGATCCGGAAAGTGAACCAGCCAGGTAAACAGTGTTAAAATAAAACTTATCCCCATAGCCACCATCATCATCAATACCTGATAAGCTCCAGAAGCCACTGATGCTTGTCGATGTCATATCATAAACCACATTGTTTGCAAACAGGTTATTTGACGGAGATCCGGCGGTGTTAAAAGATGATATAGTTAGTATTCCAAATAACTTTCCCGTAGTTGCTCCTGTATAACTCATGCCATGTATCTTATTATTTTCAACTGAAGCATTCCGGGTATCAATTAAAGAAATTCCTGAATAGTTTTGGTCACCTGAAGCAACTACTATATTCTGTATTTCATTTCCTCTGATAATAATTCCGTCCTGGAATTGCGTTTGTATACCCAGGATACCGAATCCATCTCCTGGAGTTGATGATCCTAAAACGTTCGAAATGATCTGCGTGCCTGCATCAAGGACGGAGGTTGATGTACCAGCCCAATTAATTCCAAACTGTACCTTGCTGATCCTGTTATTTTGGATTACGTTATTGCTGTTTGCTGTTAATGCAGATGATGGAATGCTTGCACCACCACTTATTATTCCGTAACCAGTTGTGGTTGCACTATTACCTGAGATAATAGTATTCTTAATCGTATTGTTTGTTGCACCATCTGAAGCAGATGCGCTGGATACCCAAATTACAGCAGTGGATGTGCCGGTTGTGGTGTTCGAAATCGTGAGGTTTCTTGATGTTGTGCCGTTGTTGCTTCCATCAATAGTTACATAGTCAGCTCCATTTAATTTAATTAAAGCATCCGATGGTACGGAACCTGTAATGGTTGCTGTTACACCACTTGCCGGTTTAATGGTAAGTGTATTTGTAATGCTGGCATAGCTGTTTGAATTTATAACAATCGGGAAAGTTTCACCCACATTATAATTCGCATCAATTAAGCTAAATACAACCGGCCCGGTTAAGCAGGCTGCATTGTAAGCTGCTACTGCGTTGGTTAACGTTCCATAATTTCCGCCAGAACCTACTGTATAAGTGCCGGACAGATATGCCCCAATAGTATAACTATTGATTGTTCCGCCAATGGGGAAAGCTCCGCTTGTTAATGCAACCGAAGATGGTGCGGCATTAAATGTGCCTGAATTAATGCCAATGTTTGGTGTTGGTGCCAGGTCCTGAGCCACTACAAAATATTGTATTACATCGCCTACCGTAACACCTGTACCACCATTCAGCAATGAGTAGTCAATCGTAAAGTCAAATGGTGATGTCGTACCATTTGCCTCAGCATATTTCCATCCATTGGTACCGCTCGTGTTGTCCACAAATGTATTCGCATCGGTAGAGCGTTTGTAATATACCCTTGGCTTTGTACCCGGGCTGGTATTTACACCACTTGCATCTGTAATTATAACTCCTGTAAACGACCTGTTAGAAGTATTACATGTGTTGGTCAAAGTAGTATATGTAATGCTTGGTGGAGTAAACTCTCCTGCATTTTCATACGCACCAATTGTTGGAGTTGTACCACTTCTTGTTATACCTAATA
>PSMD01000035.1:13141-27361 GCA_040289925.1 Chitinophagaceae bacterium | reverse complement strand
GGAATTACTATAAACAAAATCCCTTGTGTTGTCGGATCAACTAGTAACTATTACACCTTAGTGCACATGCTATTTCTTTTGGTGTGCCTTGTGTTACTCTTGTCTTATACTCAGGGCACAACGGGCACAAAGCTTTACGGAAGGGCACTAATTTTATAGGTCTGCTGTTAATCTCTTCTCCATTACATAATCATTCATAAAATAACCGCTGCCAATATCAATATCTTCTTCTTTGATAACGACAAAACCCAGCTTCTCATAAAAAACTTTTGCCTTGTTATTTCTATTCACATTTAATTGCAGTGCTTTTCCACCCTTTCTTTTAATAGCTGCTATTACCTGGTTTATCACAAATCTTCCTACACCTTTGCTCTGCTGCTCTGGCAGAATGTAAATTTTATGCAGCTTAAAAATTCCGGGTTCTGTTTCACTGAATGATGCAAAACCAACCGGTGTTTTGTTATCACTCACAATCACAAACTCATGCTTTTCTTTTCCCATCTGCTCCATCAACGATGCCTCGCTGTACATTTTGTGCAGCATATACTCAATCTGGTCTTTGGATAAAATGGTGGCATAGGTTTGCGGCCATACTTTATAAGTTAGATCACGAATGAGGGGAATATCTTTTTGCGAAGCAGATCTTAATCCCATAGTCAATAGCGGGGCATAGGTTTGTTGCGAAAGCCGCTGGTTTTTTTTTATCAATCGTAAGCTAAGTACAAGAGCTACTATAAAAGATGCAGCTGCACCAAAGAACAATAATACATCAGAGGTTTGATGATCTATTTCATAAGATTGGCGGAGAAACAACAACGTATCAAAAGTGCCATGAAAGAATACAGCCCAAAAAATACCGATAGCCATTAGCCAAACCGCTTTTGGTTTGTTGAATTTTGCCCTACCTACATGATAACCCATCAATACTCCAAATGTAGCATGAGCAGGTACGCTTAGAAACATTCTTAAAATACCTGTAGGTAAGCCGTAGTTCATTACGTAAGCAATGTTTTCTACGGTTGCAAAACCCATGCTCACCATTACACCGTGCACAATTCCATCAAGCGGCTCATCAAAGCTTTTCCTGGGGTAGGCATACAGCCGCAACCCGGCAAACTTGCACATCTCTTCAGCTAATGCCACTAAAAAAAAAGAAGATAATGTTACGCCTAAAATGCTGTTATCAAAATTTGCCATGAAGCCTGTTTCAATAAAATAAGCCGGAACAATGCTAAGAGCACCGAAAATAAAACTGACAAGCAGAGTAAGCTTGGGTTCTTTATTAAAAGCATCTCTGTGAAAAATAAACAGGCAAATAGCAATACTGGGAGCAATAGCAAGGGCAATTAGGTTCATGGTTTGACGATAATAGTTTGAGACAAGATGATAACTGAAAACTGACAGATGACAGCGGGAATTAAATTTATATCATCTGTTCACTAAAGCTCCCTTATCCAAATATTTCTGTAGCTCACCAAATCGCCGTGATCCTGTAATATGATCGGTTCTTTATTGCTATGCATTTGGTATTTGGGTATGCCAATATATTCTGTGCTTCCCCAAACAGACACATTGTTTTGAATGAGCACTCCGTTTTGCAATACGGTAATTCTTGCAGGAGATTTTAAAGTGCTGTCGCTGTTAAACTGAGGCGCTGTAAAAATTATATCATAGGTCTGCCATTCACCCGGCTTGCGGCAGGCATTTACCGCAGGCATGTATTGTTTGTAAATACTACCAGCCTGGCCGTTGCTGTACGTGCGGTTACGATAGCTGTCGAGCACCTGCAGTTCATAACGTCCCATCAAAAAAATTCCGCTGTTGCCTCTTCCCTGGCCTTCACCTTTCACACTGTCGGGTGTTCGCCACTCAATATGCAACTGGCAATCGCCAAAACCTTTTTTTGTTTGAATGTTGCCGGTGCCGGCCTTTACCATCATGTAATCATTTTTCAAGGTCCACTTCACTTCTTTTTTATCCATGGTTTGCCACTCGTTAAAGTTTTTTCCGTTAAACAGAATGATGGCATCAGAAGGAGCGTCTTGCGAAGTTTTTCCAGGCTCAACCACTCTGGGTTCCGGTTGCCACACTTCAGTCAGTTTTGGGTCGCCCTGTGCAAATGTGTTTTCAGCAGAAAGAATGAGGAAGACCAGCAATATTTTTTTCATGAGATGAATTTAATAACGGATGATGGAAAAATTTTGAAAGATTTTGAGAGGCAGTTCTTCTGCCTGTATATTTTCAACTTTTGCCCGTGGCGGCCCCTGCCAGCACCATTTTACCAATTCGGCCAATTGTTCTTCTTCTCCAGTGGCAATAATTTCAACGCTGTCATCCTCACAATTTCTTACGGTGCCGGTCAGGTTTAATTTTTCTGCTTTTTCTGTTGTGTTTTGGCGATAAAAAACTCCCTGTACTTTACCGGTGATCTTCAGCCTGATTGTTTTCATAAAAATAAAATTTCAAAAAAATCCCGGAATTCTCCGGGATTGATTCTTTATTCTTCCTTGTCTTTTTTCTTGCCAAATAATTTTTGCAGAAACGTTCTTTTCTTTTTTACTGTATCGGCAGGATTAGGTGCACCAATCTTTGGATCTTTTGTTGTGCTGGTTTCTTTTTTGGGCTTTTTATTGTCTTCGTCAATAACTGGTTTCGATTCAGGCCCTATGTATTCATTGTTGGGCTGAAACATAAAATCATTCGAATTGCCAACGCCCTGGTCATCTCCCTGTGCATCTGGTGCTGTTTCAGGAATTAAGTCCATAATATCGGCGCTGTTGATTTCATTTTCCATTTCCGCAGGCACAGAAAATTTAGCATCCTTATCAATAGCCAAAGTTTTATCTGCGTAAACTTTTTTAAAGAAATATTCCCAAATAGGCCTGGCTGCCTGCCCGCCATAACCTAAATTATTTTCCAGGCGAATGAACTGGTCATCGCAACCGATCCAAACACCTCCCATTAATTGCGGTACATAACCCATAAACCAACCATCTGTATTATCATTGGTTGTACCGGTTTTACCGCCCATTTCTGCAGCACCTAAGCGAGTGCGTAATCCCGCAGCAGTACCACGGTCAACGGGTCCTTGCATCATGCGGCACATTTTATAGGCAGTTACTTCACTAATCACTTCCTTTCGGTTGGCACCATTGTCAAAGCGTTTAATTACATTTCCATTTCTGTCTTCAATGCGTGTAATGAAATAAGGTTGTGTAGAAAAACCATGGCCGGCAAAAATGGAGTAGGCCCACATCATTTCATACAAAGAAAGATTGCAGGCACCCAAAGCCAGTGAAGGCACCACATCAACTTTAGTTGGCAGGTTTAACCGCGAAAGAAAATCGGCGAACTGTGGCGGCCCAACCTGCTTCATAATGTATGCACTGGCACAATTGAGTGAAAAAGCAAGTGCACCAGCCATTGTTACTTTTGCTGCACCTTTACAACGGCGGCCGGCAGGCACCCAACCATTGCCGGGGAAAAACTGCGGCTGATTTTCAACAACGGTTTCAGGAGTAAATCCTCTTTCTTCCATTGCCTGGGTGTACAACAGCGGCTTGATGGTTGAACCCACTTGTCTTTTCACTTTTAAATTCGCATGATCCAGTTTATAAGTTTTAAAGCCAATGCCGCCTACCCATGCTCTTACTTCACCAGTTACAGGATCGGTAACCATAAATGCACATTGCATCATTTGCCTGTGATATTTTATGGAGTCAAGGGGCGTCATCATAGTATCAATTTCCCGTTTGCTGTTCCAGGCAAAAACTTTCATGGGTGTTTTTATGTTGAAGCTTGCCCTGATGTCTTTCTCAGGTATTCCATCTTCTTCCATGTTTTTCCACCTGTCGCTTTGCTTTATATATCTTTCAAGAATATCTTCATGCTTCTTCCAAACAGTTTTTACAAAGCCCTGGCTGTTGAGTGATTTTTGCAGAGTGGGCATCCACTGGGCTACGGCTTCTTCTGCATACTCCTGCATTTTTATGTTGATAGTGGTATAAATTTTTAATCCATCATCATAAATGTTATATTCTCCACCATCGGGTTTGCTAATTCCTTTTAAGGCTTCCCTCACTTCATCCCGCAATACTTCGCGGAAGTAAGGAGCATAACCATTGTTCTCATCCAGCTTGCGATAATTTAACCGTATAGGCTTTAGCTTTAGCGCAGCTGCTTGTTCTTTTGTGATTTTATCATTCTTTGCCATTTGCTCCAGCACCACATTGCGGCGGTCAAGTGCAGCTTTTGGATTTTTTCGCGGATTGTAAATATTGTTTCCCTTCAGCATGCCAATTAATACAGCCGCTTCTTCAACACTCAACCTGTCCGGTTCTTTTTGAAAAAATGTTCGGGCGGCATTGCGAATGCCATATACGTTATCGCCAAAAGGAACGGCATTTAAATACAAGGCCAGAATTTCTTCTTTGGTAAAATTTCTTTCCAGCTTAACAGCGGTGATGTATTCTTTTACTTTTTCAATCATCCTCCATGCTTTGTTTTTACTTCCCTGGTCTAATAACACTTTTGCTAACTGCTGTGTAATGGTGCTGCCGCCACCCTGGCGACCGAAAGTAAAAATGGCCCGCAGGGTTGATTTAATGTCAATGCCACTATGCTCATAAAATCGTTCGTCTTCGGTGGCAATTAACGCATCAATTACATTTTTAGAAATATCGCGGTAGCTTACATTATTCCGGTTACCATTTTCCCTGTAATATTTTCCCATCAGCGTACCATCAATTGCATACACTTCGCTTGTTTGCAAAAGGGTAGGGTTCTCCAATTCTTTTATAGATGGCATTTTGCCAAATACGCCTACGGCCGCCATAATAACCACAATAATTACCAAAGCAATTCCGGAAAAAACTGCCGTCCAGAAAATTTTTACCGAACGTGGCATGCCGGTTTTACCCGAGTTCTGTTTTTTCATTTTGCGAAGATTTGGATGAGAAAAAAGCTGAGATGACGAAATTAAAAAATTCAATATGCAAGAAAGCATTAAAGTTTTGCACGCAAACGGTAGTTTACTTAAAATCTTCCAGGCAAATTTTGCTCCAGGAAATTCTTGTAAGCATTCAGGTCCGGATTGGCTTTTAAAATTTCCAGGTTTTGTTCTGAAATAATCGTGAAAGAATATTTATCAGCCATTAGCCACGGAATAATCTCACTGGGGGCCAAAGCCTTTGCCTGTTTTAAATATTGAATAGCAGCTTCGGCATTTTCAAATGGCTTTATCAGCAGTAATTTGTTATCTGCATTTAACTCTGCCAGGCTCAGATCAAAAGTTTTGTTGTAAAACTTTTCGCGGTTATAGCGGAAGAAAGCATTTTTGGCCTCATTGCTAAATACAACATCTACTTTATTTAAAACAATGGCTACACAGTGCAGCGCATCAGCTTTAAAGGTGAACAGTACAGGAGTTTTTTTAGTGATGGTATCAGCTTTAGGCTGCTGGGTATTTTTATTATCAACCTTTGGTTGAACAACAGGTTTTTTAACAACCGTATCGGCTTTCACCACAGGTTTTGAAACAATTGTATCAGGTCGGCGAACAGGCTGCTGCGGCAACTGTACCTGTAAGTTCTTTAATTCCTCTTCAATCTGGTTTCTTCTTCCTAATACTTCAATTAAAGTTGTTGCTTTTTCAGCAAGTGGTGTGTTGGGATAATTCGTCTTGATTTTTTGCAGGGTAGTCATCGCAACTGAATCCTGCCGTTGCTTGATGTAATAAACGGATTCGATGTAGAGCAATTGCGGTGTCCAGTAGTTTTGGCCATACAGGTTATCGGCCTGCTGTTTTTGTTTCACGGCTTCTGCAAAATTTCCTTCAATAAACAGGTCGTAAATTTTTTCATATGCTTTGGTAGCAATTTGCCTGGTGTTGTCTTCAAGTGGATCTTTTCCGGTGGTAACAATGCCGGTGTATTTGCTGCCCGGGTATTTTGCTGAGAGTAATGATTTTATTTCGGCTGATTTGGAAGCATTTCCATTTTTGCTGTAACAGTAATATAATCTGAAGAGAACTTCATCCATTTTATGAAAATCAGCAAAACGATTGCGCAGTTGTTCGTAGGTATTAATGACAGCTTCACAATCTTCTGCCTGCTCAGCATAAATTTTACCCAATGCAAACAAAGCTTCCCGGATAGAATCATTTGAAATTTTCATTTTGGCCTCGGTGAGCGGCAGCCTCTCGTATAATGATTCAAAGGTTAATTCAAGCGGTGGTTGATTGGCATTTAAAATATCCTGGCGGGTTTGCTCCATGTTGCGGGCCTGCTTTAGCTGACCTGCTGTTAAGGCCGACATGCGCCGCCAGTTGTCAACATTAGGCCGGGTGCCCCAACGGGCTTTAAAATCAGATGCGCCTTTTGCCCTTAATGATGAGTTATAAAAATACCATTCACCTTTTGTGGAAAGATTGCTGAACAAATCTGTTTGTGGTGTTACAAATCCGCCGCTGGCTTTATCATCATCTTTCAAGCCTTGTACTTTTCTTAATTCTTTCACCAATTTTTTTACAAACTCTTTTCTTTCATCTTCGGGCATAGCTGCTATGCGTTGCAGGCTATCCTGTCTTTCTAAAATGCCTTGCTGTGTTACAATGCCGTTTAGCATTTGCCTGCGTAAACGAATGGCTGCAGTGTCTTTTAATTCAGGATTGTTTAATTGCAGGCTGTCATAAAAATTTGAGGCTAGTTTATAATTTTTTTGATCAAATGCAAGGGTTGCCAGTTTCAGATAAACACGGTTGCGTTGGGTGATATTTCCGTTATCATACAAAGCAGCCTTCATCAATAGTTTTTGTGCACCGGCAATGTTGTTTCTCTCCAGTTCCATTTGGGCGGCCATGTAATAAATAATATCCCGGTAATCGGTGTATTTATCACGTTTGGCCATTTTAAGCAACTGGTCAATATTTTTTTCAATAAACTTGTCACCGCCGGTTTTATCAACCCTAATTGCATTCAGCCTTGCATATACTTCCATTACAGGGTCAACTGTATGGCCAATGGCTTTTTCATAATAGCGTTTGGCTAAATCATACTTGCCTGCTTTTTCATAAAGCTGGCCTGTTAAAAATTCCCATCTTGTCTTTTCCTGTTTGGTGGTGGCATTGTCAAGTGCCTGGCTTAAATGTGCGGCTGCACTGTCCCATTCATTTTGCTTGTAGTAATACAAAGCAATCACTTCTTCCAGGTCATTTTGTAATCTCCGGGGAAAAACAGGATCATTTTTTAGTGTAACAATTAAACTGGCAGCTTCAGCAAACTGGTCCTGCGCCAAAAAAGTTCGTATCTGCCAAATGAATGCATCGTTTCTGCTGGGTGGTTTGGTCAGCATATTTCTGACAAAACCATTTTTTTCTTTGGTGGCAATGCTTAAAGCGCTGTTACCGTCGTATTTACTGCCAATGTAGAGGTAGTAGCCGTCTTTTTCTTTTGGGGCAAAGGCATAATTAATAAACTGAAAAGTGAGGTAGGCTGAATCAAATTTTTTTTGCAGGTAAAATGCAGCACCCCACAGCAAGTACATATTGTCGGCCCAGTCGCTGCGCAAATCGTGCAGTATAATGCCTGAGGTAGCTTTGTAAATAACAGAATCAAGCTGAACAGAATCCCTGGCGGTTTGTTCTAAATCGTAATTATAAAAGGAGAGGAGTTGTGTGTAATCGTCTTTATGCGCTTCTTTTGCACGGGCAATAATTTCATTCAGCTTATTGTTAGCATTAAAAAAATAATTGTAATGCGTGGTGGTATTTTGTACAAAACGGCGGGGAGCCGTAAATTTTTTTTCTTCTGATTTTTCCGAACGCAAGGTTCTGTCTTCGTATTGCTTAGGCTTGGGAATGTTGAAAGTTAATCCCAGCTGCGCAGAAGAAGTAGTGGCAAAAAAGAAGAGAAAAAAAATAAATAGGCAAAATCCAATATATCTGTTCGCTTGCATTGGTCGCAATCTAAACCCTTAATAACTGAATTTCAAATATTTTAGTATAAAAATACAGGGTTTTTTTAGTGGTAGTCTCAATTCATTCCACTCTCATCATACCCATAGCGTTAAAGTTTTTCCACACAAAATTTCTGTGCATGGATTTTGTACAATTACGGTTGTAAAAAAGTACTCTATGCAATTTCATAACCTGAGTTATTCTACTCTTTTGGATACAGTGAATCATTATACCCGTAAGTTCATTCACTTTTTACTGGTGGGGGGCGGCCAGCAGGAGTTGATCAAATGCAAAAAAATACTTGACAGCCTGATTAAGGAGCTTCAAAGAAGAAGAACGAATAAGAAAATAAAAAGAGATGCTGAATTGGTGAAACCGGAAAATAATCTGAACAGTTTATTGGGTTTAATAAAATTTCCGGTCACTACGTTTAACTAATCCTCATACACATGTTGCCTGCTACTGTTGGCTGTTTTATTACCTTTAAGATCCAGAAATGATCTTATGGTAAAATTTGATACAGGCAATACCTTTAAAAGCCTTCGCAATCGCTACCGGCTGGTAGTAATGAACGATGATACCTATGAAGAAGTGGTTACGTTTAAGCTGTCAAGGCTGAGCGTTTACGTTTTTTTAAGTACGGTTTTCGTGGTTTTGGTAGGATTAACCGTTGCCCTGATTGTATTTACTCCTTTGAAATATTATATACCCGGTTACGACGATTTAAAAATTGGTCGTGAATACCGCCAACTGAAATATAAAACTGATGCGCTGGAACAACAGGTGAACAACCAGGCACGTTATATTGATGGATTGAAGAAGGTTTTGACCGGTAATGTGAAAGTAAATCTTGACACCACCAACCTGAATTTACCCAAGGATGAATACCTGAATGATTGAGTAATCGTTTATCTGTATTGTTTTTCGTTGGCAGACACACTATCTTAACAGCCTACAACCGCTGAAGCAATAAAAATTTAATAACCTATGTTTAAAAACAAACCTGTTACTATCATGAACAATGAAAAATCAAACGTTAATGGTACAACAATTATCAATGCCGGCACAACCGTAAAAGGTGATATTTCCAGCAATAACGATTTGCGTATTGACGGAACGATTCTTGGAAATATAAGCAGCACTTCAAAAATTGTAATTGGTGCCAGTGGTGTGGTTGAAGGTGATATTTCAGGCAACCAGGCTGATATTGTAGGCAAAGTATCCGGTAATATCAAAGCCAAAGACCTGTTGCAGTTGCGTGGTGATTGCGTAGTGAACGGAAATATTTTTGCTGCAAAGCTACAGGTAGAGCCTACTGCAACTTTTAATGGCCAGTGCCACATGGGCAATATTGTTGAGATGGGAGTAACCAGTACAAATGAACCCGCAAAATCAATCGCAGCGCAATAACAGCAATAAAGAATTACTGCAATATGCCGGCCTTGGTGCACAACTATTAGTAGCATTGGGGCTGGCTGTTTTTTTGGGATTAAAGGCCGACAAGTGGCTAAAAATTGGCGTGCCTGTATTTGCCTGGCTGTTACCTTTGCTGGTGCTCAGTGCAACTTTTTACAACATTTACAGGCAAACTTCCAAACGAAAAGACGATAATGGTAAAAAATAGAACAAACCCGCTGTTACCTATTCTCACTGTTTTTATTATTCTGAATGTTTTTTTTCTTACCGGCAAGGGGTTGCTGGAAAGATATGGATTTAACCAGGCGTTTTTGCTGGTTGGTAATCTCATCCTTTTTCTTGTAACTATTTTATCATACTACATTTCCGTAAGCAGTTTTAAAAGCAGTAACCCCAATGTTTTTGTAAGAAGCATTTATAAAACAACCATGCTGAAGTTGTTTGTGATAGCCATTGCCGCAGTCATTTATATCTTCACTTTTCGGGAAAATCTGAATAAGCCTTCACTCATTACCAGCATGGCTCTGTATATTGTTTACACAGTAATAGAAGTTTCTGTGCTAACCCGGATATTGAAGGGAAAGAAAAATGCCTAAAAAAGAAGCGCCGATCCATCATCTGCAACAATTTTTACCCGATGGTACTTATTGTGCTGTTTTGCAGTACCTGCATTTTTACAAAGTGCATTTAACGGTGGCGCAGGAGCGTAAAAGTATTTTGGGAGATTACCGGCATAAAACGCACCAAAGTAATCACCGTATTAGTGTAAATGGCAACCTCAACAAATTTGCTTTTCTGATTACACTTCTTCATGAGCTGGCTCATCTATTAGTTTTTGAACAATGGGGAAATAAAGTGGCAGCCCATGGCAAAGAATGGAAGCTTTTGTTTGGTGAACTATTAAAGCAATTTGTAGAGAATAAAATTTTTCCCCCGGATATTGAAAAGGAATTGCTGCTGTCATTAAAAAATCCATCCGCCACAAGCTGTGCAGAAGATGGATTGATACGTGTACTAAGAAAATATGATGATGTAAAAAGCAGTCACTGCCTGGTTGAAGAAATTCCTTTGCATGGTTTGTTCCGCTGCAGCGATGGACGTGTTTTTAAAAAAGGTGAACAACTCAGAAAGCGTTTTCGCTGTGTAGATGTAAAATCAGGAAAAGTTTATCTGTTTAGCCCGGTTTATGAAGTTGAGATGGTTAACGGATAATTTCGGATGATTTGTTGCTGGTTCAGTTCAATCGGTGTTTTGTTAATTACAACTAAGCCAGCAATCCAAAGCTCAAATCTCCTTCAGCATCCATAAACTGCACCCGGTATGGCCGCTATTGCCCATAGGCCCGGGCAAATATTCAAACCCAAATTTTGCATACACTTTTAAAGCCTGTTTTAACTCCGGCATGGTTTCCAGGTAAATTTTTTTGTAGCCAAATTCTTTTGCCTGTGCAATGCATTTTTCAATCAATGTTCTTCCCAGGCCTAAGCCCCGGGCCTGAGGAAGTAAATACATTTTTACCAATTCGCAAGTGTCATCTGCCAATCCTTGTGTAGGGTACAGGCCAGTGCCACCAACCACTTCTCCATTTACTTCTGCAACAAAATATATTGAACGTGGTTTTTGAAACAGCTCGAAAAGATGATCGGTTGTTTCATCATAATACACGGTTCCCGGATGGTTAGCTCCAAACTCAGCCAAAGTATCTTTTACAATTTTTGAAAGAATGCGGTTATCCTGCGGCAAAATGGTTCTTATTGCTATTTGCATGCAATAAAATTAAGCTGGTTGCAGGCAAGAAAAGACCATGTTGTGATAGTTGGAAAAACAACTTTCAGAAAATAGAATTGATTTGAATCATTTTTGGTTACAGAAAAATTTCTAAGTGTTTTTACGGGGCTTAAATGCACTGCTGGCGGGCCTTTTGGCTAATTGAAAGGGTGTTAAGGGCATTCGCTTAGGCTAGTTTAAAATTATCGGGTACAACAAAAAAAATGCTCTTTATTTTTTTGTTAGAGTGGCTCAACTACCTAATCTTTATATCCGCAATCAGTATCCCTGAAAAACCAAGTGTCCAAAGTCCAATGTCCAAAAAGTCCAAAACGTCCGATCCAATCCTTATGAAGAGTCCCTACAGGCGTCCTGTCCTAATGCAAAATTGACAACCGTCCTGCGCCTGAAAAAATTGAGGCTGTCCTTTTTAAAGACAGCCTCTTTTAATTTGGGGGAAATAAATTTTACTAGTTAGGCAGCGTAACAGTTTTTGTTCCATAATTATTCCAGCAATTGATTACACCGTTTTTATCAGCATCTGCACCCATTGCATTAATGCGGGTTTTTGATGAATTGTGAACATTTACTACGCCTGACTGAGTGCCTGTAACGCCTAATCTGACTACAGCTACATCCTGGTTATTAAAAATAGAAAAGCTGCCGCCGCCATTGTCGCTGGTAGTTAAACGCATCCTGTTGCCACCATCGGCAGAGTCAATGAAAATATAACCATCTGCGCTGCTTGTATTTGTAAGCCGGATTACATCTTTTTCACTTTCATTGTACACACTTAAATAACCACCACCCTCTTTATGGCTTCCCAGATCTACACACATTTTCTCTGTTTGATCGTACACAGTAACATAGCCTCCGGAGTTTGAAGTGTTGCCTAATTGAACAACTTCTTTACCTGATGTATTAAAAATGCCCAGGTAACCACCGCCACCTTCGGTGTAGGTAACTCTGAAATTCAAATTGCCTTTTCCATCATACACCAGCAAGGGCGCCGCCGCCCTGGTCTGATGGGCGAAAATCAAGCTGCTTTTGCCCCTGTGCATTAAATGTAGTTATACGGCCACTGCCATTGTAAGGTGTCATGCTGGCTAAAACCTTGTTGCTATTGTCAACCAGCTCAAAATTTTTTGCCTGCAATTTTTCCGGAACAGGGTTATTTGTAAAAGCCATGAAACCGAAGCCAACGGCAATGGCTCCCATGCCAAAAAATATTTTTTTATACCTGCGGTTTTGCTTTTCAAGAGCAAGCAGTCTTGCTTCAATGGTGCTCATAAACAGTTTTTTTTGAGTGAATAATTTTTTGCGTAAGCTATGAGCTTAATTGCTAAGTATCCATACGGGCTATTGGGTATTTTCAAAAAAAATCACCAGCCATCAAAGCTGGTGATTTTTTAGAACTAAAGATATTTTTAAGCTACTGCTTTTTTTACCAGCTCGGCAGCTTCACTTAATAAAATTGCTGATTGCACTTTTAATCCGCTTTCATCAATTAATTTTTTGGCTTCTTCAGCATTAGTTCCCTGTAATCTTACAATAATTGGAATATTGATGTTGCCAAGGTTTTTATATGCATCAATTACACCCTGTGCCACCCGATCGCACCGCACAATACCACCAAAAATGTTGATAAGGATGGCTTTTACATTCGGATCTTTTAAAATGATTTTAAAACCGGCTTCTACTGTTTGCGCATTGGCAGTACCACCCACATCCAGGAAATTTGCAGGCTCTCCACCACTTAATTTAATCATGTCCATAGTTGCCATTGCCAATCCAGCACCGTTAACCATGCAACCAACGTTACCATCCAGCTTTACAAAATTTAAATTGTACTGGCCGGCTTCCACTTCGGTTGGATCTTCTTCAGTAACATCACGCATGGCAGCCAGGTCGGGATGGCGCATCAAAGCGTTTTCATCCAAATTCATTTTACAATCAACCGCAACAATCTTATCATCTGCCGCTTTAAACAGGGGGTTAATTTCAAGCATAGAGCAATCAAGCCCTATATAGGCATTGTATAGGTTGGTTACAAACTTTACACAGTTCTTAAAAGCATTACCGGTTAAGCCCAGGTTAAAGGCAATTTTCCTGGCCTGAAATGGAAGCACCCCACCTGCAGGGTGCACCCATTCTTTAAAAATTTTATCGGGGGTGTTATGCGCTACTTCTTCAATGTTCATTCCGCCTTCGGTGCTGTACATAATCAGGTTTTCGCCTTTGGTTCTATCCAGCAAAATAGAGAGGTAGAATTCTTTTCTTTCACCTGGGCCATCATAATACATATCCTGCGCCACCAAAATTTTGTGCACCACTTTACCAGCAGGGCCTGTTTGCAGGGTTACCAGTGTGCCGCCTAAAATTTTGCGGGCATAGCCACTGATTTCTTCCATGCTTTTGCCAACTTTTACACCGTTAATGCCGGTTTCTTTAATGGTGCCTTTGCCACGGCCGCCGGCATGTATTTGTGCTTTTACCACAGCATAGCTGCTGCCAAACTGAGTTTTAATTTGCCGGTAAGCTTCTTCAGCCTCATGTATGCTGCCGCAGGCAATGCCTTCCTGCACCTGTACATTGTATTTTTTCAGTAATTCCTTGGCCTGGTATTCATGAAGATTCATAACAAAATTTGTTTGAGATTGCTGGCTCCGCCGGAGCCTTTGGAGCCGCGAAGATAATGGTAGTTTATGTTTATGCCGGCACTGTTTGCTTTTAATTGTTCTGTTTTGGGGTAAGTTATTTTGTGGGGATAGATTTTTTATCTTTCCTGATGCGCCGGCTTGTTTTTCTGCTTCCCGTTTTTATTACAGCATGCACAGCTACAAAAAAAATTCATTGGCCGGCCAGAACTTCTTTTTTAACCGGCGATGAGTTTTATCACCAGGCGTTTTCTTTTAACTGGGCGCAAAGAGATTCATTGGCAGTAAAAGAAATTTTATCCGGCAATATTCCTTCTTTTCTGAAAAAATTTTCAGCCATTCATGTTTCAGTTTTTGATTCGGCAACGGGTGAAAAAATTAAAGCTACTTATTACGTGGCGGCGGATTATTTATGTGTGGGCACCA
>PSMD01000035.1:2880-13131 GCA_040289925.1 Chitinophagaceae bacterium | reverse complement strand
TCTTCCGATCTCACAGTTCGCATAAACATCACACCCATGGCTGCACAAAAAATCGCCGACAGCCTGCAATGTTTCGTGCCCACAAAAAAAATGGTGGATGATATTTACAAAGCTGCGAAAGTTAAGCTTGAGCCTGTGCCCATGTATGCGTTTAGAGACAGTACACCTACCATGTGGCATCATCACCTAATAATAGAAGGCCAGCGGGGAGGAAGAAAAGGATTGATAGCAGGCATACAGAAAGACGTAGTGATCTCAGGGAAAATTTTAAGAGAATTGAGGCCTAACCGTGTGGCCATTTACGGCTGGCATAAAACGGATGGCACAGTTATTCAACCATTGTTTACCGGCCACGTAAACTGGTATGTTGATTATAGCCACGGCACCAGGCTTGTGTATCGAAAAATAAAGATCAAAATGCCCAACCGCCTCCCGCAATGGCTGGATTATACCGAGGTGCTGAGCAATGAAAGATTGCGGCGCCTGCTTTGCGATGAACCGTTCTGCGATTTTTTTCGCTACCCTTATTGAAAGCTAAAAATCTATATTTGCCGCCTTATTATTTTTTATGGAGTTTACCCCGCAGCAATTGAACGAAACTGTTTCCTTTCTCAAATCGCAATATTCATTTACACCGCAGGCCGGTATTATCCTGGGCAGCGGGCTGGGAAATTTTAGTGAAGAAGTGGAGGTGGAAAAAGAGATCAGCTATGCAGATATTCCGCATTTCCCGGTGTCAACAGTGCAGGGGCATAAAGGCCGTTTGATTTTTGGCAACCTCTGCGGTAAAAAAATTGTTTGCATGGCAGGCCGGTTTCATTTTTATGAAGGATACTCTGCCGGCCAGGTTGTTTATCCTGTACGTGTAATGAAGATGCTGGGCATAAAGGCTTTGTTGCTTACTAATGCAGCTGGTGCGGTCAATCCAAAATACAAAGTGGGAGACCTGATGATCATAAAAGATCATGTGAGTTTTTTTACCGCCAATCCGCTTATTGGTAAAAATGTGGAAGAGTGGGGTCCCCGCTTTCCTGATATGAGTGGACCTTACAGCAAACATCTTATTCAAAAAGCAAAAGAAATAGCTAAGCGTTTAAAGATTAAAGTTCATAAAGGAATTTATTTCGCCGTAACCGGGCCTACTTTTGAAACCCGTGCCGAATATGAAGTGATTTACCGGCTGGGTGGAGATGCAGTGGGCATGAGCACCGTGCAGGAATGTATTGTTGCGAATCACATGAGTCTGCCTGTTTTTGCAATGAGTGTGATAACGGATATTGGTTTACGGGAAGAAGCCACTGCAATTACACACGAAGAAGTTTTACAAGCCGCTGCAGAAGCTGAACCAAAACTATCTGCCATTTATAAAGAGTTGGTGGCTGAAATAGAGGAGTGACATCATCGGCCGATTTGAAAAATCATTTTGGATTTTCTTTGTGAATTGTTTGCTGAATTTTATGGCAATATTGAATGCAGTATTTTTGAAAAGATTGTTTAATGATTAATTGTTGCACGCTGCATAAACCGGTTACATATTTTTTGATTACGGCCTGCCTGTTTTTTTCATTCAATGTTTTTGGGCAAAGAAGAGGAATTGGTAATCCCAATATTGGCCAAAATGTAGAGCGGCAAATTCAAAATATAAAAAACTCAAGCACCGGCAATCAAAAAGACAGCCTGCAACGCAGAGATAAAAATGCCGATTCAATTACCATCAGCTTTCATTACCTCGATTCTACCCGTCAATATTCTATTGATTCGTCAGTAAATGATTTTACCAAACGGTTTCCCATACCTGCTACAAATATTTTCCTCGGTAATTTGGGAAATGCATCCCGGTCTATTCTTTTTTTGCCACGCAATACTGTTGGCTGGGATCCCGGCTTTCATGCATTTGATGTGTACAAATGGACGATTGAAAAAGTAAGATTCTTTAATACCACAAGGCCTTTTTCAGAGCTGGGATATATGTTAGGCTCAAAAACAGAGCAGATTATTGACCTGTTGCATACGCAAAATGTTAAGCCCAATTGGAACATATTGTTTCAATACAGGCTTATTAATTCTCCCGGCTTTTTTAAATCGCAAAACTCCCATCACAACAACTACCTTCTTACTTCTTTTTATGAAGGGGAAAAAAAGCGTTACCACAATTATTTTGTTTTGCTGGGCAATCGCCTGCAATCATCTGAAAATGGTGGAATCAAAAATGATGAAGACTATCTTTCAAACACCGCTGTTTATAAAGACAGGTTTAATATACCCACCAACCTGGGTGGCGATGCAGCCTTTAGCAGGAATTTTTTTGATAAAGGATTGACAACCGGCAATCGTTACCGTGAGTTTACTGCTTTGCTGCGGCAGCAATATGATATCGGTCAGAAAGATTCTATTGTAACCGATTCAACCATCATCCCGTTGTTTTACCCGCGGTTAAGAGTTGAACATACTTTACAATTTACTACCGACAAATACCGGTTTATAGATTACCTGCCCGATTCTGTCTATTATAAAAATGATTACGACCTCGATCTGAATCGTGTGGATACAGTTTCTATAAACGATAACTGGAAACAAATTACCAATGATGTTTCGCTGTATCAGTTTCCTGATGCAAAAAACCAGCAGCAGTTTATAAAGCTTGGCGCTACGTTTCAAAATCTTTCAGGCGAATTTGTGAACCATGATGATAAACGGTCTTTTTACAACCTCATACTTCATGGTGAGTACAGGAACAAAACCCGCAACCGTAAATGGGATTTTGAGTTGTTCGGAAAATTATTTTCTGCCGGGTTAAATAGTGGCGATTACATGGCTTACATCAACCTGAAAAGATTTGTTGGTAAAAAAAATGACAGTTATGCAGAGCTGGGTTTTGAAAACCTGAATCAATCGCCACCTTTCATTTATGATTCCCGAAGCAGCTTTTACCTTGGCAGCCTAAAAGATTTTAAAAAGCAAAATATCAGTCATGCTTTTGCCTCTTTCTTTCCATCATCCATCGGCGTTAAGCTAACCGGTGATGTGTACTTTATCACAAATTATCTCTACTTCAGTCATTTTAATCAGCCCGATCAGTTTTCAAGTTTGTTCAATGTAATTCGTGTCTCTGCACAAAAACTATTCAGGCTAACTAGAAAAATAAATTGGTATACCGATGTGTATGTACAGCAACGTACTGGCTCTGCGCCGGTAAATCTTCCTTTGGTGTTTACCCGCAACCGTTTTGCTTTTGAAGGAGTGTTTTTTAAAAATCTGAATTTATCTACGGGATTGGAAATAAAATATCACACACCCTACAAAGCCGATCATTACTCTCTGGTGTTGGGTCAGTTCTTTTTCCAGGATAGCATTACTATTCGCAATTTTCCAGATGTTTCGGCTTTTGTTCATTTCGGCATCAGGAGTTTTAAAGCTTTTGTGCGTTTTGAAAATTTAAATACCATGCAGATAACCCGGGGCGGCGGCTTTGGATGGACCAATAATAACCTAGCGGCTCCGGGATATCCTTATCCCGGCCTGCAGTTTCGCCTGGGCATTTGGTGGGGATTTGTTAATTAATACGGAAAATATGCAGATAATTTTACCTTTGATAAAGATCAGTTCCTAATTACAAAGGCCGATGTTATCTTTGTTATGATGAAAAAAACCTTTGCATCCATATTAGTTTTCCTCTACTTCGTATTTGCCTGTGGAGTTATGGTGAACTATCATTATTGCATGGACAGGTTTGATTCAGTTCGTCTTTACACTCCCGCCAGTGATTATTGCACCAAGTGTGGTATGCATACCCAAAAACATGGTTGCTGCCATGATGAGGTAAAAATTGTCAAGCTGCAGGATGATCATCAGGTATCTGCTTTTTCTTTTGCCTTAAAACAATTACAACCGCAAGAGGTTTTGCTGCCCGATTTTGCCGTAACGCTTTCACAAACCAGTTTACTTGTACATCATTTCAATCATTCGCCTCCTTTACTGCCCGATAAACAACACACTTACCTCCAAAATTGCGTTTTCAGAATTTGAGATAGGAAGGGACAGTTTCTGCTCTCACCCGGAGATAAAATCTCACCCTGTTATTTCTAATATAGATATAGTCATTTCAAAAATTCAAACTAATTAAAATGAAAACGCTTAAAATATTTTGTCTTTTTATCGTTTCTCTTGCTATTGCTTCTTTTTCTTTTGCCCAGGAAAGAACCGATAAATTTAAAGTAGCCGGTGAATGCGGCATGTGTAAAAAGAAAATTGAAAAATCTGCAAAACAAGCAGGCGCCAGCTATGCGGCATGGAATACAAAAACAAAAGAGCTGGTTGTAAAGTATAATTCAACTTCAACCAATACAGCAAAAATTCAGGAGGCCATTGCAAAAACAGGTTATGATACACCGGGTTTTAAAGCCACTGATGAAGCCTATAATAAGCTGGATGCATGTTGCCAGTATGATAGAACAATGTTGAAAGACGAAAAGAAAGAAATGAGTTGCTGCAGCCAGATGAAAGATGGTAAATGCACCGACAAAGCAGCCTGCAAAGAAAAAGATTGTTGCAAAGACATGGAAAAATGCAAAGAAAAAGGCTGCACTGGTGAAGACCACAAGCATGATGGCGCCAAAGGTTCTTGCAGTGAAAAAGACAGCAAAACCGGCATGAATCATTCCGGTGCAAAATGCTGCAGTAAAAAATCTTAAATCAATTGCCCCGCTTGCGGGCGGGGCTTTTTAAAAAAATGAAACGCCTGCGTAAATATTTTTTGGTTCTGTTGCTATTGGCAACAGCACAGCTTGCAGTGGCTCAAAGGCAGATCAACATTGCTGATCCGCGGTTGGATTTTACTTTAACTGATGTGAATGGAAATCCGGTAACTCTTTCTTCAATGAAGGGGAAAGTTTTTCTGCTTGATTTTTGGGCTTCGTGGTGCGCACCTTGCAGGTATTCAAATAAGGAACTGGTGAAAATTTACTCCAAATACAAAGACAAAGGGTTTGAGATACTGGGTGTATCACTGGATGATAATTTCAAAGCCTGGAAAAGAGCTATAAAAAGAGATCGCCTTACCTGGAAACAGGTTAATGATCCCAATGGATGGGATGCACAGTCGGCCATTCAGTGGAATGTTATTGCAATTCCTTCATCTTTCCTTATTGATAAAGATGGCAACGTGGTAGCCATTGATCCTGAAAAAGGAGAACTGGAAAATAAACTCAGGCAATTGTTGGGTTTATAAATCTTCTAAAAATGAAAGCTATTCTATCATTGGCAGTTTTACTGCTAATGATTTTTACTGCCCTCTCACAAACCGAAACTGAATACACTACCATCAGCATAAAAGTTTCAGGCAATTGCACGCAGTGCAAGGCAAGGATTGAAAAAGCAGCAAAAGGCAAGGGAGTGAAATCAGCGGTATGGGATATTCGTTCAAAAATTCTCACACTTAAATATGATGCTGCCGTTACCAGCTCAGAAAAAGTTCAGCAGCGCATTGCTGATGCCGGCCATGATACAGAACTAAAAAAAGCAAAAGACGAAGTTTACCAGGAGTTGCCGGACTGCTGCCTGTATCGTGATGGTGACAATACCCATTTTGATGACATGAATGCTGCAATGGAAGAGAGATTGAAAACAGTTGTAAAAACAGCAAACATGGTGATGGGTGTTGTAATGGAAACAGATGTAAAGGGAAATTTTACACCGTTGAAAGGCGCATCAGTTACCTGGCTGCACAATAAAGTTGGCGTGCAAACCGACAGCAATGGGGTGTTTAAGCTTCCGTATGATAGCCTGGGGCAAAAAATTGTGATCAGCTATGCAGGTTATAAAACAGATACACTGCAAACAGATGGAGCCGGCGAGATAAAAGTAATACTGGCATCAGGACAAAAATTAAAAGAAGTAAGAGTAACGGCCAGGCAGCGAAGCTCGTATTATTCAATGCTGAATCCAATTCGTACGCAGGTAATGACGGAAAAAGAGTTGTTTAAAGCCGCCTGCTGCAACCTGAGTGAAAGCTTTGAAACAAATCCATCGGTTGATGTATCGTATAATGATGCAGTAACCGGTTCCAGGCAAATACAACTTTTGGGTTTATCTGGAAATTACACACAGCTAACGGTTGAAAATCTGCCCGGCCCCCGTGGCATCGCCACACCGCTTGGTCTAAATTCCATTGCAGGGCCCTGGGTTGAATCCATTCAGCTTACCAAAGGAACTGGTTCTGTGGCTAACGGATTTGAAAGCATTGCCGGCCAAATAAATGTTGAATTGAAAAAACCGGAGAACAGCGAGAAGTTATACCTGAATGGTTATGTAAACAATATTGGCAAAACCGATTTGAATCTGAACCTTTCTCACAGGCTGGGAAAAAAATGGTCGGTTGGTTTGTTGCTGCATGATGATTTCAACAACAATGAAAAACTCGATTTTAACAAGGATGGCTTTAGAGATTTGCCAACAGGTAATTTGTTCAGCGCTGTTAACAGGTGGAAATATGACGGCGGCAATGGGCTCATGTTTCAGTTTGGCGCAAAAATGCTGAATGATAAAAGAGTAGGAGGTGAAGTAGATTACAGGGAAGCAGAGGACAAATTAACTATAAATAATTATGGCCTTGGAATAAAAACTGAACGCTATGAAGAATGGGCAAAGATTGGCTATGTATTTCCTGAAAAAAAATATCAAAGCATAGGCTTGCAGCTTTCCGCTTTTCAGCATAGTCACCATTCATATTTTGGATTGAGTGAATACAATGCAAACCAGCATAATTTTTACTCCAATCTCATTTATCAGTCCATCATTGGCAATACGGCACACAAGTTCAGGACTGGTTTTAGTTTTTTGTATGATAACTATGATGAGCAATATAATATTCGTTCTTACAAAAGAAAGGAAATAGTGCCCGGTGCTTTTTTTGAATACACGTACAGCTTCAAAGAAAGGTTTAATGCAGTGGCGGGGGTAAGGGTTGACCACAACAATCTGTTTGGTACTTTAGTAACACCACGTTTGCATTTACATTATGAGCCTTTGAAGGGAACCACCATTCGTTTAAGTGCAGGAAAAGGACAGCGTACGGCAAACATCTTTGCAGAAAATTTGAGTTTTCTTGCCAGCTCAAGGCAACTTCAAATTCTTTCCGATCCGCAGGTAAAAGGGTATGGCTTTTATCCGGAAGTGGCGTGGAATGAAGGAGTGAGCATTGATCAGCGGTTTAAGTTTCTTGCAAGAAATGGACTACTCAGTTTTGATTTCTTCAGAACGGATTTTACAAAACAGGTTGTGATAGATGCAGATTATTCAGCCCGCAGCATTTTGTTTTATCAGTTAGATGGTAAATCTTTTTCAAACAGTTTGCAATTGCAGGTTGAACATGAACTGTTGCCAAAATTTGATGTAAGACTTGCCTACCGCATATTTGATGTAAAAACAACTTACTCCGGCACGCTGATGGAAAGACCCTTGGTTGCAAAGCACCGTGCTTTTGCTAACCTGGCTTATGAGTTTAAAGGCTGGAAGTTTGATTACACAGTTACTTATAATGGAGAAAAAAGAATTCCCGGCACTGAAGATAATCCGCCGGCATACAGGCTGGCGAACCGTTCTCAGTCATACTGGCTGATGAATGCACAGGTGAGTAAGAACTTCGGAAAAAAATTTCCGCTTGATGTGTATTTGGGTGGTGAGAACCTCACTAACTTTTATCAAAAAAATGCAGTGCTGGCAGCCAGTGAGCCATTCAGCCCTTATTTCGATGCATCCATAATTTGGGGGCCTGTATCAGGAAGAATGTTTTATGCCGGTTTTAGGTATAAAATCTTATAAAAAGAAAAAAAACAACAGCAGGGCCTGCCCATGCGGCGGGCTTTTTCATTAAGGATGAGGCTGCTTAAAAAATATTCGCAGGAATTACCAATATTTCTAAATTTGTCTAAATAAAATTTTAGACAAAACTAAAAAATAATTCCGGTGAATTGAATTATGCGGTGGTTGTTTTTATTGTTGTTGCTTTTGCCCGTTACAATATTTGGCCAGTTTGCTGCGCTAAAGGGAAAGATTTATGCTGATTCATTGCCTGTTGGATTTGTTTCGGTAAAAATCGGCTGGCTTTTAAAAATGGCTGATAGCGCCGGCTATTTTAGGATGGAACATTTACAACCGGGCAAAAAAACCTTGTTGATCTCTGCCATTGGCTATGAAATTTTTAAAAAAGAAATTTTATTAAAAGAAAATGAAACGATTGAGTTAGAGATTCAATTGGAGAAGCAAACATCCGCACTGGAAGATATGGTGGTAACCGGTACCATGAAAGCCTGAAAAGAGAGAATAGCCCAATTGCTGTTGAAGTTTATACACCACAATTTTTTAAAAAAAATCCTTCTCCAACCATATTTGAAGGTTTGCAAAATGTAAATGGTGTACGCACCCAGCTTAATTGCAGTGTGTGCAACACCGGTGATATTCATATTAACGGTCTTGAAGGCCCTTACACAATGGTAACGATAGATGGCATGCCCATCATAAGTAGCCTAGCTTCAGTGTATGGTTTGTTTGGCATTCCTACGGAAATGATAGATCGGGTTGAAATTGTAAAAGGCCCAGCCTCCGGCTTATATGGTGCAGAAGCAATTGGTGGATTGATAAATGTAATTACAAAAGATCCGCAAAAAGCTCCCCTGCTTGTTATGAATATAATGATCACAAACTGGCGTGAGCTAACTGCTGATGTTGGCATCAAAATAAAAATTGGACGGGTAGATAACCTGTCAGGAGTAAATTATTTTAATTACCAGCATCCAATGGACAGGAATGCAGATCATTTTACAGACGTCACTCTTCAGCACCGCATTTCTTTGTTTAATAAAATAGCTGTGCCGCGACCGTTGAATAAAACAGCCAGCATTGCAGTAAGATACTTTTATGAAGACCGCTGGGGTGGTGATATGTTATGGAATAAAAATTTTTGTGGCAGCGATAGTATTTACGGTGAAAGTATTTACACCAATCGCTGGGAAATAATTGGTAATTATCAGCTACCGCTTCTTGAAAAAATTTTATTTGCATTTTCAGGAACATTGCACAACCAAAATTCATTTTACGGCATTACACCGTATATGGCTTCACAAAAAATTGGTTACGGGCAGTTAACCTGGGAAAAACCTGCAGGGTCTTACCACAGTTTACTTCTTGGCGGTGCCCTGCGTTATAACTTTTATGATGATAATTCCACTGCAACGATTGACACACTCACTGGCATCAATCGTCCTGAAAAATATTTTATCCCCGGTTTTTTTGTACAGGATGAATGGCAACTTTCTGCAAAGCACCAGTTGTTGCTCGGCTTGCGGTACGATCATCATCCTGTACACAAATCTATTTTTACTCCGCGGTTAGCGTATAAATGAAAATTAAAAGAGCGGGAAATTGTAAGAGTGAATGCGGGCACAGGCTTTCGGGTTGTGAGCATATTTACAGAAGACCATGCTGCTTTAACAGGAGCAAGGGCTGTTGAAATTTTGGAAACGCTTGACCCCGAAAGAAGCTATAATGTGAACCTGAATTATTCAAAGCAATGGAAAAGAAAACTAAGCAGCTATGATATTGATGCAGCAGTGTGGTATTCTTTTTTTTACCAACCAGATAATCGCTGATTACGACAGTAATCCTAATAAAATCATTTATAAAAATCTCGACGGACATTCACTCAGCAAAGGAATGACGATGAATTTTGAATGGAATGCCGGCAACCGGTTAAAAGCTTTAATGGGTTTTACATTGCAGGATGTAGCAAGAGTTGATCGGATAGATGGAAAGAAGAAAAAACAAAAGCCTGTTCTCACTGAATCGTGGAGTGGTACCTGGGCCCTGTCATATCATTTTCCTGCCTCCGCATTTAGTATTGATTACACAGGCAATTTATACGGACCTATGCGGTTACCGCTTATTTCACAACTTGATCCCCGCCCCGGTCGTTCGCCGGTATGGAGCATACAAAATATACAGCTCACCAAAAAATGGAAGAGCCAGGTTGAAGTGTATGCCGGTATAAAAAATTTACTGAACTGGACGCCGGCAAAAAATACACCGTTCATTATTGTCCGGGCACATGACCCTTTTGACAAAAAAGTAGAATGGGATGCAAATGGAAATCTTATTCCAACAGCAGAAAATCCTTATGCTTTAACCTTTGACCCTTCTTATGTATATGCTCCTAACCAGGGCCTGCGATTTTTTGCTGGTGTAAGATGCACCCTGAAG
>PSMD01000035.1:0-2843 GCA_040289925.1 Chitinophagaceae bacterium | reverse complement strand
CCAGCAAAAGCTGCCGCCAACCCATTCTTTATCCTGGTTATAACGAACGCCAACCATTTTGCCTTTGCTTAAACGTGCAAGATTGTTTGTAGCTACCGGTCGCAGTTCTCCATTTTTCCAGAAATAAAAAATCCTGATTTCTGCTTTGGCAGCCTGGTCAGGTGTTTCAATCACTTCTGCATATTTTACTTTTTTCTGTAAGATCCAGTTCTCAGGATCTTTTACATTTTCTAAATCTTCCAGTGTTACATCTATTACTACACCTTGCCCGGCAAAAGAAAACAGCGGTTTCAGCACATAGTTTTCCAAATCTGCAGGGGGTTGTTTAATCTCATTTAAATAAAAAGTTTCGGGCACATACGGATGATTGATAAGCGGCAACGTGTATTTGCTGATGCGATAAAACCAATTGGGATGGGGTACCCATTTTACATCCAGCTCTTCAAATAAAATTTTTCCTTTTTGCTGTATGTCTCCAGGCTGTTGCTGCAGCTCATCAAAAATAAGGCGGTTGTAAATTCTTTTGATCTCAGTTTTTCTTCCATTGTTCACATAAAAAAGCTTTTTGTCTTCTTTGATTAATTCAGTGAGGCAAACCATTTTTATTCCCAGGTAATCCTGCGTCGCGAAAAAATCAATTCTTGTTTTTTGCTTTTGGGGAAAGAGCTCAAGCAATACAACCTGTTCTGGGTTTTCATCACCCACAATAATTTCCTTTAGCAGTTGCAGATAAGTTTCTTTGGTATAGCCATTCAAATAGCAACTGAAATAATCCGGTACAGGAAAATGTTTTTTCGAAATTTCAGGAAACAGCACCTGGTAGCAAAAAAGAGTAGGGAAGCCCTGCATTTCTATCAGTTGTGGTTCATAGTCTCCCTTGTCGTTGATACAAACTCCAAAATCAAAAGCAATGAAATTAGAATGCGCCGTTTCACCGGGCACCCGCAAATGTGGTGGTATAGCATCTTTTGTAAGCTGTAAAAAATTTGGATTTACAATGACATCAACAATTTTTTCGCAGGCATCCAGCATTTTTTTCCTGAAGCCATGGTCAACAAATACCGGCGTTTCTGCCACTCTGAAATCAAGCTGGCCGGGATATACAGTGACCAGTTCATGCAAGAATGCCTGGTATTTTTCTTTTGAAAAATTTTTATTGAACTGTTGGCGAAGTGCAGGGATCATAAAAATGAATTGGCTTTAAAATTAGCCAATTGTTACAAAGCAAAAAGCACCGCTATGCAGTGCTCTTTGTTTGCTGATAGAGAGGTAGCAGGCTTATTTCTTTTTGGCAAGCACCCATGATGCTCTGCGGCCAATATTATTGCTGTTATATTTGATCCACATATAGCCATCTTCCCCCCAATCTGTTCCCCATGAATTTTTAATGAGCCATGCACCTTTCGCCCTGCTGCTGCGATGCAGTGACGCAGGAAAAAAAGCAAGCAGAAAAATCACCGGCTTCAGGCAAAGAGTTTGAAAATTCTTTCAAAACTATTTGCACAGCCTTTGTTTACCGCTGACCGTTATCAGAGCAAGATATGACAGTGGTTTGATAGCAGATCACATCATCAGGCTTCAACCAGTAGCAAGTGTTCAATAGCCTGATGCAAAAAATTGGGAAGTACGTGGGAGTAGGTGAGTAATATTTTGTTTGGATCATTTAATCCTTCAATCATGCTGCGCCATTTTTCTTCACCATGATTTTGAATCACCGTTTTTTTCTTGTCTTCACGGTTAAGATACCGGGTCATACCCACTGCATCTGCTTCAGGATGAAACTGCGTACCGATCATGTGTTCATTAAACCGGATAGCCATTACCGCTCTTTCGTAAGGCACATGTGGTCTTTCTTTTTCTATGCATAAAATTTTTGCACCCATGTTATCCAGCACCGTAGGGTTGGGAGAAATGACCTGGTAATCCCGGCTGTCAACTGCATAAAAAGGGTCATTCAGGCCATTGAAAACCGGCTCATCAAAACCTTCAGGCAGCATGTGCACAGGAAAAACGCCAAATGCAGTTGAGCGGCGTTTGCAAACAATACCCACATTGTAATGGCGGCAGGCCAGTTGAAAACTGTGGCAAATGAAGAATACAAATTTTTTTCTTTCGTTAGCCGGGTTAAAATTCCAACGCTCCATTTCTTTCAGCCAGTTGAAATAATGCTTTTCCCACTCACTGTACCGGCTTTCCAGCGGATTGCCGGGGCCGCCTGACGAAATGAAAATATCATAACTCATGTCCGGCACTTCATTTTTTTGCCGCACATCAAATTCTTTAAAATCTATAAGGAGGTTGTTATCAGCAGCAAAATCTTTTAAAATGGTACGGATGCATCGCATGCCTTCATTGGCTTCTCCCTCATACATATCAAGTATAGCCACACGAAATCTCTTGTTTTCAGTTTCCATAGCGACAAACATAAGGATTCTTTACTGTACAAATTTGTTGCCTGTCTGGCGTTTTTTTCAACAAATGTGGAATAGTTAACGTGGCGTAAGGTTTTTTATTTAGCAAGTTGCAAAACGTTGTGCGACTTCCATTGCTACGGAAGCCTGTACTGGGCAAAGTAAAGTGTTCACTGTTCTGAATTCTGTTAAACAAAAACCATAAGAATGGAATAAGCTGCTATTACCAGCAAGTTTAAAAACAGCCTCAGCTTTTTCTTTTTTACAAATAGCTGAATCAAAAAATCGGGGAATAATGCACTGATGCCTACGCCCAGTAAGCCAACCATATATAACACACCCATGTTATCGCTGGCTTGCAATGTGGCCTGCATGGCAATGGTGTAAAATATGCAGCCGATGAGAAGGTAGTTGTTACACCGTTGAGCAAGG
>PSMD01000099.1:0-2645 GCA_040289925.1 Chitinophagaceae bacterium | reverse complement strand
GGGGTGTACAAAGAGCAGCAACACGGTGACGTGAAGCCAATCTCAAAAAACATCTCTCAGTTCAGATTGCAGTCTGCAACTCGACTGCATGAAGCTGGAATCGCTAGTAATCGTATATCAGCAATGATACGGTGAATACGTTCCCGGACCTTGCACACACCGCCCGTCAAGCCATGGAAGCTGGGTGTACCTAAAGTCGGTAACCGCAAGGAGCCGCCTAGGGTAAAACTAGTAACTGGGGCTAAGTCGTGACAAGGTAGCCGTACCGGAAGGTGCGGCTGGAATACCTCCTTTTTAGAGCATAACTTACCGTTGTTGCTTCCAACACTTTCAATTTTTTTAGTTCTTTCTAATACTACAAATGTAAACCCGCTAGTAAGTGGGCTACAATCATAGATCCGTAGCTCAGCCTGGTTAGAGCACTACACTGATAATGTAGGGGTCACCAGTTCAAATCTGGTCGGGTCTACAAAAAGCTGAGAGGAATGAGCTGTAAGCCGCGAGCCCTTGCTCGAAGCTCGATGCTGATCGCTCAAGGCTAAATTAGGCCGGGGGATTAGCTCAGCTGGCTAGAGCACTAGCTTTGCAAGCTAGGGGTCATCGGTTCGATTCCGATATCCTCCACAATCAATCTTAATTTAAGATTTGACTCAGTTCTTAAAATATGATAATGGCCTTGGGCCTGTGATTCATAATCAAATTATCAGCAAAATCCTTATTCCTGTAAGGGATTAGGATAAGTTCTTTGACATATTGGAAAATTAAATGTTAGACGAGTATCTAATATTTCGATCACATTTTCAAATCACACCATTATTTATTGGTTGGTCTGAAGTTTATGTGGTCGGGTAACAACTACAAGAATAACAAAAACTAGTTCTAAATTTTTTAAAGCAACTAAGGGCACATGGTGGATGCCTTGGGTCTGAGAGGCGAAGAAGGACGTGGTAAGCTGCGATAAGCCAGGGGGAGCTGCACACAAGCATTATATCCCTGGATCTCCGAATGGGACAACCCACTATACTGAAGGTATAGTATCTGCCGCAAGGCGGAAGCCAACCTCCTGAACTGAAACATCTAAGTAGGGAGAGGAAAAGAAATCAATCGAGATTCCCTGAGTAGTGGCGAGCGAAAAGGGAAGAGCCTAAACTTGAGCGGCGTGCCGCTTGAGGGTTGTAGGACCGCATTTAGAAATCATCATCAAGCTGAATTTTCTGGAAAGCTGAGCCAAAGAGGGTGATAGCCCCGTAAGCGTAAATTGATGAGGACGAGCGGTATCCTGAGTAAGGCGGGACCGGAGGAATCCTGTCTGAATCTGCCAGCACCATCTGGTAAGGCTAAATACTCCTCAGACACCGATAGTGAACCAGTACCGTAAGGGAAAGGTGAAAAGCACCCTAAACAAGGGAGTGAAATAGTACCTGAAACCGTGTGCCTACAAGCGGTCGGAGCCCCGATTTATCGGGGTGACGGCGTGCCTTTTGCATAATGAGCCTACGAGTTGCTCCTCACTGGCGAGGTTAAGTTCTTAAGTAACGGAGCCGTAGCGAAAGCGAGTCCAAATAGGGCGACTAGTCAGTGGGGGCAGACGCGAAACTTTGTGATCTATCCATGGGCAGGTTGAAGGGTGGGTAACACCACCTGGAGGACCGAACCCGTTAACGTTGAAAAGTTCTGGGATGACCTGTGGATAGGGGTGAAAGGCCAATCAAACTGAGAGATAGCTCGTTCTCCCCGAAATGTTTTTAGGAACAGCCTCGGATTTTGAAGTATGTTAGAGGTAGAGCTACTGATTGGGCTAGGGGGCTTCACCGCCTACCAAACCCTGACAAACTCCGAATGCTAACATATATCTCCGGGAGTGAGGCTACGGGTGCTAAGATCCGTGGCCGAGAGGGAAATAACCCAGAATAACAGCTAAGGTCCCTAATAAGTAGTTAAGTTGATCAAACGAGGTAGGACTTCTATAACAGCCAGGATGTTTGCTTGGAAGCAGCAATTCATTTAAAGAGTGCGTAACAGCTCACTGGTCGAGAGGTCCCGCACGGAAAATAATCGGGCATCAAACTACTAACCGAAGCTTTATGACGCCACTTTGAGTGGTGTTCGGTAGGGGAGCATTGAAATCTGCGTCGAAGGTGTACGGTGACGTATGCTGGAGCGATTTCAAAAGAAAATGTAGGCATAAGTAACGATAAACAAGGTGAAAAACCTTGTCGCCGAAAGTCTAAGGGTTCCTGATCAACGTTAATCGGATCAGGGTTAGTCGGGTCCTTAGGAGAACCCGAAAGGGGTATCTGATGGAAAGCAGGTTAATATTCCTGCACCTGCTATACATTAAAAGTGACGAAGAGCCGTGGTGGCTACGTGCTGACGGAAATGCACGTTGAGCTGAGCCTTCGGGCAAAGCGAAGCCATAAAAGCCCTTCCGAGAAAAGCGAGTATAGCGGCCCGTACCGCAAACCGACACAGGTAGACGGGATGAATATTCTAAGGCGCTCGGGTGAGCCGTGGAGAAGGAACTAGGCAAATTGACGCTGTAACTTCGGGATAAAGCGTACCCACTTCGGTGGGTCTCAGTAAAATGGTTCAACCAACTGTTTAACAAAAACACAGGGCTCTGCAAAATCGAAAGATGACGTATA
>PSMD01000098.1:0-3548 GCA_040289925.1 Chitinophagaceae bacterium | reverse complement strand
TGGGGAAAGTGATCTTTACCGTTGTTGTTAATTCCATTTCAAGTAATGCTTCAACAATAGTTCATCGCACAAAACAGTAACGCATCCGCGTGTAACGGATGCGTTACTGTTAACCACCACTCATCAAAACCTCGAAGAAGTTATTGTGCGGTTGCTGTAAGCTGTCCTCTTATCTCCCCACTTGCGTGGGCTGCTGTGCTTACAAGATAATACATGTTACCACTCAGCAATGCCTGTTCCTGTGCTTCGGTTAATGTAACCACACCTGCAGAAGCACCGGTTGAACCCGAAGTGGTAATAGCAGCATTGGCAACAAGGCTACCATTTACACCAACATTTCCGTTGTAAAATCCGGCTGCTGTAGCAGTGCCGGTTAAGCCGGCCCATGCCATAGTGTAAGCAAGCTGGTTGGTTTGCGTATTATACGTTCCGATAAATGTTCCGGTAGCAGTGCCGCTAATGGGGGGAACCATTTGACTGCCGCTGGCATTTCCTGAAACAGTGTAGTCATTACTATTGTTGTCATCATCTTTACTATCACAACTCACAAATGAAAAAGCTGAAAAAAGCGCAACAGAAGAAACAAAGAAAAACTTTTTGAGAAATGTTTTCATAGATGTAACATTTTTTTGTTTAAATGATTTTACGGATACGCAGATTCTCTATCAAATCATGTGCCTTAGCATTGCAGAAAGCAATTTTGCAAAAGAAAAAACATTCATCAACTTTAGTATTACATAAAACCCTCAATCATGAACCGCAGACTTTTATTACCGGCTACAGTTTTTTCAGTTTTATTTTTTGCCTGCAACAACAAAAAAAATTCTTCAAACACTACCAATGAAGCAACAATGCAACCCCAACTAAAAGAAGAAACGGTTACTTATACCGCCGATAGCGTAACCATGAAAGGTTATGTTGTGTATGATGAAAATAATAAAGATAAACGCCCCGCTGTGCTGGTTGTGCATGAGTGGTGGGGGCAAACTGATTATCCCCGCACAAGGGCCAAACAACTTGCTGAGCTTGGTTATGTGGCCATGGCAGTTGACATGTATGGCGATGGAAAAACTGTGGAAGATCCGCAAAGTGCCCAAAATCTTGCCATGCCTTTTTACCAAAATCCCCAAATGGCTAAAACCCGGTTTGATGCTGCAGTAAATAAATTAAAAGAACTAAATGTGGTTGATACCAATAACATTGCTGCTATTGGTTATTGCTTTGGTGGCGGTGTGTTACTGAATGTGGCAAGAATGGGCGAACCATTAAAAGGCGTGGTAAGTTTTCATGGCAGTCTGCTTGGAACTGCTGCCAGCAAAGATTTATTGAAAGCAAAAATTCTGGTTTGCCATGGCAATGCAGATCCTTTTGTACCCAAACAAGATGTTGACAGGTTTAAAAAGCAAATGGATTCAATTGGCGCAGATTATACGTTTAAAGGATATGATGGAGCCACTCATGCATTTACCAACCCTGCTGCAACTGAAAAAGGTAAAAAATACAATTTACCGATTGCGTACAATGCTGCTGCTGATTCAGCTTCGTGGAATGATATGAAAGATTTCTTCAATCGCATTTTTAAATAAGGCTTTTTCTCAACAACAAAGCACCGGTATTCGCCGGTGCTTTTGTTTTTTAAAAATCATTTTCTTTTTCGTTGTCTTTCCTCATTTCCGTTTCAACCTTCATCTCTGCGGTCTCTGCCCTGACTAATGGCTTCGGAAGCTTTTGCACTTTCCTGCTGACGTGTTTTATTGCTGCCGCCTGATTCACTACTTGTATCAGGGGCTGTATTTACATTTTGTGCTTCGCCTTTTGTATCATGAACCTGGTTACGGTCACGGCGATGATGACGATTTTTTTACGGTCCATAGTTTTCAATTTTAATCATGTTCAATCAAATTTCTTATTTCAATTTTTTCAAAAGCTTCATTTGCCGGCCCTGTAAGCACTTTACCTGTGCATGAGGAAACGGGAACCATGACAGGGGCAATCCAAGGTTTTTTCCGCACTGTTCCAGGCCACCGTACATTTTAAATGAGTGCAAATAGGGCTTACTGCATGCAGCTCGCCATTTTCATCTTTATATAATGCAATGCTTTCACCTTCAAACTTTACCACTTTTCCTTCACGGGGTGCAAAATCGGCCAGTTCTTTTAATTTTTCTTTACCAAACCATTTGCCTACAAATTTTTTTACCATATCTGCATTATGACTGATGAATTCTTTAAAGCCGGCTATTGGTTTAATGCGGTTAGGATTAAACAGATCTATGTATGGATGCTCCTGGTTCAGCAATATTGCTCTTAATGTTATTGCGGCAATATGACTGTAAGTAATTCCATTTCCGCAATAGCCGGTTGCCACTAAAATCTTTCCTTCATGGCCGGGCATATGACCGATGTAGGCCAGCCATCGGCAGAATTAAAAAAAGGGAAGACCATTTGAATTTTATTTCATCTACATTGAAATATTTTCGGATGTAGCTTTCCAACTTCATAAAGCAGGAATCAGTGTTTTCAATATCACCTGTTTTATGGTTGTATTCCCCAACAATCAAATATTTTTTGCCACCAGTTTTTTCGGTTCTTATGTAATGATAGGGATTGTACAAATCATAAATCAGCCCATTGGGATAACTATTGTCTGTAACTGTAAACGCCATGGCATAACTGCGCATAGGCTTGCAGCGCAAATGCAAAAGATTTACTCCCGACGGAATGTGTGTTGCATAAACCAGGCTACTTGCTTTAAAATGTCCTTTCACTGTTTTAACCTCTATGATCTCGTTGTTCTCAACATGATCAACGTGGCATTGCTGCACAATAACTCCTCCTAAATCTTCAAACGCACCAGCAAGGGCATACACATATTTTACAGGGTGAATTTTTGTCTGGCCATTTACCCGTAATATTTTTTTAAAACATAATGTTCACCGGCATGTCAGGCACATATTCGGCATCAATACTTACTTTTTGACAACCCTCATAGATATCTTCAAGCCCTTTGGTTTGCTCGTCAGTTTGTGAAAACAGGTAAGCCAGCAGCTCTTCAAAACCGCAATCAATATCAAATTCTTCAACATGCTTTTTAAAAAGCTCAACCTCATCTTTTGTGGTTGGGCAAAGAGCTTTGCTTTTTCTAAACCAAAATCCTTTATCACCTGCGGATAGGGATCTTCCAACACCGTATTGATGTGTGCTGTAGTACCACCAGTTATACCGTAACAAAGGTTGTGCGACTCAAACAGAATACATTTTTTCCCGCCTGTTGCAATAATAATGCAGTAGTAATTCCTGTTATGCCACCGCCTACAATGACAACATCATAAATAAAATTATTGTCAGGTTGGTTTGTGGATTTATACTCGGGTATATCATGTTGCCAAAGGCTTTCTGTTGCTCCATCTCTGTTAAGCATAAAAAATATTTTTTAGTTGTTATAATTTTTGCCCAATTATCCTGCCATTTCAAAAGAGTTATAAGCAAGATGTATGCTTACTGGAATAGCACTGGAAAATCAATAAACGGCTAATTCATCAAGCTGTC
>PSMD01000097.1:3232-3568 GCA_040289925.1 Chitinophagaceae bacterium | reverse complement strand
AGTTTCGCCTCCTAATTCATTTGCCCATCCTAATATAATAGGATTGTCTAAATCACCCTTAAATTCTTGCGTCCCATAATGCTTTAAAGCTTCCAATAACATTTTTGGAGCTGGCTCATTTTTTAACCATTTGTACTGCGATGGTAAATTTTCAATTGGCATTCTTATTTTTTTTACTTAATTAAAAAAACCGCAACCATACCCAATAGCCCACCTGCTGCAGTCCACTTTATAGCCCTCTTATTTCTTCTAACTTCTTTTTTTAATGAAGTTACTATAGCCTCCAAATCATTACGTACGCTAACCATAGTTGCTATTTGACTTTTCAAATTGTTT
>PSMD01000097.1:0-3134 GCA_040289925.1 Chitinophagaceae bacterium | reverse complement strand
GTTCAATATTTTTTGCAAAACATCTTTTTGTTCAGCCGCCGTGTAAAGATTAATAACCGCCGTTCTCGGCAGGCAAATCTCCATATTTTCTTTGGATTGCCCTGCGCAAACTGTCGTTAGAAAGATTGCGCACAGTAATAGGTATTTTTTCATATTCTGTTTTTAAGGTATGTAATCTTTTTTGAATCGCTTCATTTTGTGAACGAAGCATTGCATTTTCTTCTTGCAAACGTTCCATTAATAAAGTGTTTTCTGCTTTCCAGTTTTCCAGCAAAACCTCTTTACTTTGCTTTTCTTTAAGTAAACTATCCTTATAAGCTATTGCTTTTTCATATTTTGCCACCTCTGCATTTTCTTTTGGCTTACTAAAAACCAAATAGACTAAAACGATAACCACAATTACCAAAACGGCAATGGCAATATTGTTAAATGTTATGTACTTTTTCATTATAAATCTTTATCGTTAACTATTTTGTTTTCTTCTTTATTATCCATTTTCACTTCCGCCGTTCCGGTCACGTTCTGATTTTCCACATTCTGCTGTACGTAAGTATCAGGCGTATCAGCACCCGCAAATTTAGCCTTTGCCCTTATGATAACCGCCTGCCCAAATTGAGAAACTGCCACCAATCCAAGCCCGCCAAGCACAATGTAAAATTGGTTATCAACCATCTTATCAAATATTTTCAATAGTGCTAAGATGACCCTTTCATTCCTTTCATGTTTTATATATGAATGTAGCTGAAGAGGAAACAAAATACACAGCAGTATAAATAATATTGATATGATAAGCACAATAAAACGGCGCATTGATATAACACCGCTATCGCTTAACATGGAATGCCAAAACCCAGTATTCCCATCTCTATTTTTTGTGGTATTCTTTAACTCTTTCACCAAGAATAAACTTTAAAAGTATTATAAGACCCACGTCTCCTAATATATAGGAAATGGTTACCAAAAAATACCAAAAATTATCAAAAGAATAAATACCCCTAAATGCAGTTATGATGGTTGCCACAGTCAAAAGAATATACGAAGCAGAAATACACACCATATACCAACGTGTTTTATTATAAAAATCCTCTTTGTTTTTGGGCACATAAAAGATAAAAATAAATAGGGTTAATCCAAGCATTAAGCCCCCATGCGTAACGGCAAATAACATGAAAAATTTTATTGAATTAATGACTATCATATAGGACTGTTTTTTTTCATAATGGCTAATGCCAAATCTATTTGAATTTTTATATTATCCATTTGCAGTCCAACTATCCGCTCAATATTTTCTATATCCTGCCTTGTTGCCATCTTGCCTTCAATTTCTTTTAAGGTATTGTGGAACTTTAATTCTCTTTTCTCTAATTCTTCTTCAAACTTCCCTTCCATTTCCTTTTTAATAGTTGATAGTGTAGTATTAAACATCGCTTCGGTCTTACCTAATTTGTTAGCAACATATAGCTGCAAAACGCCAATAACCACTCCTAATATTATAGATAATATTGTTAAGCCCTTTGTCACGCTATCTAAACTAACAACTTGCTCTTCTATTTTTTGCGCCCTTAAGGAAAAAGAAAATACCGTTATTATCAATAAAAGCAATAAGCACTTTAATATTTGTTTTGTCTTCATAATAATTTTTACTCAAAAAAAATTTAAAAGAAGAAAAGCCGCTTTAAAACGGCTCTTCCCTTAAATTGTAAGGTCAAAACATTGAAATATTCCATCTGGAGTTGGAAAAGGCTCTGGCAAATCCGCTTGTGAAAACTTAACGATAACATCCCACACAACCTCATCATTTAAATTTTCGGTTATAGGATTTTTCGGAACTATGCTAATTGTGTTAGTACTCATGTGTGTTAGCGTTTCCGAACGGAATGCAATTAACCAAATGTGGTTTCTTTTTATGGCATTATAAAAACCTGCATTATCACTATAATTAGGGTCTTTAAACGCCAACTCAAAATTATAACCCGTTATCTTTGATATAGTATCGCCATAACCCGGCCCTTCTACTGGCTCGCCTCCATTATATGAACCCAGCACTTGTGGTATAATAATAATATCACCATCAATAATTCCGCTTCGCCACTCCTGCGGATTGGAAGGGTCAGTAAATCTGAATGTTTTCTTTATGAATGCAACACTACGTACCCTTCCATGTTCTGGTACGTTACAATCGTTGCAAATATGCAGTGGCAAATCGTGGTCGCAACCACCACCATAATAAATTAAATGACTCATGAGATTAATTTTTTTTATTCTTCGTAAGGAATGAGGTTAAAGCAGTTTGTATCGAACGTGCTTTCAATTGTATAATTTATCGCCATTAAGGCATGTTCAGGTTTTACAAAATAGGGTACATTCTTATACTCCATATCGAAAACCTGCCTATCATTCAAGATAACTTCGCCAATGTTATATACTAACCTAATACCGTTGGTTGAACTTGTACATTCGGGCAGCTTGTTTTGTATGTAAAGTGCCAGTTCATCTGGTTCAACCTTCGTTATATCACGTTTCAAAAATACAATTAACTTCATGTTATATGTATTCTTAATCCTTCCCCTGCTGTCGCCGTAACCAAGCCTTGATTCCCTCGACACCGTAAAATTATTTACTTTATGGTAAGTAATGATACTCTGTATATCATCAGCTCCTAAATATTTACCCTTGCCGTTTTTGGTAAATGCAACTGGGAAAATTTGGTCTGTATCATTTTTTTGTGCATTAATTGCCAAATCAAAAACTTTATATTTTTTAAAGTCAAAAACATCATCAAATGCTACTTTGAGTGCTTCATTTATTGGCTTTATAAAGTCTTTTAAACCTACCATTACAATTTATTAATAAGATTGTTTATAATCTCGTTTATTCTCGCATTTACCATTGCATTTTCAGAATCGGTCATCTCTTTAATTTTCTTATTAAAATGACTTTCTGCAAATACTACTTTAAGTAATGAAGTTATGCTTTTTTGACTGCCTTTATTGCCGCCTTGCTTCCCACCTTTCTTTACACTTTCTTTTGCGCTTGCCTTTGTGGTTGCCTTTGTAGTTGCCTTTGTGGTTGCTTTTGTGGTTGCTTTTGTAGTTGCTTTTTCGCTTGCCTTTTTGCTTGTCTTTTCGCTTCCA
>PSMD01000096.1:3357-3589 GCA_040289925.1 Chitinophagaceae bacterium | reverse complement strand
CTCAATATCCAGCCCCATGCATTAAACCTTCGTTTGCCGCTCACCCCGATATTAAAAACCTTAAAGTGATTTTTAAAGGTCGTTTTGTGCAAAATAGTGCCGCTCCTGTTGTGCTTTTTTTAGGTGGTCGTGATAACGCGCCCGACAATTCAATCAGTTTTGTTTTTGAAGGTATATACAAAAACAATGTTGCAGGTCGGAGTATTTTTGATTTAACCCGTTATGAATTGTT
>PSMD01000096.1:0-3310 GCA_040289925.1 Chitinophagaceae bacterium | reverse complement strand
AAAGCATTTCTGCAAGTCTACCTGTGGAGGTTTTTTTTCAAAACGTTTTAGTTTCTGCTCCACCAAGAGAAAACGTAGGTACTTTAGGAATTGCGCCCGTTGTTGTTCCAAATATGAAGAATTACTTTTAACTTTTAAATTTTTAATTATGTTAATCAGATTTAGTTCAGACTCCGATGTTCAACCTTCCAAAAAATTAACTGAGGTTATCCAAAAAAAACTAATTGATAGGAAAATTTCATTTCATGAAATTTATATCAATAATGATGGTAGTGATGAAGAAAGGGAAAAACACAAAAATCTTATGATTACCTTTCATAACATTTTTGGCAATACTGGAATTGGAACTGCATTTATTCATTATAAAGATTTGGGAAAAAAAGAGTATAAAGCATTAATGGATTTTAAGTAAAGTTTTAAATGTTTTATAATAAAGTACGTTTGCCGTTTTACCTTCACAGGCCGCAATATTCGGTGCAAGAGGAGATTTACACAAAATCCAATGGCATTAGGCATGTTGCAAAATCCATCATTTCTGAAGAATGGGAAGGCGTGGTGGATTGGGTTAATCAAGATACACACAAGAAACTCAATATAGCCTTGCGGCATGACGTGGTTTATTTACAAAATCTGAATTACAATTTTTATTTTCGACTCACAGGTGGATATGATATAGAATGGGCAACAGTCCCGAAAGTGAAAATTGGCAATGCCAAATTCAAAGGGGTTAATGAAGATTTTTATGAAATGAATAACCGCTGCGGGCAATGCATGGAAGGCGGGCAATATCTTGTGGCTAATGATGATTTGCCTAATGATTATTTTACTGATGGGGCTGAATTTACAATTAATGTTGCTGCTAACGATAGTATATGTTGCGATAACCCCATTTTTGATTTAGTCTATGTTGATTACTCAATTATACAATGGGCAGGTTTAAGTAACGACGGTATATTTAGCGGCGTTCTATTCAATCCCGTTCCAACTGGCCAAAAATTGGTTGCACGTTATAAGGTAACCTGCAATGGCAAATCAGATGAAGCGGACGTATATTTAAATTTACAAGGCACGGGAAGCTCAGAGTCCGAATGCCTACCGCCTGCAAACTTAACGGCAACTCCGATTAATCAGCAGGCAACAACAGTTGATATGAAAATTACGTGGACAGCTCCCACGCCGCCGCCTTTATTTGGTTATACCGGAAGGTTGGAAATTAAAGTTTCGGGTTTGTGGAGTTTTGTTCAAAATTTCGGCACAACAAATACATTTTTCATTTTTCAAAATTTAAATCTTAATTCTGAATATCGAATTATAATGACCGCACATTGTAGTGAATATAATAATTCGGAAACTGTATTATTTGAGTTTAGCACGCCGCCAGGTGAGCCTCCTGTGGAGATTGGAAATATAAACCTGGAAGTGGAAACCACAGTAACAGAATTAAATAATCTCTATACGATAATTGCAAGGTTAACAAATCCACCATTCCCAATTACGCTAACCACGGCAATTAATATTGCAGTACAGTTAAATGTTGATGGAGTTGTCATGTTAACAAGCGTTACATTACAAGCTAATGAGCGTGTGGGTTACAGTACAGATTATATAGCAGGGTTATCGGGAGGAACGGCAGTTATCGATTACGCTTATCCAACGCCCGATAATGCAACGGGAACGGACAGTCAACAGTATAATATTTTGGTTACCTATTAATATTTTTGAATAAGTCATGAAAAAAGAAAAAGGAATTTTAATAATCGCAACCGAAAATCCTTATTATGGTAGAATGGCATTAAACCTTTGTGTGAGTATAAAAGCGGTAGAAGATTTTCCTGTTGCTATTGCAATAAGCGGGGCTTCACTTTCTCACCTGAGTGAAAAGCAAAAATCGGTTTTTGATGAAATTATTGTAACTACACAAACAAAAGGAGTTGGCGCAAAGGTTAAAATGTACGATTTAAGCCCATTTGAGAAGACGTTATACATAGATGCTGATAATATTTGGCTACCGATGAGAAAGCCATCAGATTTTTTTAAGGGTTTAGAAGGCGTGGAGTTTGCAATACCGATTGAAGGCAAAATAAGTCTCAATACTGGCGTTAATCATTTAAGAGAAAATTACACAATGTGGGGAGACTTCACACAAATAATGACCGCTTATGAGCTTAAAGAATTATATCAGATGAGAACTGAAATTGTTTATTTTATCAGAAGTGAAAAAATGGAAAATTTTTTTGAGATGGTAAAAACTATTTATGAAAATCCAAAAACGGAAACGGTGGAATTTGGCGGTAGCGTTCCAGATGAATACGCATTTAACATTGCGGCGGCAATTACAGAAACGCTCCCTTATAGGGAAAATTGGCAACCTGCCTATTGGAGAGCACTAAAATTAGGAGAGAGAATTCCGACCTTGGCTGATTTATATACAGATTATGTTGTGTTAAGCACGGGCGGGCTTCGGCAACGTCCCGAAATTGAAAGGATTTATAATAACATTGCGGCGGCGGCGCACGAGAAAATGAGGATGCAATATTTATTCAAATTGCAACCTAAAAGAATGCACGTTAAAGAAAGAAGATTTTTTTAATTATGGCAAAAAAATTATCATTTACTGAAGACGAATTAAAACGTTTTTTTTCGGGTGAATGGATAGGAGTTTATAGTAAGGAAGCCAAGAATGCAGAACGGGCCATGCGGGTACATGCAGACGGTATTTATCCACGTGAAATGATTGAAGAGCAACGCCCCAATGAGCCCATGGAAGTTAAGATATACCGAGAGCGGATTTGGAAGGCAAAAACGAAGCCCTATTTTTCTAAAATATTAAATTCATTATCCAAAATTAGAAGAAGTACAGATTGGGTAATTTCTTATCCGGATGAAGAGTTCACAAAAATTCCCGAAAATGAAGATTTGGAGAGTTACTGTGAAGAGAATTATCCTTTTTTCACTTCGATAACGAATTGGGTATTTAGCGTTTTACTTCGAGAGTATTGCATTGACCCGAACGCCGTTTTACTTGTCATGCCATTAGAAAAACCAGAATTGCCTACCGATTTAGTTAAGCCCATTGGAATTATTTTTAATAGTGAAAATGTAGTTTATCATAAAGAAGATGATTATTGCATTCTGATTAATCCGAACGGGTCAGTATATCAGACTTCGGCTGGCGGCAAGAACACATGGAAAATTGGAAAATCATTTTATGTTGTTACCACGATGCAAATCCTTAAATACGACCAGCAAAGCGATAAAAACGATTTTGTATTAAATGATGTAATTGAACACAACTTAAATTTTTTGCCTG
>PSMD01000095.1:0-3613 GCA_040289925.1 Chitinophagaceae bacterium | reverse complement strand
TTTTCCCGAAGTTAAAATTTGTTGATTTGGGAAGTGGATTTAAAGTGCCTTACCAGCCTGACGATCCGGAAACAGATGTTGATACGCTGGGCAAAAAAGTAGGTGAAGGGTTTGACCGCTATAAAAAAGATACAGGTAAAGAGCTGGAGATTTGGTTTGAGCCCGGAAAATACCTGGTGAGCCAGGCGGGCTATTTTATTGTGAAAGCAAATGTAATTAAGCAAACCCCCGCCACCGTTTTTGTTGGAGTGAACAGCGGCTTCAATCATTTAATCAGGCCGATGTTTTATGAAGCCTATCATCACATTGAAAACATAAGCAACCCTAAGGCTGCAGAAAGAATCTATACTGTGGTTGGAAATATCTGTGAGACCGACACCTTTGCGTGGGATAGAAAACTGCACGAAGTAAGAGAAGGCGACTACCTTGTTTTTTATAATGCCGGAGCCTATGGTTTTGAAATGTCTTCTAATTTTAATTCAAGATTAAAGCCGGCAGAAGTACTGGTAAAAGATGGAAAAGCGCTACTCATACGTAAGGCAGATGTGTTTGAAGACTTGCTGAGAAACCAGGTAGAAGTATTGTAAACAGAAATTTTATTAATAGAATTTATTAGTAATCTTTAATGATGAAGAAAATTTTTTTAACTGTCATCCTTTTTGCTGCTGCAACTGTTGTTTCAAATGCATTTGGACAAGACCTATCCAAATTTAACTTGTATAATCCTAAAGAGGATGCAAAAGCAAAAATTGAAAAAACAGTAAAGCAGGCCAAAAAACAGGGCAAGCATGTACTCATAGAAATCGGTGGCACTGAAAATGATCTTCGATAAGGATAAAACCAATAATGAATTTAATAATCAATAACCGCCAGCCAGCCTCAACTGCATATTGATGAGCCATGCTACATCTTTTATAAAACTTATTCAGCATCCTGTTAAGTTCAGAATGTTTCTGCTTAGCAAATTGCCTAATGCTTTTTTTGCCGGAGTAAGAATTCAGCATATTGATGAAAACCGCTGCGAAGTGACTGTGCCCTACAAATGGTTTACACAAAATCCATTTCGTTCCACTTATTTTGCCTGCCTAAGCATGGCGGCTGAAATGAGCACCGGCGCCTTAGCTATGGCTCATCTTTATAAAAGGAAACCGGCTGTTTCGATGCTGGTAGTAAAAGTTGAATCGGAATATTTTAAAAAAGCAACCGGCCGTACTCGTTTTGTTTGCGAAGATGGGCCCCCAATAAAATCAACTATTGAAAAAGCTATTGCCACAAACGAACCGCAAATTCTAAAGGCAAAATCCGTTGGCAGAAATGATGACGGCGAGATAGTGGCAGAATTTTTTGTGACATGGTCTTTCAAAACAAAAAAATAGCCCACGTTACCGCAGGCTATTCAGTTTCTTATCCAAAAAAATCAGAACGCTTTTTTCTCCTGTGCCTTCATCATCGGGTTAATATTCTGCTGCTGCACCTGCTTTGCCTTAAACAACTGAAATTTAGTTGGCTCAGGCATTGTTCTCCAGCTGTTGTTGGTTTCATCAATATCAGCTGTTTCCCTCATCGGGTCTAATTTTATTGATGCAACTTCTTTACTCTTCACAAAAGTTTTTACAACACGTTTTTCATTCAGCCTCCATACCTGTGCAGGTATGCGTTCAACTTCTTTTGAGCCGTCGGTGTATGTCCATTCAATAATTATAGGCATTACCAGGCCACCTTTATTGCTAAAGCTTAATTCATAAAGATGTTTATTCGCAAAATTCTGGCGGTCTTCCTCTGTTAAAGGAGCTACACTGGCAGCAACAGCCACAGGATATTTTGCACTATCGTAAGGCTCAAGTCCTCTGTCATATCTCCAGTAAAAATCACGAAGGCTGGTATCAGCATCAGTTAAGAAGGTGATGCTTTTATCATCACGGTTCCTGATCTTCGAAATATCTTCAAAGCTATTCACCTGCGGTTTTGGCAGGCTCCTCATCACCACTGTATCCTTTGTATTGGGCACAGCTGTAAAATCAGGTACTGCATGTTTTACTGAATCAAGAGAAATATCACAAGCCTCAGTACCATAAAACCATCCTCTCCAAAACCAATCCAGGTCTTCACCACTTGCATCTTCCATGGTGCGGAAGAAATCTGCAGGTGTTGGATGTTTGAATGCCCATCTTCTTGCATACTCTCTAAATGCATAATCAAACAAGTCTCTGCCCATTATCGTTTCTCTCAAAATATTTAAACCGGCTGCCGGTTTTGAATAAGCATTAGGACCAAAACCAATAATGTTTTCTGAGTTTGTCATAATTGGTTCCAACTGTTCTTTCGGTAACTTCATATAATCAACAATTGTGTAAGCAGGCCCACGGGTTACAGGAAATTTGTTATCGTATAATTCTTCAGTGAGGTATTCACAAAAAGTATTTAATCCTTCATCCATCCAGCTCCACTGGCGTTCATCGCTGTTAATGATCATCGGAAAAAAGTTATGCCCCACTTCGTGTATCACCACACCCAGCATCCCATATTTGGTTCCCTCGCTGTAGCTTCCATCTTTTTCTGTGCGTCCAAAATTGAAACAGATCATCGGGTACTCCATTCCATTGGCAGCTTCTACGCTTTGTGCAACAGGGTAAGGATAAGGAATTGTGAATTTGGAATAAGTTTTTATTGTATGTGCCACTGCTTTTGTTGAAAATTTCCGGTACAAGCCATAAGCTTCTTTACCATAAAAACTCATACACATCACCTTCTTCCCTTCCACCCAGGTTGGCATTGCATCCCAAACAAATTTTCTGGAAGAACCCCAGGCAAAGTCGCGAACATTCTCTGCTTTAAAGATCCAGGTTTTCTTCTGAGTGTTTTTTGCTTTCTCTCTTGCTTTTGCTTCATCAAGCGTTACAATTTCAAGTGGCTCTTTTGTGTTTTGTGCTTTTTGCCATCTGGCCAATTGAGTTGGCGTTAACACCTGGGTATAATTCTGGCACTCGCCGGTTGCACCCACAACATGATCAGCAGGCACTGTCATTTGCACCTTAAAATTTCCAAACGTCAATGCAAACTCTCCGCGACCGGTGAACTGGTGATTTTGCCAGCCCTGGAAATCGCTGTACACACAAAGGCGGGGATACCATTGTGTAATGGTGAAAAGATAATTCCCATCTTCCGGAAAAAATTCATAGCCGCCACGACCGCCCTGCTCCAGGCGGTTTACCAGGTTGTAATACCAGTCAACATTGAAAACAAATTTTTGCCCTGGCTTTAATGGCTGTGGCAGATCAATGCGCATCATCGTTTTGTTGATCACATAGTTCAATGGTTTGCCTGTTGCTGCATCGGTTAACTTAGTGATCTTATCACCATAACCATTATCACCTTTGTCGTCCATGCCTTCCAGCATTTGCGAAGTAGCTACTTTAGGCATGCTGCTGCTGGCTTGATAGTTGGCATTGCTCACAGAGCTATGCTGGTTTTCGTCTAGCTGCAACCACAAATAGGTTAGTACATCAGGGGAGTTGTTGTAATAAGTAACTGTTTCGCTGCCTGTCAGCCGCAATTTTGTTTCATCCAACTCGCATTTAATATCATAGTCGCAGCGTTGCTGCCAGTATTTAGG
>PSMD01000094.1:1328-3619 GCA_040289925.1 Chitinophagaceae bacterium | reverse complement strand
CTCGACCACCTCCCCTCCGAGCTCTCCGGCGGGCAGAAGCAGCGCGTCGCCATCGCGCGGGCGCTGGTGCAGGAGCCCGACCTCCTCCTCGCCGACGAGCCCACCGGCAACCTCGACTCGCGCTCGTCGGAGGAGATCCTCGAGCTCTTCGACCGGCTGCACCGCCAGGGCAAGACCATCGTGATGGTGACCCACGAGCCCGACGTGGGGGCCCGCGCCCAGCGCATCGTGCGGCTGCGGGACGGCAAGATCGCCGAGGGAGGCGCAGCATGAACCCGCTCGAGAACTTCCGCATGGCCTTCGAGTCGCTGTGGGGCAACAAGCTGCGCAGCTTCCTGGCCTTGCTGGGCATCGTGATCGGGGTCTTCGCGGTGACGGCCATGATCAGCCTGGGGCAGATGGCCTCGGCCGGCATCACCCAGGACCTCGAGGCCATCGCCGGGCGCAGCATCTTCGTCCAGCCCAACTTCAACGAGGGCGAAACCGCCGAGTCGGCGCCCATCCGCGACGAGGACGTGGCCGCCTTGCAGGTGCTGCCGGTCAAGGTGCTGCCCCAGCTCTTCACCAGCGCCCAGTACGAGAGCAAGCCCGGCGAGCGCCGCTCGATCACCCTCCAGGGCACCCCCGGCGACCTGCCCCGCCTCGACCCCACCAACAAGATCGCCCGCGGCCGCTATTTCACCCAGGCCGAGGCCCGGGGCGGGCTAGCGGTCGCGGTGCTGTCCGACCGCGCGGCCAAGGACCTCCTCCCCAACCGCGACCCCATCGGCCAGGTGGCCCGGCTCTACTATCCCAGCGGGGGCCGCCTCGAGCTCACCGTGGTGGGGGTGCTCGAGCCTCCCAGCGGCCTCTTCGGCGGGCTCTCCTCCAGCGCCACCGTCTACGCGCCCATCCCCCTCATCTGGAGCACCTCGCCCTTCACCCGCAAGGGCCAGTACGACTTCCTGGTGCTCTCCCTCGACAAGGGCGCCGACGCCCAGCAGGTCTCGAAGCAGGTGCGCCGCATCTTCGAGGCCCGCTACGGCAAGGGCAAGTTCTCCATCCAGTCCACCGAGAGCTTCCAGGACACCCTGCGCAGCATCACCGTCATCCTGCAGGCGCTCCTGGGCGCCATCGCGGGCCTGAGCCTGCTGGTGGGGGGCATCGGGATCATGAACATCATGCTGGTCTCGGTCACCGAGCGCACCCGCGAGATCGGGCTGAGAAAGGCCCTGGGGGCCACGGCGGGCCTGGTGCGCCAGCAGTTCCTCATCGAGGCCGTGGTGCTCACCTTGGTGGGGGGCGTCCTGGGCGTGGCCCTGGCGGCCGGGCTGCTGGTGCTCATCACCGCTACGGTGCCCTTTTTCAAGGTCTTCATCCTTAGCCCTGCCACCATCTTGATCTCCCTGGCGGTAAGCGCCCTCATCGGCCTGTTCTTCGGGGTGTGGCCGGCGGCGCGGGCGGCGGCGCTGGACCCGATCGAGGCGTTGCGGTACGAGTAGTTGCGTGGGTCTTACGTCGTGCGTCGTACGTCGTACGTCGTACGCAAGACGCCTTACCCTCGACCCTTAGCTTAAAGCTTCCCTACCAGCTTCGTGATCGTGCAGGTGCTGCTCAGCGGGGTGCGGGCGAGGGCGGCGGAGGTGGCTTCGGCGCTGCCGTAGGCGCTGAAGCCTTCCCAGACTTCGGGCGTGTTGGTGGGCGTGGCGCGGCAGACCACCCGCTGGCCGTTGGGGAAGAAGACGGTCACGCTGAAGACCGGGCCGCTCGAGGTGATGTTGTGGACGAGGGCGACCGGGAGCTTGCCGGTGGGCACCTCGGCGGTGGCGCTGGCGGAGCGGAGGGTGCTGCTGCTGAGCCCCTCGGCGCCAACCTCGACGATGAAGAAGTCCTGGGGGGCGTTGCTGCCCTTGAGCTGCACCTTCCACATCTCGCCGCGCTTGAGCTCGAGCGCCGGGCGCGGGGCGGGCTGTCCGGCCGTCGGGGGGGTGGTGCTGGGAGCGGGGTCGCGGTCGCTTTCCATGGGCATGCAGGCGGTAAGGCCGAGAACGAATGCGCTGAGGAGGAATGGAATTCGGCTCATGTTCTCATTACAACCTAAACTCATGAGGAGTTAAAGGGAGGCCGCCTCACCCGTCAGGCGCCGGCCTGCTCGAGCCGCCGCATCTCGGCCTCGCTCAGGCGCAGGTGCAGAGCGCCCGCGTTGGAACGGGCCTGGGCCGCCGTCTTGGCCCCGGGAATGGGCAGGGTGCCCTTCTGGATGCACCAGCGGATAGCCACCTGCGCGGGCGTGGCCTGGTGGGCCTGGGCCA
>PSMD01000094.1:0-1318 GCA_040289925.1 Chitinophagaceae bacterium | reverse complement strand
TCGCGCAAAGCCTCGAGCAGGCCGGGGATCTTGCCCTCGCTCAGGCGGTACTTGCGGCCACGCATAGGGCCGGTGGGCGGGTTGTGCGGGCTGTACTTGCCGGTGAGCCAGCCCATGCCCAGGGGGCTGTAGGCCATCAGCACGACGCCCTCGCGGTGCATAGCCTCGAGCAGCCCCTCGCGCTCGGGCTTGCGCTCGAGCAGGCTGTACTCCACCTGGTTGGCGGCCAGCTTCACGCCGTGGCGGGCCAGGGTCCGCGTCACCCGCTCCATCTGGGGCAGGTCGCAGTTGGAGACGCCCACCGCGCGGGTCAGGCCGAGCTCGTAGGCCTCGGCCAGCGCCTCGGCCCACTGCTCGAGCGGGACCGGGGGCCAGGGCCAGTGCAGCAGGTAGAGGTCGAGCCGGGGGAGCTCGAGCCGCTTCAGGCTCCCCCTGAGCGCCGCGATCAGGCTCTTGCGGGTGAAGCGCCAGGGGAAGGGGAAACACTTGCTCACCACCAGGGGCCGCTGCCCCGACTCGCGCACGAAGCGCCCCAGGAAGCGTTCGCTCCGGCCCATGCCGTACACCTCCGCGGTGTCAAACAGCCGCACGCCCGCTGCCAGCGACTCCTTGAAGGCGGCCTCGAGGTCGCTGCCTGTGTACTCCTTGCCGTAGCTCCAGAACAGCCTATCCCCCCACTGCCAGGTGCCTAGCCCGAGCGGGGGGACGGGCTCGAGGCCGGGAATCTGAATGGTTTCCACGCACTCAGTTTACTGGGTGCCGTGCAGGACAGCAGGAGCGGGGTTGGGCGGGGGTCAAAGCTTCTTGCCTTCGCCGTTGAGCGCATCGCGGCGCACGACCCCTCTCCCCCTACCCGTGCTCCTCGTCCTCCCCGTTCTCGAGCTCGCGGAAGCGCTCCAGGTTCTGCCGCACCCGCTCGTGCACCCCGCCGAAGCCCTCGGCCCGCTTGCCGGTGAGGAGTTCGATGGCTTCATCTACGGTCTCGACGGCGTAGACGTGGAAGCGCCCGTCGCGGACGGCCTCGAGCACCTCGCTGCTGAGGGTGAGGTTGCTCAGGTTGCTTCTGGGCACCACCACGCCCTGGTTGCCGGTGAGCCCCTGGGCCTGGCAGAGGCGGAAGAAGCCCTCGACCTTGGCGGCCACCCCGCCCACCGCCAGCACCTGGCCGGTCTGGTCCACCGCCCCCGTCACGCCCAGGTCCTGCCGCAGCGGCACCTCCCCGATGGCCGAGAGGATCGCCAGCAGCTCGGCCAGCCCGGCCGAGTCGCCGTCGATGGAGACGTAGCTCTGCTCGAAGACCAGGCTCACCGTCGCCGCC
>PSMD01000093.1:291-3681 GCA_040289925.1 Chitinophagaceae bacterium | reverse complement strand
GCGCGGAAATTTAATATTTGTTATGTTTCCCGCGCCACTCGAGCCTGTGCCTATGGTCAAGAAAAGTGCCATTTCGTAGACTGCAAAGCCTCTTCCATATTCAAACTTTAAAAATATGGGCGCTGAAGATTGCAGGGAATCGCTAAACCGTCGAATTTCATAGCCTGCCACCGTATCATTAGCCGTGGGAAATGTTGCCGTCGCTAAATTAATTTGGCCTGTATCTGCTGTTTTGATAATCCCACCGGCCTCAAGTGTGTTTGCAAGAAATTGCGCCGCAGCTCGAAATTCTGCGTCCGTAATGGGATTTGAAAAGCCTAAATTTTGTTGATCTCTTGCCATTGTGTCATACCTCAATATCGATCTGCGCCGTTAGTGCCACACGCGCATTATACCCCGCGCTAACTCGAACAAACTGAATCAGTGAGCCGAAGTTAATAGGAATTGATAAGTTGTCCTGCGCAAATGGCGCTCCTTCAACAAATGTAGTGATTACAACATTCTGATCAACCCCATCAATCGTCATCCGCCATTGTGCTTTCCTTTGATAAGAGGGTCGTATTGATTCTAGCCATAAAGTGACCTTACGAATAACGCCCGAGACCGGCGCTCTTGTGATCTGCTGCTGAAGCTCGAATTGCAATTGACTATTGTATATCCTTTGCAAATTGAAAATGGGCATTAATCCTCGATAATAACTAGTTGTGTTGCAGCAAAACTGAATGTATCCCCATTGTTCACCGTCCTTGGCGTAGTAAGAGCCCCTGAATATAATAAGTTACCGCCCGTCAGCGCATCTCGAATCCCTACGTGCGTAACTGTTCCCCACGACGCAGTAGCTTGAGGAAACACAATCGCATTTGCATTTGATTTTTGGCCATTCGTAGCATTAGGCCAATTTGCTGGTGTATTAGCCACTGCTTGTCGAGCATAACTTCCGCCCGTAACTTCCGTCCCCGCGTCCGCATCTCCAGGGTCAGATGTATATAACGCAATGTACAATGTGGCAGGTGGCGTATAAACAGTCGCGCCGAAAATGTGATCTAGTAGTTTATTCTCGAGATAATCTGATTTGCTCATTGTGACCTTATCCTTTATGCTCTAACAAATTTTAGGGTAACATTCTTTGCAATCCAACCACTAAACTCCGTTCCACCTGTTATTGGGTCAGGAAGAAATGGCAAGACCGCAAAACTAAAATTCCCTAACGCGCCTTGAGTTAATTGCATCGTGATACTCGAATTATTAGCCAACGCCTGATTGATCTTCGTCGAAACCATCGTAAGTAAATTTGATGGCATAAATAGCGCGTTGATCTGTAAGATTCTACCCCGCGCCGATGTAACAGTTTTCACTAAGTGTGGCGTTCCATCGAGCGCATTATAAATCGTGCCATTGTGATTACTCAACATCTCCGCCAATCCGTCAATAGTCACTTTCAATGGCTTGCCAGCACTTGTCCCCGTATCCGTGAGATATAAATCATCGAGTTGTACTCTATAAAATCTCATTGATCAAATAGCCCTGTAGCATTGCGCGTTATTGCCGTTCTTGTCGAGACTCTTCCAGACGTGTCATCAATAATCCTTACAATAGCATCAACGCCTTTTGTCTTGGCAACGTCGTAGAGATTCTTCAAGATATCCGCAATCGTCCGCTGCAATTGCGTTTGCTCTGCTGTATATTTCAGCGCAGATTCCTCACTTGTTCGCAGTCTCTCGATCTCTCTCTCACGAGCCGCGCTTGCCTGCCGCCTCTGTTCCTGTGTAAGTAGTGCTGGGTCAATGCCACGTGTTGCATCGATAATGGCTTTATCCGCAAGACGCCGTTCTTCCTCCGTTCGCGCGAACCCACCCGCGTCGATCTTCTTTTGAATCAGTTCTTGCCGTCGTCGCGTTTCCTCTTCTTTTGTTAATCTCTCTCTTTCTTGTGCAATAAAATCATCTAATGCTTGCCTTTGTGATTGATCCCCTAACTCGAGAGAGGGATTGATAATATCGAAACCTAAACGCCTAAGCACATCAGGTTGCAGAGTGGCCTTAAGTCTTCGCTCAACCACCTCTGCAATAGGTTCGTTCAAGGCTTGCACCTCGGCCTCTAAATCCGCAATTTGCGTTCGTAATTGAATGCGAATTTGTTGTTTGTTTAGCTCGATAATTTGTTGTTGCATCTTCTCAAAGACGCGCCGCACATCTTCTCCTAATCCCTTAGTTACTTCCCTAATGCGTTCAAACGCAGTATTTGCTGTCTGGGCAAGGCGCACAAATGGATTATCCGTTAGCCTATCGCGCATTTCGTCAAAAAGTGATCGCGCGCTTTTGCGCATCTCATCGACTCTGGCGGTGGCCTGTCTTACGCTGTCCGCAATGGTTTTCGTAACTTTTTCAATCAATTCTGTCCTATCTTCAGGACGCAATTCGCGGTAGGTTTCCAAATCCTCTAATACTTTCTTTAATTTCTCGACATTCTGCCCCGCCTTTCCGATATCTTTCTCGAAAGACCCAAGCACAGATTTACGCAACTCTTGCGCTAGCTTATTATAATCATCTGTACTGATTCCTGCGCGCTCGAGTTCATCAACCTTAAAGCGCAATTGTGCCAAGTCGCCGCGCGTTCCAAACTCTGTTTTTTTGTGTATTTCTGCGAGCAGTTCGTCTACTTGTCTGCTCGCTGTTCGCTTAACGTCCTCAATGGCATTTTGAATATCTCTCTTGCGTTGCAATACACTTGCCGCGTCCTTTATGCCCTCGAGAGATAATAATTTGTCACTCAGTGACCTTATGGCACGTGCTTCAGCGCCATCAAGTGTGCCGGTGAGTATACCGAGTTTTGCTTTCTGATACGTTTCGAGTTGCTTCTTAAGCTCCTCTAGTGATCGCTGAAACTCTTCCTCTGCCTTTCTTCTTAATTCGTCATTTTTTGCGGCTTCGGTAAAAGGTTCGGATAAGAGCGCGTCGAGTTCTTGGCGTGCTTGTAATCGTTTGCCTCGATATTCTTGTATCGCCGCAAGAAGCTTCTCACTTTGTCCAAATAACAGAGATTCTACAACCTTCGCGCCCGTCTCTGCTTCTGGCGCAAATGACTTCACTCCCCTCCCAAACGCCGTCGTAAATTCAACCGCAAAATCCCCAGCCTGTACTAGCAATTCACCCAGGCTTGTCTTTGCATCCTCAACGGCCTTATTAAATCGAAGCGTCGCACCTCCTACTTCGTCAAACTTCAATTGGGATTGCCCAAGGAATAAATTTCCCCGTTCGATAACAGCAAAAAACAGCGCCGCGCGCTTCTCTGCATCTGTTAACGTGCTTGCCGTTTTACCAATAGATTTGGCGTAACTCTCGAAAAATGCGCTGGGATTTGCATTTAGTAACTTGTCCGTTGCCTCATCCA
>PSMD01000093.1:0-251 GCA_040289925.1 Chitinophagaceae bacterium | reverse complement strand
GGCGTGCTATATCTCCAAGAATCTCAGGTTGCAGACCCCTCGCCGCCGCAAGATCAGAAAAGGCTTGAGTGAATTTATCTAACTTATCTGTTTGCCCGGCCGCTCGTGCGAAATTGGCTAATTGCCCAAATACCTCCCGTGCCTGCCCAGTGCTTAATGCTGTAATCTTTCCGAAGTTTTCAGCCTTCGCGGTTAATGTCTCGAAACTAAGCCCTGTCTCAATCGCTTGGGCTTTAAGAATCCTGCTCCCT
>PSMD01000092.1:0-3725 GCA_040289925.1 Chitinophagaceae bacterium | reverse complement strand
GTCAACAACCCACCATCGAACACGCCCGCCAAAGCCGTGCGGAAGTCGAAATGGTCTCCCAGTCGAGTCCACAACGACATCCTCGAAATCGATGCGCCTCGGATGCCACCGTCGCTTGAAGCGAGCTACATCGCGGAGAATGTCCATGACGATGCGCACGAGCCGAGCAGGATCCATGACCTGCTCTCTAGTCACGAGCTCGCTTGGCTCCGCACGGCGGTCGAGCTGCCGGATCTTGCCGTCCCTACCGACAATCGTGCTCACCGCGTAAACCTCCGCGTATACCTCCGCATCCGCCCGAAGCGATCTCGCGCGGTCACGTCGATGATGCGACCAGGGCTGTTCAGGTCACGGTTTCGCGCAATCGCTTCAATCTCCGAACGCATTTCCACGAGCTCCGCGCCGAGTCGATCGTAAAGCTCCCAGTTTGCGTCCTTCTTCGCGATGAGGCGCGCCGCGTAGTTGACGATGTAATCGTCAAGTCGCGCAATGGTGTCGTAGTTCTGCCCAGACGTAAGCGTGCTCGGCGCCGGCGCATACCAAAGCGTGAGCGTGTACACCCCAGCCGGAGTCGGCAAAAGCGAGATGTTCTCTTGCCGAAGACGATAGTAAAGCGGCTCGCCCTTCCAGCCGGTGTTCGTGTCAACGAGCGCGGGGCGTTCGTTGTGCTCGTACGACGTGAGCCAGCGCATTCGGCCGCCGAACTCGCCAGAGAGCGAAACGAGCATCATGAAGTCCGATGGGAGCGGATAAAGCTCCACCCCGGACGCTGTCATGATGCTCGTCGCGGATAGGAATCGCTGCCCTGTGTCCGCGAGCTTTAGCAAGCGGTCGAGAGCAGCGATCCCACGGTTCGCGTAGTCGAGCAGGTCGGACGTCGGATGACGCTGCAAAGCAGTCGTCCCCTGGACGTTCGCCGTACGCCGAATGGCGTCGATCATTTGGTCGATCGAGCGATTGAGCGCCACTACTCGACCTCCTCACCCTCCTGATCATCCGCCATGCACGCCTCGATGGCGAGCTCGAGCGCCTTCGCGGCTCCCTCGACGTCTTCGTCTTGGATTGCCTCGATGACGCTGCGAAGCGCCTTCTTTTTCGCCGACTCGGTATCAGGCTTGGCCTTGAGTGTCACCGCGTCGAGCGCGAGTTTCATGGCAGCGAGCCCCTTCACGGGAACACCTGAGTGTCGTTGAAGGGTTCGCAGCTAACCAAGATCTCGAGCATCAGCTTATCGCCGTTACTCGGATCCGTTGCTGCGCCAGACGAAACGCGCGTAGTGAGAACGAGCGTCCCGTCAACAGCCACGTTGTCGGCGGTCACGTCGGCCTGCAAGGTAGCCCCGGAAGGGCGCACCCAACTGCCACGAATACCGACAAGCGTGCGGTAGGCGCGCTGAAGCGTCACCGTGTACGTTCCCGGCGCAGTCCTCGTGAAGCTCTGAACTGAGCGAGTCTGTACCTTAGCGACAGACGTGTTGCCGAACGTCACGAGCACGTGCAGCTTCTGCACGCCGATGAAGTTCGACACTTCCTGGCCACTGAGAAGCGGAGTAGGCATCGCAACCGCTCCTTACGCGAGCTGCACACGGCAATTCCAGCCGGGCGCCTCGCAGTACATGTCCAGGTCGCCGACCATGCGGAACTCAACCTCGTCCTGGTCGTTTTCCAGCATGCCCATGCCGTTCGGGTTCGCGCCGTTGATCCAGTGGACAAGCTCGCCCATCGAGGCAAGCACCCAAGTATCACGCTGGAGCATGCGACCGATGCCAACGGGCGCGTCCGGATCTGCGAGACAGTCAATCGGACCAGCAGGCCCCATGATCTGGATCGCGTCGTACTTGATGCCGAACTGGTACTTCCCGATACCCGTCGCCGGAACGGCGGAGTAGCGGAGCAAGCCAGCCGACTGCAGTTCGTTCGCGAGGTTTTCGTAATCCTCGGTCGAGAGAATGTACGTATCAGGCTTGCCGCCGGCCTCGTGCACGAGACGCGCAGCGCGAAGCGCAGCGAGTCGCGGAGAGAGCGTGCGCGCATCAAGGCAAATGCCCGCGAGGCGCTCAGGGTCAAGGTTGCGATCTGCCCCCTTGAACGCGCCAGGGAGCTGCGTAGTGGACCAGAGCGGGTTCCATGCATCAAACCCGGAGATCGCCTGCCCGAATCCGCCGCGGCGGAAGAGGAAGTCGTTTGCAGCGACCGTAGGGATGCCTGCTGCCCAGTTTGCGGTTGCGATGAGCTTCGGCACCTTACGATCGCGCTGAACGCGGTCGATGGTGACGAATCCAGCCTTCACGGTTCCAGAGGTGCCGTCCGTTGCCGAAGCTTCAAGCGCGATGTTCTTTTCGAACGCGCGCGTGTCGCCGAAGCTGGTAAGCGTCACCTCGGCCCCCGTCACCGCGGCGATGCGCCCGAGAGAGCCTCCGCCGTTGCCGTGAATGGTGCGAGACAGCTCGCGCATCCACGTGTAGATCAGGTTCTTCGACTCACGCTTGAGCGGATCGACGATGATCGCCTTGTCGCTCTCGGCCCTGCGCATGAGCAGGCCCTCGAGCGAGAAGGTACCGTAGAGGCTCTTTTGCGTGATCGAGAACTCGACCGACTGCGAGGCGCTCTTCGCCGCCTTAGCATCGGGGAACTTGTACCCGAGACCCTGCGGAGCGGAGTAGCCGGCGCCAATCTGACGCTGCTTCTCGTAAAACGTCGTGTCTTTGCGGATCACGCCGATGGTCGGCGAGATGTTGAACAGGATCTCGTAAATGCTCTTCTGCGGCCAAAGAGTGCGCAGAAGGTTGTAATCACTCGAACGTGCCGGAACGCCCATGGCGGGTTCCTTTCCGGCTCACCGCACGCGCTCGGACCTACCCGGCAGCGAGGCGAGCCTTTAGCTTCCGTGCGCGCTCTTCGAGGTCACCCTCGTCTTCGCCGTCGTCATTGACGGTCGTTGCTCGCTCAGAAGCCAATCGGTTGCCAACGTTTGCCTTTGCTGCGGCATATTTGGGGGAGGGCTTCGCGGTGCTGGGTGTACTGGCCGCTTGGATCTGGAGGGCCTTCGCCAGACTCGAGAGGTTTTCCTCGAGCTGGTCAATCACGTCTTGCGCCGTAAATCCTGGCGGGAGTCCGTCGCAAATGCTCTCTACGGCGCGCCGGTATTCCGCGGGGCTGTTGGCCATGAATGCAGCGGACAGCGGCGCCTCGGCCTTCTGGCTTTCGAGCAGGTTTGCAAGCGCCCGGTGGTTCTGCTCGACGATTTGAGATACCTGCGCCTGCTCAACGAGCTGGCGTTGGTAGTCCTCCCACGCGCGCTGCTTCGCCTCGAGCTCCGCAAGTTTCTGCTCGATAGGCGTGAGCGTCTTCTTCGCGGCAAACTCCGCGGCTTTTGCAGGGTCCTGTTGCTGCATGAGCCACGCGGCTAGATCTTGCGGCGGGATCTGAAGCTTCTCCGCAGCCTCGAAGAACGATGCGGCGTCGGTAATCGTGACGCCCTGCTTCGGGGGCTGCTCGGGCGGCGTCTGCGGCTGTTGCCTCCACGCCTTGCGCGCCTGAGCAGCGGCCACCCTGGCGCGCTCTTCCTCGGCGAGCTCTCGCTTGCGCTGCTCGATGCGCATGCGGCGCTCTTCGGCGAGAGCCTCAGGCGTCTTCGTTTCGGCCGGCGCGCCGTCCGGCTTGTCGCCTTCTGGCTTGCCGGCTGGGGCGGGTTCGCCCTCCGCCCGTGCGTCGCGTGCGGCGCCC
>PSMD01000091.1:0-3859 GCA_040289925.1 Chitinophagaceae bacterium | reverse complement strand
CGTCAGGATTCAAACCTGAAACCTTCTGATCCGTAGTCAGATGCTCTATTCAGTTGAGCTACGCAGCCATTGTTTGGGGTTGCAAGTATAATAGAAAAATCTTTTCGCTCTTCTCAAAAAATGTTTATTCGTAAATTTTTGCAGCTGTATTTTCTACCAAGCGTTTAGGAAGTAACCAAACGAAGAATGCACCTAGTTTATTGATCAAACCCGTTATCACTTCACTTTTCTTTGTATACATTGCATTCACGGCAATAGACGCCACTTCTTCTGGGGTCATATTTACCTTTTTTGCGGCTTTCAATCCTTTATCACCAACATTAGCTCTTGACGCAAAATCTGTATCTGTAGAACCGGGGCTAATACATGTAACTGAAACAGGCGTATTTTTTAACTCATAATTTAACCCTCTTGAAAATTGCAACACAAAGGCTTTGGAGGCTGCATAAATGCTCAGGTAAGGAACAGCTTGATAGGCAGCAGAAGAGGCAATGTTTAAAATATAAGCTTGTGGCTGTCTTTTGAGTTGCGGCAAAAATAAATGCGTTAATTCCACCACAGCATTCATATTCACTTGCATCATTTGTAAGTGATCAGTAAGTGAATAGGTTTCAAACTTGCCACTCAAACCATATCCGGCATTGTTTACCAGAATAGATACCGTGTATCTTTTTTGTTGGCACCAATCAAAAATTTTTTTTGCTGCTCCTTGTTGGGAAAGGTCAATAGCAAAATAATCAACGGCAATAGGGTAAACTTTTTTTATTTCCTCAGCTACTGACTGCAATAGCTGCTCATTACGAGCTACCAATAAAAGATTATTGCCTTTTGCTGCTAACTGAAAGGCAATAGCTTTCCCAATGCCTTTACTAGCGCCTGTTATTAATGCTAAAGACATGAACCAAAGTTGAAATTAATTCTGAACTTTTGAAGCAAAGCGGTGGTACAATGGTGTTTTGCTGTTCTCGTCTTTTGGAATATATTTTCCGGTAACAATAGGAACATAAAACACACGACGACGGCTTTTCTCACCAAAATGTGGCGATTGCTGAACACGGTGCCATAAGCGACCATCATGAACCGTTAAATCACCCGCATTGATATCTAAGCCAACTTCTTTTGGATCGGGATTATGATCTACGAAGTATTTTTTCTTGAACAATAATTTCAACACACCTTGCTTATGTGTACCAGGAAGTACACGCAAGCCACCATTTTCAAAAGGGCAATCATCTAGGTGAATACCTACGTTCAACATAGGCATGATGCGCTGTCCAAGGAAAAGATCGCGAGGGCTATCGGTATGCCAGCCCATTTGTGAAAAGGCACTGTTTGGTGTACGAACGTAATTATTTAAAACAAGGCCATCTTTTTCATTCTCGCCGATACGTCCTTCGTAAGGTCTTACTAAATCTAATAAAGCCTGAAGGCGAGGGTCTTGTAAAAATTCATGCAAAACAGCACTGTGCAAAGAAGTAAAGCAGAGCCGTTGGATCATTTTGTTTCCATGCTCATCTTTACCAAATTTTAGAGGAATTCCATTCACTTTTTCAACACCTTGATCCAACCACTCTTTTTCTATGCGTTGCGTTTCTTTAAGGAAAAGATTAACAGTATCTCTATTTATGAAATTGCGGAAAACGATCAATCCGTACTTATCGAAGAAATCTAATTGCTCTTTTGTTAGTTTGGTATCGAGTGTAAAAACCGGGGTCTGCAGTTTATTCATAGCCTATGTCTTTAATCTTCGTTATGAATTATTTGGTTTGCAAATAGCCCATCTAAACGATGAAATAGTTATAAAAATTGTCAATGATGGTTCTTGGAAATACCAACAGTTGCAAGCTTCTTTCCGATCCAATAACACAAACTGGTAGCAACCGGGGCAGCAAGCACATCAATGGTGTAATGAACGTGTTGCATTAAAACCAAAAAACCAACTGCAATAGTACAAAAAATGCCGACGAATTTGTCAATTTTTCGACGAAAGCATAAAAACATAAGGTATGCGGAGGATGTATGGCCCGAATAAAATAAGTCTTTGGTTATAAAACTCTTACCATAAAATTGATTGCTGATAGGATCTATCAACGGAATTAAACCATGTGGCGGATTTAGTGGTACTAAGGAAATGGTGAGAAGTCTGCTTATGGTAACAATGAAATAGCTGTATAAGAAAATGGTAAATATGGCAGGGCTTTTAAAACACCGGACAGCAAACAAAAGCGCCATAAACCAAAGAATGACGAAAAGCGGTATCGAAATATCGGCAGGCCCTAAATGGTCAAGCACAAAATCGTTTAGCACAAAACCATCCCGTTTTTCAATATGCTGGAAAAAATGAGGGAGGGCCGCTAACACAGCAATCATTAAAAAAATTCCAACGATTATTCTTATTCTATAAGCCTTATTTTTCCAGGCTATGTTCCATCTATCCTCTATAAGTCTTTCATTCTTTAATAATGCCATCGTACAAAAGCCTCCATTGCTGCATAATGTGTTAAGCCTAACCGGGCGTACAAATCGGCCGTATGAGCATTTCGTTCTTCTGCTCTTTGCCAGAACTCTCTTGTATCGCTACCCTGAAAAGGCACCATATCTTTTTGCGATTGGTGAATAAAAATACCATACCTTTTTTTCAATACCTGATCCGGGCTCATCGGCACAGCCATTTCAATATCCTCAATATTCCATTCCTGCCAAGCACCTTTATACAACCAAAGCCAGCAATCATTGATCCAACCCGGAGCTTGTTGCTTCAATCTTTTTAGTGACTCAAATACAACATCCAGGCAAACTTTATGTGTGCCATGTGGATCAGCAAGGTCACCAGCACAAAATAATTGATGTGGCTTTACTTCTTCTAAAAGCTTCATTGTAATTGCAACGTCTGCTTCGCCCATTGGCGCCTTTTCAATAGTACCCGTTTCGTAAAATGGCAGATTAAGGAAATGAATATTTTCTTCTTTGATGCCTACATATCGGCAAGTGGCTCTTGCTTCGCATCTCCTGATCAAACCCTTAATAGAGCGAATTAAAGGGGTATCAACTTCATTTTTCTTTTTATGCGAAAGGTAGCTGCGCACTTCTTCCAAGATATTTTCAGAACGATCTTTATTGATACCTGCGATTTCTTCGAAGCCAACAACAAAATCTAAAAAGCGAGTAACGAACTCATCAGTCACGGCAATGTTTCCCGAAGTTTGATAAGCCACATGCACCTCGTGCCCCTGATCATGCAGACGTTGAAAAGTACCACCCATGCTAATAATATCATCATCAGGATGCGGAGAAAAAATAATGACTCTTTTCGGGCAAGGCTCCAAACGTTCTGGATGCTCAGGTAGGTGCACATTTGGCTTACCACCAGGCCAACCCGTTATCGAATCACGAAGCAAGTAATAAACTTGCAGGTTGATTTCATAAGCATCGCCTTTTTCTACTAATAAATCACCCAAACCAAATTCGTTATAATCTGCATTGGTCAACGATAACACAGGTTTGTTTTGTTTCAACGCCATGTTCACCACCGCTTTCTTGATGGTCTTTGGCGTCCATTCAATATCACCGGTCAACCACGGCGATTTAAAACGGGTCAATTCAGAAGCAGCATCTTGATCTAACACAAATTCGCAATCGGAATGTTGCTGCAATAAACTAGCCGGAACACTTTCAGTTACTGCACCTTCTACCGCTTGTTGCACAACAGGGGCTTTCACGGCGCCCCATGCAAGCAATACAATTTTTCTTGCCTTTAAAATAGTGCCTATTCCCATTGTAAGAGCAAGACGAGGTACTTCAGAAATATTAGCAAACTCATGTGCATTTGCTAGACGAGTAGAGTTTTCTAAATTAATCA
>PSMD01000090.1:0-3916 GCA_040289925.1 Chitinophagaceae bacterium | reverse complement strand
GGCGGAAACGGAAAGGGCACTACAAGCAGGCGAAATTTCGCAAGAAGAGGCTAAGAAGAAATTTGAAGAATACGAGAGCCAAAAAACAAAAATTACGACCAATGCAACAGAAAAGAGAAAAGAAATAACAAAACAAGGCACAAAAGAAAATGGCGATTTGCTTAAAGAGGAAATTAATGCGATTTTGCAATTTGTAAGCACTATAACAAGTTCAATTGAAGGTATCATGAATGGAATTAATGAGGCGCAACTACAAGCTATTGAACAGAGGAAAAAGGCATTAGACCAGGAAAAAGAAGCAGGCGCAATTACAGAAAAAGCCTATAAAGAAAGGCAAAAGAGATTGGAGATTGAAGAAAAGGCTATTAAAACAAGGCAAGCGAAACGTGAAAAAGCAATGGCTATTTTTCAGGCGTTAATTGCCGGTGCAAGAGCCGTTGTGGAAGCGCTGCCCGACCCATTCAAAGTTGCAACAGTAATTGCGATAAGTTCGGCACAAATAGCGGCAATTATAGCTAAGCCAATACCCAAATTTGGTAAGGGCACAAAGTCGGCACCAAAAGGTTTTGCCGTTGTGGGTGAAACGGGAGCTGAGATTATTAAGCGAAATGATGGAAGTTATGAAATTGCAGGTCATGAAAAAATAGTTTGGATGAAAGGCGGTGAGCGGATTTATAATCCAACGGAAACGGCGGCAATTTTTAACCAGCGCACGCCAACTGCCAATGCTGAATTTTCTAAATTCGGAACTAACGCCTCAGTAGAAATTGATTATGATAAACTCGCAAAAGGAATTGGTAGTGAAATTTCAAAATACCCACGATTAACAATAACTCTTGATGAAAAAGGATTTACAAAATATACAGAACAAGAAAGGCTAAAAACTATTTACAGAAACAAACGATACAGATTTGATGAGTAAAAACAGGAATTGGATATTTATATTAAATCCCGAAACTGATAACATTCATCTAAGCGAGCCCGACGGATGGTCAGATGTTGGTTTACAGATTGTGCGTGACAGTAAATATCACGGCATTTCAGTTTCTTTTTCTGATAGCGACTTAAAATTGAACGGAAAGGCTGCTGAGTTTATAAAAGCTAAATATGAGAAATTTGGAATTGGAGCTGATGTTAAGATATACATTGCTTATGTATGTGATAACGTAATTGAATTTGATGATACCTTCCAATTGGATTTTGGAACGTATAAGGAAATGTGCGGTGAACAGTGCGTTGTCTCCATTAGTTTTGAACAGGCCGGCTGCATGGCTTTATTGAATGCAAATTTTGATAAGAAAGTAGATATTGAAACAATTGAACGATTTGACCATTCCCCAGCAAGGGTCATCCCCACATTAACAGAAGAAATTACCTTGCTTCCACGTGGAATTCTTAAATCGATTGAAGGTAGTGTTGCTGATGAAGGCGACACTATTAATCTTTATAGTGAGTATCATTTAGCCTTTTGGCAAATGTATAATCGTTATTTTCGTTTTCGCCCGAACTATGGAAAAGAAATTTATAATGCAATAAAAACAGCAGAGCTGATAGCGACGCAACAATGGGCACGCCAGGATAGCCGAAATTCTTTTGAAGAATACAATTTAGTTATATCGCCTCAGTTATTGTGGGAAGACACAACCGATTGTTTTAATACCCTTACGATTGATTATCGAATGAATGGGAAAATAACAATACACAATTTAGGAAGAGTTAGTGTAAAGTACAGATTAAGCGTGCAAGTGTGGAAAAATGAATTTAGAGATTACAATATTGTTGATGAAAAAATGATAGGGGATTATTGGGTAAGCGGTAGAAGTTCAAAAACAATAGAATTTGATGTTACAAAAGTATTAACCAACATGCCTATACCAAAAGATGGGTATTGGGTGATGTTAATTGTAAATAGCAATAATGGCAACGGTATATTTGGTTTGGAGAGCATGGATGTTAGATTTGAAAAGGAAACCTATATTAAGATATACGGTAATTCTAAATGCCCACCTTCCAATCATAAGATATTTTATCCTGAAGAAACATTTGACCGTTTAGCAGATGTAATTACTAACGGTTGTCTAACTGTAAAAAGCAATTTTTACGGCAGACCTGAAATTAATAACAAAGGCTATGTTGCGGATGGTTGCGGCGCATTAAAAGCATTAACATCGGGTTTGTATTTACGAAAAGCTCCCGATGCGAAATTCTTTATGAGCATGAAAGAATTATTTGAAGGGTTAGCCCCTATTGATTGTATAGGGTTCGGTTATGAAAAAAATAATGGACAGGAGTATTTAAGAATAGAAAGCCTTGATTATTTTTATCAGGATACTGAAATTTTAAGATTGGATGCAGTAAATAAAGTTGAAAATCGAATTTCTCCACAAGATGTTGTGGGAAAAATTCGAGTTGGATATGATAAGTGGGAAGCTGAAAAAATTAATGGTTTAGATGAGTTTAATAGCACGAGAGAATACATAAGCCGTGTGGCGAATGCAAAGTCCACATTTGATATCATGAGTAAGTTTATAGCTTCGGGTTATGTAATTGAAACTAACAGGTTACAAAGTTTTGCAACATCGGGAGGAGCTGATACGAAATTTGATAATGAAACTTTCGTCATTTCTTTAACAAGAAAGCATATTGTATACGGGATTTGCGCAATACAAAAAGAATCTAACGATACGCTCGTAATTCTTTTTGAATATACTGCCTTCGGTGCTTATTTTCACCACAACACGCCAACTCGTATTAAGATTACAGGCACCATGAATAACGACGGTGAGTATACGGTTCTGTTGCGTGGCACAAACTTATTTGGTTATCTTGTAACCGACGTAATTCATCCAATCCCGAGTAATTTGCATGTTGAAAATTACCGAATGGCTGGAGTGGAGTTTCTCGGAAACACAAATGCGCCACTTCGCCTTTGTGTTGAAAAAGGGGCTGACCAGTTAACAGATGTTTACGACCCGCTGTCGGCAATTAACGTTCGTTTATCGCCGGTTCGTATGCTGATGCGGTGGTGGAAATGGCTCGCTGGACTTGCATTTAAAAAACTTTCAAATCCCGATACAGAATTTACTTTTTCGGCTGGAACGGGAAACTATAAAATGAAGAGTTTTTTTGGAGATGATTGCGCTATCGAAAACAGAAGTATTTCAGAAGACGTAACGGTGGAGACTACTCTCATTAAATCTTTTGAGTCTAAGCCGAAGGTTGAAGCAGAAAATTCTAACTTTGAATACCCGATGAGCCTTGCCCAGTTTAAGCAGTTGCAGGCTAACCCTTATGGCTATATCAGTTATGAATGTGGAAATGGTGAGTGGAAAAAAGCGTACATAAACAAGATTGTGCTGAAGCCAACTAATGGTATAGCAACATTCGACCTCAGAAACAAAAAAGAATGATAACGATAATCAGCCCTCACTATTCTTTTATACAGTTTAACAATTTGCAAGAATCGCATTTGTGTAATCATTACCCTTTTGGTTGTTTACCAGTTGCAGATGAAGGTGATATTAGTTTTCAGATTATAGCCACAACGGAAACGGAAGAGGAGGCTAATTATTTGTGCAATAACACACAAGCTATTAAGGTGAGGTTGCAACATGCAAACGATTGTGAAAATACAGAATCATTTATTGTAGAATATACGCCAAATTTGAAGTTTGAAAGACTCAGAACAGGCGCAAAAGATATAGCGTTATTTTGGCAGCATGGATTACCCAACATTACCGGTTTAATTGATATTGGAGATTGTTTTGTTATCCAACTTATACTACCAGATGAAACGGTTTTGTGTAGCAACTGTTTTGAAAGAGTTGAAGAGGATTGTTACACAACGGTAATTGAGTACGCCTCCCCTTCTGATAATTTCGGATTTGTATATTGTGGTGTTAATGATAAATTAGAT
>PSMD01000089.1:3006-3965 GCA_040289925.1 Chitinophagaceae bacterium | reverse complement strand
ATATTAGCAAACTCATGTGCATTTGCTAGACGAGTAGAGTTTTCTAAATTAATCAGGCGTGTGTGGGAATGAATGCTTGAGCCCGGCTCGTTAAAACCAATATGCCCGTTGTTACCAATACCTAGTATTTGTAAGTCAATGCCGCCTGCAGCTTCTATTTTTTGTTCATAGTCTAGGCAATGCGCTTTGATGTCTTCTTTTGCTAACTCTCCGTTAGGAATATGAATATTTTTTGGATCAATATCAATATGATTGAACAGATGCCGATGCATGTACGTATTATAGCTCTGGATAGCATCGTTGTCAATAGGATAGTATTCGTCAAGATTAAATGTGATTACATTTTTAAAACTTAATCCTTCTTGCTTGTGCAAGCGAACCAATTCAGCGTAAAGAGTTTTAGGTGTCGAGCCGGTAGCAAGACCTAACACACATGTTTCCTTTCGCGCTTGCTTTTCTTTTATTAATGTAGCAACAAGATTGGCTGTGTAAACAGAACCTTCTTTAAGATCGGGAAAGATATGTACTGGTATACGTTCGAACGAATCAATTAATTCAATCTCTTTTTGTTGCGGCATACTATGCTTTTGGATGCGCTAAAGATACAGCGACAATGGCTTTGAATAAAACAAAAACCGCAACTACCGAATAATTTTAGTCCTTTATAACCGCAACTTACCGCAATCAATAAACTTGAATTTCGTCCGCAAAAAACCAAGCCTTATTGCCGCCACCTGGTTTGTCCAGCGGAATCAAACCGTAGTTTTTTGCAATGATTTTTAGATATCGGGCATTTTGCTTTGGTGTAGAAACAGTGATCCAACCCATAGTCAAAGTGTCTTTTACAAATTGATTGGACTTGTTTATAGAAGTAAAGTTCGTTCCGTCATTGGAAACCTGCACTTCTACATATTGCGGCAAGTAAACCCAACTTCCATTTTGATCGATTGTATGTACTC
>PSMD01000089.1:595-2996 GCA_040289925.1 Chitinophagaceae bacterium | reverse complement strand
AAGGTCGATCGTTGCTTCCATATCATCGCCAATCCAACCGAGCCAATCGGGATAACTTAGACCTTTGTTAGAGTAAACACCATTCACTAAACTAAAAGCACCACCTTGTCCCGGATATTTTTCATTGGGTGTTTTAGTGATGGAAACTTTTTTACCAGTGGCTTTATTGAAGGAAAAACTTTGCTCTCTTTGCCCAAACGGTTTACCATTTTTCAATTGATAAATTAAATAATTGCCACTTTGTGTTATTTGTAAATTTATCGCTCCTTTTCCACTTGACATTTTATTTTTTAGATCCGGAGTTAACACATCAGTTTTATAGCTGATAAAAACATTATTTAAGCTGTCTTTTGATTTTACCAAAAACATAATTCCATTAAAATCTTTCGATGGCTTTATCTCTGTGGTTAAATCAAAATACGCCTTACTATAATTCGTTTTCCATAAATCGTAACGCTTAAATTGAGTTTGCAAACGCTTTTCAAAATCAGTCCAACTCTTTTTTTCTTTCCCGCTCCACAATACTTCGCTCAGTGCACTCATACGTGGGAAAATCATGTATTCCACTTTGAAAGGATAGGCGATGTATTCTGTCCACAAATTAGCTTGTGCACCTAGAATGTATTTTGCTTTTGTACTATCAAGTTTGGCAGGTATTGGTTCATAAGAATAGACTTGTTCGATAGGATTATAACCACCAATTACGAGTGAGTCTTCATTTTTTGTTTGCGAATGATCAAAGTACACTGGCTTTTGCGGCGTCATAATGACATCATGATTTTGTGAAGCAGCATCAATGCCGCCTTGCTCTCCACGCCAACTCATTACCACTGCATTTGGCGCTAAACCACCTTCTAAAATTTCATCCCAGCCAATCAATGTTTTGCCTTTACTATTCACATATTTTTCCATGCGTTGAATGAAATAGCTCTGCAACTCATGTTCATCTTTCAAATTCAATTGCTTTATTCTAGCCTGGCAATTTGGACAACGCTTCCAATTTACTTTCGGCGCTTCGTCGCCGCCTACGTGAACATATTTTGATGGAAAGAGCGGCAACACTTCATCTAACACATTCTGTAAAAAATCAAAGGTTGAGTCTTTGCCTGCACAAAATATATCATTGAATACGCCCCATGTTTCCTGCACCAACTTGGTCACGCCTCGTGCTTGCAAACTTTTACTTTCTTCAGAAGGATGCGAAGGAATAATTGTTTGTTCTGAAGGAAAACAACTTAACCAAGGATAAGCTGCGATAGCGGCAGATGAATGACCAGGCATTTCAATTTCCGGAATAACGGTAATATGACGATCAGCTGCATATTGCACCACTTCTTTCACTTCATCTTGTGTATAAAAACCACCGTATTTCAAGTTGTCATTACCTGTTCCGGGGTAACGTCCGATGATGGTGCCATTACGCCAGCCACCTACCAGTGTCAAGCGAGGATATTTTTTTATCTCAATTCTCCAGCCTTGATCATCTGTTAAATGCCAGTGGAAATAATTCATCTTATGCAAGGCGATGTAATCGATGTATTTTTTTATAAACGAAACAGGAAAGAAGTGACGACATACATCTAGATGCATTCCTCTATAACTAAAGCGAGGATAATCCTGAACAGTAACAAATGGGATGGAAAGCTTTGAACTTTGTATTTTAATTTTCGAAGTATTGACAGGCAACAATTGAATCAATGTTTGAATGCCGTAAAATGTCCCCGTATAAGTATCGCCCTGAATAACAATTCCATTTTTTGTTACGGTTAATGAATAAGCATCTTTATCAGGAGCCTTGATGAATTTTTTAGTTGATAAACAAATAGCATTACTATGTTCTTTTTTATCAACTGGTAACTTAAATCCATAAACCTGCTGTAGATAATCATTGAAAAAACTGGCGGTCTTTGCATCTAAGTTGTCACGGGCAATCAAAAAGGTTTTACCGGTCAATGTAAAATTGCCATTGCCCCCTTGTACACTAACCGGCTGTGGAATAATAGAAACTTCGGTTTTTTTCTGTGCCAAACATACTTGTCCTAACAAACTAACCAAAACAAAAAATCTTTTCATCTTATTTCAATAAAGGTAAATTAATGCTGGATGGATATTGTGTATTGTGGTAAATTTTTATTGTTGCTTTTTGAAAGTCTTGTGGATCGGCCGCATAAATGTTTTCAAACTTTTGTGGATTTCGATCTACTAAAGGAAACCAACTGCTTTGAATCTGCACCATTATGCGATGACCTTTCTTAAACGTATGCGCCATATCGCCAACTTTGAAATTGACTACTTCCACTTTATTAGGAATAAATGGCGTGGGCTTTTCAAAACTTTTGCAAAACTTTCCTCTGAAAACTTCACCATGTACCAACATTTGATAACCACCCATAGGATAAGT
>PSMD01000089.1:0-499 GCA_040289925.1 Chitinophagaceae bacterium | reverse complement strand
ACAGTAATATCACTTGATAAGGTATCTGTCTGAAAAACTAAAACATCAGGTCTGCGTGAGGCAAAGCGTTGATCATCGGTCATATACTCACGGGTACGTTGAAAGTGCACATCTTCGGTATAAGGTACTGGTTTGTTCGGATCACTTATATATTCGCTAAAACCATTTTTACCAGTCGATTGATTCCAGCCTAATTTGCCATTATCCTGTAAGTATAGGCTTTGATTTTTTGCATTTGCAGGTGGCCATTGCTCAAATTGATGCCATTGATTTTCACCTGTGAGAAATACACTTGCTTCTGCAATTTTAGGTGCATCACTTTTTCCCTTCAAATAATAATTAAAGAACGGAATTTCAATATTCTGCTGGTACCATTGTGATGTGTTGGAGCCAAACAGAACATTGCCCATATGTGTACCATCATTGCTTGCCCATTGCCCATGATACCAAGGGCCCATCACTATTTTATTGAACATTTTTCCGGGATTGTTTTCTTCTG
>PSMD01000034.1:26487-30192 GCA_040289925.1 Chitinophagaceae bacterium | reverse complement strand
TGACTATTATAAAAGCTAAAATACTCATTTAATCCTTCATACAACTGTACACCATCATCGGGTACTTTCAGGTATATTTGTTCATACTTCACCGTTTTCCACAGCCGTTCAATAAAGATGTTGTCAATCGCTCTGCCTTTGCCATCCATGCTGGGTTGTATTCCCTTGTTTTTCACTTGAGTAATAAACTCATCGCTGGTAAACTGGCTGCCCTGGTCAGTGTTTAAAATCTCCGGCGGGCCGTATTGCTCAACAGCTTCAGCTACCATCTGGCTGCACCACTCTGCCGTCATAGAGTTGCTTACACTCCAGTTCACTACATACCGGGTATGCAGGTCTATCACCGCACACAGATACATAAAGCCTCTTCTCATTGGTACATAGGTTATATCCATTGCCCATACCTGGTTGGCCTGGTTGATGTCAAGCCCCTTGAGTAAATAAGGATAAATCTTGTGCTCCTTATTGGGTTTACTCAGCCAGGGCTTGCGGTATAGGGTTTGCCAGCCCATCAATTCCATCAATCGCTTTACTCTTTTTCGGTTGATGGTATAACCCAGTGAACGCAGCCATACGGTAAGCTTTCTTACACCATAAAACGGCGTTTTATAATACTGCGCATCCAACAACCGCATGATGATTAAATTTTCCTCACTTTCACTGCAAGGGTTATAATACAACCCACTACGGTGAATGCTCAACAACCGGCATTGCCCTGCTATACTCAAAGAACTATGTTGCTTATCCACCAGCAGCCTGCGGGCGCCCAATGGTTTCAGTACAATCTTTTTTTAAAAAATCATTTTCCACTTTCAACTGGCCAATCTGGCTGTACAGTTTGTCCATCTGTTCTTCTTTATCACCCTTTTCTTCATCTGACCCTTTACCGAATACAGACGACAGGTTGTTTACAGCCTCCTTTTTCCACAGATTAATCTGCGTGGGATGCAATTCATACTTGCGGGCCAGCTCTTCAATAGTGCTGCGCTCCTTGAAGGCTTCCAAAACCACTTTGGCTTTGAACTCCGGACCGAATTTTCTGCGACTTCTTTTTTCCATAATACAGGTAATTGAAGATGAAAAATCCTATCTTAACTACCTGTCTTAATTTTGGGGAGCATTATATAGTGTCGGTCGGGTGCCGGTCTGAGGTATGATTTATACTTTCACCGGTACACTGTGCACGGCAGCACTCATCTCCTTAATTAATGAGGCATTTTTTTCAATGGCATTACCTACAATAATTACATCGGCGCCGGCTTTGCAGTTGCGGTAAGCTTTTTCGGGTTCAATAATACCACCGCCAATGATGAGGGGAATAGAAATGCTTTGCGACACTTTTTCGATCATGGGTTCAGTGATGGGCTTTTTGGCGCCGCTGCCCGCATCCATGTAAATCAGTTTCATGCCCAGCATTTCACCGGCCATGGCCGTGCACATGGCAATTTCATTTTTATCGGCAGGTATGGGTGAGGCATTGCTGATATAGGATACCGTTGTAGGGGCACCGCCATCTATAACCATATAACCAGTGGGCACTAACTCCAGTCCGCTTTGTTTTACGGCAGGTGCAGATACTACATGTTGTCCTATCAATAACTCAGCATTGCGGCCGGAGATCAGTGAAAGATATAAAAGTGCATCGGCGTATTTTGTTATCTGTGTGGGGCTGCCGGGAAAAAGAATAACTGGTATTGAAGAGTTTTGCTTTATGTGTTTCACCACTTCATCCAGGTGATTGCTGATAACGAGGCTGCCACCCACCAAAAAATAATCAACTTTTGCTTCGGCAGAAAGCTCAATAAGCTCATCAAGAACAGCGGTGTTTACTTTATCAGGGTCTATCAATACGGCGAATGACTTGTGTCCCTGTTGCTTTTTCCTTTCTATGGATTGATAAATGCCCGGATTCATTCGGTTACAAGGTTATACTACAAAAATGCAAAAACTTTTCCGCATTGGCGATTGTAAGGCTTTTTTAAAAAAATGAATTTTACCACGGATTACACAGATGAGGCACAGATGCAAGAGTAATCATTCAAAAATCTGTGTTATCTGTGCTGGAATTTTATCCATGATTTTTCGTGTAAATTGTTTTAAAAAACCGGCCATGCGTACATTTTTATTTTTTGCAGTGATGCTTTGCTTATCCTGTAATAATTCTTCCGAAAATAAAAAAACTGAAAAAACAGATAGCAGCACTATTACTGATTGTCTGCCCGACAAGCTGGATAATCCATCTGCCAAAGACACGGTGGTTTCTAAACCCGCAAACGATACTGTGTATACTGGCGGTGGTAACGAACCCTTCTGGCATATTGAAGTGATAAAAAATAAAAAGATCAGTTTTTTACTGGCTGATGTTGGCGTGCCTGTTGATTTTCCATACAAAGAACCAAAAACACTGTTCAATAAAGCTATTGTTTACGAAACTTCAACCGGTGATAAAAAGCTGCGCTTGGAAATAAGAAAAAAAGAATGCAGTGATGGCATGAGCAATTTTGTTTATCCCTATTCCATTTTTGTTTCGGTAAATGAAATGAAGTATACGGGCTGTGCGGAAACTCCGGCTGAACAGGCCAAAGAGCAATTTTAGTCGGGAGTCGGGAGTCTCGAGTCTCATCGTCTTTCGGAAATGTCATAATCAATTAATCAATGATCAACAATCAATATTCAATGTTCAACTTTATTTACTTCACTACCGACTCATCACTGCTGACTCCCGACTCACAACTCCTGGCTTCATTTGGTAACTGATTTTTCCATCCCCTCCAAATTTTTTTTCGCTGATTTTTGAGAACCGCTGTGCATAAATCGTGAAACAAGGACTGGGCTTATGTTCCTATTTTTTCAACGTCATTTTTCCACAACTGTGGATAGTTACAGGTAGGAATTTTCATCTGCAAAAAATATTTTCGTTAGCACTTCTCGCCAGAGAAGCTTTTACCAGAACTCAACTAAATTCTTTTCAATTATGGCAAATAAAAAACAAACTTCCCGCGGGGCGGGACTGCGGTTTCATCGTCGCTATACAAAAGATGATGTGAGTGTTTATGACCAGTTCGAGTATGAATATCGAACCAGTGTGATTCGCAATCCCAGCGGTGAGGTGGTGTTTGAAATGAATAATGTGGAAGTGCCCAAACAATGGAGCCAGATTGCTACCGATATTCTTGCACAAAAATATTTTAGAAAAGCCGGCGTGCCACAGCCTGATGGAAGCCTGGGCAGGGAAACCAGCGCCAAACAGGTAGCTCATCGCCTGGCTAATTGCTGGAAGGTGTGGGGCGAACGCTATGGCTATTTTGCATCTCAAAAAGATGCACAGGTTTTTTATGATGAGCTGGTGTATTCCATCCTCAATCAAATGTGTGTGCCAAACAGTCCCCAGTGGTTTAATACCGGTTTGTATGAAAGCTATGGCATTAAAGGAAAGCCGCAGGGGCATTATTATGTTGACCCTGCTGATGGTGAATTGAAAAAATCTACTTCAGCTTATGAACGCCCCCAACCACATGCCTGCTTTATATTAAGTGTTAGCGATGACCTGGTGAATGATGGCGGCATCATGGACCTCTGGGTACGGGAAGCAAGGATATTTAAATACGGGTCCGGTGTCGGAACAAATTTCTCAAACCTGCGTGGCGAAGGAGAAAAGCTGAGTGGTGGCGGAACATCGAGTGGGTTGATGAGCTTTTTGAAAAT
>PSMD01000034.1:7998-26475 GCA_040289925.1 Chitinophagaceae bacterium | reverse complement strand
CGGAGACCGGGCTGCCGGCGCCATCAAAAGCGGTGGTACCACACGCCGCGCAGCAAAAATGGTTTGTCTCGATCTGGATCACCCCGAAATTGTGGAGTTCGTAAACTGGAAAGTGGAAGAAGAGAAAAAAGTGGGAGCCTTGATTGCCGCAGGTTATTCCAGCGATTATGAAGGTGAAGCATACCGCACTGTATCCGGGCAAAACTCCAATAACTCGGTACGAATTCCTAATTCTTTCTTTGAAAAATTAAGAAACAATGAAGACTGGGAACTGAAAGGGAGAATGGATGGAAGAGTCATGAAAAAAGTGCCTGCGAGGGAACTATGGAACCAGATATCTTATGCGGCATGGAGATGTGCGGACCCCGGTACGCAGTACAATACCACCATCAATGAATGGCATACCTGCCCGGCCGGCGGAGAGATCAGGGCTTCCAACCCCTGCAGCGAGTATATGTTTCTGGATAATACCGCCTGCAATCTTGCATCAGCCAACCTGATGAAGTTTTACGATGCAGAAAAAAATGTTTTTGATGTAGAAGGTTATGAATACAACTGCCGCCTGTGGACGGTTGTACTTGAGATTTCAGTTTTAATGGCGCAGTTCCCCAGTAAAGAAGTAGCTCAGTTAAGTTATGAATACAGAACATTGGGATTGGGCTACGCAAACCTCGGCACATTGCTCATGGTTAGCGGTATTCCTTACGACAGTGAAGAAGCAAGAGCTATTGCCGGAGCTATTACCGCAATCATGACGGGCATCGCCTACAAAACTTCTGCGGAGATGGCTGAAGTTCTCGGTGCCTTCCCCCGTTACCAGGAAAATAAAGAGAATATGCTGCGAGTGATGCGCAATCATCGTTTGGCTGCGTACGATGCAGATGAATACGAAGGCCTAAGCATAAAACCTCAGGGCATAAAAGCACAATATTGTCCTGACTATCTGTTAAAGGCTGCCTGTAAAGCATGGGATGATGCTGTTGAGTTAGGAGAGAAATTCGGCTACCGCAATGCACAGGCAACTGTTATTGCTCCAACAGGAACGATTGGACTGGTGATGGATTGCGATACTACCGGCGTTGAGCCTGATTTTGCTTTGGTGAAATTTAAAAAGCTCAGTGGTGGTGGTTATTTTAAGATCATCAACCAATCAGTTCCTGTTGCTTTAAAAAATCTGGGCTATTCGGAAAAAGAAATTGAAACCATCATCAAATATGCAGTGGGTTCCGCAACTTTTGCAGGTGCGCCGTTCATCAATCATCAAAGCTTAAGTGAAAAAGGATTTATTGCCGAAGAGATCAAAAAGCTGGATGCGGCCGTTAGCTCTGCTTTCGATATTGCATTTGTATTTAATCGCTTCACATTGGGTGAGGAATGTTTGCAACGTCTTGGATTTTCTCCGGAACAATACAACGATTTTGAATGGAGCTTGCTGGAAGCTCTTGGCTTTAGTGAAGAGGAAATTGAAGCTGCGAATGATTATGTATGCGGTACTATGATGCTGGAAGGAGCTCCCCATTTAAAAGATGAACACCTGCCCGTTTTTGACTGTGCCAACAAATGCGGAAAAAAAGGCCAGCGCTATATTCATGCTCATGGCCACATTCGCATGATGGCCGCTGCACAGCCCTTTATCAGTGGCGCTATTTCAAAAACCATCAACCTGCCTAATGAAGCTTCAGTTGAAGAAATTGCCGACGCTTATATGCTGAGTTGGGAGCTCGGTTTAAAAGCCTGTGCACTCTACCGCGATGGTTCCAAGCTTTCGCAACCGCTCAGCAATAAATCGGATAAAAAGCAGAAAACTGAAGTTGAAGCAGAAGAACACCAGTCAGCAACCACTAGCCAGCAACTTGACTCCAATATTGTTGATATGAGCAAGCTGACCATTGAAGAGCTGCTGGAGGAAGTACAAAAAAGAGTACAAGCTTCTCCTGATACAAAACTGAAGCGCAAACTCGCCAGCATTGTAGAAAGAAGATCGTTACCGGCAAAGCGCAGGGGCTTTACACAAAAAGCCAAGATCAACGGTCAAACCATTTTTCTGCGCACAGGTGAATATGCTGATGGAACTTTAGGTGAGATATTCATTGATATGGCAAAAGAAGGAGCAACGATGAGAAGTATGCTCAACTGCTTTGCTATTTCTGTTTCTATTGGTCTGCAATATGGCGTGCCGCTGGAAGAGTTTGTTGACAAGTTTGCTTTCACCCGTTTCGATCCGGCAGGATTTGTAGAACATCCCAACATTAAATCAACCACCTCTATTGTTGACTTTATTTTCCGTGTGTTGGGTTATGAATACCTGGGAAGAACAGACTTGGTGCATGTATTAGATAAACCGGAAATATTGAATACCGGTACCGATGATTGGGATGATGTGCCTTCCGGCCTGGAGTATGATAAAACTCCGCAATTATCCAGTGTAAGAGTGGTAGGTTCATCAGGTAACGGTACATCTGCATCAAAGGCACAAAGAACAACCTCTGTAAAATCTGAAAACAGTCTGGATGCGGTGAATGCAGCAGCCAAATCAATGCAGAGCGACGCACCGGCCTGCAACACTTGCGGTCATATTACTGTGCGCAGTGGCACCTGCTACAAATGTTTGAATTGCGGAAACAGCATGGGATGCAGTTAAAAAACAGAGGGACAGAAAAACCAGATAAAGAAAGTACTCATTAAAATCAATCCCGGTCATTTGCGCCGGGATTTTATTTTTGCATTAGATGAGAGATCTGTTGAAATCATGGTTGAAGAAATTACCGGTTGCTATAACACGCAACCAGCAATATGATAAATTGACCAGGGCGGTCATTAAAAAAGTTTGTGCCATCAATAGTAATTGTGTAGATGTGGGTTGCCACAAAGGTGAATTTTTAGCTTACATGTTAAAAACAGCTCACATCGGTCACCACTTTGCCTTTGAGCCATTGCCGCAATTATATAATGAGCTTATTATAAAATTTAAAAGCCCATTCTGCCACATTTATAATCTGGCGTTAAGCAACCAGGCAGGCACCTGCATTTTTCAACACGTTGTTTCCAATCCGGCGTACAGTGGTTTCTTAAAAAGAAAATATGAACGTAAAGAGGAGATAGACGAAATTAAAGTGAATGTGGCCAGGCTCGATGATATTATTCCGGCGGAAGTAAAAATTGATTTCATAAAAATTGATGTGGAAGGAGCTGAACGTTGGGTATTGGAAGGCGCAGTAAATGTAATTGAAAGAAGTAAACCGGTAATCGTTTTTGAATTTGGTAAAGGCGGCTCTGAATACTATGGCACTACGCCGGAACAATTTTTTGGTTTTTTCCAGAAACTGGGGATGAAGATTTCATTATTGAATGACTGGCTCAGGAATAAGCCTTGTTTAACGCTACCACAATTTGAACAACAGTTCTACAACAGGCTTAACTATGTATTTGTGGCATGGCCCTACACCTTTTCACTTACGTGTAATCACTAAAAATTTTGAGAACATTTTACACGTAAACTCCTATGGCAAATGCGGATGCTGCCGCTTATTTTCGAGGCACAAAAAATTTCGTTTATGAAAACCCGTTACGTTTTCTTTTTAGCCCTGCTAATTAGTTTTTTGATTTCCTGCAGCCGTGCATTAACACCCGTTGAGGCTGCCAGTGGCAAGTACAAAAAATGTCGCCCTGTAAAATGAAGTTTGTGATTAACTATCTGTAAAGACGTTTTTTATTTAGGCTTTCCAGCAAACATAATAACTATAGCTTTTTTATTTCATGGAATTGAATGAAGAGGGATTTTTTGGCGGTGAATGCATTTTATCCCCCGATTGCATCACGATCCGAACAAATTGCTGACGGCACCTTCAAGCATGGGAAATTTTTCTACCACATAATTTTTAATCGTTTCAATGGTCTTTTTCGCCTGTTCATCAGTTAATCCAGCCTCGGTTTTTAGTTTTTCAATCAGTTCTTGCATAATCAAAGGTTTAAAATTTGTTTTTTAGGTTAGCAAAGTTAGTATTTAAATGAAAGTTGAAGCACTCGTCTTTTTATTTTGCTACAAACAGTAGCAATTTTTATTTTTAGCCAAATTGAATTTCATGAGAAAAATTTTTGCCAGCCTTTTAGTCGCCATCATTTCAGTTTCTGCATTTGCACAAAAAGAAGATTCGATAATGATCAGGAAAATTGCCGATGAGATACTGACAAACGGGAAGGCTTATGATAATTTGCATTACCTCACAAAAAAAATTGGCGGCAGGCTCGCCGGATCTCCGCAGATGTACCTGGCTGAGCAATGGGGCTTGAATTTGATGCAGGGCAGTGGGGCAGATAAATGGTGGCTGCAGGAGTGCATGGTACCGCATTGGGTAAGAGGCGGTGAGGATAAAGCGGAGGCAAAATTTAAAAGCGGCTCCCGCAAGCTTGATGTGGTGGCTTTGGGAAATTCAATAGGCACAGGCAAAAAGAAACTGACTGCACAGGTTGTACTCGTTAACTCGTTTGAAGAGTTGGAAGCGAAGAAAGATGAACTGAAGGGGAAAATCGTTTTCTATAATTACAAATTCAATCCAACTTATGTAAGAACCTTCCAGGCTTACGGTGAAGCGTCACAGTACAGGGGACAGGGACCAAGCCGCGCAGCAAAATATGGAGCGGTGGCAGTAATTGTTCGCAGCATGAGCCACAGCACAGATAATAATCCGCATACCGGCGCCACAAGGTATGCTGACAGTCTTCCAAAAATTCCGGCAGTTGCAATTGGTTTAAGAGATGCTGATTGGTTGGCTGAACAACTGGAAAAGCAAAATGTGACTGTTAGCTTAAAAACCAACGGCCATTTTTTGCCGGATACAATCGGGCATAATGTAATTGGTGAGTTGATAGGTACGGAATTTCCGAATGAGATCATTGCCGTTGGTGGACATTTGGATAGCTGGGATAATTGTGAAGGTGCTCATGATGATGGCGCGGGTTGTGTACAAACCATCGAAATACTTCGGGCATTCAAGGCGCTTAATTACAAACCCAAAAGAACAATTCGTTTTGTATTATTTGCCAATGAAGAAAATGGTTTGCGCGGAGGCAATAAATATGCAGAAGAGGCAAAAGCAAAAAATGAAAAACACATCTTCGCTCTGGAAAGTGATGCCGGCGGTTTTACGCCCCGAGGATTTGGCTTTACTATTTCTGATGAAAAATTTCAGAAACTATTGCAGTGGAAAGAACTACTGGCGCCTTATGGTGCTTGTGAGTTTAGCAAGGGAGGCGGCGGCGCCGATATTGGCCCATTAAACAGAATACTTGGAACAGTAGTGGCAGGATTAAATCCTGACTCCCAGCGTTATTTTGATTATCACCATGCAAGAAATGATGCGTTTGAAGCCTTGAATAAAAGAGAACTTCATTTAGGTGCAGTAAATATGGCTGCGTTAATTTACCTGGTAGATAAATATGGAATGTAAACTAAGGATTATGGAATGCAATAGAATAGTGATAAGATAATAGAAGTAGCACAGGGTTGTTGTATGCAAAAGAATTACTAAAGAAGTAGCTGGTTCAAGGCTGACCGAACTTTTTCAAAAGGAAACGAATTAAGTTGTCGTTGCATCTGTTTTTTTATTTCTTCTGTACATAAGTTTCCAATAGAACCCTCATGCGAATGCTTCACTTGTCCTGAAGTTGTGTAATCACCGATTTCAATATCCGTTCCGATTTTTTTGTACGCATCGCGGAACGGCATTCCGCCATTTACAAGTTTGTTTACTTCTTCAACGCTGAAGATGTATTTGTATTTGTCATCGTCCAAAATATCCTTTCTGATCTCAACATTCGAAAGCATCAGCCCTGCCATCCCGATACAATCTCTTAGTGCGGAGAATGCCGGAAAAAGATTCTCCTTGAGTATTTGAAGATCCCTGTGATAACCTGAAGGAAGATTTGTTGTCATCATCATAATCTCATTAGGCAATGCTTTGATGCGATTGCAATGCGATCGGATCAATTCAAACACATCGGGATTTTTTTTGTGCGGCATGATGCTGCTGCCGGTAGTCAACTCCGCCGGGAAACTGATAAACCCAAAATTCTGGTTCAAATACAGGCAGGTGTCCATTGCCAGCCGGCTAAGGGTTTCTGCAATACCCGCCAATGCTGATGCTACAACTCTTTCAGTTTTTCCTCTCGTCATTTGGGCATAAACAACATTGTAGTTCATTGCTTCAAAACCCAGCAATGCTGTTGTGCGTTTTCGGTTTATGGGGAATGACGATCCATAACCGGCCGCCGAGCCCAATGAATTTTTGTTGACAATATCGTAAGCTGCTTTCAACGCTACAATATCATCCACCAGGCTTTCTGCATAGGCGCCAAACCATAAACCGAAAGACGATGGCATTGCCAACTGCAAATGGGTGTAACCGGGCAACAGGTGATCTTTATATTTTTCGCTTTGTGCTTGCAGTAGCTCAAAAAATGGCAGAACCGCTTTCACCAGTTCTTCTATCTCGTTTCTCAAAAACAATTTTATGTCAAGCAGCACCTGGTCGTTGCGGCTGCGGGCGGTATGTATCTTCTTACCAACATCGCCTAAATTTTTTGTGAGGAGGAATTCAATTTGCGAATGAATGTCCTCTACGTTTTTGTCAATGGTGAATTGTGAATTGGCAATGGATTTATAAATATTCTGAAGTTCTTTCACGAGGGAGACTGTTTCTTCCTTTGTAAGCAATCCCACTTCGCCAAGCATTATTGCATGAGCTATTGAACCCAGCACATCATAAGGAGCAAGCAGCAGATCAAACACACGATCTTTTCCAACCGTAAATTGTTCAACCTGTTTGCTTCCACCCCCTAAAGGGGAATTTGATCTTTTCTCCCAAAGTTTCATATCACAACTTTAGTCAGCAATTGAATGTACAATTCAATTCCATGATAAATCTCTTCAACGAAAATAAACTCATCTGCCGTATGACTTCTCGCCGAATCTCCCGGTCCCAGTTTCAACGCCGGAAACGGCATCAATGCTTTGTCGGAAGAGGTTGGCGAGCCATAATAATTTCTTCCAAGTTCTAATCCTGCTTTCACCAAAGGATGATCGAGAGGGATCATTGACGATTTCAGTCTTGTGCTTCTTGCTTTTATTTCGCTCTGAACATTTTGTTGAATAATGGCTAGCACTTCTTCAAAACTATATAGCTCGTTCACCCTCACGTCAACAACAAAATGGCATTCTGCCGGAACTATATTGTGGGCTTTATTTTCGGTTTCTATCACCGTTACCGTCATCTTAACGGGACCAAGCAGCTCAGATTTTTGTTCAAACTGAAAATGCTGAAACCATTCGATATCGGTCACGGCTTTATCAATCGCATTCTCACCTTCATTTCTTGCCGCATGGCCGGCTTTTCCTTTTGCAATGCAATCCAGCACCATCAACCCTCTTTCTGCAATAGCCATTTGTATTTGGGTTGGCTCGCCAACAATGGCTGAGTCAATATTGGGTAATAATGGCAACAAACATTCAATCCCATTGTTTCCTGATATTTCCTCTTCTGCTGTAGCGGCTAAAACAAAATTATATTTCAAATTTTTTTCTGTGTAGAAGTAGAGAAAGCAGCCTATGAGTGCAACCAGTGCACCGCCAGCATCGTTGGAACCAAGACCGTAGAGTTTTCCATTTTCAATGTCAGCTTTAAATGGGTCTCTTGTGTATTGTGCATTTGGTTTTACAGTATCATGGTGAGAATTGAGAAGTATTGTTGGCTTTGCAGGATCAAAATTTTTATTTGTCGCCCACACATTGTTTAAATGCTTTTTTGCCTCCACACCATGCTGAAGAAGAAAGCTTTCGATCAGTGAAGCGGTTTTTTCTTCTTCTTTACTGAATGAAGGAGTAGCAATTAACTGTTTAAGCAAGTTGATTGCATCTTCCTTCCATATTTTTAATTCATCACTCATTTACAATAGTGGTTCCGGCTTTACCGGAAATTATTTCGAGCAGTTGCTCAGCTTTTCCAATCACAACTTTCTTAACACCGGCATCAATAGCAGTAAACGCATTATCCAGTTTCGGAATCATCCCTGAAAAAATTTTACCTCCCGCATTCAAGGTTTTAGGAGATTTTAATTCCTGATACTCTTCCCGGGTTAATTTTTTTATCACTGTGTTTTCATCATTCACATCCAGCAGAACTCCGGCTTTTTCGAAACAGTAGATTAGCTCAACATCAAAATTGTTTGCCAATTCTTTTGCAATTTCCTGCGCAATTGTATCTGCATTTGTGTTGAGCAGTTGGCCTTTTCCATCATGGGTAATCGGTGATAGTACCGGTATCAGATCATTATCGAATAATCTCTCCAGCACTTCTGCGTTTATTTTGTCAATATCTCCTGCAAGGCCATAATCAATTTCACTGACAGAATTTCTTTTATGTGCGGAAATTAAATTTCCATCTGCACCGGTTAAACCCATTGCATTGCAACCATAACTTTGAAGTTGAGCAACGATGTTCTTGCTGATGTAACCGGCATAAACCATAGTTACAATCTTCAGCGTTTCTTCGTCGGTAATCCTTCTTCCCTCCACCATTTTTTGCTCAATGCCTAAGCGGTTTGCCAGGTTTGTTGCCAGCTTACCACCGCCATGAACGAGTATCTTGTTTTCAGCAATAGCTGCAAAGCTTTGCAGGAATGATGAAAGCTTTTTCTCATCATCAATAGTATTTCCACCAATTTTTATAACCAGTAGTTTATCCATTCATCATTTCGCTTGCAATATTTCACTCAAAACAGCCTGGGCTGCCCATACCCGGTTACCGGCCTGTTCCGTCACTAAACTATTGCATCCATCCAAAATTTCATCACTCAGCTCAACATTTCTGCGCACAGGCAAACAGTGCATTACTTTGGCGTCATTCGTCAGCTTTAATTTTTCATTGGTCAGCATCCACTGGGGATCGTTGCAATAGATTTTTCCGTAATCGTTATAAGTGCTCCAGTTTTTTACGTAAATGAAATCCGCATCTTTCAAAGCTTCATCCTGGTTATGTGTAATAGCTGCGCCGCGGGTAAATTCTTCTTTCAACTCGTAATCTTCAGGTTGAGTAATTACAAACTCAGCTTCTCCCCATGCGTTTATCCATTGCGCAAAACTATTCGCCACGCATTGCGGCAAAGGTTTCACATGCGGCGCCCAGGTCAAAACAATTTTGGGTTTCTGCTGAGCGAGTCCTTGTTTATTTAGATGTTCAGTGATCGTCATTACATCGGTTAATGATTGCAGCGGATGCAGCGTTGCGCTTTCCAGGCTTAGAACAGGAATACCTGCATATTTAATAAACTGGCTAATGAAAAGTTCACTGTAATCATCTTCACGGTTCTTCAGAGAGGGAAATGTACGAATGGCCAGCACATCAAAATATTTTCTCATAATGGGAGCTGCATCTTTTACATGCTCAACCGTGTTGCCGCTCATGATGGCTTCTTCTTCAAACTCCAACGCCCAGCCTTCACTGGCCACGTTAAATACAATGGCTTCCATACCCAGATTCTGCGCAGCGATTTGAGTACTCAGCCGCGTACGCATACTGGGGTTTAAAAATAATAACCCAATGCGTTTACCAGTTCCCAGCAATTTATCTTTCAATGGCCCGGCTTTATACTGCAATGCTTTTGCTACAAGTGCATTGATGTTTGTTACATCTTTAACAGAAATAAATTGTTTCAATTTCGGTGGTTGAGTTTTTGTTATCAGCTTTTGTAATTCTATTAAGCTTCGGTTGTGTCACTCGCCGACGTTGCCAGTCGGCATCCTGACATTTATCGTCGGTGACACTGCAACATTCTGTCCGCTCCTCAGCAACTGAATTTCTTCTTTCAGTGCTTCAATAAAATCTTCCGCATCTCTTTTCTTCAATGCCAGTGAAGGCAGCAGCCTGATGGTATTCGGTTTTGCTTCGCCAGTGAATATTTTTTGATTCAACAGTAAATTTTTCCGCAGGTCTTTTAATTCGTCGGTTATGTCAAAACCAATCATCAACCCTTTTCCTCTCACCCTTCTTAATTCAGGAATATTTTCCAGCCCATCTCTCAAAAATTTTCCGACCATCACCGTATTGCCCATCAGCTTTTCCTCTTCAATCACTTCCAGCACGGCAAGAGCTGCGGAACAGGCAAGTGGATTGCCACCAAATGTTGTACCCAGCATAAATTGTTTGGGTTTTATATGCGGCGCAATAATAATTCCAGCAACAGGAAAACCATTTCCCATTCCTTTTGCCATAGTGTATATGTCTGCATTTACGCCGGCATAATCATGACTGAAGAATTTTCCTGTTCTGCCAAAACCATCCTGCACACCGTCTGCTATGTAAACAGTGCCGTATTCGTCGCACAAGCTGCGTATCTTTTTTAAAAAGCTGTCTTCGGCAATATTAATTCCACCCACGCCCTGTATGCCCTCAACAATTACTGAAGAAATTTCTTTTCCGTGTTTTTCAAAATAATCTTCCAGCGCCGTTTCATCGTTGAAGGGTAAAAACACAACGTTCTCAGTTTCGTTAACTGGGGCTACATAATTTTTGTTGTCTGTTGCTGCAACAGCAAGCGATGTTCTGCCGTGAAATGATTTGGTAAAAGCAATTATTTTTTTTCTGCCGTTATGAAACGACGCCAGCTTCAATGCGTTTTCATTGGCTTCGGCGCCAGAGTTGCACAAAAACAACTGGTAATCTTCTTTGCCTGAAACCTTGCCCAGCTTATCAGCCAGTTGTTGCTGCAATGGTATTCTCACGGAGTTGGAATAAAATGCAATTTGCTTTAACTGTTCTTCAATGCGCTGCACCCAATGCGGGTGTGTGTGCCCAATGCTGATGACGGCATGGCCACCGTATAAATCAAGATATTGTTCGCCTTTGTCGTCCCACAAATAAGAGCCTTTTGCCTTTACAATCGTTATATCATTAATCGGGTACACATCAAACAAAGTCATGAAATTTTTTGTTTTTTTGGTTAGAAATAATTCGCTATTAGTTTGAGGCCAGCACATTCATCCAGTCCAAACATAAGGTTCATGTTCTGCACAGCCTGGCCGCTGGCTCCTTTTAATAAATTATCAGTGGCAGAATGTATCACCAGTTTTGTTCCAACTTTTTCCAGCTGTATCACACATTTATTGGTATTTACAACCTGCTTTAAAAAAATCGCCTGCTGGCTTAAACGGGTGAAGGGATGATCAGTATAAAAATCTTCATACAGTGCAACCAGGTCTTCCAGCTTTTCTTCACAATCAATTTGTGAACTGATGAAAATGCCGCGGGTAAAATCTCCCCGCCACGGCACAAAGCTCAAAGCCTGTTCTTCAGTAGGAGTTGGTGGAAAACCAGGCTGCAGTTGATTCAGCGACTGATGAATTTCATGCAGATGCTGATGCGTTAAAGTTTTATAAGCCTGGATATTGTTTGCCCGCCAACTGAAATGTGAAGTTTCTGTAAGGCTTTGTCCTGCTCCTGTTGATCCGGTTATTCCTGTTATGTAAACATTTTTCAGCAAGCCGGCTTTTGCCAATGGCAACAAACCAAGCTGTATGGCAGTAGCAAAACAACCGGGGTTAGCAATGTTATTTGCATTGCGAATTTTGTCACGGTTTAATTCGGGTAATCCGTAAACGAATTTGCGGTTTTGAAATTCTGATTTTTCGTTCAGCCGGAAATCATTGGAAAGATCAATAACCTTCACAGCACCATCTATTTTATTTGCTTCAAGAAATTTTCTGGATTCGCCATGCCCAATGCATAGAAAGAGTACATCAACCCTTTCAGTTAAGCCGGGTGAAAATTCAAGTTGCGTTTCCCCCAGTAAATCCTGGTGCACATCTGATACTTTTTTACCAGCGTGGCTGCGACTATGAATAAAAGAAACAGATACATCCGGATGGTGAACCAGCAGTCGAATCAGTTCACCACCCGTATAACCTGCACCTCCTATAATTCCAACTTTAATTTTTTGTCCCACTTTTACAATTAGTGATTATTAATTATTGATTATTTATCTTTGTTCACCGCATGCCAGATGGCTGTTTGATTTCCGAAAATTTTTGAAAAGCCTCTTACATCTTCTCCACTCCAACCTGTATTCATTTCGCCATAGCTTCCAAATTTGCTGCTCATCAGGTCGTGTGGCGATTCAATTCCTGTGATGATAAACCGATATGGCATTAGTTGAACAAATACATTGCCCGTTACTGTTTGTTGGCTGTTTTCAAAAAAAGCTTCTATGTTTCTCATCACCGGGTCTAAAATTTGTCCTTCGTGCAGCCAATTGCCATAAAACAAAGCCAGTTGATCTTTCCAGTTGAGTTGCCATTTGGTGAGCACATGCTTTTCAAGGGCATGATGTGCTTTAATGATGATAATCGGAGCAGCAGCTTCAAATCCAACTCTTCCTTTAATACCAATAATGGTATCGCCTACATGAATATCTCTTCCTACCCCAAACGGTGCAGCTATGTTTTGTAAAAATTGAATGGCTTTAACCGGATGATCAAAGTTTTTTCCATTCACCGCTTTCAATTCCCCTTTCTCAAATTCCAGTTCCAGGTTTTTTGTTCCGGTTTCAGTAACCGGCGTTGGCCAGGCTTCTTCAGGCAACATGCCATTTGATGTCAGCGTTTCTTTGCCACCCACACTAGTGCCCCATAAGCCTTTATTAATTGAATACAGCGCTTTTTCAAAATTCATTTCAACGCTTTTACTCTTTAAATAATTTATTTCCTCTTCGCGGCTTAGTTTTAAATCGCGGATAGGAGTAATGATCTCAACATAAGGAATCATGATGTGAAAGATCATGTCGAACCTTACCTGGTCATTACCGGCGCCGGTGCTGCCATGTGCAAGAGCATCCGCATTTATTTTTTTTGCATGTTCAGCAATGTGTAAAGCCTGTACCAGCCGTTCGGCACTTACGCTCAGGGGATAGGTATTGTTTTTTAAAACATTTCCAAAAACAAGGTATTTGATGATACGATCGTAATAGAACTTTACCGCGTCAATCGTTGTATGCGTCTTTACACCCAGGCGGTAGGCATGATTCTCAATTTCTGTAAGCTCGTTCGTACTGAAGCCGCCGGTGTTAACGATGATGCTGTGAACTTCGTAACCTTTTTCCTCACTTAAGTATTTAACGCAATACGAAGTATCGAGCCCACCACTGAAACCCAAAACAATTTTTTTACTCATTATTTTTCGAAGAATTAAAAGTTGAAAAATAGTTGAAGCAATGCTTTGAGCTTAAAGCCGTTCTTTCCATTGTCATTTTCTTTTTTGCGAAAAGCCTGTAAGAATTTTGATTCTTTAGTTCTTTGCAAACGCTCAAATACTTTGGATTTCTTTTTGAAAAATTCTTCTGTTTCCTGCGGCTCGTAGTGGTCCTTTGGATCGTAAAGCATGGCTGTGCACAAACAGTTTTGCCTGTTCTTACTCATCAAAATATCATAGTTCACACAGCTTTTGCAGCCTGCCCAAAAAGCTTCATCCTGTGTCAGCTCCGAGTAAGTCACAGGCTCGTATCCTAACTCAGAATTTATTTTCATTACAGCCAGGCCGGTTGTTAAACCAAAAATTTTTGCATCGGGATATTTTTCTCTCGACAATTCAAAAATTCTTTTTTTGATGAACTTGGCTACTCCATGCTTTCGGAATTTTGGAGAAACAATCAACCCTGAATTGGCAACGTATTCTCCATGGTTCCAGGTTTCGATGTAGCAAAAACCCACCCACTCACCATCACTGGTAACAGCAATCACCGCTTTGCCTTCATCAATTTTACTGCAAATGTATTCCGGCGTGCGGCGTGCAATGCCGGTGCCACGTGCCTTTGCAGATGAGGCCATTTCTTCAGTAATGATTTCTGCATGCACTTTATCCCTGGGAGTTGCAACCCTGATAATGATATTTTGATTGCCCAACTTTAAAAAGCTATTAATTGTAGTGGATAACCAATCCGATAGTAAAGAAATCCGGGAGAATTTCACTGACAGGGGCCATGGTTAAGTGCTCGTCCTGTCAGAAACCACGTCGCGACAAATAGCGGAATAAATCGAAGCAAACAGAATACACACCAGTAGTAAGTGGCCGGTGAAATGCAATTTGCTTTGTATGTGTAAGAATGTTGTTCACTCTTCTAATCATTCAAAAATCCTGCCTGTTAAACAGGTGGCACAAATGTATAGAATATTTAAAGTTGTGGTTCAACTTTTTTGTTAAGAACTAGCTGCCGGCATAGAGTAAAAATATTACCGGCTGCTTGTGCAATTCCGGCTTTGCTGCTTTCCATTCAGCTATCGTTTTTGTTTTTACTATTTCATTTTCTGCAGTAAGGCTTGCAGCAATGCAAAGCTGCGTTGATGGCTGACAAATTTTTATGATTGCTTCAACCAATTGATTGTTGCGGTAAGGTGTTTCAATAAAAATTTGTGTGCAATTTTTTTTCTTCGATTCAGCCTCCAGTTCTTTCAACCTCTTTGTTCGGGCTGCATTGTTAATGGGTAAATAGCCATCAAACTGAAACTGCTGTCCATTCATGCCACTGGCCATTAGTGCCAGCAAAATGCTGCTGGGGCCAACCAGTGGTTGTATGTGTGCCTGTAGCTTTTGTGCGGCAGCAATTAATTTTTGCCCGGGATCAGCAATGCCCGGGCAGCCAGCTTCACTGATGATGCCAATGATTTTTTCTTCTTTTATTTTTTGTTTGAATTGTACAAGTAAATTTTCTTCTGCTTTGCCAATTTCAAACCACTCGTAATGATCAATCATTATTTCTTTCCAAAGCTTTTTCAAAAAACGCCTCGCTGTTCTTTCATCTTCTACAAAAAAAACCTGGCATTGCTTTACAGCTTTTATTACAGATGAAGGAATGGTTTCAACTGCATCTTCGGATAGCAAAGAGGGAATGAGATAAATTTTTGAAGGCATTTGTTAGCAATTTTAGGTTCGGAAAATTCAACTATTCCAAAGGTTTCAAAGGCAACTTATGAAACTCTGAAGACTTACTCGGGATTTACTTTATACAAACTAAGCGTAGCGGCAACAACAGCATAAGCCGGTGCAAACACCCAGCCCAAAAATAATACTGCATGCAGGCTGTAAAACACCAAACCGTTACCAATAGCCAACCCACGGTGATGACTGATGTAGCGTATGCTTTGTGCAGGAGGTAATTTATGTCTTTCACAACTGTAATAAATCATTGAAAAACCATAGTAGTAACACTCAACAAACAAAGCAATCAGAGGACTGATCCAGCCAATGACGGGCACTAATATCAATAGCAGCAATCCAATAACATAAATGGTTTGCCAGAACATATTTCGGAAGGCTACTTTGGTGCCATGCCAGGAATCTTTTACCAGTTGTTTAAAATTGAAAGGATAATCTTTTCCTTCAATAATCGCTTCTGTTTTTTCACTTAAATAAGAAAAAACTGGAGAGCCAACAATAAGCCAGATGTATTTGAACAGTGAGAAATAGAACAGCATCAGCACCAGCCAGAGAATAATGCCAGCGAAAGTGAATAAGAATCCCAGCCAGCTATTTTCAAATTTTTGGATCCAGTTATCAAGGCCGGTTTTGGCAGTGAGATATTCAATAACTGCCGTGGCAGATTTGCTGAAGAAATACATGCTGAATGCAAAAAGAATGGCATAAATAATTCCGGGAACAATGATCCATTTCCAAAGTTTGTGCTTTACAATAAAACGATGCGCTTCAAAATAGGATTGGATAGCTATGACAATTTCTTTCAGCAAGGCATAAATTTGGGTAAATATAAAAAGAACAATGATTAATGGCCTGCCTGCAGCAGGGTTGAAGTGGAATTATGAAGAAACTTGAGTTGTCATTTTACCAGCGGCAAAATGTATTGACGATTGCGAAAGAGTTACTTGGTAAAATTATTGTCACCAACTGGAGCGGCATTATTACCAGCGGAAGAATTGTGGAGACTGAAGCCTATGCCGGAGAAATTGACAATGCCTCTCATGCAAGGGGAGGCAGAAGAACGGCAAGAACCGAGGTGATGTATGGAGAAGGAGGACATGCTTATGTGTACCTCTGTTATGGCATTCATCATTTATTTAACGTTGTTACCAATTACAGGCATGTACCGCATGCAATACTCATCCGGGCTGTTGAACCACTGCAGGGTGTTGATGAAATGCTGAAAAGAACGGGCAAAGAAAAATTGGATCATTCACTTACCCGCGGACCAGGGAATGTTTCAAAAGCATTAGGCATCGAAACAAAACACACCGGGCTTTCTTTATTGAGCAAAGAATTGTTTATTACGGACGATGGAAAAAAATACAGCAAAAAAAAAATTGGCATTTCTCCGCGTATTGGAGTAGAATATGCAGGTGCACATGCTTTGTGGGATTACCGCTTTTATGTAAAAGGAAACCCGTTTGTGAGTGGAAAGCCTAAATGAAATTGGACTTCGGATCAAATCTCCGATTTAGCTTAACCCAAAATAAATGACTGCTTCACAAAAAAATGGATCTCTCTTGCGGCTGGCATTTTTATTTCTCTTTGCGTTTTTTTCCTCAATCCTTTTTCTGTTGATGCAAATGCAAACAAAGCATTGGCTATTGCCGCTTTAATGATTACCTGGTGGGTTACGGAAGCCTTACCCATGCCGGTAGTCGCTCTTGTTCCATTAATTGTTTTTCCACTTCTCAACCTTGCAACACTTGAAGCCTCCGCCGCCCCTTATGCCAACCAGGTTATTTTTTTATTTATGGGGGGCTTTATGCTGGGCCTTGCCATTGAAAAATAGAATTTGCATAAACGAATTGCATTAAACATCGTTCGCATCACGGGCACAAGCGGCGACCGCATTGTGCTTGGATTTTTATACTGGCAACCGGTTTACTCAGCATGTGGCTGAGCAATACTGCCACAACGATGATGATGTATCCCATTGCTCTTTCTGTTATTCATGTGATGAAAGAAAATCACAAGGGGCATGGAAACATTTCTCATCTTTCTCTCGCTATCCTGCTTTCCATTGCTTATGCATCAAACATAGGCGGCATTGCAACCATAATAGGCACACCACCCAACGTTGCTTTTGTTGGGTATGTAGAAAAAAAATATCAGCAGCCCGTTGATTTTGTAAACTGGATGCTGGTTTGCACACCACTTGCTATTTTACTGCTTGGCTGCCTGTACGTTGTGCTGGTAAAAATTCTTTATCCCAGTAAAATCACTTCTGACCATGCAGCAAAGCAATTAATTCAGGAAGAGCTAAAACAACTCGGGCCTTTATCCAAGGCAGAAAAAAGAGTGCTCATCATTTTTAGCTGTACAGCTTTGCTTTGGATTTTCAGAGAAGTGATTAACAAAAGCCAGGGCTTTATTAAGCTGGATGATACCATTATTGCAGTGATTTGTGCCGTGACACTTTTTATTTGTCCGGCCGGAAATGAAAAAAATGAACAGGTGCTTGAGTGGGGTGATACAAAATACATGGCCTGGGGAATTTTATTGTTATTCGGCGGCGGCTTATCACTGGCTTTAGTGCTTGAAAAAGCTGGCCTGATAAATCAATTAGGCCAATGGCTGTCGCAATTTGTATTCAGCGGTTTTGTGCTTCTGCTCATTGTTACTTTCGTTTCTTTATTTATTAGTGAAGTGATGAGCAATGTGGCGCAGGTAATTGTTTTTGCCCCGGTGGTTTCTTCGTTAGCAGATGCAGTTGGGATGAACCCTTTGGTGTTGGGAATTGCGATGACGCTGGGTGCAAGCTCTGCAGGCATGCTGCCAATGGGCACTCCGCCAAACGCCATTGTTTTTGGCAGTGGAGAAATTAAGCTGCGGCATATGCTGAAGGCAGGATTTGTGATGAACATCATTGCCGTGCTGCTCATTTCTGTTTTCTGTTGGTTTGTTTTGCCGGTTATTATGCCGTGGAAATAAAAATGTTCGCAGGCTGTATGCGGACATCTTCTCTTATTAACAATAAAAATTTTAAAACCTGGGACAGTTAAGTTTTTTGACGTTTGGATCAACCGGCTGCTTAATATAAATCACAGAAATTTCTGCACCGCCTCTCATGTTTGATCCGGGTTTCAAATCGCTAATGTTTACATCGTAGGTTGCGCCGATATGAAATCCGTTAAACTCCAAACCCAGGTAAGGAATGATGGCATCATTCAATCTATACCAGCTACCTAAATACACGTTGGTAGGATTATCCATATCACCGTTTAAATTCATTGCAAATGCACCACCCAGCATTGTGTTATGTGCTTTTGCCTGCATGCTGTGGTTGGCACTGAAGTGAAGAAAATTATATTGCCCTACAGGAATTTTTCCGCCACCTTGTATGGTAGTGCGGGCTGGCAAATAATATTGGCCTGTATCGCTAAACACTTCTTTATAGCGATTGAGATGATACATGGAAACGCCGAGATAAAAATTATTGTAGCCATTGGTGCTGCCA
>PSMD01000034.1:0-7985 GCA_040289925.1 Chitinophagaceae bacterium | reverse complement strand
GCATTCATATCAAAATAAGAGAGATTGAATTTGTAGCCGTTGAAATTCTCCTGTGTAATCCCCGTAAAGCCATCGGCACGCAGCATGTCTCCAAATTTCAGGCTGCTTACATCAAGCCGTTTATTTACGTAAGTTCCCTGGAAGCCGGCGCCTAATTGATGATAACCGTTATCATCGAGAGCTTTGTGGTAAGCAACCGATAAGGCTGCATAGTTATGTTGCAATGCTCCGTTACCACTCTTGTCAGTAAAGGCCATAATGCCAATGCCAAACTGATCAAATTCAGGAATGCGGTCTTTTAAAATGCCAATATCGAATGAGATCGTAGCGGTAGTGTAAGCATTGTTTATGGTTGGCCATTGGTTGCGGTAATTTCCGGCAACTCGATAAAGGCCATCAAACTTTCCGGTTAGTGCAGGATTTAAGGTTAATGGTGATGCGAAAAATTGGGAGAAGTTCGGGTCCTGTGCAGCCAACTCACTCATCAACGCCACCAGCACGGTTACGGTTAAAAGCAGCTTCTTCATTTAAATAATAATGAATCCGAAAAATACGAAAATTGCAAAAGGTGGTAAAATAAAAATCGGTGAAAATTATGCTGCGGCTGCCTTCCTTGATTTGCGGCAAACATATAGAGTGTATGCAGCCTACATCTGAACCTTTACGCCAAATGCCAGGTCGCCGGCATCACCCAATCCCGGAACAATGTATCCTTTGGCGGTCAATTCGTCATCAATATCACCGCACCAGATTTTTACTGAAGGGTCTTCCCTTTTTACATACTCAATGCCCACACTGCAGGCAATAGCGCAAACCACATGAATTTCCCGGGGATTACCTTCTGCTTTTAAAAAATGAATGGTTTTTACAAGAGAAGAACCGGTTGCCAGCATAGGATCAGAAATAATCAGTATGCGGTCTTCCATTTCGGGACAGGAAATATAATCGAGGCTGATTGCAAATGAGCCATCTTTTTCATGTTTGCGATAAGCTGAAATAAAAGCATTATCTGCGTTATCAAAAAAATTCAACAAGCCCTGGTGCAAAGGCAGGCCGGCACGCAGTATTGTGGCCAGTACAGGTTGGTCTTTCAGCATTTTTCCTTCTGCAATGCCCAGCGGCGTTTGTATTTCCCTGGTTTCATGGGGAAGTAGTTTGCTGATTTCATAAGCAACTACTTCACCAATTCTTTCCAAATTACGACGGAAACGCATCCGGTCTTTTTGTACTTCAACATCTCTTAATTCAGAAACCCAGTTACTGACAAGGCTATGGTTCTCGCTAAGATTAATGACCATGGAAGTTTTGGGATGTGTGGTTTTATTTTGCAGCGTTTGAAATTTGTTGCTAATGTAAAACCTTAGTTTTGAAAATCTAAAATTTCTTTCATGATCTACAGGGCCATTGGTGTAATGAGTGGCAGCTCGCTGGATGGATTGGATATTGCTTTTGCTGAGTTTCATGAAAATGCAGGACAGTGGAGTTATGAAATAAAGCAGGCTGTTTGTTACAATTATTCTCCTGGATGGATTGAAAAATTAAAATCGGCTGCAAAGCTTTCGGCTCTAGACTACCAATTTTTGCATACTGAGTATGGGCATTATATCGGCCAGCAGGTAAACCGGTTTATGAATGAATTTAATTTTCATTACCAGGTATCACTGGTGGCTTCGCACGGGCATACTGTGTTTCATTATCCCGGCAAAAAAATGACTGCGCAAATTGGCGACGGTGCAGCTATTGCTGCAGAAACAAAATTGCCGGTAGTGTCTGATCTGCGTTCGTTAGATGTGGCTTTTGGCGGGCAGGGTGCACCCATTGTGCCCGTGGGTGAAAAATTCATGCTGCAGGGCTATCGCTTTTTTTTAAACCTCGGCGGTATTGCAAATCTTTCAGTAAATGATGAGGATTACATTGGCTTTGATATTTGCGCCGCTAACAGAGTTTTGAATTTACTGGCTAACGAAGAAGGAAAAGAATTTGACGAAGATGGCTCAATTGCAAAGCAAGGTAAGGTGAACGAAAAAATTTTAGCGCAGCTGAATGCGTTATCGTTTTATCAACAACCATTTCCAAAATCGCTGGCGAATGAGTTTGGAACAGATGTGGTTTTTCCAATACTGAAAAAATCTGCCTTAAGCATTCAGGATGCTCTTTGCACTTATGTGGAGCATATTGTTGTACAAATAAAAAACGCTGTAAAAAAATTTAATAACAACCAACCTGAAAAAATGCTCGTAACAGGCGGTGGTGCCTTTAATACTTTTTTAATTGAACGGTTGAAAGATGAATTGAAGTTGGATAATACAGAGGTTGTAGTGCCGGATGAAATGCTTGTGAAATTTAAAGAAGCTGTGATTATGGCTTTGATCGGAGTTTTGCGCTGGCGCCAGGAGTATAATGTGTTTGCTTCGGTAACCGGTGCAGAAAGAAACAGTATTGGCGGTGCATTGTGGATTGGCCAAGAGGCTTAAAAAAATTTTATGCTAAACGACCCTTACATCGAGATCATTAATAAAACAAGGAAATTTAATTTGCCTGCCAAGATGGTGGAAGAAACCATTCAGTATTTGGCTAAGAATGGGTTTCATAAAACAAAATTTTTTTTGCAGGAAAATAACGTCAGCAGCCAGCAGGCAGGAGATCTGTTAAAAATAATCCGGACCGAGTTGAGATCAACTTACAAAACCAATATTGTTTTATACAGTGTTTTTGCAATGCTGTGTTTGTTTGTAGCTGCCATGATTTTCTGGGCAAATTATTATGCAATTAGTTTTATGGTTGTCTTTTTTCTCTTGCTGGCAATTTTTTTCGTCCTACGTCTTTTTAGAAATATTTCCCGGTTAACCGGTTTGCGTTTATAAACCCAGCACTGAACGAAGCTATACATCGCCATTGCGGCTTACCGGTACCTTGATTGCATTACGCAGAATAGCTATGTGGTTATCTTTTTCGTAGGGATCAATACGGGTGATCTGCTGAATGTTGACAATATAAGAACGATGGCAACGCACAAACTGCTGCTCATCCAGTGTTTTTTCAAAATCGTAATGTAAGCGAATTATATAAACTCAGCCGGTTAATTGACGGTGCGGAACTCTATTCAAGAATTGAGGAAATTGAAAATGCTGATCATTACATCAGGGTTGTTCACGAAAAAGCCAGTCAAATTCTTTCTTGCGAAAATCAATCACTGCTTCAAACAGCATAAATAGCAGTTTCTCCTTTTTCAAATACGCGGTTTAAAATCATTTTCAGCATTAGCTGGCTAATCATCATTACTGATTTTGCCATCACTGGGCTCCTATTTCACAGGCTTTGTGAAATGCCTTTTCTTTTGTTTCAACACAAACAAGACGAAGCTGCTCATCAAACTGCGCAGTGTGGTTACCATTGCCGCAAATAATTCTATAAACCAGCCTGGCTAAATACCAGTTCATAATTTTTCATTTAAGCTTAGTAGGTCCTGATTTCAATGCCGCCGAAAATGGAGGTGCCGGACAGCAACAACACTTTGTTTGGATCCGTTGGATTTTGTACGATGCGTTTGTCTTCAATGCCTCCAAAAATGGCTGCCATTTCACTTTTTACCCGCCAGTGCGAAGGAACAATCAGCTTGGTACCGCCAAATATCTGTGTTAGGTCAAGTACGGCTGTGCCCTGGATATCTGCCTGTGTCAGGTCTAATTCAGCACCGCCAAAAATGTTTGTAATATCTCCGCCCCGAAAATTTTTAGAAACAATATTTTTTTTCGTGCCGCCAAAAACAGAAGTTGAATCAACAACATCTTCAGGTGAAGCAGCTATATCAGGTTGGCTGGGATTGAGTGGTTCGTCTTTTTTTTTATCGTCTCCGCCATCATCTTCATACCACTTGTGCCGGCGTGGACGCAACAAAAAGAACAGGCCGATGACAAGGAACACAAGGGCCCACACATAGCGTTTTATCTCCAGTTCAGGAAAATAATCACGGATTAAAAAAATGACACCAATAGCGAGGAACACAAAGAGCGTTCCTGTGCGAAAGCGGCGAGGCAAACCAATAAACAACGCCATAGCAATTAAAAACATTTGCCAGGAAAAAACCCAGGCAGGTAATAAGGCAGGATCACTTGCGTCTATCAATGCTACAATACCAATGAGGAGTAAAAATCCACCTACCCACAAATGGCTGTTTTTGCCATAACACTGTTGCCTGTCCATGCAATAATTCCGGAAGCATTCTCTTCTTTGTTCACGCCACTGGCGGCGTTGTTGCCGCCAATCCACCTTCTCTTCATTTTTGCTTTCCGTATTCATGTTTTGTAATTTTTCTCAAAGCTAAGCCTACGCATGCCCAATGAGCAATAGCAAACAGGCAGTAAAACCTAAAAACTCGGTGAATGGCAGATAAGACAGGATAAATAGCGATGGAGGTGAAAGTTTTTAGAGCTTGTTTTTGAGTTGAGTTGCTTTTTCATAAACAGGGCTGCCCGATGGAATACGATTCAGCCATTCTTTTGCCTTTTCATTATTCTTATCTTTTACATAACTCAAAGCCAGGTAAAATGCCGCATCATATTTATAAATAGAATTGCCATTGTAAATTTTTTGCAGTTCTTCCCGGGCTTTATTTGTGTTACCAGTTTGCAAAATAGCAATGCTGTAATAAAACAGGGTAGAAGCTGAAGAGTCTGTCTTTAGCAATTGTTCAAATACAGGAACAGCGGCAAAATAATTTTTTTCATTGAAGGCCGTAGATACTTTCTTCAACAAGCTGTCTGAAGGCTGGCCTCGTTCGTCAACTACAGGCATTTGCGTGTCGGCAAATTGTTTGAAAATATCCTGTTCGGCCCAGGGCTTCCAAATCAACATACATATCAACAATACTGCCGCTGCTGAAGCCACCCACATGGTAACCTGTTTCAGTGAACATGTGTGTTAAAGAAAAAAACTATGCCAAACCAAAAATGAAATGCCTGCAGGCTTGATTTTTACCTGCTTACAGGTATAGCAGAATGGGGATTTTATTTCACAAACTGAAAGCTGTCGCCATCAAATAAACCTAAATCGCTCAGTTTTAAATGGGGAATTACCAGCAAAGCCATAAAAGAAAGTGTCATAAACGGTGCAGATAATTTGCAACCCGCCTGCTTTACGGCTTTATCAATCAGAGAGTATTGTTCAGCTACTTTATAACCGTCTTCGTTGCTCATTAACCCCGCAACCGGCAATGGAACGACCATTTCCGTATCGTCACTCACAAAGCTAATGCCGCCCTTGTGTGCAATTACCATGTTTACGGCTGTACAAATATTTTCATCTTCCACACCTACGGCAACTATGTTATGGCTGTCGTGTGCAACAGATGATGCCAGTGCACCGTTCTTCAAGCCAAAGTTTTTGATAAATGCTGTTGCCGCAGTTGCATGGCTGTAGCGGTTTACTACTACAATTTTCAACAAATCATTTGCTGCATCGGCAACAGTTGCAGGATTGATTTTTATTTTGTTTGTGATAAGTTGTCCATCCAACGGTTCAATAGCCAGGTGTTGCGGGGTGTTAACAGCAAAATCTGCAATGCTTTTTTTAGCGCAGGAAAAATGATTGATGATCTTCGCTTTTTTTGTTTCAACTTTTGTTTTGCCATTTTCCGCCACCAATTTGCCATCAATATAAGTTTGCAATACTTCAAATTCCCACAGGTTTTTTACTACAATAAAATCTGCCGCATCACCTTCTTTTAATAAGCCCACTTTCATTTTATAATGCACCACCGGGTTTACACAGGCAGCTCGTAAAATTTTAAATAGATCAATTCCTTTTGTAACAGCTCTTGCACAAAGTTGATTAATGTGCCCTTCAACCAGGCTGTCGGGATGTTTATCATCACTGCAAAACATCATGTTTTCATAATGATCATGGAGCAAATCAATAAGAGCTTCAAAATTTTTTGCAGCACTGCCTTCACGAATGATGATCTTCATTCCATATTTCAATTTATCCAGTGCTTCTTCTTTTGTAAAACACTCATGGTCGGTTGAAATACCTGCTGCAATGTATCTTTTCGCCTCTTCACCCCGCAGGCCAGGTGCATGGCCGTCAACCGGCTTGTTCAGCTCATGTGCAGCTTTTATTTTTTTCATCACTTCTTCATCACCGTTAAACACACCCGGAAAATTCATCACCTCACTTAAATAGTAAATGTCTTCTTCTTGCAATAATTTTTTTACGTCATCCGCATTTAGTTCTGCACCGGCTGTTTCAAATTTTGTGGCAGGTACGCAACTCGGTGCACCAAAATGAAATTTAAACGGAACAGTTTTGCCATTTTCAATCATATATTTTACTCCCGGCATGCCGCAAACATTGGCAATTTCATGCGGGTCGCTAATAGTAGCAACGGTACCATGCACCACCGCTAGCCGGGCAAATTCTGAAGGTACCAGCATAGAGCTTTCAATGTGCACATGTGCATCAACAAAGCCGGGTAAAATAAAATGCGGGTGGCTCGGATCATTTGTCGGAACAATGGAAGAGATCTTACCATTTTCAACCTTTATTTCTGCGCCATAAACTTTTTTTTGATGAACGTCAACAAGATTTCCGGCAATAGAGAATGAAGACATCAGCCTGAAATTTTTAAACCATAAATCTACTAACTTCAAATTCCTAAACTTCGGCTATGCTAAAATTAATCTTCATTTTCTTTCTCTTTAGTTTTTTTACTTCTTACTCTCAAAAAAAAGAGCTAAAGAAAATTCCGTTGGACAATACAGTTGATTCCCTTTTCTTTTCTAAAATGAAATACAGGCTGGTAGGTCCTTTTCGTGGTGGGCGCAGCGGAGCTGTTGCCGGCGATTACAAAAACCGAAACACATTTTATTTTGGAGGTACAGGTGGCGGAGTTTGGAAAACCACTGATGGCGGCAGCAACTGGAAAAATATTTCTGACAAATATTTTGGTGGTAGCATAGGTGCTGTGGCAGTTGCTCCTTCTGACCAAAATATTATTTACGTTGGCGAAGGAGAGAATACCCTGCGAGGCAATGTGAGTGAAGGCTTGGGTGGCATGTGGCGCAGTGATGATGGCGGAAGAACCTGGAATAACATCGGCCTGAAAGATGGACGGCATATTATCCGCATTGTCATTCATCCAAGAGATCCTAATACCGTTTGGGTGGCAGTAATGGGCCATTTGTTTGGACCCAACACCGAACGGGGCATTTACAAAACAACCGACGGCGGAAAAACCTGGAAGAAAACTTTGTTTGTAAACGATCAAACCGGCTGCAGCGATTTAGTAATGGAGCCGGGAAACCCCACAGTTTTTTACGCAGGCATGTGGCGTGTTATTCGTACGCCATACAGTATGGAAAGTGGTGGCGATGGCAGCAGCTTATGGAAAAGTGTTGATGGCGGCGAAAGCTGGACGAACATCTCCACAAAAAAAGGCTTGCCAAAAGGGGTATGGGGGATAGTTGGGGTGGCTGTTGCTGCTTCAAACCCTGATAAAGTGTATTCGATTATTGAAAATAAAGATGGTGGTTTGTTTGTGAGTAATGATGCTGGTGAAACCTGGACGCTGGCTAGCAATGACAACAACATTCGGCAGAGAGCATGGTACTATACTAAAGTATTTGTTGACCCGAAGAATGAAAATAAAGTGTACTGCCCCAATGTGGGGTTTATGGTAAGTACAGATGGCGGACGAACTTTTAGAAGTGTAAATACCCCGCATGGCGATCACCATGATTTATGGATTGACCCCGAAGACGGTAACCGGATGATTGTTGCAGATGATGGTGGTGCACAAATTAGTTTTGACGGCGGCAACAACTGGAGCACTTATATGAACCAGCCTACGGCGCAATTCTATCGTGTGTCAACAGACAATTCTTTTCCTTACCGCATCCTGGGTGCCCAGCAGGATAATTCAACGGTGAGGATTAAAAGCAGAACGTTTGGCGCCGGTATTACCGAGCAGGATTGGCAACCACAGCGGG
>PSMD01000033.1:21508-30325 GCA_040289925.1 Chitinophagaceae bacterium | reverse complement strand
CAATTACTGCTGTCGAATTTCAATCTGCTATCAACAAAGCTCTTGAACTAAGCCCGAAAAAGTATCATATCAATAAATTCAATTGCTACGATTATGCCGTGGAAATTTTTAATACGGTAGCCAGCGATATGGCTTTGCCTATTCACCATACCAGGTTCCCTTTTATTTTCGGCAAAGGCGGCAGCCCAACCTGCATTTACCAAGATTTAAAAGCTTTTAGCAGGAAGGGATTCAGTTCTGCTATTCGTTTTGGAAATTTGCTGGCTCCTATCAGCAGTACCAGGATGGTGAAGAAAATTGACTGAGCCCCCTTGAATGTTAAAGATCAAAATCCGGCGGTCTGAAAACAGTTTTACCAGGCAAATTTCGCTTTAAAATGCAGCACTGGCACAGCTTAAAAAACTTCAAATTCCCTCTTAAAACCTCGTTCATTTCGGCTATCTTTGCTGCCCCGAATTAAAACCATCGGGATATTATCATGTTTGAGAAATTATTTATTAAACAATTAAACGCTGATGCACAGGAGAGTGCCACCGCAGCTGAGACTGCTGAAGCACCTGCAGCGACAACAAATACACCTGTGAAAGAATCTGCTCACGACGATTTTGACTGGAGCATTGACAAAAGAAACGTTACTTCTTATTCAAAAGATGAAAAAGAGAAGTATGACAAGGTTTATGAGAACACTTTTGTTCAAATCAATGATGGTGAATTAATAAAAGGAACCGTGGTTGGTGTAACAAAAACTGATGTGGTATTGAACATTGGTTTTAAAAGTGACGGCCTGGTTTCACTCAATGAATTCCGCGACATCCCCAACCTGAAAGTGGGTGATGAAGTGGAAGTGATGGTAGTTGAAAAAGAAGATCGTGAAGGTCATTTGAACCTTAGCCGTAAGCAGGCCCGCATTACCCGTGCATGGGAAAAAATTGTGGAAGTGCACAAAACCGGCGAGGTTATTACCGGTACAGTTACTTCAAAAACCAAGGGCGGTTTAATTGTAGATGTGTTTGGAATGGAAACTTTCCTGCCAGGTTCACAAATTGATGTGAAGCCTGTTACCGACTACGATCAGTTTGTTGGTAAAACAATGGAATTTAAAGTTGTGAAGATTAATGAGGCCATTAAGAATGCCGTTGTCTCTCACAAAGCACTTATTGAAAGCGATATTGAAGCACAAAGAGCTCAAATTATGAGCAAGCTGGAAAAAGGCCAGGTGCTGGAAGGAACAGTGAAGAACATTACCGACTTCGGTGCATTTATGGACCTTGGCGGTTTGGATGGCTTGTTATACATCACTGATATTTCATGGGGACGTATTTCTCACCCCAGCGAAGTGCTGAAGCTGGATCAAAAGATAAACGTTGTTGTGCTTGATTTTGATGATGAGAAAAAACGCATCAGCCTTGGCTTAAAACAACTCACTCCACATCCATGGGATGTGCTTCCTGAAAACATTAAGGAAGGTGAAATTGTAAAAGGTAAAGTGGTAAATATTGAAGACTATGGTGCTTTTCTTGAAATTCTTCCGGGTGTTGAGGGCCTAGTGCATGTAAGTGAAATTACATGGGCTAACGAGCCAATCAATGCCAAAGAATTCTTTAAGCTTGGAGATGAGCATGAAGCAAAAATTGTAACACTGGATAAAGAAAATCGTAAGATGAGCTTGTCCATCAAGCAGCTTACTGAAGATCCATGGAGCACAATTGAAACGAAATTCCCTGAGGGCAGCAAGCATACTGGTTTAGTGAAAAACATTACGCCTTATGGTGTATTTGTTGAGCTGGCTCCCGGCATTGGTGGAATGATTCACATCAGCGACCTGAGCTGGTTGAAGCGTTTCAATCATCCGAGTGAGTATACAAAAGTGGGAGAAAATATTGAAGTGATCATCCTTGGTATTGATAAAGAAAACCGCAAGCTGCAGTTAGGTCATAAACAATTGGAAGAAGATCCCTGGAATACTTTGCAGGATACATTTGCCATCGGCAGCATTCATGAAGGAACGGTAATAAAGCGAGATGATAAAGGTGCCATTGTTCAACTGCCTTATGGCCTGGAAGGTTTTGCACCTGCCCGCCATTTGAATAAAGAAGATGGAAAAACAATTGCTGCAGATGAAACTGCTCAGTTTATGGTGATTGAGTTTGACAGGAATGAAAAGAGAATTATTCTTTCGCACAGCAGAATTTGGGAGCAAAACAAACAGGAAGAACAAGCCGCTGCAAAAAGAGAGGCAAGAGAAGAATCAGAAAAAACAAAGAAAGCCGTAAAGAACATTCAAAGCAAAGTTGAAAAACCAACTTTGGGTGATTTAGGTGCATTAGCAGAGATTAAGGCAAAGTTAAAAGAAGAAGAAAAAGGCGGAGAAGGAAAATCGGAATAAGTGAATTCCGTTATAAAGAGTAGCGTCCCGGCATTTGCCGGGATGTTTTTTTATTTCCACTTTACGCAGTTGTTTTTTTAAAATTGTAGAAAAGCCTCCCCAACTATTCATGTATTTTTTATAAAACCCTTGCTGATAAAGGCTTTGGTTTTTGGTATGTTTTTTAGAAGAGAATTAGCACTTGCTTGTTTGGAGAAGTGTTGCTAGAGGCACAGCCTTAACCATACGCCTTCAGCTGGGTAAGGAACAAATCAAGTTGTCGCGAATACTTTCAGATAGTTAGTCAGGTTTATTAATTTCACGAGGCTCCTTTCCAGGAGCCTTTATTTTTTACTGCCTGTCACAATAAAATTCCTTTTTCTTTTGTTGCTTAACTTCGAAATTCTATGTCATTGCTTAAAAAATTGAAACGTTTTTCGAGCAAATATTTTTTAAGAAGAGAAATGGCAGCATAACTGGCTTTGCCATTTTTGCTTGTGTTGTTCAGGATCTCCTCAATGGCAGCAACCTCTGCCTCTTGAAACGGAAGTTGTGAAGCGTAGAACAGGTAAACCGGGCAATGCACTAAAAATTCTCCAATCGCATCTTTCAATTCACCGGGATAAATGGAAGCCAGCTGGCGCCGGTCTGCAATATCTACAAACAAGCGGTACAAATTTTCCAGTTCACCCTGCATATAATTATACAGGATGTAAGCTTTCTTCTCCATCAATTGTTCAGGCAAGGGTTGGTAATTGGCGGCCAGATCTTCATAAAAAGTTGTCAGCTTTTCTTCCGCTTTTTACTGGTGAGCAGGTTGTTTACCAGCGAAAGAAAATCTTTTTAAACCACTACATAGGTCGTTTCACCAGCCAATTCCTTTAGCCATTTTAAATAACCGGCAGGATCATAAAGGCCGTCAATATGGTCCACCCGCAAACCAGCAATTAACCCTTCATCACAAAGCGAACGAATGTATTGGTGATGGTTGTCAAAAACATTTTTGTCCTGTATGTTCACACAAATCAAATCATTCACCGTAAAAAATCTTTTGTAATTAATTTTAGAATCTGTCTCCTGCCAATAAGAAAGCTGGTAATGCTGCTGGCTCAATAGGTTTTTTAAAAATTCTTTCTCTCCATTTATTTTTCGCAGGCAGGCAGAAATATGTTCACATACCTCGGGTTCCTTGGTAAAGTGAACTGAGTTGCAGCAAAAATTCCTCCCACCTATTGTAAAAAAGATCATTGTCTTCTGTTTGCAAAATCTGCTGTATTTGCACCAACAGTTGACGGAGAAAATGCGGCACTCTTTCTTCAATAACTTCTAAAACGGTTTTATAGCTCTCCGGGCTCAGCGGGTAAGCAGCATCAAAATATTTTACAATAATCCGGCGATTTTTATAGCCAACCTGCAATTCATTTTTTTCCAGGACGTCATTAACAGGATTGCCTAAAAAAGGAACCATCAATTTTCCATTGTAAAAATGGCTGTTCCAATCAATGTCAAAAAGATAGGCCCAGGCAGAACGTTTGCTTTTTTCCAGCACATCCATCAGCCATTCATTTTGCGGATGAAATGCCATGTGATGGGGAACAATATCCTGCAGCCAGCAAATTTTTTCACTGGAGAGCTGTTCAATTATTTGCCTGAATTGTTCAGCACTCCGGATTTCCGGATTCAGTTGATAAGGATTGACTGCGTCATAACCATGAGTGCTTCCCGGCATCGATTTAAAAATGGGCGAAGCATAAATGTTTTTTACTCCCAATTCTTTTAAATAGGGAATATTTTTTCAAACTCCCGGAAAGAAAAATCTTTATGAAACTGTATCCGATATGTTGAAACCGGGTTATACACCATAGCTGTTTTATTTTTTCAGTGGTTGCCTGAATAAAAGAACTGACCTTCCTTCCACTTCAACAACCTCAGATGCTTTGCAGGTTTGTAATTCTTCATTGGCTTTGCCGGCAAAACTGTCAAGCACTTTTATCCATTTCGCTCCATATTTTTTGCCAGGAAGCTTGAATGGCAGCTTATCATGATGTGCATTAAAAATAATGTAAAAGCTATCATCAACTACCGGCTCGCCGGTATAACCAACCGTGTGAATGCCTTTGCCGTTTAAATAAACAGCCAGCGATTTTGCAAAATCATTGTTCCCGTTTTCCTCGGTCATTTCGCTGCCGTCAGGTTGAAACCAGGCAATGTCCTGCAAGCCTGTGCCCCGTATGGGCTGGCCCTTAAACCAGTTTCTCCTGCAAAAAACAGGATGAGCTCAAGTAAGTCAGAAGCTGTATTACCAGCCTGTCCCATTGTTATATTCACTCTTGCACTGTTTCCTGTAACCACAAGAAAATTGGGATCAGTTACAGCATCATATTTTGAAAGTGAAGCATTATATACTGTACTTCCATTGCTGCCGGTAATAGTTACCTGGTCGTAATAGGTATTGCTGCTTGCACCACTCTTATCTATATCAACAATTTTAAAAGAAACATTTTTTACAAGGCTTGAAAATGTAAAAACAATATTGCAGAAGTTGCTATTACTTGTAAAGTTTGGAGTAACCTGCAGAAGAATAGCTGAAGATGGTACGGTAAAAGTAGCACCGGTTACAGTAGGTGTTTGAGCACCTGAGCCACTCAATGCTAAAGTAAATGAACCGCCCGATATAGTTACGTTGGTTGAAAGATTAATGCTTGAGCTGTTTACGTTGGTTGCGTTGTCGGTAGTATTACCATTGGCACCCATACCGGAGCAAAAGAACTAATCCAGTTCAGTGCAAACTGGCTATAGGTTTTTCCCGCACACATCATTATTACAACTGCAGGCAGGCAGTGTAAAAATTTTTTCATTGCTGGTGGTTTTTATAAGAATATTGGTACTGAGTGATAAGTGCTTTCACCTGCCGATAAGTATAACTTCTAATACGAATGAATATTGTATCCGCAGTAAAAAAAAATTGAGAATGCGTTGTGCTCTAAAAAATTTACTTAAAAGAATTACGAGTTATAGCTCTTTCCACGTATGGTCAGCCAGTAATTGTACAGCAGCAATAAATTTTTTAAAAGGGCCGTTGCTTCCCCATTCTTTTGGTGATACGAGAGAAAGCATGTGGCTGCCATCGGTTTTTTCGTATAAATAATACGTTTGGCCAATGTTGGGCTTAAAAGAAAGCCTGGCATTATAAATCAGCATCGAAAGTTCTTTACGTTTTTGAATTTCCTGTGCCTGCAAAGCCAGCAACTCTATCTGCTTTCGAATTTGATCCAACTGCATATTGGTTTGCTCTTCCATTGCCATCAGGGCTTTGTGCTTAATCAATCCTTCTTCATTGGCTTTTATAACAGCACCGGCAACAGAAGCAGAGTAGGGCATAACGCTTAGCTGCTTGTGATAGATTTCAGTATTTGTGTAAGAACTGCCGTCGGGCTTTTTACCCTGCTGCGTAATTTTTAAATAACCATTGGGCATTATCTCATGCATCACATGCAAAATCACCTGCCCGTTTTTATAAAAATGAATTTCAAAACTGATGCTGTCCGGAAAACGGGCTTGAACCTTATCGGCAAACGCTGTATTTTCAAAATCATTCAGCTCACCATCTGCCAGTATTTTAAAACTTGAGTCAAATGCTTTATTCTCCAGGCTTACCCAACTGTGAGTAATCAGCAATTTTATAGTAGCCACTTTTTGGCCGCTCGCCAAATTCATAAAAGCCTTTTTCAGGAAACAATTGCCAGCTTGCCAAAAAATTATAAGCCTGTATCATGGCTTGCAAAGATAAAGTTGCTATTGCTTATCACTTTTGTTAGTGGGTACAGTTAAAACGGCTAATTTTAAGTAAATTAATTCTATGAAAATCTTCCTACTACCTGCAGTCTTTGCAATCTGCCTGCATGTTTCCGCACAACAAACTCCGGCACCGGCAGAAGAGATAATGAAGGAAGCCTTGCTACTGGCGGCACAACAAAATAAAAATGTGCTTATAATATTTCATGCAAGCTGGTGTGGCTGGTGTAAAAAAATGGACCAGTCAATTGAAGACCAGATGTGTAAAAAAATTTTTCGATGATCATTTTATCATTTGGCACCTGACCATTGATGAATCGAAGGATAAAAAGCATTTGGAAAATCCGGGTGTGTACCAGTTTCGTGAAAAGTTTGCAGGGGCCAATCAGGGGTTGCCATCCTGGCTCATCTTTAATAGCAAAGGACAATTATTGGCTGACTCACAAATTCGACTATTCCAAACCCGGCAGCTCAAGCGATTGGTGTTGGCCAGATTTCTTTCACTAACTCTACCCGGCCTCTTCAGTTGTTGAATTTTACTGCCAGTTTGCAAAAAAATGCCGCCCTTCTAAAATGGTCAACAGCCTTTGAGCAAAACAGCGACAGGTTTGAAATTGAAAAGTCAATTGATGGATCAAACTGGAATAAAATAGGGACTGTACGTGCTGCAGGCAATTCCTCTACCATAAAAATTACCAGGCAACTGATCAAAACTTAATTGCAGGTAATAATTATTACAGGCTAAAACAGGTTGACCTGGATGGAAATTTATTTACTCATCAGTAGCTAAAATCTTATACAAGCCTCAAAAGACAACCATAACCATTACACCTAATCCTTTTACAAAAAACTGTACAGGCAAAGCTGAATGCAGACAAACCTGGAAAAATTTTATTGCAGGTAACAAATGCTGCAGGGCAAATTGTTGCCATGCAAACCGTGCAGGCTGAAGCCGGAGCAAACAGCTTTCAGCTTCCACTGAATCTCTCTACTGCAAGCGGTATTTATTAGGTAAGAATTTTAGATGAAAACAATGAACTGTTGCAGGCAAGCAAGTTACTGAAGCTGTAAGTGATAATGATTTTGATTGCAGAGTTTAAAAATTTTAAATTCGAATCGAAATCATTTTTGCTGAATGACAAAGCTGTCTGTAAACATCAATAAAATCGCTACGCTGCGAAATTCAAGAGGTGGAAACAACCCCGATGTTGTAAAAGCCGCAATAGATGCCCAGCGTTTTGGTGCGGATGCAATAACTGTACATCCCCGTCCCGACGAAAGACATATTCGTTACAGTGATGTAAGAGAGATCAAAAAAATTATCAGCACTGAATTTAATATTGAAGGCAACTGCCGTGAACAGAAGTTTATTGATCTTGTATTAGAAGCAAAACCTCACCAGGTAACTTTAGTGCCCGATGAATCAGGCCAGCTAACTTCTGACCATGGCTGGGATACAATCAAACACAGAGATTACCTCAAATCAATAATTCCCATTTTTAAAAATGCCGGTATTCGTGTTTCCATTTTTGTTGACCCGGTAATTGAAATGGTTGACGGGGCAGCTCAAACCGGCACCGACCGAATAGAACTTTATACCGAAGCTTACGCAAAACAATATGCACAAGGCAAACGAGAGCAGGCAATTGTTCCTTATGTGGCAGCAGCAAAAAGGGCAAAGGAATTAGGTCTTGGTTTAAATGCCGGTCATGATCTTGATCTTAACAATCTCAAGTTTTTTAAACAAAATATTCCATGGCTGGATGAAGTGAGCATTGGCCATGCATTGATCTGCGATGCAATTTATCTTGGATTTGAGAATACTATCCAGCTGTATAAAAGACAGCTTACTTAGCCATATAAGGTGTGGCCTGTAATTTTAACAAGGAAACGAAAATCAATAACTCCTCAAACCCGAACATCAAACCTCAAACGTCAAAGACCAAACAACTTACCTTTGCAGCATGCAAATAAGAAAACCTTCTGATAGCCTAACGCAAATGACAGAAATTGTTTTGCCAAACGATACAAATGTATTTGGCAACCTGATGGGCGGACGATTGATGTACTGGATGGATATTGCAGCAGCCATTGCTGCGCAAAAACATTGTAATGCTCCTGTTGTTACGGCTTCGGTTGATAATATTTCATTTGAAAACCCCATTAAGCTGGGCAACACCGTGCATATTGAAGCAAAAGTTACCCGTGCATTTAATACTTCTATGGAAGTGCATTTAAAAGTTTGGGGAGAAGATTTTCAGCAGCAATACAAATACAAAAGCAATGAAGCTTACTATACTTTTGTTGCTCTTGATCCTAATCGCCGGCCACGGCCCGTTCCTCAACTTGAGCCTGAAACCGAAGAAGAGATAAAGTTGTTTGAAGGAGCATTAAGAAGAAGACAGGTTCGCTTAATTCTCGGTGGGAAAATGAAACCGGGTGATGCAACAGAGCTGAAAGCTTTGTTTGTGAAAGACTGAAAATCTTTTGATCAAACCGCCCTTGAAGTTTGCCAGCGGTGGGTCCTTTCCTCATAAATTCTTTACTTTGCTCAATGGCATCCATTATCTGTGAAAGAATTTCTTCAACAGGTGCATCATAATTTACCTGTAATGGTTCTTTAAACCCAACTGTAAGAAGGCTGCCTTTCTTTTTAA
>PSMD01000033.1:18828-21498 GCA_040289925.1 Chitinophagaceae bacterium | reverse complement strand
TCCGATCTCACAGTTAAAAGCTCTCCAAAAACCATTAACAACAACAGGCACTATAATTGGTTTTTTCCGCTTGACAATATAAGCAGTTCCTTTTCTTCCCGGCGCAAAAGGTTTTGTGGTTCCCTGCGGAAAAGTAATGACCCAGTTATCATCCAATGCTCTTTCAATTTTCCTCGTATCAGAAGGATTAAGCCCTCGTCTCACTTCATTGCCATCTTTTCTCCAGGTTCGTTTTACAGTTAAAGCACCTGCCAGCGTAAAAAATTTACTGATCCAGCTACCTTTCATGGTTTCTTCTGCTGCCACATAAAAAACTCTTGTAAATGGATTGAGCAGATAATAAGGCAAGCCCAGCCGGTTTTGCTTGCGCCATTTTACTGCACAAAAAATATGGAGAAAGGTAACAACGTCAGCAAAATAAGTTTGATGATTGCTCACAAACAATACATTTTTCCTCGGTAGGTTTTTGATGTGCTCAGTTCCAGAGATTTTTAATTTATTCACCCACATTAAACCAGGGTAAGATGCTAACCCAACAATAGCATAAACAATTGCCCGAACAATCCTGATAACCGGAGGAAGGAAATGAAGAGTACAATAAAAAACTGTTTCATTTTTACCGCCGTTGCATGCAATACAGCGGGCCATTAATGGCAAAGGGTTTGGAAGATACACTCATGTACACTTACAACCGTTTCATTGCTCACAATGATGTGGGAGACTCACCGGCAAATTTTGGAATTAGCAGAGAAGAATTTCACCAGGCCATGATTGAACGCCATAAAAAATGGCCATTGAGTTTGAATGCCACATCTACACATGATACAAAACGCGGAGAAGATGCAAGGGCAAGGCTGAATGTAATCAGCGATTTGGCAGATGAATGGATGCAGAAGGTAAACGAATGGTTTAGTATTAACTGCAGCATAAAGCAAAATGAAATTCCGGATGCAAACAAGGAATATTTCATTTATCAAACGCTGGTGGCTACTTATCCTATTAGTGGGGTTGTTGATGATGATTACTTAAGCCGCTTGTTGAGTTATATCAAAAAATTTCTTCGTGAAACCAAAACAGATTCCAGTTGGGCAAAGCCAAATGCTGAATATGAAGAGACCTGCAAAAATTTTGTGCAGCAGATTTTAAAAACAGGTTCTGCTTTTATCAATAGCTTTCTTTCCTTTCAAAAAAAGATTGAACGCTATGGAGTATATAATTCGCTTACACAGCTTATTTTGAAATTTACCTGCCCCGGCGTGCCAGATGTTTACCAAGGTTGTGAATGTTGGGATTTTAGTTTGGTAGATCCTGACAATCTCCGGCCGGTTGATTACAGCCTGCGACAAAAAGCACTGGAAGAGCTTAAAGAAATTTCTCATCAGGAAAATTTTATTCAAAAGCTGTTTGATGATTATCCTTCAGCAAAGCTGAAACTCTGGCTCACACAAAAGCTGATGGAGTTAAGGTAAGAATCTTCGGATATTTTTGAGAAAGGAGATTACCTGCCTTTAACAGTTAGTGGAGAATGCGCTGAAAACATTTTTGCTTTTGCAAGACATGACCGCAAAAAATGGCTGATCGTAATAGTTCCTGGATGAATCGGCACGAATGAATATTCCTTCATTAGCAGAAAACAAATGGAGCTGGCGGTTGATGCCCAGACAGTTAACTGCAGAAACGAAAAACAGGTTGAAGGAATTGGCTTGGTTATATAAACACGGGTAAACATTTTCTGCTGGCATGAAATTTTCGGCTTTTATTTTTCCTCAACTCCAAAACAAACATGAACAACAGTTTACAACGCCGCAACCGGGAAGAAGAAGTTAAAACAACCCTGGCTCCTGTAATTCCGCTAAGATCTGTACGAGTTGAGGAGAAGAGAGAAAGCAGAAAAGTTTCAAGAGAGGAGAAAGAGGAAAGATTGCCGTTGTTTTATACTAAACCAATCTTTAAAACAAAAAAGTACGACTTGCTTTAAAAGGCATTAGTTATTAACGGGAATAATTTTTGATGTAAGAATGGTGAGGTAGAAATTTTTCTACAAGCAACTCCGGGCCTTTTTCGCAGGGCTTGATTTTTTTATTTGACTGTACAAATCAAAAAAAGATTTCGGGCAGCATGGCACAGTTTTTCTCTCACTACCTATAAAACTTGTTATGAAAAATTATAGAAATGAACAACCCAAAAAGAATATTCATTTTGAAGGAAACCGCTTACGGTCGGAAAACAAAGACAACCTGTTCCCATCTCCACTTCCAGCATACTGCCTTCAGCAACCCTCATCATAAAATCTGCGGTTGAGTGATCAACTGTGTTGTTGGTAGAATCATTTGTTGATGTTGTTGTGGTGTTTGAACCAGTTTTTATTTCTTCACCACTTTCTTTGCCTGAATTGTTGCAAGAGGCCATGAATGCAAAAGGGAGGGCTGCTATCAACCATGAAATTTTTTTCATACTGCTTTGTTTTTGGTTAAGGATAATCACATGGGCCGAAATTTTTATGCCAGACAAATCAAAAGCCAGCAGCCAAAAAAAGCTTAGGCAGTGGGGAGGAGAAGCTACAATGTTACTACTGCATGTCGGCATCGGTTTTCCGAAATTTGAAAAATGGAGAAGGTAACATCTGTAATAATTATTGGTGGCGGCGCGGCCGGTTTAATGGCAGCCAAT
>PSMD01000033.1:14435-18818 GCA_040289925.1 Chitinophagaceae bacterium | reverse complement strand
AAGCATCAGCCTTTGACCAGTATTACCATTTTAGAAGCTACAGGCAAATTGAGTGGCCGCATTCATACAGCTAATGCCCAGGGTTTTTCAGAGCCAGTTGAAAAAGGTGTGGAATTTATTCATAGCAATTTGCCTTTAACAATGAAGCTGCTGAAAAAAGCAGGCATCGGTTTCCAACTGGTAGAAGGAAAGATGTTCCCGTTGAAAATAAAAATTGGAAGGAACAAACTGAATTTGCTTTTGGATGGGATGAATTGCTGCAAAAATTAAATGATGTAAAAGAAGATATGCCGTTGGATGATTTTCTGCAGAAATTCTTTTCAGCAGAACGCTATGCAGAATTGCGCAAATCAGTTTTCCGGTTTGCTGAAGGTTTTGACCTGGCAGAGGCAGACAAAGCCAGTGTGCTGGAATTAAGAGAAGAATGGATGGAAGAAGATGAGCAATACAGGTTAAAAACAGGTTTTGATGAATGGGTGAATGCCTGGAGAGATGAATTACAGGCAAGCAGTGTAAAAATTCATTACAATGCTGCTGCCGGCATATTTGCTGGTTAACAGGCCATGTAACTGTAACTACTACTGGCGGAGTAAAATTTTCTGCCGTAAAAATTATTGTGATTGTGCCACTTGGCATTTTGCAATTAAACGAAGCTGATGAACGGTCAATAGTTTTTGAGCCTGTATTTTCAGAACACAAACTGGCTTTTAAAAAAATTGGTTTGGGTACGGTGATAAAACTGATGCTAGAGTTTGATGAACCTTTTTGGACAGATGCAAAAAAAGATTTGAGGTTTATATTTTCTCATCAAATAATTTCAACCTGGTGGACAAAGCTGCCAAGAAAAACAAATTTGCTTACTGGCTGGGCAGGAGGTGCATAGGCAAATCCGTTGCTAAACGCAAGCAATGATGAAATTCTCGAAAAAGCAATTGCTTCTTTGCAAAATATTTTTTCCTCAACTCATCATTCCTTAACCGCCAGGTTAAAAGCTCAAATGGTAGTTAACTGGAAACAGCAGCCATTTACTTTAGGCGGGTATAGCTATAACTATATTGGCAACCGGCAGGCAAAAGAATTTTTAAGCCAGCCCGTTTCCAATACTATTTTCTTTGCAGGAGAAGCATTGCACAGCGGTCCATCGCCAGGCACGGTAGAAGCTGCATTGGTAACCGGAAAAGCTGCTACTCAAAGATTACTTGGAATAAAACAATAAAAATTTTTAACAGCAAAGTTTTTATTAAGGAGTTTGCTTCCTCTAATTTTATTTCATGAAGTTAACTGTTGCAATCCTTCTTTTTGTATCCCTTTCAGTATCGGCAGCGGCGCAGTGCCCTTTAAAGAAAACGCAGGATCCTTATACAAAGGAGTTAAGGGTAACCACAGGATTTATCCCTCTTACAAACGGCAAGGTTTCTATAATGGTAACCAGGCCTGAGATTGATTTTATGTTTGTATTGCCTGGTGGAAATTGTTTTGATGATGCCAGCTCCGCAATGGTTCTGTATGAAGGTTTGAAGATTAGAACAAACATAAAGAACGGGGGTGCCGACAATTGTGACGGCATCTTTCATTTTATATTTAGAAATGCTGCAGGCCTGCCAACAAGCCTTCAAAATCTTTCTGGTAAAAAAGTTTCGTCAATCAAATTCAAAGACAATGCAGGTAAGGAAAGTGAAATAACCCTGATAGGCGAACAACAAACTTTGTTTACCCAGTATGTTAACTGCATGCTTGCAGAAGCGAAAGCTTTATTGCAGTAATTATTTTTTTATCAGCACAAGCATTTTACTACATACACTATACGCATGATTGATTGAGGCGTAAGTAACTTATTCTACATGGTAGGGATTCCGCCACCTGAGAACCTGTTCAGGCGTTTGATTACGGTACACCGTGTCAATGCTGATTAGTTGGGCGTTAGCCATTTCTGCTTCCAGTTCTTTGCTGATGCCACAGCTAAACAGTGCAACAATCACCGCAACCTCTAAAATCGTTTTCATGATAAAGGGTTTTGTCTCACAAATGCCGAGAACAATAGCTGGGCCACGTATAAAGAAATCGCTAATTCGTTCAACTATTTTAATGCACATTTTTTTCTGGTACCGGCAAAAAAATAACCGCGAAACCGGCCGCGGTTATTATGAATTGAAAATAAATGACACTATACTTCATCAACATCACGGGAAACTGTAGTAACCGTACCTGTACCGGTATCGTGTGTAGTTGTACGGGTTACAGATGAACGGCTGCTGCGGTCACCACTTAAAATCGCCACCAACAACAGAATTAAAACTGCACCAACCACAATCCACACCCACGGCGCCGTGTACTATTCGGTACTTTTAGTTGTTGTTTTAATGGTTGTTGAAGAAGAAGAACTTGTAGAATTGTCACCCTGTTGATCCTGGGCCCAAATAGTGAATTGAAACAGGTTAAATAAAACCAGTACAAAGAAATATTTCAGATTGCCTGGTCGAAATAAATTTTTCATGATGAATTTTTTTGTTTCAGAATCATTTTTCTCACAATATTTCAATAACTTCCCCAATTGATTTTTTAGGCGGATGCCAAACGCAATATGTTTATGTGATTTATTAATTCGAAAAAATGAGTTTTGTGAGTTGGCATTATTTTTTAAGGACTACTGGTATAAACAATTCTTCACCTTTAAAAAATTAAATTATGTTACGGTGGACAATTATATTTCTAATAGTAGCTATTATAGCCGGTATATTTGGCTTTGGTGGTATAGCTGCAGGAGCTGCCAAAATAGCAAAAGTGCTGTTCTTTATTTTCATCGTGCTATTCCTTATCTCATTAATCCGTGGAAGAAGAGTGGATTAATGTACACAACAGCTAAACAAAGTATACCAAAATTTAAATACAAGGTGAAATGAATGGACATCCTCCATCGTTTCAGCTTTTTTAGTGCTACTTTTCTTTTGTTCGGTGACAAATAACTTCAATTGAAAAGCTAAAGGCCAGTGCAAAAGCCACTGTTTCCCACCATATCTGTTTGCCAAATGAAATAACCATCATGGTTAAGCAAAAAATGCTTGTCATAATGGTGAGGGGATTTTTTCAGTGAAATATTTTTTCAAAAAAGCAGAAGAAGTGAATAGTTTTTTCATAGGGTACAAAAATACTGTTCATCTTTTTTTAAATAACTGCATTTTCGATTGTTGGCAGAAATCAATCGTTAAAAACTTCTTAGCACTGTGGCAGGGTTTTTAAAGCCCATCTTTAAAAAAATTATTTGTATGCCGGTTACTGCTGTAAAGAAAAGAGGTGAAAAGAAACAGGAAGCAAAGGACATCAGCGCTTCATATAATAAGTATAAAACATTTGGGGTAAGCAATATACAGGCATGGCTGTTGGCCGCAGCCATAAATGGTATTATAACCAGGGTGAATGGCGTGAAAAAAGATAACGCCTTACCTCTGGGAAATTTCTTACGCAATAACCAAACGAAGAGCTTGCAGAGCTCCTGAAGGCTCAGGTGTAGCGGTTAGAACAGAATATCACTGATATATTCTTGCCCATCAAACTGTAAAAAAGATTAATGCCAAGGATTACACAACAATCCTTTCGGCCTTAAATACGAACTGGCTCACAAACGTGCCGGTAAAGACAAATGGAGTGCATCAGCAAAAACACAACGCAATTACTTAATTAATTTGTTGAAAGAATTAATAGCACAGGTAGAAAAAGAACCGGTACCACTTGAATTTGATTTTGATGGAAAAAAATACAGGGGAGAAGCAATACCTATAACACAAGCTTGTTCCAACGGCATTTGCCTGGCGCATGATATAACTCTCAACGATCACTACCTGGGCATACTACACAAAATGAAAAGCGGCTGGAAGATGGATGAAGAGAGCAATAAAAAATTAGTAAATACAATTGGTGAGGGAATAGCAAACTGGTATAAATAGATTAGCAGAAAAAAGCTTATGCACCAATTTGTTTTATTGGGGTGAATTAATCAATTACATCCCAGGGAGTTTTTGTTTCACTGGTTCCTTCTTCTTCTTCTCCACCTTTTTCACGGCGGGCTTGTTCAGCAGAGTTTTCTTCATCGGACGGATATTCAATGTAATGATCAACATTTACGTTCAAAATATCTTCGTCAGTTATTTCATCATTTATGTCAGAAACATGTTTGCGAATTTTTTCTTTCCCAGTCAGTGATTTATTTCTGTGCCTTACAGGTTTCACAGATACCTTGTTTTCATTGTTGGGGTTTGTTTTTTTATGTGGCATATAAAAGGGTTTATTATTAGGATATAGTAGAAAAATATGCCAAAAAAATCCCGGCTGATTTTTAACTCCCCAATATTTCCTCTTTTTGTAATTCTTTGTTGATAGTAACGGCAG
>PSMD01000033.1:5224-14425 GCA_040289925.1 Chitinophagaceae bacterium | reverse complement strand
CCCCTGCCACTACCACAAAATGCATATCCTTTGCTACATCTCCTGCTACATACAAGCCGGAGATATTGGTTTGCTGCTGCCTGTTTGTAAGGACAACCCCCTTTTTGCTCATTTTACACCCCAAGGCCTGGGCTATATCGCATTGCTGGGTAAAACCATTCACAAAAAACATTGCATCACAGGGTAGAGCTTCGCCGGTGGCAAAAACAATTTTTTTTAACTGGCCATTTTGGCCATCAAGCATTTTTATTCTGTTTGTGTAGATTTTTATTCCTCTTTTTTCTAATCTGTTCTTTTCAATTGGTTTTAAATAGTTTTTGCCGTCAAGCAAAAGGCTAATGGCAGGGCCCCAGGTTTTTAAAGACATGGTCAGTTCAAACCCATTTTTATTTCTTGCATACACAGCAATTTTTTTATCTCTTACTTCCCATCCATCGCAATACGGGCAATGGAAAACTGACTTGCCATAAAACTGCTCAATGTTTTCCAGTGGAGGAATTTTATCCTGCAAACCGGTAGCTATCAGCATTTTTTTTGATTGGTAGCTCTTTCCTGATTTGTCGGTACAAAAAACTGCTCGTTTTTTTTCCAGGCACGGATGATTTCATTTTTTTTCAAAATCAACTTTGTATTTGCGCAATTCAGCATGAGCAATCTTTAAAAATTCGGCAGGCAAAATATGATCTCTTGTGAGATAATTATGTATGCCATGTGATGCCCTGTTTCTTTGCCTTCTGCAATCAAACAACAATACCTTTCTTCGGCATATTGCCAGTACAATGGCTGCATTTAATCCGGCAGGGCCACCTCCAATAATGATTACATCCCATTGTTTCATGCATTTTTTGTAACAAGAATAAAGCCGTTAGCAAAACTTGAGCAGGAAATTTGCTGATGGAGAGGCAGCTAACCACTGAAAAACCCACGAAATGAAAAAGATGCTGCTGATTGCCTGTATGTTTTTTACGGCTGTTTGCCAGGCACAATTAAAAACAACCCCCACCCCCCACCTGCAATTTTTGTGTTGATATTTTAAATGATACAGTAAATGGGGCCAGTGCCAATTTTACTCCGGGTCAAATAAAGCCTATGGTTCCCTGCTTTACAGGTGAAGATGTTGAAAGCCCCACAGCAAAATGCGGCGGAGCTATTTTTTACAAAAAGAATGATCTTGTTTTTTATACGGCAAGAGATTATGTTGAGATTGGCCCCGCATTCAGGGGCAAACTATCATTACCGTTACTGGGTGCAAAACGGAGCAGCCTTTTTAAACTGTTGGGTAATCCTAAATTAAAAGATGCAAAATGGGAAGCCTACCAAACACAATATGGCTGCCTTGTGTTGTATTTTAATGCGGCAAATGCTGTAAATAAAATTCAATTCAGCTCATTAGGCACTGAGGCTTTGAATCTTTGCCAGTAATTATTCGCTGGTCAACAATTCATCACTCAGCTTTCCATGGTTGCGATCAACCTGTTTTTCTTTCATTTTACGCAGGTTATTTTGCAAAACATCAATGGCCTCGGTAATGGCTTTTTCAAAGCTGTCGCTATTCTTTTTACAAACGGATCTTTCCCCGGAGCCTCTAATCTTATTTCACAATAATTATTATTCGGATTTCCATCGAAGCCAATATACAGAGTTACGTTAGCTCTTACTATTCTATCCTGGTTGATGAGCTTGCTTAATTTTTCTCTGATAAAATTTTCAATATGTTCACCAGCGGTAAATCCAGGCGATTGTATGATGACGTCCATAATTTTTTTCTATTGCCTTTGCTATTATCGTACCATAGTTATTCTTTCACAGCCAGCGGCTCAGCCATATGTTGCGCAGCATCTGCAGGCAATAAAGCGGCCACTTGTTTTTTGTAATCCTGCCATTCTGCTTTCGTCATGGTTGTTTCTCCACCGGCTTGTTCAAAATAATAATGCACAGCAATAAATTTTTTTACATGCTCTCTTGTTTCGGCAGGTAAAAAATTTTGCAGCTTCCAAAAATTTCTGCTACCTGATTTTTTAATGGCTTTGTATACATAAGCCGGCCCGCTGTTATATGCAGCAATTGTCAGCAGCCAATCATCAAACTGGTTATGCAGCAGTCTTAAATATTTGGCTGCGGCCCTGGTGCTTTTTGTAGTCAATTTTCTTTCATCATATTTTTTTGTAACGATTAAACCCATTTTACGTGCGGTTACAGGCATTAATTGCCAGGGGCCTGCTGCACCTGCAGAAGATACTGCTGTCGGTTTCAGTTTTGATTCAACTACTGCAAGATATTTCAGTTGAACAGGCAAATCTTCTGCCTGTAAAACCTTTTCAATAATCTTGAAATAGCTTTCACTTTTTTGCTGCACCTTACTAAGTGTGAGTTTGTTTTTTTTTTTGAGATAGCTGTTGTAATAAGCTTTCGCAAATTTGTTCAGCTCAATAGCTGGTAAATCAACCAAAGCATCATCTGAAATTTCCATTGCTGAATCACCCAACACAATCGAAGTGTCTGAATAGCTATACAATTGCGGATGCTGTGGTTGCGCAGGTTGAAAATGAATTTTATCAACGGCGGCAATAATCAGTAATCCCTGTGCAAAATTTCCTGCACGTTTAAGTTTTCTTTTCAACATTGTTTACAGGTTTGGTTAAACAATGCCGCCCCAAGGGCTTGGATTTTTTTGAGGAGATAGCAGATCAGCTTTTGATAGAATAGTTGGAGAAATAGCCAGTATTTATTTCCGGGGGTACGGTTATTAGGCTTTTCAGTTGCCGGAATAATACTGAAGCAGACTCAAAAATAATTTCAGTATCTGGCAACTCATAGCATTTTGCAGCAGGAAAATTTACGATGAATGTGTAAGCACATGCAAATCACTGCGTACAACAGAATTTTTTTTTGCATGAAAAATCGTCAGGTAAATTATTTGGCTAATTGAAAAAAAGCATCCGGAAATAGGAAATCATTTTTTTCATCGGATGCTTTTTCTTTACTGTTTTATTTGTATTTGTACAGGCTTTTGTTTAGCCGGGAGTGTTTAATAAAAACATAAACAAACTGGCTGTTCCAAACACAATAAAGAATAGAATGAGCAAAACAGATAATCCTTGGGGAAATTTATCGGAAAAAAACATTCTTTAATGCACATAATCGTTCATACATTGTTTTCATAAAGGGTCGAATTAATAACAGGTAATAAAAAAAATGCTGTGCCAGATTTTTTCCCCTTTAAACCGTAGCTGTAATTGTTTTTGCGTGGAAAATCACTTCACAGTTTCGAAACATTAACAAGAAAAAACAAATAAAAATTTTGATTGCGGAATAATAGCCTTAGATTTGCAGAGTAAATTTGAGTTCTTCAGCATTTTGTAACGGTTAGTCTTCTGCTACGCAATTTCTGCCAATAGTTAGTCTCCTTACGTTGCTTGTTTCTCAGATCTTTTTAAACATTTAAATTTTTACGTGAATGAACATTTATGTTTCCAATTTAAGCTTCGCTGTAAAAGATGAAGACTTAAAAGAGTATTTTGAAGAATACGGTGAAGTTTCTTCAGCTAAAGTAATTATGGACAGAGATACAAACCGCAGCCGTGGCTTTGCGTTTGTTGAAATGCCTGACGATTCATTGGCTCAAAAAGCAATTGATGAACTGGATGGTGCAACTGTTGATGGCCGAACCATTAAAGTAAGTGCTGCTCGTCCTAAAACTGAAAAAAATAGTTCCAGGCGTTCTTTTTCAAACCGCTGGTAATTATTAAAACATAAGAGGCCGGCTTTACGGCCTCTTCTTTTATTTAAAAATTAACCATATGACTCTGCAACAAGTGTACGATGCACTGGAAAGCAAAACTTTTTACGATGCAGAAGGCCGTCGTTTTAGCTTTGTTAATAATTCAATTGGTATTGACAGGAAAGCCCTGATCCCTTTTTTAATTTACAAAGAAGAAGAGAGTTTCATTCTTTCTCCGGAAAAACCTTTTGCTGCGGAAAAAGATCTTCGCATTGAAATTGGTGAAGTGATTAATTTTTATGGTAAAGAAGCCGGAGAAAAATTACTTACGCTTGCCTGATTAATCTTCTTTCCAAAACCAGCAAAACTTCTCTGTCGTTTTTTAGCAAAATCCGGTTATCCTTTTCTTCGCACCTGTTTACTTTTTCCAAATTAACCACCAAGGCTTCTTCAAAAGCAATATCATTACAAGCCATTTGCGTTCTCATCACATCAAAAAATCTCATCTCACTTTTTTTTAGTGAATAATTTCCGCTTAGCTGATTGCAGCTGCCGTTGCCGGTAAAGCTGTCATTTTCCGGGAAGAAAGAAATGTAGGCGTCACGGCTTGTGTCACATAATTGTACAGGCACGCCTTTCATCTCAACCAATAGGTAGCGGTGGTTGATCCAGTTTTCATCAGGTAACAGTTTGCGGCTGCATGCACTAAAAAGAAAAATAAAAAAATAACTGGTGCTGCTTTTATATTCATTTCATTTAGAATGTAATTACAAAAACCAGGCTAATAAAAAGCGATGCTGAGTGGCATCGCTTTCATCAACATCTTTCGCTTTCTATTACAAACGGGGTGTTATTGAATATTGATGGTTCTTGAAATTTTTTGTGCACTTTCTTTTTTCGGCAGTGTTAAATGCAAAATGCCATCATGGTATTTAGCAGTAATGTTGTTGGCGTCAATGCTGTCATCTAAATTAAAACTGCGGCTAAACGATTGCATTTTATACTCCTGCCTGATCCAGTTATTGTTTTCCTGGTTGTTTTCTTCTTTGTGCTCAAAAGAAACCGTCAGCATATCATTTGTAACATTCAGCTTGAAATCTTCTTTCTTTAAACCTGGAGCTACCAGTTCCATTTCATAAGTTTTATCGGTTTCCCGAAGGTTTACAGGAATATTGCCTCGCTGATTTACGCCATCAAAACCCCAGAAATCATTGTTGAAAAAGCGGCTCAGGTTGTCCTGGAAAATTTGGTCAACCAAGCCACTAAAAGATGTTGGCTCAGGCATGTTTGAGCGGCCATTTTTTCTTTTAATGATGTTAGCTGTCATAAATCCTCCTTTTTTTTTGCATGCTTCAAAGGAAATACCACTGCAGGTATTATGAAAATCTGGCAAGAGAAATTGAAATTTTTTCAGTGGGAGCAGAAATTTTTTCGGGAGCAAAACAATGTGGCCTTTTGTATCCGGATTACAAAGTTGGCATAGAGTTAGAATACGTATTATTAGCTTAATGTACAATGGTAATCTCTATAGCTAAGTGTTTTTAGTTCACAGGGATTATTTTCCAAATAGTACATTGCCACGGTTTGTTTTTAGCAAATTTTGAAAGAGGTAGGATCGACATTCTACCTCTTTTTCCTTTAGTTAAGTCTAACGCTAACCGGTTTTTAAGAAAGGATTATTTTTGAATAGAATTTCAGCACTCTTGATGAAAACAATTAACCTTGCAGAGTTACCTGAATAACCAATCATGAAAAAAATATTCTTTGTTTTATTGCTGGCACCGCTTTCGATCCTGGCTCAAAAAACTGCGCTTCAAAAACAACCGGTAAAAAAGCCTATGCCTTCATTTTTAATTACCGGTACTGTAACCGGCCTGTCCGAAGGCACAGATATAAAGCTGCTGGATGGTAATGATAATAGCAACCTAGCTAGCGGTAAAGTGGTAAAGGGAAAGTTTATCCTGATAGGAAAAGTGGCTGAACCTTCCCTGGCCATTCTTCAACTGGGCAGTGGTGTTTCTCAATACATATTTATTGAAAACAAAAAAATAGCAATCACCGGTTCAATGGCCAACCTGAAAAATTTGAAAGTGACCGGCTCAGCTTCTCACAATGATTTTATTGCCTTTCAAAATACATTTAATCCACTATTTGCTTCATTAAATGCTACAGCGGCAATGCTGAATGCAACGCCTCGTGGTGCAGGGTATGATTCGTTGATGGTAATATATGATTCTTCACGGGCTAAAATTCAGCAGCAGATTACAGCTTTTATCAAGCAGAAACCTAAGTCTTATGTTTCACCTTTTTTGCTATTTGTAACTGCAGAAATGAGTGAAGATTTTCTGGAGATGGAAAAACACTACAACCTGCTCGATACCACCATCAGGCATTCTGCTATCGGTCAAAATCTTTTTAATTATATACAGTATTACAAAGTGGGTGCGGTAGGCACACCTGCATTGGATTTTGTTCAGCCTGATACCGCCGGTAACAAAATCTCTTTGTCTTCTTTTCGTGGTAAATATGTGCTGGTAGATTTTTGGGCAAGCTGGTGCGGCCCTTGTAGAATAGAAAACCCGAATGTGGTAGAGAACTTTAAGACTTTCAAAGACAAAAACTTTACTGTGCTGGGAGTTTCACTGGATAAACCGGATGGCCGTGCTAACTGGCTGGCGGCTATTTATCGTGATAGCTTAACGTGGACACATGTGAGTGATTTGAAATTCTGGAATAACGAAGCGGCCCAGCTTTACCACGTTAGCAGTATTCCTTTTAATATTCTTGTTGATCCCAATGGAAAAATTGTTGCAAGAAATTTGAGAGGAGAAGCTTTACGTTTAAAGTTGTGCGAACTGCTGGGCTGTAATTGATTTTTTCTTGTACGATATGTTGTGAAGGTTTCTTTGGTTAAAAGAAACCTTCTTAATTTACAGGAATATCTATGGCAAAAAAAAAATCATACGGAAAAAAATCGAAATCAGTAAAAGAAAAAGCAAGCTCTTCCACAGTCAAAAGCCCTATCTCCAAAAAATACGAAGAAGAAAATTTTATTGATACCACTCAGCCTGTTTGGAATTATAGCCTGTTAACTGATGATGATGTAAAAAATTTCCAGACAGGCACTCATTATTCTATTTATGAAAAATTTGGTTCTCATTACATCCAGGTTTTAAATACCTGGGGAATGTATTTCTGCGTTTGGGCGCCTAATGCAACTTCCATTTCGGTTATCGGAAATTTTAATTACTGGAAAATTCATGACTATGAATTAAAGCCTCGCTGGGATAAGAGTGGAATTTGGGAAGGATTTATACCAGGCTTTGCTTTTGGTGAAGCTTACAAATATCATATTGTGGGTTTTCAGGGCAGGGAAACCGATAAAGGTGATCCGCTTGCGCATTTTTGGGAGAAGAGACCGGACACAGCTTCTATTACCTGGGATTTGCATTATGACTGGAAAGATGAAGAGTGGATGAAGAATCGTAAAAAGAAAAATGCCCTCAACTCGCCATGGAGTGTTTATGAAGTGCATTTGGCCAGTTGGATGCGGCCCGACGGGGATAATGAAGAAAGATATAACAGTTACGATCAAATTGCAGAGTTGTTGGTGCCCTATGTAAAAAAAATGGGCTTTACGCATGTAGAGTTTATGCCGGTAATGGAGCATCCTTTTGATGGAAGCTGGGGCTACCAGTGCACAGGTTATTTTGCGCCCACTTCAAGATTTGGCGATCCGCAGGGATTGATGAGATTGATTGATGCTTTGCATGCAGAAAATATTGGAGTGATACTGGATTGGGTGCCTTCGCATTTTCCTTATGATGCACATGGACTGTTCATGTTTGACGGCACACATACTTATGAGTATGCGGATATGCGCAAAGGATTTCATCCTGACTGGAACAGTTATGTATTTAATTACAAAAGAGGCGAGGTTAAATCTTTTTTAATCAGCAGTGCAAGGTTTTGGTTAGATAAATTTCATGCTGATGGCCTGCGTGTAGATGCGGTTTCTTCCATGCTGAAATTAAATTACTCACGAAAACATGGACAATGGGAACCCAATGAATTTGGCGGAGATGGAAATTTAGAAGCGATGGCTTTTGTAAAAGATTTGAATGAAACGCTGTACCGGGATTTTCCCGATATACAAACTATTGCAGAAGAAGCCACTGACTGGCCAGGCATTTCACGGCCAACCTGGCAAGGCGGCCTTGGATTTGGTATGAAGTGGATGATGGGCTGGATGCATGATACGCTTGACTATTTTAAAATTGATCCTTTCTTTCGGCCACATCACCAGGATAAGTTTTCATTTAGCATGATGTACTACTATGATGAAAATTTTATGCTGCCTTTCAGCCATGATGAAGTCGTGCATGGCAAAAGCCCTATGATTTATAAAATGCCCGGCGATGAATGGCAAAAGTTTGCCAACCTGCGATTGCTGTACACATATATGTGGACACATCCCGGTGCTAAGCTGCTTTTTATGGGCAATGAGTTTGGGCAAACTTCAGAGTGGAATTATAAATCAGAGCTCGACTGGTTTTTACTGCAATACGCACCGCACAAAGGTTTGCAAACCTGCGTGGCTGAACTAAACAAACTTCTTCGTGCAGAACTAGCCATGTATGAAAAGCAATTTGCAATAAACGGATTTGAATGGGTTGACCTAAATCACCGGGCAGAATGTGTAGTAAGTTATTTAAGAAAGGGAAAGAAAAAAGAAGATGACTTACTGGTTATTTTAAATCTTTCAACAATTGTGCGGTGGAATTGGCCAGTTGTAGTAAGAGGCAAACCCTACAGCCAGGAGGTATTTAACAGTGATAAAAAAGAGTATGGAGGCACCGGTAATGTTTTTAATCCGGACCTCAGGTGTGAATTGCTAAATGAAGATGAGCAGGAATACAAACTTACTCTTAACCTGCCACCGCTTGCAGGATTAGTCATTAAATAACTCAGGCTGCTTTTTTATGCCGCTGATTCAGCCGGCGCACAATTGAGTTTTTGCTGCTTGTTTTTTTCTTCCTTGCGGTTTGTTTCTTCATTTGGTGGTTTACTTCTTCATCTATCCTTTTATTGTAGCGTATTACATCCCAGTATTCTTTTCCATAGTCAACCAGTATTTCACTACCCGCCTGAATATTTTTCGTTGCTTTAATATAAACATGTCCTTTATCAACTTCATAAGTGGCATTGTTTTTAATACCCGGTACACGGTGCAAACCATTGGCATCGTTGGCATACCTGGCTAAGGCTTTTTTGAAAGGCTTCGCATCCAGTACAAGGTTTTTGCTTACATAAAAAATATAACCATTGGTACCTTCATCGTGGCTTACTTCTTTCCAACTCGTAATGCGACCTTTGTATTCAACAATTCTTTCGCCTTTTTTAATCGGCACCCTGGTAAATAATCCTTTACCTGCATTGGGTAACATTGATCGCTTTACTATTAAATCTTTCTTTGGTAT
>PSMD01000033.1:0-5130 GCA_040289925.1 Chitinophagaceae bacterium | reverse complement strand
TTCAATTTCAATAAAACTCAGGAGTTTACGTTACAAGATTACGGTATTTGAAAGTATGTTGTTAAAAGCACAGAAAGGCTTAGTTTTTTGATTTTATGGAACTATTTTCGTTACTTAGTTTGCGTTCAAAAATTAAAAATCCAGGCGTAGGTGTTCTGGAAAAACACCCAAAAAGAAAATATCCAATGTACCGTTTATTAACTGTTGTACTTCTTGCATTTTTTGCAACTTCCGCATTTGGCCAAACCGATAGTGCCAATTACTTCTTTCAAAAAGGATTAACCGAAAAGCAGAACGGTAGGCGTATGGAAAGCCTTAAAAATTTTGAAAAGGCTGCCAAATACAATCCCAACGATAAAGCAATAACTGCCGAGCTTGCATCAGCTTATCTTGATTTAAGAAAATACTACCAGGCCAAAGAATCTTATAAAAAATTACTGGAGCTGGGCGACCAATCTGCAGCCACTTACAAGCAATTGCTGCAGCTCGCTTTTAATTTAAAAACAAATGATGAGGTGATCACTTATGCTAACAAGCTGAAACAAATTGATCCTTCAGAAAAGATTAACTATTATGTTGGCAAGGTGAATTATGATAATGAAAACTATGGTGAGGCTATTAAATATTTAACCGCCGCAGCCAAAGACGATCCTTCCAATGCTGAAATTCCTTACATGATCGGACGCAGCTATGCTGATATGGATAATTACAAGCTGGCTATTCCTTACTATCAAAAAGCAATTGAAACAGACCCATCCAAATATGGTTGGATATATGAATTGGCGATGATTTGCTATGCCAATAATGACAGCAAAAGCTCTGTAAAATATTTTGAACTGGCTGCAGAAAAAGGTTATCCTATGGGTAACGATTATTACATGAATCTTGGCATTGCTCACCTTGATGCCGGCAATTTTGAACAGGGAACAACTATTTTAAACGATTTGCTGAAGAAAAGACCAAGTGATTTTAACTTGCTGAACATGCTGGCAGAGGCTTACTACTTTAAAGGCAAGTATGATGATGCTATGAATTATTGGGACACGTTGCTTGGCTATGATAAAACCAATGCTGCCGCTTTGTATATGATTGGCATGTGCTACCAAAAGAAAGGTGATAAAGCTAAAGGAACTGCGCTGTGTGATAAAGCTATTGAAATGAACCCCAGCCTGGCATCTTATAAAACGAAAAGAGAACTACCCATTTTCTAAACCGAAATTTTTAAAATACAAAACCGGCTCAGGCAGCCGGTTTTTTTGTTTTTGGCAGTTATTTACATTCTTTCCGGTACTCTTATACCCAGCATATGCATGGCTGAACAAATAATGTTTGCCGTCATTTCTGAAAGCTGTAACCGCAATTGCTTTTTTTCTGTTGATTCTGCATTCAATACAGAATGGCCATTATAGAATGAGTTGAAGAGTTTAGCCAGTTCATAGGTATAAATGGCCAGCACCGAAGGATTGTATTCTTCTGCAGCCTGTATCAGCGTTACCGGGAACTGTTCCAGCAGCATGATCAATTCTTTTTCTGTAGGCAATAAGCCAGCCTTATCAATTTTAAAAGTTGGGTCTGCTTTTTCTTTTCTTAAAATAGATTTTATTCTTGCATGTGTGTATTGAATATGCGTGGCGGTAAAACCGTGTAAATCCACAGATTCCTCCGGATTAAATATTATTCTCTTTTTTGGATCCACTCTCAGCAAATAAAATTTCAAACCGCCTGTGCCAATCATTTCAAAAAGATCTTTCAAATCTGCATCGGTAAATCCTTCCGTCTTTCCCTGCTCCCTTGTTTTTTTCTCTGCTTCTTTGGCCATTTCATCCAGCAAATCATCAGCATCAACCACCGTACCTTCACGGCTCTTCATTCTCCCCGATGGTAATTCAACCATGCCATAGCTTAAATGATAAATGCCTTTTGCGTACGGTTTTTCTAATTTATCAAGAATAAGCTTCAGCACTTTCATATGATAGTTTTGTTCATCAGCTATCACGTAAATGCTTTTATCGTAGGCAAAATCAGTGTATTTCTCATCAGCCAGGCCCAAATCCTGGGTGATGTACACAGAGGTTCCATCTTTTCTCAGTACCAGTTTTTCATCAAGGCCTTCATTTCGTAAATTAACCCAAATGCTGCCGTCTTCTTTTTTATAGAACACACCTTTGCGCAAACCTTCTTCAACAAATTTTTTACCCAGCAAATAAGTGTCGCTCTCGTAATAAATTTTGTCAAAATCGGCACCAATGCGTTTGTAGGTAATCTCAAAACCTTCATACACCCAGGCATTCATTTTTTTCCAAAGATCCATCACTTCCGGTTTGCCTTCTTCCCATTCAATGAGCATTTTTTGCGTGGCCTGCATAACCGGGGCCTGCTTTTCGGCTTCTTCTTTTGAAAGCCCTTTCGCAATCAATTCGTCTGTTTGCTTTTTGTGTTCTTCACTGAATTTTACATAATAGTCTCCAACAAAATGGTCGCCTTTCTTTTTAGCAGATGCAGGAGTTTCTCCATTTGAAAAATCTCTCCAGGCAATCATGCTCTTGCAAATATGAATGCCGCGGTCATTCACCACACAAGTCTTTACCACATCATAACCTACTGTCTTCAAAATTTCTGCTGTGCTCCAACCTAAAAAAATATTGCGCAGGTGCCCAAGATGCAAAGGTTTATTTGTGTTGGGAGATGAATATTCTACAATTACTCTTGTACCATTGGCAGGTTGCTTTCCAAAATTTGTTGCCAGGAAATTTGTTTGCAGAAAATTCAGCCAGTATTCATCAGTAATATTCAGGTTTAAAAAGCCTTTGATGACATTGTAGCCGCAAAACAGGGCATGCTGAGAAACCAGGTGTTCACCCAATTCTTTGCCTAATTGTTCCGGAATTTTTTTTAGTTGCTTAATTAATGAAAACAGCACAACGGTGTAGTCACCCTCAAACTCTGGTTTGGTAATGTTAACGGGCAGATCTTTTTCTTCCATACTAAAGTCATACAACTCTTTTACTGCCTTTACAACAAGCGGTTTTATCTGGCTAACAATATTCATATCCTTTCTTTGGCCTGCGAAAATACGATTAGTTGATAGTTGATTGATTGCAGGTAGGCAGGTTTATTCTTTGGATTTAATTAAAAATTCAACTCATTAACTAATCAACTTCTCAACTATTTTTGCGCCTCATGCGCAGGCACATCCATTCAGCAAGAGACCTGATCATTCCTCTTATTGATTTCTTTTACCCGCCATTCCGGTGGCTGATGGATTTACGCACCTTTCGCTATGCTGCTTCAGGAGGTGCTAACACAGTGCTGGGGCTGGTGATTTACTACATCAGTTTCAAATTTATTTTTCGGGAGAAGGTGTTTGATCTTGGCTTTTATGCTTTTGAACCACACACGGCGGCTTTGTTCATTTCCTTTATAGTAAATTTTCTTTTTGGATTTTTTTTGATGAAATACGTGGTATTTACCGAATCAAACCTTCGTGGAAGGGTGCAACTCTTTCGCTACCTGATGGTGTTTTTAACCTGCCTTGTTCTGAACTACTTTATTTTGAAACTATTTGTTGAATACTGGCATATTTATGCTGTGTTTGCACAAATTCTTGCAACTGTAATCATTGTTATTTTCAGCTACCTGGTGCAAAAGCATTTTACGTTTCGCATTAAGTTTCATGAAAACAATGTAAATAACAACATTTAAAAGCTGAAGCTGCCTGCATCAATTTTTACTGCTAAAATTCCACTACAATTGCTGCGGATTACCAAATGATCTCTCAGGGGATAAATGTTTACGATGCGGATATCGTTGATTTGCCCGTAGCTGCTGATGCCCTTCATCCATTCCCGGTTGAGCTGTTGATTAATTGTCGCTTTAGCTGAATCCACATAATTGCTCAAATCAAACTTTGAATATTTTCTCAGCTCATTAATGATGCGGTTATTGAACAACCATTCGGCTGTTTTCAGCAGCATGTTTTTCGATTTAATATCAAAATCAATATTGGTTAATTGAATAATGCGATGCTCAGCATCATAAACTGGTTTGCCTGTTAAATAGAACAATCCTTTTTGCGTGCCTTCAAAATTTACTTTGATCACCAGGTTCTCGTTATCCACTCCGTAAAACGAACAGTCTTTTACAATCATGTATTTGTTGGCGGCAAGATCAAACCGCTGACCGCTGAGCTGAGCATTTACAATCTTGCTTAATGAATCGTAGTTCAGCACTGCATCTAAAAAAATATTAAAGCCGGTGCGGTGACTAAAATCGCTGATGTTGGGAACAATTGTAAAGTGCTCCTGCGGCTTTTCAAAACTAATGACCGGTTTTGCGGAAAGACCAAGAAAAATATTCAGCGAATCATTTCTTGCAAATAAATTATTGATGCGGATTTTAGTTGGGTTGATCTGCAACCAGCCCAGGCCGTAAATGTTGTACACTTTATTCAATTGATCCCACACCTGCTGAAATTTTGGACGCAGATCATAACTGCCATAGGTTTTTTCCATTTCTATTTTGGCCGCATCCAGCTCTGCTTTCAATCCTTTAATCACTTGCGAAGTAATATCCTGTCCCCAAAAACAAACCGTGCATTTGTCAATAGCCTGTGGCTCCAGGGTTTTAATGGAAAGACTTGCTTTCAGGTACGGTTGTACAAACAAATTATTTTGAAACGCTACATTCACTTTTCTTTCTCCTTCATTAAATCCGCAGCGGCATGCCGGTGTCCAGGGTGAAAGCACCGTTCCATTGACGCATACTCTTGTTGAGCCGATAATTTTATAATAACCGGTAAAGCCGAGAGTAAGTGTAGTGCCCGAAGCTTGCATTTGGAAAGGGCTGCGGCGGAAACTGTATTTGTAGCGAACATCACAACCATCCTGCACCCAACCATCGGGCCAGTCGGGAGATGTGAAAATGGTATCCACCGACTTTTCAGCCAGTGCATAAATAGGTTTCAGGTTAATTTGTATGGGCAAATTAATTTCCGATTCAGGCAGCGAATCCATTTTAAAATCTGTTTTGCCCAATGAGGGCCTGTCTGGAATAATTTTTCTGTTGCAGGAAGCAAAGAAAAAAAAAAGACAGCTGCAAAAACAAAAAATCTTTCTCTGTTCATAGTGTGCA
>PSMD01000088.1:1006-4172 GCA_040289925.1 Chitinophagaceae bacterium | reverse complement strand
GGGGTGTAAAATATGTTTCAGCAGGTTTGGGCTCTATCATTGGCGCTATCTTTCCCTTATGGTTAGTAGTAATCGGATTGTTCTCCTCTAAATCTAATTCTTCTTCTAAAGCAATTATTGGTTTGCTGTTGGGATTTGCAGGTATATGTGTTGTATTTTATGAGCACTTACATGATTTTTTTAATCCTGCTTTTCGTTTTGGTATCCTGTTATCGGTAGCATCAACCTGGTCGTGGGCATTTGGAACATTGTATACTAAAAAGCATGCGGTGCATTTCAATCCTTATTTTGGATTAGGCTTGCAAATGGTAATCTCTGGTGCTACTTTGTTTTCCATTACACATGTTGCTGATATTGCGATTCCAATTACCCAGGTGCCTTGGCAGTCATGGGCAGCTATTGCATACCTGGTCGTTTTTGGATCGGTATTCTCTTTCATTGCTTATATCTATGCCTTGCAAAGATTACCAACCGAGCAGGTTTCCATTTATGCTTATATTAATCCTGTTGTGGCTGTATTGTTGGGTTGGATAATGTTTGGAGAAACATTGACGCCTTTTATTATTGTTGGCGTGTTAATTACATTGTATGGCGTATTCCTTGTAAATAAAGCAGTGCGAAAACTCAAGCTGTGATTGTTCCAATCAACTGCTCGTACACTTCTTTCCAACCAGCAAATAATTTATCTGTTCCGAGGAATGGAGTATGACTAATGATGATCAATTGTCCATTAACTTTTTTTACTACGTTGTAGTAATGCATGGCCTCCTCTAATGCAGCTTGAGGAGAAAGTTTTTGCTCGAAGAAAGCATTGGCATCCATATAGCAGAATGGATGGATTAGTAGCGATGTTTTTTCCTCTCTTTCTAAATCATACCAATAGAAAGGAGAAGCAATGGAAGCCCTGAAACCATTGCTGCTGCCATAACCCATTGAATATTCTTCCTTAATACCTAAATCAATCAATCTCCGATAGGTACCAGGTAAAGTAAAACGAATAAAATGCTGACGGGATAAAGTAATTGTTTGTTGGGTAATGTTATTGATTGCGTTTAACTCCTTGCGTAACAAATCTGGTTTATCACCTGATTGCCAAGAAGGGTGCAAACCTATTTTATATTTTGCGGCGTGTTGCCGGATTAAGTTCTGGTAGTTCTTATTTTGAGGAGCAGTGTTCTTATCATACTTCGCTACTTTGTCTGCCAAGGGAAAAAAGTAAACAGGTCGCAGGCCTTTTTCTTTGTGTAATTCATTCAGCCATTCATATGTATCGAACGGGTCTTGTTCTTTTTTGCGCAGCACTTGCCACCGTTTTTTTACATACCACCATTGTCCTTTTAATGCGTCTCTGAAAAAGCCGCCAATTGTACGCTTCTTACCCTTGTTTAAATAACTCCAGGCAATATCAATATCGTAAGTTGGTATACATGTAAATGATGATTGGTGAGTGGGGAACGATGCTTTTTTTTGTTTTAAAACGTTGCGAAAGTCTTCCAGCCAGATATTGATCAGAGGCTGATGGAGAAAACCTCCTTTATATGCTAATGAATTTTTGTAATCGTACCGTCCGTACATATCTTTTTCATTTGGTAAGTATTCTTCATAGCGGCTTAATAAGAAAAAGATTGCAGCGAATAAATCAAAACCCAAGCTGCCTTCAGTCTTGAAGAAAACGATGTTGTTATGTACGGAACATTCAGATTGTATAGGTCTTATGCTTGTTTCAAACAACAAGCTATGTGGATGGATGTAAATCTCACCTTCACTTAGTGACTCGTGCGAATAATTGATTTTGGTGCTTTCGGAAGCCAGGTATTTTTCTCTGTTAACAGTAAGTATAAAAGCGTGATTGTAATATGCACTTATAAAGTCAATAACATACTGTAAACGAGGTGTGATACTATGGGAGTAAATGATCAAAAGCAACCTGGTTTGTATTGCTAAATTACTTTGTGTTTTGTCGTTCTTTCCAGAGCTGATTGAAGGACTTTGCCGGAAACTGCAACTCTTCACGATGCTTGCTCCAGTTTTTTACAAAGTTGTTGACTACCCAACTTTTCATCTTGCCATTTGCACTGTTCATCAATCCACGTTTCAACATCGCCATCTTCCAAAACTTCCAGGCAGTGCGTTCAGCAAAGGACGAATCACCTTCTTCTACTGCCTCGTGTCTGTTTTCCAACAATAGTTCATGAAGATTAATCTTCACAGCGCATACTTCAGTACAGTTGCCACAAAGCGATGAGGCATAGCTTAAATGCTTCCATTCATCCAACTCTTTTAAATGTGGTGTAATAACAGAACCAATGGGCCCACTGTAGGTAGTACCGTACGCATGACCGCCAATATTTTTATATACAGGACAAGCATTTAAACAAGCGCCGCAGCGTATGCAGTATAAAGACTCTCTTATTTTTTCATTAGCCAGAATATTAGTGCGGCCATTGTCTAACAAGATCACATACATTTCTTCTGGTCCATCTGCTTCATTGCTTTGTTTTGGCCCGGTAACTAAGGTGTTGTACACCGTTACTTTTTGGCCCGTGCCATAAGTTGCCAGCAGGGGCCAGAACAAAGCCAAATCATTAATAGAAGGAATCACTTTTTCAATGCCTACAATTACAATATGCGTTTTAGGGAATGCACAGCTCAAACGTCCATTACCTTCATTCTCTGTAACTGCAATGCCGCCAATATCTGCAACAATGAAGTTGGCGCCTGTAACACCTATTTCTGCCTTGCGGTATTTTTCTCTGAGCTTTTCTCTTGCCACCAGCGTGAGTTCACTTGGTGTAAGGTTGCGAGGTGTGCCTAATTTATCTGCGAATAGTTTAGCTACATCTTCCTTGCTTTTATGCATGGCCGGTGTAACAATGTGGTAAGGCGGCTCTTCATCCAACTGTTGAATGTATTCACCTAAGTCAGTCTCTACACTTTCAATGCCATTTTGTTCCAGGAATTTATTGAGGTGCAATTCTTCGGTCACCATGCTTTTACTCTTAACAATGGTGGAGCAATTTTTTTCCTTACAGATATTGAGTATCTGGGCTAATGCTTCGTTTGTCGTTTCTGCCCATAACACTTTGGCGCCGCGTTTTGTAATATTTGTTTCAAAGGTTTCGAGTTGTTTGTCTAACGTCTCAATGGCTTTCCACTTGCGATTTTT
>PSMD01000088.1:642-958 GCA_040289925.1 Chitinophagaceae bacterium | reverse complement strand
GCCTGCTGGTACCACTGCATTATAACGAGCTATATTAAAGTTAATCTTACGACGGTGTTCTTTATCTTCAGCTTTAACCGTACTCTTTGCTTTAAAGGTGGATGCTTGTTCGCTCATTATTATTTCTGTTCTTCTAATTGATGTTTTGCAATGTGGTGCAAAGCGTTGTAGAAATCAGTACCAAACTTACGAATTAAGGGCTCTTTGAGGAATTGATACACAGGAACTTTTAATTTTTTGCCTAAGGAACAGGCAGCCTTACAGAGATCGGGCCGTGGTTCGTAGTTGGCCATGATGTATTCGCGGCTTTTGGATA
>PSMD01000088.1:0-442 GCA_040289925.1 Chitinophagaceae bacterium | reverse complement strand
CCCTGCCGCTCCACTACTTCGATGCTCTCTGGTGTGAGGTATGGCTTGACTGTTTCGTAGAAATCGTCGATGTGCTTTTTCTCTTCTTTTTCCAAAGGAGCACCAGCATCGCCGTCTTCACAGCAGCCGCCTTTGCACTTGTGCAAGTCGCAGACAAAACGGGCCTGTATCACATCATCGCTCAACAAAACATTGTCAATGGCAATCATGCAGCAAATGTAGCTGAATATAGCTGGGAAGCCGTGTATGGATCTGTGAAAAATTGGTTTGACGTAAGAAGCGGGAAGCAGGATGTAAGCAGGCAGAAAGTGTACTTAACATAATGTAATGTGCCTTAAAGTGCCACTATCCTGCCTTGAAAGTGGAGTGAAAGTGCTTTAGAGTATTCTTTAGCTACGAAGAATGAAGTAAGAAGTTGGAGAACCTACTTAAAATAATAAAG
>PSMD01000032.1:11886-31310 GCA_040289925.1 Chitinophagaceae bacterium | reverse complement strand
GAAAGATATTGTGCCTACCACTACAACCCCTGAAGGCAATGCAATGGTATCTATACCACCCAGGCCGGGAGCATTTAGTGAGGTGAGCAAAGGCACAGTAGTTAATAACATCACGCTATCTTCAAACACGGCTGTTAATTTTACCAGTATGGTGAAAGATGAAGACAATGATGTAACAACAAAAGACAAAACAACAGAAACCAGTTTATTGGCATCTAACCCCAATCTTGATTTAACCATTGAAAGCGTTTTAAACAGCTACAAAAAATCGAAAGCTAAAAAGCTGAACTGGCATTTGAATATTACGCCTACTATTAGCTATCGCAAATTGTCTGAAAACAAACAATTCCTGAACTCTGCTGCTGCCCGTGCAAATAATTATGCATACACACCGCCAATACAGGACATTAATAATGCGGTAACGCATAAACCAGATATGGGGCTTGAATTGGGATTAACGAGCAAATACAGCTTAAACACCAGTATAAAAATTATCAGTGGCCTTCAGTTTAATGTTAGTCGTTATGATATCAAAGCCTTTAGTCGGCCATTGGAAGTTGCTACCATTGCATTAAATAATGGTGGCCGCCAGGTTGATTCTTTCCGCACAATTACTAATTACAGTAATTATAATGGCTATAAATCTGACTGGCTACACAATCTTTACTTCCAGGTTTCAGTACCTATAGGTGCAGAAGTAGTTGTTGCAGGGGATGATAAAATTCAGTTGGGTGTAGCCGGTACCATTCAGCCAACTTACGTTCTTGGCAACAGGGCTTATTTAATTTCTACCGACTATAAAAATTATGCAAGAGTATCATGGTTAATTCGCCGCTGGAATGTGAATACTGCCTTTGAATCTTTTGTTTCTTATTCAACCGGAAAATTAAAATGGCAGGTGGGCCCGCAGGTTCGTTATCAATTGCTCTCCAGTTTTGTAAAAAAATACCCGGTGAAGGAAAACTTATTTGATTTTGGATTGAAAGTGGGCATTCAGCTCAACAAATAACCGAAACTAACTGTGTGTAAACCCTGCAATCTGCAGGTTTTTTTCCCATTAATTTTAGGCAGCTTCAATTTTTGCCTGCATGAAAAAAATTTTTGTTATCGCATCAGCTATGTTACTATTATTTGCCTGCAAAAGCAAAAAGAAAAACGATTATTTCCCCGTAATTTCTTTTATTAACAGCCAGGTTAAACATGTAGATACTTCTTTATACCGGATAATAAAAGTTGTTACTGTTGATAGTACCTCCGACACTACTTTTATCCGGCGGGAAGATTTTAGAGCACTGGCTAAAGATTTTTTAGAATCACCAGATCTTACCAGGTATTCAATTGGAAAAAAATACAAAGAAGAAAAGTTTTATGATCAATCTCTCAACCGTGTCATCTTTACTTACACTCCCATTAAAAACAATGTAGAGGTGTTGAGTGAACAAGTTACAATAGCCCCTACTCTATCTGGTGAAGACGAGGTAAAATCAATTATTATTGAAAAAATGAAAGAGGAAGATGGCAGCATGTTGCACCAGCGTTTGCTTTGGCAGGTAGATGAAAGTTTTCAGGTGGTTGATATCATTGAAAAGAATGGAAAGCCTGTATCCACAAAAAAAACAGAAGTAATTTGGAACAGGACTGAAGAATAAACTTTGCAACTTATAATTTGTTATTGAGTGAATGAGAACTGAAGATTTCAGAAATATTGCTTCAACAATTCCCAGCCAGCCCGGTATTTACAAATACTATGATGAAAAAAATGAATTGCTGTACGTAGGCAAAGCTAAAAACCTGCGCAAAAGAGTTACTTCTTACTTCAACAAAACTTTCACCAGTTATAAAACTTATGAGTTAGTACAGCGCATTGCACGAATTGAATTCACGGTTGTCAATTCTGAGCAGGATGCTTTTTTGCTGGAGAATAATCTCATTAAACAATTTCAACCGCGGTTTAATATTAATTTGAAAGATGACAAGTCCTACCCTTACATCGTTATAAAAAACGAATCTTTTCCCAGGGTATTTCTTACCAGGAGAAAAATTGATGATGGCTCAGAATACCTGGGCCCTTACACCTCGGTAGGTAAAGTAAGAGAGCTATTGAATTTTATTAAGCAAACCATACAGCTGCGCACCTGCTCATTAAATCTTACCGAAAAAAATATTCAAAAGGGAAAATTCAAAGTGTGCCTTGAATATCATTTAGGCAATTGCAAAGGGCCTTGTGAAAATTTTCAAACCAAACAGGAATACGATGAAGGAATTGTGCAGGTAAAAAATCTTTTAAAAGGAAAATTGCGGCCTGTTATACAACACTTCAAAAATGAAATGAAAGAATATGTAACCCAAATGGAATTTGAAAAGGCTGAGTTAATGCGAAAGAAAATTCAGTTCCTTGAAAATTACCAGGCAAAATCGGTTGTAGTAAATGAACGGTTAGGAGACCTGGATGCATTTACCATCATTAAACAAAATGACCTTGCCTTTATTAATTACATGATGGTGCAAAATGGAACTATTGTTCAAACCAAATCATTAACTGTACAAAGCCATCTGGACGAATCGGCAGCAGAAATCCTCGCCTTCACTATTGCGCAATTAAGAACCACATTTGCCAGCCAGGCAAAAGAAGTTATTGTACCATTTGAAATAGAGTATGAAGAAGAAAATGTAACAGTAATTGTGCCCAAAGGCGGAGAAAAAAAGAAGCTGCTTGAGCTTTCTCAAAAGAATGTTGCACATTTTATTGAAGAGCTAAAGCAAAAAGAACGGTTGAAGCTGGAGGCTAAATACCGTGATAAATCTGAATTATTAAAACAGGTGCAGCATGATTTGCACTTAAGTGAACTCCCCTTGCATATCGAATGCTTTGATAACTCAAACTTCCAGGGCAGTTACCCGGTTTCGGCTATGGTGTGCTTTAAAAATGGAGAACCCAGTAAAAAAGACTATCGTCATTTCAATATTAAAACAGTTGAAGGCATTAATGATTTTGCCTCGATGAAAGAAGCTGTTGGCAGAAGATACCGCCGTGTACTGGCAGAAGATGAACATTTTCCTGAACTGGTTATTATTGACGGTGGCAAGGGACAATTAAATGCCGCAACTGAAGCTTTACAGGAGCTGAATGTTTTGGGAAAAACCACGGTGATTGGTTTGGCAAAAAACGAAGAAGAAATTTTTTTTCCGGGAGATAAAGAATCACTTAAGCTTCCTTATAACAGCGATAGCCTGAAATTGATTAGAAAGATCAGGGATGAAGTGCATCGCTTTGGTATAAATTTTCACAGGCAAAAACGCAGTAAAGGCACCTTTAAAAATGAACTGGAAGATATAAAAGGCATTGGGAAAAATACTGCCGATACGCTGTTAAAAAAATTTCGCTCAGTAAACAATATCAAAACAAAAACAGAAGAGGAATTAGCCAGTGTTATAGGCAAATCAAAAGCAAAAATAGTAGTGGAATATTTTCTTACAGGAAAAAATCAGGAAGAATCAGGTTCTGGTATGGTTAACTCAACCGGAGAAACTTCAAATTAAAATCATAAGGCCTCAAAAAAAAGGGGCCCGGATAGACATCCAGCCCCGTTTTTAAAATCCAATATCCTATGAAAAACCATGACGAAAATACAACAATTCGCCAGATTTCCTATACCACTCTATGGTAATTTTTAAAAAATTTGACCAGATAAAAAGCCTGTAAGTAAAAATCCCAACCGATGAACGGTTGGGATTTTTACGATATACTGAGCTTGGTAGTTTAATAGCTCCAAAGATCCTGTTCGTAGTTGAAAATTCTTTCTTTAATATTCTCTCCTTCCAGTAAAGCAAGAATCGGATCCTTAATGTATGACCTGATAAACTTATTACCAGGATTATCCAAAGTAGATTTTACGATATAGCTACTGAACATTCTGCTTTCAAATAATTCTTCCCAGGTCATTCTGCCCATACCCATATTCTTGGGATTATATACTTCAGACTTAGCCAGCATTGGGCGAAGGTCCGGATAATAAACCCAGAACATTACCGTAGTTCCTCTTTCCTGCCCGTTAGGTAAGAATAAAGTTTTAAGAGGAGCTATGCCCAAAATACGTACAAACATCCTGCTGGCTTCACGGTCAAACACCCACTCTTCTTTAATACGCAACTTTACTACACTTTTAGGGTCGAAGCTGGCTCTTGTTACTACATACTCTATAACTTTTGAAGGATCATTTACATCGGTTCTTGCAACAGTATCAGCAGAACCTACTGTTAATTGATTAATTTCCTCCAGGCTCATAGGAGTTGTGAATCTATCATCTGTAAAAGCCGTAACCTGCCCGGTTCTTACTGCCTTCAGCAACATATCTATGAAAATAGTGCTCCCGTTATCGTCCTGCGCATCGTATCTGAAAACCTGGTTTAATTTTTCACGAAGGTCTAATTCACGCCATACCTTTTCAGAAAACAAGGCATCGTCCCAACGCAAATGCTCGTACGGTAATGGTGTACGATCCATTATGTTTGGCCGGTCAGTTATATTATCCTGTCTTAACGACTTATGGGTAGCAGTATCAGACATACCGGATAAATCAACCCGGATAGGAATATTTCCATATGGGTTGTAATTGATAGGCTGGTTATTGTTGATTTGCGACTGTCCTGTTGTGTCTTTAGGCTGGTTATTACCTCTTTTTTTGCCTGTGCGTTGCGCATCAGCAGAAGAAGCAATAAGCATTGCAGCTAAACAAACAAAACCAACTTTAAAAATTAATCTTTTCATCTTCATAGTTATTTAATGTAGTACACCAATGATGGCAATTTTTGCTGGCGGCCATCTTCACCCACTGCACGAATGTTATCAATTGTTACCAGGCGGCCTGCTTTCAGATTCCGGATAATTTGCTGTGCTTTCGGGCTCCATGTATTACCGGTACAAGAAGCTTCGTCAATATCACCTTCATCATTATCCGCAGTTAACGTAAAACTTACAACCTGGTATTTTAATTCAAACGGAAAGTCTTTAATGTATGCACCTACACCGCCTTGTGCTTTAAAGGCACCTGCAGGTACATTATCACCACTCTCGTAACCACCCACAGTTGCAACAGGGCGGGGGATAGTTCTTACACGGAATTGAGAAACGCCGGCAATTTTGCCATCTACAGATACCGTAATCTTACAGTCATCTGTTACCTGGTTAACACGTACAATATATTTACCGGCTCCAACTTTTTGGATAGAACCGCCACCACCGGTAATATTTACCTGTACTTTATCATCACCACCACCACTGGCAGCAATAGTTACCGGATTATTTACGCCGATGTAAAGCACATTCATTTTGTCAAGTGCGATAGATGCGTTTGCCTGGCCAACGGTGTACTGTACATTTTTTTCGATGGTTTGTTGTTTGCCATCCTGATCTGTATAGGTAATTCTAACAGGTATTGTGTGGTTACCAATACCACCGGCCTGCAATTTTTGTACAGCTGTTCCTTCTGCACCAATAGGGACTGTGTTACCTCCAATTACAACGGTAGGTAATGCAGCCTTACTAAATGCACCTACACCGGCAGTAATTTCAATTTCCTGGCCGGGCATTAAATAAGTAGAGTTTTGACCAACAATGGCTGTGTAAGTATCAAACCTAACTGTTACCTCACCTACTTTGTTATGGCAAAACTGTACAACCCTGTTTTCAGATGTTTTAATATCGTTTTGGAATTTGCTTAAAATGGTAAGGCCTGCAACGGTAGGCACCATGTGGAAATAAGCTCTTTCCCAGGTATTATTTGATTTTTGGTTGCTTTTTGGAATTTCCAGGTTAATGGGTAAGGATGTTTTAAATGCTGAATCAATAGCCGGGTCAATATCTAAAATATTCTTTTTGTACTCTGCCAGCATTTGCTGCAACTTTTTACCAGCGCCTTTTTCAAGCATAATCCTTGTTACAATATCCAGGTTATCTTCTTTATATCTCTTTTCCGGATTGTTAGGATCACCACCTGCTTCACGTAAAATCTGGTCTTTCAAACTCTGGATATAATTGAAAACTTCCTTACTATAGTTTTGGGCCTGCTGAGCTTTGGGATACCATATCTGTGCTTTTGCAGCGGTGGATGCATCAGACATTTTTTCTTTCAACGAAGTCATGATTGTCTCCGTTGATTTATTTACAGTAGCATTGGTATTTTCTAAACTTTTGTTTACCGTTTTAAAGGCATTGAGGATCTCGGCTGATACGTTCAACGCCAACAGGGCTGTTAGTACCAGGTACATCATGTTGATCATCTTTTGCCGGGGCTCACGAGGTAAAGCCATGACGAATTCTATTTATGTCTTACCCGATTTGGTTCGGTTTGGGACTGTTAGTTAAATGGTGAAATTTTTCAAAATTCACTTAGGCACAGATATAGGATTCTATTATTAACGAACCCGGCGAGGCCTTAGTATGCAATACTAACGGCCTTGCATGGCGCTCAGCATATTTCCATAAATCTGGTTTAACCTGCCAAGGTTGTTTGCCAATAGTGCAATTTGGTCGTGTGCTTTTTTGGCATCCCCAACACTGCCTTCCATAGCCTGTGAAGCCTGTACCAGGTTGCTGTAAAAGTGGTTCATTGCTTTCAGGTGGTTATTTGTATCCTGCAATTCCAGCTCATAAATTGTATTTAAAGAAGCCAGGTTTTTAGTAAGTAACTGAACTTGTTCATGGAATTGTTTAGCACCATCGGCGGCGGCGTTAAAATGCTGAATGCTGTTAGCAGCACCTACGTAAGCATCTTTCATTTGACCTAAAGCTTGTGCGGCTTCTTTGATTTTTTGTGTGTAATCACCAGTAGCAGCAACTACATCACCAATTTCACTTATTTTATCAACGGTGGTATTTAGTTTTTTGAAATTCTCACTCAGGCGGCCAAGATTTGCCGGAGTAATATCTGCATCTTTCAGCATATCCTCTAATTTGTTCAATGCAGGGTTACCACCTGAATTGCCAATAAGAGTTAAAGGAGTTACTTCAAATTTACCTGTACGAGCCTTCGTTACATCAGGATGTTCATTGATATCAGGAAAATATCTTTGCCAGTGTGGTTCTTCAGGCGGTGGCACCATGAAGGCCATTACTAAGAATACAATTACCTCAGACATCAATCCAAGAGTAATCATTTCATCGGCTGCGGGCCAGTGACGAATTTTAAATAACGCTCCAAGAATTACTACTGCAGCAAAAAAAGCGAAAATGAAATTGAGGACTACCTGGCCTCGATGAGTTTTAAAGAACAGCATAGAAGGTTCGTTTATAGGTTATTATTAAAAAATTACAAGCTGATAACAGAAAAAGTTTCACAAAAAAAGAGGTCGCAAATAACCTCTGCTTTTTAGTTCAGATTATTTGCGACGTCCTTTTGCCGGAGCGGCAGGTAAGTCAATTACCGTACGGAATCCGATATATGATTTAGCAGTGTCCTGGTATTCGTAGGCTCTTGTTCCGGTTTGAAGATAATAGCCTACATCTTTCCAGCTACCGCCACGAATTACTTTACGCTTCATACGGGGAGGATCATCATCCTTAGCATTCCAGCGTACATCCGGGTTCATGTCGTGTTGGAAATTGTAAGAGCCTTCGTAATAAATAGAAGATGTCCACTCAGCTACATTACCAGACATACAATACAATCCATAATCGTTTGGCCAGTAAGCATCGGCACGTACTGTATAAAAGCCACCGTCTTCCGCATAGTTACCACGGCCCGGTTTGAAGTTGGCAAGCAAACATCCTTTTTTATTTCTTAAATAATAGTTACCCCAAGGGAACATTGATTGAGAACGGCCTCCACGTGCAGCATATTCCCATTGTGCTTCTGTCGGCAGGCGAAAATCTGATTCCTGAGCTCTTTTCTTTGATTCAAGATAACTGTTCAGGTAACGGGTTCTCCAATTACAGAAGGCATCGGCCTGTTTCCAGGTTACACCAACAACCGGATAGTTTCCATAAGCCGGGTGTGAGAAATAACGCTGAGTCATTGGCTCATTATATGAATAAGAGAAGTCGCGGATCCAAACCAATGTATCAGGGTAAACCATAATAGGATATCTTTCGATAAACATTGATCTAGGCTTGCTGGCATTTTCTCTTTTAGCAGCCTCTTTTAAATTAAATTTTTCTACCTGGTAAACAATTTTGGTAGGATCCAGTTCTTTCTTACCAAAAATCCTGTCTTCAGGAGAAAGCAGCAGGTCTGTTTGACCTAACTGCTCAATTACTTTCGGATCGTTCCATTTGAAGTTCTTCATCTTGGCCTTGTCAATGTACTCCACCCCATCACTTCCGGCTTTTACATAACCAAGCTTTTTGGCAACTACCGAGTCACGTACCCAGTACACAAATTGACGATACTCGTTGTTGGTTATTTCGGTTGCATCCATCCAAAAGCCGCTGATAGAAACTGAGCGGTTTCTTGCACTGAATGCATAGGCAACATCCTCATCGCTCGGACCCATGTGAAAGGTTCCCTGCGGAATGTACACCATACCCGGAGGCTTTGGCAATGAATATTTGCTGGCTGGTGCAACACCATGCACCTGGCCATCATTAGGCAATGCCCCACCTTTATTCTTTTTCCCAAGAATTCCACAACCAGATAGCATTAGCGTAGCTATGATTGCAGTAACTGTGTAGAATTGGCTTTTCATTTTCATACTCTTAAAGGGTATTGGACAAATATAAGGTTTTGAATCAAACAGGACCACAAGGTTAAAATTTATTTTTTTATAATCAAAGCTGCTTTACGAAGTAAAAGTTCTAACGTTTTATTATGACTGTTATTGTATGTGCAGCAACTTATTCTGTAATTTTTTGACTGGTTATCAATTGAATTAATTCTGTTACTGTCGCCACGGGTTTTTCACAGCTATAGTTACGGCATAAGTAGATAAGTGGCCGGTCAAAAACAGGTTTACTTTTTAATAACGGAAGATCAGACACCTGGTTGCTGGCCATAAAAACCTTGTTTGGAATATACTGTCTTAAAATTTCTGCTGCTAACTCCTGTACATTTTTGCCTGCTACCACAATTTCCTGCGTACCCTCAACCATTTCCTGCAACAGGCAAGCCCAAACGCCAAATGAAGTGGGATAACGAATAATAACTTTACCAAGAGAGCCGACTGCCTGCTCCGCTCTTTTTCTCCATTCCGGCTTGTTCAGCAAAATTGATAAGCGGCAAAGTGCATACATGAAAACTGAATTACCCGAAGGCGTGGCCCCATCATATACTTCTTTTTTTCTAATGATTACATCCGTTTGCTGGCAACTGGTAAAAAAGAAAAATGGCGATCTCTCATCGGCAAAATCCTGTGTCACTTTTTCTGCAAGCTTTTCTGCTTTTAAAAGATAGTCTTGCTCAAAACTGATTTCCAGCAAATGAATTAACGCCTCAATTAAAAAAGCATAATCATCCAAAAAAGCTGGATGTTTTACCACACCATTTTTCCAGCTATGAAAAAGCTGAGGCCCCGAACCAAACTGGCCAAGCATAAAATGCATATTTTTAAGAGCAAGTTCTCTGTACTTTTCATTACCTGTTGCGGCAAAAGCTTTGCTCAGCGCTGTATTCATTAAAGCATTCCAGCTTAAAAGAATTTTATCATCTAATGCTGGCCTTATTCTTTTATTTCTTTGTTGCAATAGCTCTTGTTTTCCAGCCTGAATGAGTTTTTCTAATTCTTCCTCTGAAATATTTTTTTCAGCAGCAAATACTGAAGCAGGTTTGATGATATGAAGTATATTCTTGGGTTGGTTGGGTTGATGCGGATCTTGCCAGTTACCGCCAGGCATAATATTAAAAAACTCGCAAAATAAATCAGATTGCCCCCTAAGAATGTGCTTGACTTCTTCGAAAGTCCAAACGTAAAACCTTCCTTCTTCACCCTCGCTGTCTGCATCCAGCGATGAATAGAAGCCACCCTGGGGATGCATTAATTCTCTTTCTATAAAAACGATAGTTTCTTCAATGACATTCTTATATCTCTCTTTGCCGGTTAGTTGAAAGGCTTCCGCCAAAACAGAAACAAACAAAGCATTATCGTAAAGCATTTTTTCAAAATGCGGAACCAGCCATCTTTCATCGGTTGAATAACGGGCAAAGCCTCCCCCCACATGATCGTAAATTCCGCCATCAATCATTTTATCCAAACTAAGCAGGGCTTGTTGCAATGCTTTTTTGTTACCAGTGATGTAATAATAGCGCAGTAAAAACTGGATGGTGAATGTTTGAGGAAATTTTGGAGCACGGCCGAAGCCACCCCAAACTGTATCGGCCTGCTCCATGCATTTGGCAAAAGCCTGGTGTAAATTTTCACGGTGAAAAATACTTCCTTCCTGCTCATGAGGATCATTCATTCCAAACGAATTTGCCTGCAGCAAATGAGCTGTCAGATTCTCGGCCTGCGAATCAATTTCATTTCTTTTTTCCTTAAAGGCTGTAGCTACAGAAATCAAGATTTCTTTCCAGGAAGGACGATTGAAAGCCCGTTGCGGGGGAAAATAAGTGCCCCCGTAAAATGGCTTCGAATCAGGGGTAAGAAACACATGGAGCGGCCAACCGCCACTGCCTGTTATTGCCTGCACAGCATCCATGTATATATGGTCAAGATCAGGCCTTTCTTCCCTGTCAATTTTTATGTTTATGAAATGCTCATTCATAATAGCCGCCGTTTCTGCATCTTCAAAGCTTTCTTTTTCCATTACATGGCACCAGTGGCAAGCTGCATAACCAATACTAACGAGTATGGGTTTGTTTTCCTGTTTTGCTTTTTGCAAAGCATGCTCACCCCACGGATACCAATTAACCGGGTTATGTGCATGCTGCAGCAAATAAGGGCTGGTTTCGTTAATAAGGTGGTTAGGCATAGTTTCCTAACATGGTTGAAATGTTAGGACAACAATTTAACCATTTAACCATAGAACAATAAAAAAGTCCGCTGCTGCGGACCTATTTATTATTTGGCAGGACTTCTATTTCTTTTTTATTCTTTCTGCTAAAAATTTTTCAAGTGCAGAAACCATGGAAGGAGCTTGTGGCTGCGGAGCTTTTATTTCCAATTTTAAGCCGGCATCTTCAGCCGCTTTTGTTGTGTTATTGCCAAAGGTGCCAATAATAGTTCCATTTTGCCTGAACTTTGGAATATTATCAAACAAGCTTTTTACACCACTTGGAGTAAAAAAGCAAATGATGTCATAATCCTTCTTCAATATTTCTTTTACATCATTGCTTTGGGTACGGTACATAAAGGCCAGCACAAACTCGCAGTTATTTGCTTTCAGCCAATTCACAATTTCATTGTCCTGCTGGTTTTCAGAGCATACATACAAAAACTTTTCATTGCCTTTATGTTTATTGATTACATCAAATAAGTTTTTGTTTGTACCATCTGCACCATAAAACACTTTGCGTTTGCGGTATAATATAAATTTTTGAAGGTAGAGAGCAACAGCTTCTGTTATGCAGAAATATTTTGTGTCCTGAGATACGGTTACTTTCATTTCTTCGCAGATGCGGAAGAAATGATCAATAGCATTTCGGCTGGTGAAAATAACAGCCGAGTAAGTTTGAATGTCAATTTTTTGCTTGCGAAACTCCCGGGCCGGGATTGGCTGCAGCTTAATGAATGGACAAAAGTCGAGCTCAACATTAAATCTTCTGGCTAGCTCAAAATATGGAGACTTGTCACTCTCGGGTCTCGGCTGGGTAATCAAAATTCTTTTCACTGTATTGGCCGTATTACCGGCTTTCGCCCCATTTTTAACCATGTGGTTCGCTTCAAAAGTTGGGGGCAAAGATAGGAAATCTATTTCAACCAAAGCAATAATAGCTTGTATATCAGCAGCAGCGGAATGACCTCAAAGCTTATTAAATACAGTAAAAAATGAAACGGATTAAAACGAACCTGGCTGCGTACAAGCCCATATGATAAAACAAACCGGTAGCCGTATAAGCCAGCCAGTCCGATAAAGGACAGGCTTAGAAAAACTTTATAAAAACTATCATCTGTAAATGCCAGCAACACAATAAAAGGAAGCAGAAAAATACCGATGATCTTGTTGATCATAAACACCGTAAAAATATAATCATCGGTGGTTTCCGGAATATTAAACAGCAAACCGAAAACTTTTAAGCTGATGAATTTAACCAGGTAAATGCAGGCCAAACCAACCAGGCAATAAATAAATAACAGCCAAAATGGATAGCTGGTGGCTAATTGATAGTGCTGCAATAAAAAGCAGATATAATATGAGGTAGTAATCAGGAAGAATAAATTCAGCAAGAGGGAAGGCAACGGTGTTTGAATGAGTTGTTCTCCAATTTGCCTTTGCTTCATTGTAGTTCTAAAAGCCACCCGAAATAAATTTGTCAGGTATTTTGAGAAAGCTGTTTTTATAAAGGCAAAAAACACCAATATCACTATTATTGAATAAAACAGGGCCTCTTTGCCATGAAATTGTTTTATGTTGTTTTTTAAAATCAGCAACTCTCCATCAAAAGCAAAGAATGGATTTTTTTGAGCGAATGCCTTTTGCAATTGATTGCCGGAATATTGGATGGCAATTTTTTTCCAGCTTGTGTCAACTGGTTTAAGCAATGCAATACTGTCCTTCACCAGGCTATCGGCCTGAAAGTTTGAACCAGTACGAAGCAAAGAGTCCTTCTGCAGCAAACTATCGGGTATTTGTGCATTGTCACTTTTTACAATATGAATAAAAAAAATAAACAGGAAAACAATCCGGGCCACAACAGCAAGTTAATTCGCAAAAATATCTAACTCAAAGCTGCTATTAAAAATAATTGATGAAGCCGAAATGAATTTTTGATTTCCGCAGGTTAAACGGAAGATCATCCTGTTTACCTACAGCCCAGGCAAGATTAAAAATTCCAACTTTTGTTTCAAAGGCAAGGCCAAGGCCAGCGCTGATGTAACCGTGCTGAATGTTATTGTTCTGACTGTTGTTTCTGCCCCAGCCGCCATCAACCAAAGCATAGAAGTAAGAATTCAAATTGATGAAATAATGATATTCTACTGTTCCGATTGCGAATTGAGAGAGATACTGGCTTTCTTCATCAAAACCTCTCAACAACCGAAAGCCACCAATTTGAAACAGCTCGTTGCGAAAAACTTTTCCGCTTTGGAAAAAACCTCCGTTAACCGCAAACTTTACACTGCTGAGTTTTGAAACAGGAAGATATTTTGCTGCACTTGCTCTCATTCTCAGCTGGTAATTTTTCAATTTCACAGTATCATACAGCCTGGCAAAATCAAACGAAGGATCACCCGGATCTTTTAACTGCAAAACCTGCTCGTTCTGCTTAATTTTTTTTGAACCCACAATGGTTGAAACAAAAATTTCATTCCCCCTTCGTGGGTTGCGAACATAATCGGTGTTATTAATGCTATAATCAATACCCAGGTTGAAAGAAATAAGATCAGCTTCATCCGGCAGCCGATGGTAAGTAATAACATAGGCCGTATTAATACCGTTAGCTATGGTTTGAAAACGCTGAAAATAAAGTTTACCGGTTTTGTTGGTTGAAAGAGAATAGTTGGCACCGAAACGAAGATCAATATTCAAAAAAATGCTGTCACGTTTGTACATATCAAAAGCAAAATCCAACCCAACCGGTGAGTGAAATAGGTAAGGATGTTGGTAGAACAGGTTTAACCTTTGCGAACGAACTTGCAATTTTTGAAAACTCAATCCAATAGTTTCACCGGAGCCAAGTGCATTTTTTAAGTTTAAATTTCCTTCACCGGTTACCAATAATCGTTTACTGCTGAACTGGTCGCTGTTTGGTAAAAAGCCAATCAGCACATTAACCTGGCTGCTGCGCTTTTGTTTTAAATAAAGATTAAGCACTGAGCCTGTGGGAAACATAGAAAGATCAGACGGCTTCTCTTCTTCTACATAAGGCAAGTCCCGAATTTTTTTGGAAACTGTTTGCAGCTTCTGTTTACTATATAAGGTACCATCAGCAATATCAAGGTAACGCTGAATAAAATTCTTCGACACTTTTGCATCACCCAAAATTCTTACACTGTCAATTTTATATTGGGGACCTGTTTCAATCTTTAATATTGCAGAAGCCTTGTCTGCTGATAATTGAAAACTGTCTAAAAAAATTTTTCCGAAAGGATAACCATTATTCTCCATCCAATCCAAAGCTTTTTGTTGCAGATTTTGTAATTGCAGAAAATCAACCGGTTTTGCCTGAAAAGTATTCTCCTTTAGTCCGAATGCTTGTAAAATATCCGGGTTATTAGCAGAGGTTCTTAATTCAATCCATTTATAAGCTTCGCCTAAAAAAAGCACAAGGAGTGCCGAAGTGGAATCGTATTTCAGGCTGTCAATAGAAACCGTAACATAACCTTTAGATTGCAAGTAAGCAGGTAGTTTATTCATGTACTCCATGCAGGCAATCTGTGATGAAAAATTAGTTTGAATGCCGACTTTATCAGTTAAGTAAGCAGAGTCTTTATCAACTCCTTTTAATTGAAGGGAATAATTTTTTTGTGCAAGAATGGTTTGGGTGAAGCCAAAATTCAACAAAACAAAAACAAAGAACAGTATATGGCGGCGTAATTTTGTCATTTAGCTGTTGGTAAAAATATTCAATAACCTTTATTGTTTTTGCAGTTGGCGGGAATCTATATTCATATCCCATTTTGCAAACAGGCTTGCCTATATTGCAATTTCCATTTCACAACATCTCTCCGTCGTAAAAACGAATTTGTAGATGCATTATTGAAAGAGATAGATCTCATCTCTCCAGGCTCTCCGCTTCCTTATTTAAAAAAGGAAGAGCGCATTGAAACAATTTATTTTGGGGGTGGTACTCCCAGCCTTTTAAATATTGAAGAACTGGAAATAATTCTTCGTAAAATAAAAAATGAATTTGATGTAGAGGCCGATGGTGAAATAACCCTTGAAACCAATCCTGATGATATTTCAGAAGAAAGGTTATTGGGTTGGAAAAAAATCGGCATCAATCGCCTCAGCATTGGCGTACAATCGTTTTTTGATAACGACCTGCTTTGGATGAACCGGGCCCATAATGCCGAACAGGCAATAAACAACCTGCTGCTTGCCACGAAACATTTTTTCAATATTACAGTTGATCTGATCTACGGCACTCCTACCCTCTCCAATGAAAAATGCCGGCAGAATGTAGAAAGAGCAATTGACCTGGGCATTCCTCACCTTTCCTGTTACGCCTTAACGGTTGAACCAAAAACACCTTTGAAAATATTGATCAGAGAAGGAAAGTTTAGTGATGTAGATGCCGAAAGACAATCTGAACAATTTTTATTGCTGATGGATTGGCTGGAAAAAGCCGGCTATGAGCATTATGAAATTTCAAATTTTTCAAAACCCGGTTTTAGAAGCAAGCACAACTCAAGCTACTGGAGCGGAAAACATTATTTAGGCCTTGGTCCTTCTGCCCATTCTTACAACGGCCACAGCAGGCAATGGAATGTTTCAAATAACAACGTTTACATCGAATCTATAAAAAAAGGAATCAGGCCATTTGAAAAAGAAAAGCTGAGCCCAACAGACAAACTGAATGAATACATCATGACATCTTTAAGAACCATAGAAGGAACTGATTTAAACAAGCTGCAAGAAATCATCCGGCATGACCTCATTCACAAAAGCAAAAAGTATATTGAGCTTCAGTTGATGGTGGATGAAAATAATTTTTTGAAATTAACAAAAAAGGGAAAGCTTTACGCCGATGGCATTGCGGCTGATTTATTTTTTACTGGTGCTGTTTCTGCCTGAAGTACCGATAAAGTTGTGAAACCAGCAGGCAAACAATCATGATAAAAATGGCCGTTGCACTAAAACTGCTATATGAAAGAGGTAACATCATTTTTGTTTTACTGCTTATCAGACCAATACTTCTTCTACCTGTTTAAAACCTTCGGCTGGTTTAACATTTTCCCAAAGGATTTTATAAACAGTTTCCGCAATTGGGATTTCTGCTTTTATATCCTGTTTCAAATCATAAATACAACGGGATGCATTGTAGCCCTCTGCCACCATATTCATTTCCAATTGTGCTGCTTTTACAGAGTATCCCTTGCCAATCATGTTCCCGAATGTGCGGTTACGGCTGTAAGGCGAGTAAGAGGTTACCAGCAAGTCACCCAGATAAACAGAAGCTGCATAGTTGGGTGTTTTGCGATGTGTGAGTGGATCCTCCGCTTCATGCTCCCCAACCACAATATGTTCAATACCCACCTTTCGTAAAAAACCGGCCATTTCATCCGCAGCATTAGCAATGTAAACACTCAAAAAATTATCGCCGTAATCAAGCCCATGAGCAATGCCTGCACCCAAAGCATAAATATTTTTCAGCACCGCCGCATACTGCACGCCCAGTATATCATAGTTCAAAATGGTGTTGATGTAATCATTTTTAAAATGAGATGCTATTTCAGCAACAGTGGTTACATCAATGCCAGAAAAAGTGAGGTAAGAAAGTTTTTCAGCGGCTACTTCCTCTGCATGGCAGGGACCGAGCACTACAAAATAATCTTCAAGCGATACACCAAACTGGTTAAAGAGATAAGCGTTCAGTAAAACGTTTTCGCCGGGGATAATTCCTTTAATGGCTGAAAGAATTTTTTTATCGGTGAAAGCATCATCTTTTAAAAAAGCCAGGGCATCTTTTGCAAATGCGGAAGGCACCGCAATTAAAATCACATCAGATTTTAAAACCACCTCAGCAATATCATCTGTCATTTTTAAAAGTGCAGGGTTGAAGTAGGCTGTGCTTAGGTAATGAGGGTTATGCCTGCGTTTTTGAATTTGCTCTATAGTGCTTGAGTTGCGGATCCACCAGTTAATAGTGTGGCCATTATCTGTAAGAATTTTTGCCAGGGCAGTAGCCCAACTGCCGCTGCCTATAATGCCGAAAGTCTGAACCATGAGATAAAATTAAGTTGCTACATTCTATTTAAAAAAAAGAGCCGCATGTAGCAACTCCTGTAATTCAATCACTCTTGATAATTAAGAAAATCTAAAACAGCTTATCCTTAGGCACCACCTTAACTTTATTTCCTTCTTTTAACGTTTTGCTAATAGCATTGTAAGGCCCGGTTACAACTTCATCGCCTTCTTTTAACCCGCTAATAATCTCAATATAATTAATATCCTGGATGCCGGTTTGCACTACAGCTTTTTTTACCTTACCCTCTTTACCAATAATAAAAACTACCTCTTCCAGTTCATCAGAGCTAACTGCGTTTGTATTTTCGTCCAAACCCTCCTCCTCAGCCTTGTTTTTCTTTTCTTCTTTCTTTTTGTCTTCAATGCTTTTATCACTTCCCTTTACTCTTGCCGCCACTGCATTAATTGGAACAGCCAGCACATTGTCTTTACGTTTTGTTTTAATGTCGGCACTGGCATTCATGCCAGGGCGAAAAACAAATTTTTTTGGATTTTTCGGATCAACCAGGTCACGATAAGAATCCGGGTTCAACCTGATTCTTACTTCGTAATTGGTTACATCATTTGCCGTTGCTGCCTGCAAACTATTAGATGATGAAATAGTACTGCTGGCAATTTGCGTAACCATTCCTTTAAATTTTCTTTTGTTATATGCATCCACTTCTACATCGGCGCTGTCGCCAATATTCACTTTCACTATATCATTTTCTCCCACATTCACTCTTACTTCCATCACACTCATGTCTGCAACTCTCATCATTTCAGTACCTATATTAAAACTATTGCCTGCAACACGTTCTCCTTTTTTTATACTTAAAGAAGAAATCACACCGTTCATAGGGGCCACTAATGTTGCACGGCTCAAATCCTTGTTGGCCCTTGTTAAACTAGCCTGTGCACTTTGCACACCGGCTTTATTACCACGAATAGCAGCAACTGATGCATTGTAATTTGCTTTGGCAGCTAAGTATTGACTTTCGGCCTGTTCAAATTCTGCACGGGAAATCACTTTATCGTTCAGCAACTGCTTTTGACGGTCGTAATTTTTTTGTGCCTGGTCCATGGTTGCTTTTAATGCATCCAATTGTGCCTGGCTGTTTGCCGTCATTGCTAGCTGTTGATTAACTGCAGCGGCAGCCTGGTCTCTTTGAGTTGCATAGATATCAGCATAAATTCTGGCCAACACCTGGCCCTTCCTTACACTGTCACCTTCCTGCACATTTAATTCAATTACTTCCCCGGAAATATCAGGTGTAATCTTCACTTCTACTTCAGGATAAACTTTGCCGCTGGCATTTACTGTTTCAATAATGGTTCGTTTGGTTACTTTTTCTGAGCTTACTTTTATGCCTTCATCGCCACCACCGGCTATCAGTTTTCCTACAATCAATAAAAAGATCAATCCGCCCAGACTGATCAAAATCCATTTCAACCGTTTATTCATAAAAAAGTTCTTTCAAAAAATTAAACACCCTGTGTTATAGCTTTAAGCCTTCTCCTTTGTAAAACTCGAGTAATTTCATCTTGAACACAAAATCAAACTGGCTGTACATCATATTGATTTTTGCCTGCAGCATATTGTTCTGCGTTGTAATCAAATCATAGGTTGAAAGCAAACCGACATCATATCTTTTTTTTGCAAACTCATACGCCCTTTCAGCAGTTTCAACCGCTTTTTTATTAGCGTTGAATTTTTGAATGGCAGCTGTTGCATCATAATACGCTTTGTAGATATCCTGTTTCAGCGCTGTACTGTTTTTTTCTTTCTGCAACTCAACCTGCTTTACCGTAAGCTTTAAACGCAACCAGTTTGAACGCAACACTCCGCCATTTAAAATAGGAACGCTTACGCCAATACCGATTGACTGACGGAAATTTTGATTCAACTGGTCGAAATATGGAAAATTTCCAAACACCGGTTGCTCATAGGGAGAAGGAGGATAAACCGTATAGGTATTACCGTTAACAGTAACAGTGCCAATTGGCGGATTAATTGCAGTGGTTGAAACAATTTTTTTTGACCGGTTATTAAAGACAGAACCCAGGCTTCCGAACATTGAAATAGTTGGGTACATCGCCCCCCTAGCTACTTTTACATTAGTGATTGCCGCTTTCAAATTCAGTTCATCAACTTTTTGTTGCGGCTGATTTTTTACAGCCAGTGCATACACTGCTTCAGGTTGTAATTCTCCCAGGCTTTCTACAGGTATCGCATCCACGGGTGGCGTTTCTACATCAAAAGGAACAGACGGATCGAGGTTCAGCAAAACTTTTAATAAAAGAATTGCCTGGTTTTTTGCTGCCTCAGCAGAAATAAGATTTGAACTGTCATTGGCCAGTTGCGATTCAAGGTTTGCTGCATTCAACTCAGGAAGTTTTCCGGCCTGTACCTGCTTGCGGGTACTTTCTAATTGCAGCTTTGTTTGTT
>PSMD01000032.1:5506-11876 GCA_040289925.1 Chitinophagaceae bacterium | reverse complement strand
AAATGTAGCGGTATCTTACCTGCAAATTCTTCTTTTGCAACATTAATTTGTTCGCTGGCAAGAAGAATTTGCAGGTAAGATACCGCTACATTTAATGCGATATCATTCTTTGCTTTTTCAACGCCTTCATTTGTTGCCTGCAGGTTCAGATCTTTTACAACGATTGTATTTTTTTTGGTGAACCAGTTAAAAAAATCGAAGCTGGCCTGCAGTGAAAAATTATTAAAAATATAATCAGTGGTAATAAGACTGAAAGAAGTCGGATCCTGGTTTCTTCCTGAACCGTAACCAAGGTTTGTACTAAAGTTTGCTGAAGGCCAGGCTGCCCATTTGCTTTGCTGTAATTCCAGTTCTGCAAATTTTTTTTGCAGATCAGCCTGCTTAATAGTGACGTTATTTTGCAGGGCATATTCTACACACTTGCGTAAATCCCATTTTTCAACTTTGATTTGAGCAGATAATAGAAAAGAAGTAATTGTAGCAGTCAGCAATAATATAGCCCGGTTCATAGTTGGCAAATTTAGTTGAATTGGTTTTAGCAAAGGCTAACCAGCATCGAATTAACGCTTGTGTTGCCAGTCGTAATTTTTCTTTTTTGCAAGAAAAAAAGTCTAGCAATTACACGTCTGCTTTTTCGTCATACAAATTCCGGTAAATTCGGTAGTTTATTTTTTTACCACACATAAACCAACAGTTTTTTATGAAGAAACTTTTACTAATTGTACTGGCTGTTAATTTAACCTATGCAGTAACAGCCCAGCAAAACTATTGGACGTACCACAGCAGTACTGCACCAATTGCAAAAGACAGGGGGGCAACAAGGGCTACCTTTCCAACAGAATTCAAGTTGTTTGATTTAAACATTTCTGCACTGCGCCAACAATTGTTTTCAATTGTTGACAACTCTTCCCTCAAATCAGTGATCATTCGTTTGCCGAATGCTGACGGCCAAGTGGAAGATTTTGAAGTGAACGAAGCTTCCAACTTTGAGCCGGCGCTGCAGGCAAGATTTCCTGAAATAAGAGCTTACTCGGGAAAAGGAATCACCGACAGATTCGCTACGCTCAAACTCAGCATTTCGCCGCAGGGAATTCAAACGATGGTTTTCCGTGTTCCGTGCTGATAAAGAAAATGAGTTTATCGAACCGTTTTCTGCAGATCACACCGTGTATGCAGTCTTCAAATCAAAACGCAATGCCGCAAGCCTGCCGTGGACTTGTTCAACAGTTGACCAGGCATTGGCAAGCGGATTAAATAACCAGGTTAACAATCTTACTTCAAGATCCGGTGGCAACCTGATGACCTTTCGACTGGCACAATCTGTAACAGCCGAATACTCCAACTATTTTGGTGCAACAAGCTCTGCGCAGGTTAGCCTTGTTTTAGCAGCAGTGAACAATACCCTTACCCGCTGCAATGGTGTGTATGAAAAAGACCTTGCCCTACATTTGAATTTAATTGCAAACACCATATCAGTTTTCTATTATAATCCATCAACTGATCCCTACTCACCTGCCAGCACAGGTGCCGGCGGTGCCTGGAATAATGAATTGCAATCAACACTTACTTCTGTTATTGGTGAAGCCAATTATGACATTGGCCATTTGTTTGGTGCATGAGGTGGTGGAGGTAATGCCGGTTGCATTGGCTGCGTATGCGTAAACAATCAAAAAGGCAAAGGATTTACTTCTCCTGCTGATGGCATTCCACAGGGAGATAATTTCGACATTGATTATGTTGTGCATGAAGTAGATCACCAGTTGGGCGCCAACCATACTTTTTCCATGAATAATGAAGGCACAGAAGTAAACAAAGAACCCGGTTCCGGAATTACTATCATGGGTTATGCGGGTATTACCAGCCAGGATTTGGCTCCCCACTCTATTGATGCGTATCACCAGGCTTCAATTGCGCAGATACAAAGCAATCTTGCTACAAAAACCTGCCAGGTAACGAACACTATTTCTAATGCAACACCTGTTGTAAATGCTGGCGCAGATTATACCATTCCTATCAGCACACCATTTGCATTAACCGGTTCTGCCACTGATGCAAATGGCGATGCACTTACATATAGCTGGGAGCAAAATGACAATGCTTCTTCTACCCAAACAGGAGCAAGCAGTGTGGCAAGCCCCACAAAAGCAACAGGCCCTAACTGGATTTCCTTTAGTCCTTCCAGCTCACCAACAAGATATTTTCCAAAACTGGCAACTATCCTTGCGGGGCAAAATGTTTCAGGCCCTTTACCGGGTGGAGATGCAGGAGCAAATACCGAAGCGTTAAGCTCTGTATCACGTACACTCAATTTCAGGTTAACAGTTAGAGACAACGCTGTGTACAGTTCGACATCTCCTTTCTCTGTTGGGCAAACACAGTTTGACGATATGATTGTTATGTTAACAAACACATCTGGCCCGTTTGCAGTTACGGCGCCTAACACAACCGTTTCATGGGCAGGAAACTCGCAACAAACCATTACCTGGTCTGTGAACAACACAACTGCAGCACCGGTAAGTTGTGCAAACGTGAAGATATCCTTGTCAACAGATGGTGGTCAAACTTTTCCAACTGTTTTAGTTGCAAGCACACCCAATGATGGGAGTGAAGTTGTCACCATTCCAAATACGCCAACTTCAACTGCAAGAATAAAAGTTGAAGCTGTTGGAAATATTTTCTTCGATATATCCAATACCAATTTTACAATTACCGCAGGCAGCAGTTGCGGCACACCATCTGGTTTAATCAGCTCAGGCATTACTACAACTTCTGCAACTGTTAGCTGGACAGCGGTAAGCGGTGCTAATTCTTATGATGTAGATTATAAAACACATGCATCTGCTACATGGACAAATGCGGCAACAGCCACTACAGCCACATCAGTTAATTTAAGTGGATTGTCTGCCTCTACATTGTATGACTGGAGAGTGAGAACAAATTGCACAAGCGGTAGCAGTGCTTACACACAAGCTCAATTTACAACACTTGCTGCGCCAGGTTGCGGATCAGCATTTGAGCCTAATGAAACACAAGCCACTGCCGCAGCCATTTCAACCGGTGTTTCAAATTCTGCAGCTATTACTACAACTACGGATGTTGATTACTTTCAAATCACAACCACAGCTACCACCAACAATACACTCAGTTTGGTTGGGCCCAGCGGCGTTGATTATGACATGTACATTTACAACAGTGCAGGCACACAAATTGGCTCAGGCACTGGTACAACAGCTACAGAAACTGTAACGTTGAATAACCAGGCAGCCGGCACTTATTACATCAAGATAATCGGCTACAATGGTGCTAACAGTGCAACTTGTTACACCATTACTGCAACAGCTAATACGGTAACCAGTTGCCAAAGCAGCTACGATGCTTCAACAAACGGAACCACATCAGGGGCAGCAACCATTCCATTTAATACCAACATAACACAGGATTGATCAGTCCATCCGGCGATATAGACAACTACAAATTCGTAATTACAACAGGTGGTACAATAACCATTACATTAACTACTTTGCCTTTTGATTATGATATCAAACTGCTGAACAGTGCCGGTACGCAGGTTGCTATTTCGCAAGCAGGCGGTACAACCAGTGAAACCATCAATTACACAGCAGCAGCCGGAACTTACTATGCGCAGGTTTATGGCTACAATGGTGCTAACAGTTCAACCAACTGCTATACTTTGAAAGTACAATTAGGTACAGCTACCCGCGGAACAGAAATGGTGAGCACACAAAAAGTGAAAGTGTTCCCTAACCCGGTTAGCGATAAAGTGAATATTTGGATAGAGCAACTTAATGCAACTGCCGAGGTAAAACTGTTTGATATTTATGGCAAACTGGTGATGCAGAAACAAACTGCACAAGCCAATACGCAATTAAATATGAGCAGCCTGCCTGCAGGTATTTATCTTGTAAAAATCCTAAGTAACGGAACAGAAACAGTGATGAAAATTGTGAAAGAATAAAATTGAAACTTTAAATCGAAAAAGCCTCCTGAGAACAGGAGGCTTTTTATTTAGGTGCTAATTTTTTCTAAGGCTTGCTCAAGATCTTGAATCAGATAAGCGGCATCCTCCAGGCCAACATATAACCTTACATAGCGATGCTCTTTATTTTCTCCATTAAAATCTTTTTCCGGGATGCCCGAGCATTTTGGAATCACCAGGCTTTCATGACCACCCCAGCTTACCGCCATCATAATATGTTTCAGCTCTTCACAAAAGCGAATAATTTCTTCTCTTTTTTTTGTTTTAAGAATAATAGTCATCAAACCGCAGGCACCGGTCATTAGTTTTTTGGCAAGAGAAAATTGAGGAAAGCTTTCATCAAAAGGAAAGATGACCGATTCAATTTTTGGATGCTGTTTTAAGAATGCAAGAACCCGTTGAGTGGTGTTTGAAATTCTTTCCAGCCTTACAGGCATTGTGCGTAAGCCTCTTATAAGCAACCATGCATTAAATGGCTGAATGCCGCTGCCAATGTTTAAATATTCGCTGTCAAAAATTTTTTTCATCATTGCCTTGCTGCCACTCAAAACACCGCCAAGTACATCACTATGACCACCGATATATTTTGTTGCCGTTTGCAACGAAAGATCCATTCCCAGTCCAATGGCATTTTGATATAGTGGCGTGCAGTAGCTGTTGTCAATAATCGTTACAATGCCATTTTGTTTTGCCAACGTTGCTACGGCTTCCAAATCCTGCAAAGCAAAATCCCAACTGTTGGGGGATTCGAGATAATAAAGAGTCGTATTGCTTTGTGTTGCTTGTTGCCAGTTACTGGGTAAACAGCCATCAATATAAGTAGTAGTCACATCAAATCTTGGGAGAATGAAATCAAACATTTTTTGTGCCCAAGTATAAGGGAATCTTACTGATACAATATGATCTCCTAATTTTACATTGGCAAGCACAGCCGCAAAAATGGCTGCAGCACCGCTGTTAAAAACAAGGCAATCTTCTGCGCCGTCAAGTGCAGCCAGCTTTTTTCTGAGGATGTCAACTGTTGGGTTAATGCCGCGACTGTAGAGATAACCGGCCATTTCATCTTCAAATGCTTTGCTTAATTCATCAACCTTCCTGAAATAAAAATTGCTGGTTTGAATGATGGGTGGCGCAATGGCATTAAAATAATTTTGTCGTTCTTCACCCAGTTCATTTATGATGTAAGAAATTCTTTCTGCCGGTATTGTAAACATTTTATTTGGGTTGAGAAGTCGTAAATTTTCTCGTTATGAAATAAATGATGAGAAAAACGCCGAGCACCGAAAATCCAATCACAGCATACCGCCAGTTTTCGATGGCTATCATTGTGCCAACAAACAGATAAGTGAGAATAAAAATGATTGGCATAATTGGATAAAGCTTCATAGAATAAATTCCTGCACCATCCAGGTGCTTTGTTCTTTTTCTTAAAACAAAAATGGTTGCTGCTGAGGTTGCCATGCCGATTGAATCAAGAAAAATGGAGAAACTTAAAATCTTATCAAACGTATCTGCAAAAAACAAAACCACAATACAAACAGCTGCAAATACAGTCAGGCTTACTGTCAACACATCCTTCTTCTCATCTTTCTTTTTTAAGGAAGCCGGTAAAATTCCATCTTCACTCATTGCGTACATTACACGTGGATTGCTGAGCAATAAAACATTCACATAAGCCAGCACTGCAATGAATAATAAAATAGAAAAAATATACCTCCCGACCGGGCCAAACATTTTTTCAGCAATGATAGCAGCAATGCCGGGAGAATCGGGATCCGGATTTTTCAACTGGTCAAAGCCGATGACTTTATAATAAGCAAAGCTTGCCAGCAGGTAAAGCGTAACTATAACCAGTATGCCAATAAAAATTCCGCGGGGTATATTTTTTCTCGGGTTCTCTACTTCTTCACCAAAATTTATTGTTTGCTGGTAACCGCCATAGGTGAAAGAAGTTGCCTTTAACGCAACACCAAAGCTCAGCAAAATAGCACCTTTGGTTTGATTTTCCAGGCTCACCATTGTTTGTGATGTTGTATATAAAGATGGGAAGAACAACGAAGCGATTAGCACAACGAGCATGGAAATTTTTATCAGCATCAAAACATTCTGAGTTTGCGAACTCATTCGCAGCCCCATCAGGTTCACTCCGTAAAAAATTATAATGGCCACCATGGCAATCAACGATTTCACCAGGTCGGTTGACTGTCCTTTGAAAACGATTGGGGCAATATATTCGGCGCCAATTAACGCTACTCCTGACAGGGAAGCAGCATTTGAAATTAAAATGATGCAGTTGATACCAAATGCAAGGGAAGGGTGATAGGCATAAGAAAAGATTTTGTAGTAGCCACCGGTTACCGGGTAACGGCTGGC
>PSMD01000032.1:0-5479 GCA_040289925.1 Chitinophagaceae bacterium | reverse complement strand
AACGATGCCACCCACTATCCATGCAGCAAAAAATATGGAAGGTGTTAATGCCGCCGCCGCTGCATCTTTGGATGTTCTGAAAATCCCCATACCAATCACCAGCCCGATAACAATCATTGTGAGAGAAAAAAGTCCCAGTTTGTTTTTAGTGGTCATGCATACAGAAGTTTCTTCAGATAGTTGGATTGAAGATAGCAAAAAAAGAATCTAACTTTAGAGAATGATAACTATGAAAAAAAAACTGCTCATTATTTTTGTTTTTTTTGTCTCCGCCTGTTTTTCACAGGAAGATTCTTCAAAGGTTTTACCAGAGATCATTGTAAAAGCGTTTGAACAAAATAAAAAGCTGAAGCAAACACCTGCAGCCATTAGCCTGGTTACACAAGCTCAATTCAATCAATTCAGCAACTACTCAATCTTACCAGCCTTAAATGCTGCTCCCGGAGTAAAAATGGAAGAACGTTCACCGGGAAGCTATCGCATGAACATTCGTGGCAGCACACTTCGCTCACCATTTGGAGTAAGGAATGTAAAAGTTTACTGGAATAATCTTGTTTTTACTGATGCAGGCGGCAATACCTATTTAAATCAACTCAGCCTGTTCAATATTTATACAATTGAAATTATTAAGGGACCTGCAGCCAGTATTTATGGTGCCGGCACAGGTGGTGTGATTTTAATTCACAGCCAGCCTGCAGATTTTCAACCGGGTTTTCGCAGCACAATTTCTTATGGAAGCTATGGCGCATTCAACGGTTTTGCAGAAGTGAAAAATGGCGGGCAAGTTCAATCTGTTTTTAACTATGCACACCAGCAGTTGCAAGGCTATCGCATGCATAGCAGCATGCACAGAGATGTAACCACAGGAGAAATAAAATTGTTTAATGGCAAAAAACATGAACTCCAGTTTTCTGTTTTGTATGGCGACCTGTATTATCAAACGCCTGGCGGTTTAACCAAAACTGAATTCATCGCTGATCCCCGACGGGCAAGACCCAACACTTCCAGCTTGCCGGGTGCTGATAGTGCAAGAGCAGCTATTTTTCAGAGAATGTATTATTCTGCCATCTCTCACCAATGGAAAATTTCAAAGAGCCTGCAAAGCACAACCAGTATTTACGGTGCATTTACAGAGGTAAAAAATCCAACCTTTCGCAATTATGAAAAAAGAACTGAGCCAAACTTAGGCGGAAGGATCAGTTTTACCTGGCAGAAAAACATCAGTAAAACTTTGTTTCGTTTCAATTTTGGTGGCGAAGCACAAAAGGGATTCTTCAATATCAAAACCTATAAAAATAAAATTGGCCGGGCGGGAGATTTATTAACCAATGATGACGTTCAGCCAGTAACTGCCACTTATTTTTCTCAAATAGATATTGAGTTTAAAAAGGATTGGAATTTTACTGCCGGCATCAGCAACACCGGGCAATCCATTTTTATCGACAGAATTTCGGTGCAAAATTTTTCACCGGTACACCGAAGATTTCATAGCCAGTTCATGCCAAGAGCAGCTGTTTCAAAAAAAGTATGGAAAGAAACCTGGCTGTATAGCAGCATTTCAAAAGGTTTTTCTTCACCAACGGTTGCTGAAGTGCTTCCATCCACATCCATCATTAGCCGTAGCCTGCAACCCGAACAGGGAGTGAGCTATGAAGCAGGAATAAAAACGGGTTGGTTAAATGGAAAACTTTATTCAGAGCTCACGGCATTTTACTACCGTTTGAAAAACGCTATCGTGCAAAGAAGAGACAGCAGCAATGCTGATTATTTTATCAATGCAGGTTCAACAAAGCAAAAAGGCATTGAATGGTTATTGGCTTACCAGCTTTTTCAATTACCTGGTTTCGTTAGCTGTTCAGACCTGCGGCTGTCTTATACATTCAATCAATTCAGTTACCAGCAGTTTAAGCAATTAAATAATGATTACTCGGGTAAAAAGCTTCCCGGTGTAGCACCGAATACACTAAACTTAGCTGCCAGTTTTGTAACAAAAACAAATTTTAGTTTGGGGGCAAACTATTTTTTCAGCAATAAAATTTTCCTGAATGATTTAAATTCTGAAAAAACCAAAGCTTACCATTTGGTTTCTGCCAAACTCAACTATACATTCATTAATAAGAATTGGAAAATTGATTTTTTTGCCGGTGCTGAAAACCTGTTGGATGAAACTTACAGCCTCGGTAACGATATAAATGCAGCAGGCGGCAGATATTATAATGCAGCCGCAAAAAGAAATTTTTATGCAGGGCTTACAACATCTTTCCGCTAAAGTCATTTACCTCAATAATTTTTTTCAACACCGCGGTTAATAAATTTTTCTGCATTTATACATCTGTCAACTACATTTGCCACGATTTGGTATCCCAACTGCAAACGTTGGGATTAAAAGGGAAGTCCGGTGAAAGTCCGGCGCTATCCCCGTAGCTGTAAACCCACTAATCCCCTTCAAAGGGGTAATTAGAAAATCTAATTCTTTACGCCACTGTTTTGGTTAGCCAAATGGGAAGGCAATTAGGTTAGGGTGAGCCAGAAGACCTGCCAGATCATTAACCAATTTCTTGCTTTCGGGTGAAAAGCGCAGGTGTAAAGCTTCAGGCGATATATCTTCTATTTTTCCGAAAGCAGTCACCAAAAACTTTTTTAAAATGAAAAAGAGAATTTTTGTTGTGGCTGCTATTTTCATCAGCAGCAAATTAATTGCACAGATTTCCACAAAAGATTCTGCCAGCCAGGGAATGCAGGAAAAAGCGTTAGATAAGATAACCGTAACCGCCAGCAAGTATGAAAGAAAGCAAAGCCAAACAGCAAAGCTGGTAACAATTATCGATAAGCAACAATTACAAGATTTGCAGGGGAGAACTTTGTCTGAAGTACTGAATACTGTAACCGGTGTTACCATCAATGGAGCTAATAACAGCCCCGGCACTAATCAGCGTATCAGTATCCGTGGCTCTTCTGATGGAAATGTTTTGCTGCTGATTGACGGCATTCCTGCAAACGATCCTTCGGTTATCAGCAATTATTTCGATTTGAATTTTATCAACCTCTCTGAAGTTGAACGCATTGAAATTTTAAAAGGATCCCATTCCACTTTATATGGTTCAGATGCGGTGAGCGGAGTTATTAATATCATCACCAAAAAAGCCGAAAGTCGCAGCTTCTCTCCTTTTGCTTCTCTCCATTACGGCAGTTATAATACGATAAATGCAAGTGCAGGAGTAAACGGAAATTCAAAATGGCTGCATTATCAAACCTACCTTGCCGCTATTAGCACCACAGGATTTTCTTCAGCAGCAGATACAACCGGCTCAGGAAATTTTGATAAAGACGGATTGCAGCAATACATTTTTAAAAATGATTTGAGTTTTCAACTTTCCCAATCTGTCAATTGGAAATTTTATAGTTCATACAGTCATTACAAAGCTGATGTTGATGCCGCAGCCTTTACAGATGATGCAGATTTTACTGTGAAAAACAAAAACCTGCAGGCGGGTTCAGCATTCGGTTGGAAGAAAGGAAACAATAATCTTCGTTTACACTACCAGTTTAATTATGTGCACCGCTTTTATTTAGATGATTCTGTTTCCCGCGGTTCATTTGCTTACTACTCCCAAAACAAATATATCGGCCGTACACATTTTGCAGAACTGTATGATAATTTCCGAAAAAACAAATGGTCAGTTTTAATGGGCGGTGATTACAGGTTTTACAACACTGACCAATTTTATCGTTCTATCAGCCAATTTGGCCCGTTTGAAACTGAGTTAAACGATTCGCTGGCAAAAATGTGGCAACTCAGTTCTTATGCATCGGTGGTGTATAACTATAAAGGAGCTAATATTGAATTAGGAGGCCGGTTGAACCATCACAGCAAATACGGGAACAACTCTACTTACACGTTCAATCCTTCCTGGCTTGTACATGAAAAATTAAAACTGTTTGCAAACCTGGCTACTGCTTTTAAAACGCCTTCACTTTTCCAGCTGTTTGATCCTTACATCGGAAATAAAGATCTAAACCCTGAAAAAACCAAAACTTTTGAAGCTGGTTTTGAAATTTATAAGGCCGCAAAAGCCAAGTTGCGGACAACAGTTTTTTATCGCCAAACCAAACAGTTTATCCAGTTTATTCTTACAGATCCCATTTTCTTTACCGGCCATTATGAAAATATTGCACGACAAAAAAATTATGGTGCAGAAGCAGAGTTTAGTTTCATTTCAGAAAAATGGAAATTAGAGGCAGGCTACTGCTTTACTAAAGGAAGAATGAAGTCACGATACAGCGAATCAGGTAACCCGCTATTAAAAGACACAACATTCAACAATTTGTACAGGGTGCCGGAAAACGCAGTAACGGTTTTTGCTGAATGTATATTCGATAAGCATTTTCGTTTTAACAGCTTACTGAAATTTACCGGCAAGCGATGGGAACCTGTGTATGCTTCTGCACCGGCAGAGCTTGATAGCTATTTTACAATTGATGCAACCGGACAGTATTTATTTAACAATAAGATGAGAAGCTTCATCAGCCTGAAGAATATTACCAATAAAAAATATTTTGATGTACTGGGTTATAATGCAAGGCGATTCAATTTTACAATTGGGTTGAGTGTAGAACTATAGGTATTGCAATTATTTTTGCATAAACTCTGGCCATGCAAATCAACTTCAATGAGCTGTTAACGGTAAGCTTTACTTTGTTTGCGGTAATAGATGTCATCGGATCGGTGCCTATTCTTATTTCACTAAAAGAAAAAATGGGCGGCATTCGTGAGCTGCGTGTAACCCTGGTGTCAGGACTGCTGATGATATTATTTTTATTTGCGGGAGAAGGATTTTTGAAAGTGCTCGGGCTGGATGTAAAATCATTTGCAGTCGGTGGTTCTGTGGTCATTTTTATTCTCGGCCTGGAAATGGTTTTAGGATTTGAATTTTTTAAGAGTGAGAAAGATGTGAGGGCTGCAACACTTGTCCCAATTGCATTTCCATTAATTGCCGGTTCAGGAACGCTTACCACCGTTATGTCGCTAAAAGCGAATTACGGTGAAACAACATTGCTGATTGCTATCCTGATTAATCTTTTGATTGTATTCATCATTTTAAAATCATTAAAGTTTATTGAAAGATTATTAGGGCCGGCAGGATTAATTGCAGTACGCAAATTTTTTGGCGTAATATTGCTCGCTATTGCAGTAAAGATCTTTGCTACTAATGCACATGGATTGATTAAGTGATCTTACTGATGAGCTTTTCTGCTCCACATAACTTGGCCTCGTAGTACAATGGATAGTATAAGGGTTTCCGAAGCCCCAGATACAGGTTCGATTCCTGTCGAGGCTACTTATTTTTCTTCGCTAATCTCAACTTCATAATTATTGGTTTCACCGAAAACCTAAACCGGTACAGCGTTTCCGACTTTACATTAGCAACACTTTAACATAATCATAGAAGTAATTCATTCCGACAAGCTTGTGCTGGTT
>PSMD01000087.1:0-4472 GCA_040289925.1 Chitinophagaceae bacterium | reverse complement strand
CTGTCGGAAATCTCTTAGCGTTTATGATTCATGCAACAAAGCCGAGACTGACTATCAACCACCGCTTCGGATGGACTCGGATAGCGCCCAACTTCGATGCGGGTGCAGCGAACCAAACGGTCATGCAGGTTCAGCCACGTTCCGTCTTTGCGCCAATTGCGAAAGTAAGTGTACACCGTTTGCCATGCCGGAAAGTCTCCGGGTAACGCTCGCCATCGCACACCTTCGACCAAAATGTAGAAGATCGCGTTGAGGATGTCCCATAAATCCACTTCTCGCGGTCGCCCGCCCGGTTTTGCTTCGGGCAGTAAATCTCTCAAAAGTTCATATTGAGCAGGACTCAGATTACTCGGATATGATTTACTCGTGTAGCTCTCTTGGTGCTGTTCTTTATGTATTTACAGCTTATAACCGGAGAGCTTTTTTACCCCCTTCATTGTCTTTTTAAACACCCTCTAACTGTGCCCAAGCAGCAGTAGAATAATGTGCATTCTGATCTGCGTTAGCCTTGAGTTGGAAGAGCTAGGAGATATTTGAAGATGTTGAAATCTACAATTACGGCTGAAGGAAAAGCACTGATTCCAGAGCCAGTACAACAGTTACTGAACTTGCAACCCGGCGATCAAATCGATTTTGTCATTACAGAAGATGGAAAGGTGTATGTGCAGCCTGCTGCAATCGATGTGCGCGAGTTGTCTGGGCTTCTCTATCAACCAGATCGGGAACCTGTTTCGCTAGAAGAGATGGATGCTGCAATCGCCCAATGTGCAGGAGAGTCAATTTGATCGGGCTAGATACAAATGTGTTGGTACGCTATTTGACACGAGATGATGAAGCACAATGGCGGATCGCAAATGATCTGATTAGCGGGGCTGTAGAGGCAGGCGAAACTTGCTTGATCAACAATATTGTCCTTTGTGAATTGATTTGGGTATTACGATCGCGCTACAGAGTCAGTCGCACCGATTTGATCGATACGCTAGAACGGTTGCTCAGAGCGAGTACTTTTGTGTTTGAGAATAAACTTGCTGTGCAGCGAGCGGTTTTGCAGATGAAACAAGGAAATGCTGATTTTTCTGACTATCTAATCGTTGAGGTGAATCAGCAGCAGGGATGTACTGAAACTGTGACGTTTGATGCCAAGCTTAGAGCACTTGAACAGGTTCGATCGCTGTCCTAATCATTCACTCAAGGCATTCTTTGTCAGGGAGTTCGAGAATTGTTGTTGCTTGTCGATCGATTAATGCTTGTAGTATCGAGAGTTGTTGTTCAAGTTCAACGATCTCGTTTCGTCGCTGGATTCTAGCGAACCAATCAACTTCTTGTCGATTAACGAACGAAGCGACAAGAAAGCCAAATTAATCTTCTGACATTCCCTCCATCTGTCTTAACAGCGACAGCACTTGAACTGCTTCATCAAGCGTGACTTGTGCAGTCGTCTTTCGGAAGTGTTCCAGAATGAACCATTTGTACTCAGGTAACGACCATCCGAGCCGTACCGTTTCTCGAAAGATCGATCGCATGACCGTTTCTTGTGCCTGTGTGTAGTCAGGTCTTCGATCCGGATAAAAGGTAGGGGGTTGATTCCCTTGTGCGAGTTGAAACAGATCAGCGGGAAAAGTTTGAACGATCTCGCTGAGAATAGCAGGCGGACGATTCCAGTACTCGTTCGGGCAAAGATACCAATCCGCGCCATCTAAACGAAATTCTGGAGGCGGCGAAGTGTAGAAAATGGCGGAAAGCCCTCTGTTCTCAGGCGAAATGTACTCAGCTACGGCTGCACGATCGAGCCATCGCTTTTCTTCTTGAGTGAGCGATCGTGGCTGCATTGGGTCAGGGAGACGCAGTTTAAGCAATCCTGCTTGCCAAAGCTCTATGCGGATCTCTAAATCAAGCGCGGGCATTTCTTGCCATTCTTGAGGGTTGATCACGCGAGACCGCTTTGAAGCGCCACGAGCAGAAGGTGAGACACCAAACCCTTTTGATTTCGACATCACCGTTTACTTGCTTGCGGTTCTCTCTGATTATCCCACGAAATTTCTGAGAGATGAACCTCCTCATCCTTGAACATTTTGCTCCTCTAACCACTCTAGCCAGTTCATTAGCTCGGTATTGGTCAACAACGATTGTTGAGGCTTGTTGAATCGCCGCTGAAGCTGCTCAGAGACAGTTTGCTGTGCCCAGTCGAGGCGCTGTATCTGCACCGAGATTGCGGCGAGAATATCTGACCAATCGTAAGTGAAGGCTGTTTCGGCAGAGGCGCTCGACGATCGGACACGATTCAAGTCTAAAACGCTCGGATGGTGTTGTGCCCAAGCGGATGCTTCTGCAATCAGAATTGGGTCATCAGAATCTAGAAACTGCTGCATTCGCTCAATCTGCCTCTGACTTGGCGTATTGTCCTGCATTTGACATTGAGCAGCAAGTTGAACCGCTGTCTCACAAGCTTCTCGCTGTGCTTGAGCATGAATTAAAGCTTGTGAAATAGAGTCATTCTCATGATTTGCGGTGTCAGAGCGGGAACCTTGATGAACCAATAAATTACCGCCTGTCGAATCCGAATTTTGAACTGTAGAATCGCTAGAATGATTGCTGGGAGAGTTATTACCGCCAGCACTATATAATAAGCTTGCAGAATTTTGAAGGCTGTTTTCTGACTCTAATCCTTTCAAATAGTCTAGAGAATCATTCATGAGAAATTGAGGATGCCAAAGATCACGATGACGATAGAGAGATCCGCCTCCAATTCTGTATTGAAGCAAAACCTTGAATCTCTTAGTAGCTTGACTTGGAAGAATTCCTTTTTCTAACAGATCAGCGATCGCACTTCTAATTCGATCGCGTGCAGATGCTGACTGCTGTTGATTCCAAGAGGGAGCTTGATCGATTGCCGTTTTTAATTCTTCGGACTTCGCCTTAAATTTTCCTTTCTGATCGCCATAGTGGAAATAATGGCTTGATTGAATGCAGCTTGCCCATTCTTCGGCTCGATGGTCAATTTCATGCTGATGCCGACAAAATTCCTCATATCCTGGCAGCGCTTTTGCAGTTTCAACGATTTCTTCGATCAGTGCTTTTCCCTCCAGCGGTTGCCCACCTGATAAAACATGATGGAAGATATAGGCTCTCATTGTAATGCGACCTAACAGCCGATTGGACTGTCCGTAACCTGTCCAACCGAGTTCAATTTCTGCGTTCAAGTCATTGATAAACTTCTCTGCTTTGCCAGAGACCTGAAACAGTCGCCGTTTCGCTTGCTTGAGGATTTGCTTCAGCGTTTTGGTATCTAAGTCATTCCGGCTCTGAGCAAAGTGCCATTGCTGAACAAAGGTCTGCTGTGTACTCCAGATGGGTTGAAACTCATCATTGAGCAGATAGGACCCAATTTGTAGGGGTAAACGATGAGCGTTAAAAAGGCTCGGTGTGCCCTCTGCAATATAAGGCTTAGGATTGGGAAATGTCTCAAGTTGACCCGGAACGAGTTTGAAGCCGGAGTTTTCGAGTAACGTAGCGACCGCGATCGCGAGTTTCCAACTACTTTGAGTTTGTGGAAATGGAAAATAGAGATGCAAGCCGCCGCTGTAGCTAGAGGTACAGACAAGGTACTCAACTAAACCAAGCGGTTCTAACGCAGCAGCAATGCGACCAATTGCAAAGGGATCGCGATTTGGGTGATATGGACTGCCAGTATCAATGTCGATCAAACAGTACTGTGTCTCTGCGCCGAAGCGAACGCCATAGAGATGTCCGCTCTGGCGGATTAAGCGATCGCTCAAAGGGTGACGAGTCTCAGTTTGCCATTCAACTTTCGCACTAGGGCGAGGATGGTCTGCCCAAATATAGTCGTATCGGTGGGGAAAAAGAGCGAGAAACTGATCGTCCCACTCATTCACATAACTAAATTGTTTGGCTGAAATAGAGTTAACGATATTGCACCTCCCGTTTGAGGAGTACAGAAGTTTTAACTGGATAAGATCGGGATAATCTTGCCAGATTTTGAATTCTTGTCTTAGTTGCTGGATCAGTCTGATCAGACTGATTAGCTTGTCTCAAGTTGCTCAAAACTTTACAGGGTAAGCTTTTCTAGATCAACAAGTGATGTGATACGGAGGATCTAGTGATACGATCGGGTGAAGCTAGTGACCTGATGCGGAAGAATTTGTCTTATTACAAAACCTTTGTCTCATCTGCGTTTGAGTTAATTTTTAGCGAAAACTTTAGATGAGACAAAAGCGAATTTGGAAAAGCGATCGGCTAAGTTGTCTCGATCGCTCCGGAATGGCAATTTCGTTAAACTCTTGCCTGCTCAGTATTTCAGCAACCTAGACCATCTTAAATCGCTCGAATTGAGGTGAACTGAAAGTGATAAGATACGGAGCAATTTGTCTCATTATCTTTATCGTCCTAAACAACGTTGTCTTAACTGAATCTTTGGGGTAAGCCACTGGTTCTACCAGTGCGACTCGATGAGC
>PSMD01000031.1:18902-31905 GCA_040289925.1 Chitinophagaceae bacterium | reverse complement strand
TATTACCGCGGCTGCTGGCACGGAGTTAGCCGGTGCTTATTCATCTGGTACCGTCAACCACCCAAGAAAAGATGGATTTCTTCCCAGATAAAAGAAGTTTACAATCCGAAGGACCTTCATCCTCCACGCGGCATGGCTGGTTCAGACTTGCGTCCATTGACCAATATTCCTTACTGCTGCCTCCCGTAGGAGTCGGGCCCGTGTCTCAGTGCCCGTGTGACTGGTCGTGCTCTCACACCAGTTACTGATCGTAGGTTTGGTGGGCCGTTACCCCGCCAACTGCCTAATCAGCCGCACACCCATCTTTAAGCGCCGGAGCTATAATAATAAAGTGATGCCACTTCATTATGTTACGGGGTATTAATCCGGGTTTCCCCGGGCTATTCCCCACTTAAAGGAAGGTTGTGTACGTGTTCCGCACCCGTTTGCCGGTCGCCAGCATCCCGATTGCTCGGGACCTGCTGCCCCACGACTTGCATGTATTAAGCCTGCCGCTAGCGTTCATCCTGAGCCAGGATCAAACTCTCCATTGTAAATGTTGTTTGATACTGACTGTTAATTATCTCAAAGAGTAATTAACGTGTCAAATCGAATATTATTCGCTTGACTTACCTTTTGTGTTTTCCTCTGTAAATGCAGAAGAAAACGTGCTGTTGCTTCCTGACTTTCAAAGATCTTTTGGCTTATTTGCCATTCCCTTTTTTAATTGGGAGTGCAAAGTTACGAGCCGTATGATTTCTACCAAAATTTTTTTTAACTATTTTGGTGACTTTCAATTTCTTTTAAGAGAACTACTAAAAAATTTTGAGACGGATTGCAAAAATAGTTTTTGCTTTTTTACGAGCAAATTTGAGTTATGTTTTTTGTTCACATTTGCCTCACCGAGTATTCACAATTTCCAAGATCTAATCCGTTTTTCAAAAGCGGGACGCAAAGATATGAGCAGAATGATTGCCAGCAAATTATTTTTAAAAGAAAAAAATGCCTGCCTTTTGAAACACTTATCCAGCAAGGGCTTCAGAGCATAAAAAAATTTTACCGCAAAAAATAATTGTCAGGAAACTCAACTGATATTAAAAATAAACCGTGAGCAGGCACTGCAAAACTTGCCTTGGTGCAATCTCTTTCTTCAATAATTTGCTTAAACTGATTCAGTGTTATTTTTTTTCTACCGACTTTTAGCATTGTTGCTGTGAGTGCCCTAACCATTCCCCGCAAAAATCTATCTGCCGATACATGATAAATAAGTATGTGATCCTTTACCTGCCAATAGCTATGCTTGATGTTACAAAAGAATGTCTTTACCTGTGTGTTGCGCTTGGAAAAGCTGGTAAAATCATGATACTGTTTTATTATTTCTGCAGCTTGCTGCATTAGCTCAACGTCCAGTGAATACGGAAAATAAAAGCCTCGGCCCTGCAGAAAAGGATCTTTTTTTTGATAGATAAAATACTGATAGCTTCTTTTAACGGCATCGAAACGACAGTGAGCCTGAGGATGAACCGAAATGATATTATTTATGGCAATATCTGCAGGTAACAGTGCATTTAATTTATATAGTAATGCCGGTGAAACTGCTTTATCAGCATCAAAGTGAAAAAAATTTTGCAAAGCATGCACACCGGCATCGGTTCTTGATGAGCCTGTTAGCTGCAAGCCTGTTTCCTCCGCAGTATGAGGTTGAAGCTTTATAATAGTATTTATAGCCTTTTGAACTTCTGCCTGAATAGTATTTGCATTCTGCTGAATTTGAAAGCCACTGTAATTTGTTCCTTTATAAGCAACTTCTAAAAAGTAGCGGGACATTTGAAATATTTTATTGGCGATAGTCGCCCAGCATAGCTCGAAAGCGATTGGAGTAATATTCGTCTTTTAGTTCTGACTGAAGGGAAGAAAAATTCTCACCGTCTGATACGTAAGCATAGGCAAGATCAAAGAAATGATATTTACCTGCATTTGATAAAAACATCGTACTCAAATTTCGAATTTGCTCGGTTTTAAAACACCTTGTCTTGAAATATTTTTTGGCTTCATCGAGCATTCCATCATCATTGGTTTTTGCTGCCATTTTGCGACGGAGCTTTAAAAAATCCTCATCGCTGGCTACACTTTTACAATTACGCTGAACTAGAGGATGCGATTTTGTTTCCTGCCTTGCTTCTTGTTTTTTTATTTCTTTTTCTTCACTTACAGGGTCATTGGTTATATCAAGAAACTTTTTTTCCTGCTTCTCGATTTTTGGTTTTGGCTCTTCAGTTTTTATTTCAGGTAAGATAGCAATGATAGTATCTGGCCTTTCTCCTGCTCTTTGATCTACATAAACAATTTGCCGCCCGTCTGCAATTGAAGTTGTTGAAAGAATTGCAATTTGAGATTTAATGTAAGGCTCAACCGTTTCTTTAATTGCCACAGCCGAATCAATTTTTTTTTCGATTAATTCAGGTTCAGATTTTTTCCCCTCCTTAGCTTTTACAATAAGCGAATCAGTTTTATTTTCTTCTTTTTGTTTTTCAATTTCAACCGGCCTGGTTTCTTCTTTATTTACTTTAGTTTCCTGTTTATTTACTACTGCCACTATTTCCGGCTTTTTTTCTTGCTGCACTACCACCGGTTTTTCTTTAAGAGAAGGATCGTCCGAGGATTTTGACAATAAATCTGTAAATGCATTGACTTTCGTATCTGAAGATGCCTGGGTTTTTGGCTGTGTATTAGTAGCCATTTGAACATTCAACGACTGTAAATCAAACAGCCCCCAACCCCTTTCACCAAAATCTTTAATTAAATAACCGTGATCTTTCCTGTTAACGGTGGCTGAAAAATCCAGTTCCATACTTTTACCTGGAAAGCCTACACGGAACACATAAGTACTGTCAATCAACTTAGGAATGATTAGATATCCTGAAGCTGTCGAACTATACACCTTATCATTCATTCGCACAAAAAAAGGCTGAGCTGCTTCTGTTTGCAGGTAAATAAAATATACCCGCTGTGCATATGATTGCACCGTGTAAATACAAACAAAAAAAATAAGAAAAGCCAGCTTTTTCATTTACCCTAATTGCATTCAAAAATAATTGAAATAATGCTATAACAGCCTGTTAAATCACACGCCCATTCATCATTTTCCTGCCTGACTGATTGGGCTGCCTGTTATTTTTACTGCATAACTAATTATATGAAGCGATTTTTATTTTACCTGCTACTTGCAGTTACTACTTATACTGCAACAGCCCAACCTGGCCCTGCAAAAGCAGATACCAGCTGGAAAAAAGTTTATAGAGAAACATACCCCCGCATTAATGACCTTGTTCATACAAAGCTGGATGTGAAATTTGATTTTAGTAAATCATACATGTATGGTAAGGCATGGATCACTTTAAAGCCGCACTTTTACCCAACCGATTCATTAAGGCTTGATGCAAAAGGGATGGATATTAAGTAGGTTGCTATTGTTCAAAATGGCAAACAAATGCCTTTGAAATATAAGTATGATGGCTGGCAATTGAATATCCATCTTAACAAAACCTATAAAGGCGGAGAACATTATACTGTGTTTATTGATTATACAGCCAAACCGGATGAACTAAAAGTAGAAGGCAGCGCTGCTATTACCGATGCAAAAGGATTGTATTTTATTAACCCTCGTGGCGAAGAAAAAGGTAAGCCTACACAAATTTGGACACAGGGTGAAACAGAAGCAACTTCCGTTTGGTGCCCAACCATTGATAAACCCAACCAAAAAACAATACAGGAAATTTCAATGACGGTGCCTGCAAAATATGTAACGCTGTCAAATGGAAAATTGGCAGGTCAAAAGAAAAATGCAGATGGCACCCGTACCGATACCTGGAAAATGGAACTGCCGCATGCACCGTATTTATTTTTTATGGGCGTAGGAGAATATGCAATTGTAAAAGATTCTTATAAAGGAAAAGAGGTAAGCTACTATGTAGAAAAAGAATATGCGCCTGTTGCCAGAAAAATATTTGGACTAACCCCAGAAATGATTGCTTTCTTCTCAAAAGCTACCGGCGTTGATTATCCATGGGTAAAATATGCTCAGATTGTAGGTAGAGATTATGTAAGCGGAGCTATGGAAAACACAACGGCTACTTTACACCAGGAAAGTGCTAACCAGGATGCCCGTGAATTAGCAGATGGCAATATTTGGGAAGACGTTATCTCTCACGATTTATTTCATCAATGGTTTGGGGATTATGTTACCGCAGAAAGCTGGAGTAATCTCACCCTGAATGAATCGTTTGCCAATTACAGTGAAGTGCTATGGAGACAATATAATTATGGTAATGATGCCGCCGACGAACAGAACTATAACGATATGCAGGGCTACATTCAAAGCCAGAGTGACAAAAAAGATTTGGTAAGATTTTTTTACCGCGATAAAGAAGACATGTTTGACGCAGTAAGCTATAACAAAGGCGGACGTATTTTACATATGCTCAGGAACTTTGTTGGCGACAGCGCATTTTTCAAATCCCTAAACCTGTATTTAACCACCAATAAATTTAAATCTGCCGAAGCTCATCAATTGCGTTTAGCTTTTGAAGAAATTACCGGCAAAGATTTAAACTGGTTTTGGAATCAATGGTATTTCGGCGCTGGCCATCCTAAACTTGACATTAATTACAATTATGATGATGCCAACAAAAAAGTTTGGGTGGTGGTAAAGCAAACACAAACCAGCGATAAAATTTTACTGGCAGAAAAAAAAGAAAATAAAACTCTTGATAACTACATCCACCAATACAAATACGCCGGTACGTATTTAGACAGAAGAGAGGCTATTGATGCCGCATCAAAAAACCAGGATGATCCAAAAGCTGTTGAGTTGCTGAAAACTGCTTTAACAGATAAATATCATGGCTTAAGATCATTTGCATTGAACAAATTAAATCTAAAGAAGGGAAAATGTAAAGCAGGCGGTTGAACCCATCTTACTTGATCTTGCAAAAAATGAAAAATACAAACTGGTAAAAGCTGCAGCTATCAGTAAGCTGGGTGAATTTAATAATCCGGCTTATGCAGGTTTGTTTAAAGCAGCTATAAACGATTCATCTTACACGGTATCTGGAAATGCTTTGCTGGCATTGGCTAAGGTTGACTCAGCAGCAGCCATCAGCGAAGCAAAAAAATTAGCAGTACAGCCTGCCAAAGGAAAACTGGCTGAAGCAATTACCCATACCTTAATTCGTTTTGGTGATGAATCATCTGCAGATATCATTCTTGGCAATTTTGAAAAAATGCCTTTATCCCAGGCAAAGTTGGAAGCTTTGCAGCCTTTAGCAGAGTTTTTAACTGAGGTAAAGGATATTACCCTTTTCAAAAGGGCTATTGATGATATTGTAAAATTCAGAGATGATATCCCCGAAGCATTCCGCAGCCAAACCAATCCTTTTATTAATGGAATTATTTTAAAAGGATTACTCACAAAGAAAAAAGAAGCCGGCATGCAGGAGCAAGCAGATTACATTCTTTCTAAACTACCTGAAGAAGATAAAAAAGGAATTTAACATACCTTCTTTTAAAGAAAATCACGCAGAAAAAACTGCGTGATTTTTTTATTACTGTATTTGAACAGCCAACATTTGATTATTTCAAAAACGAGGCAAAGAAAAATTGGATTGCATTTAATTGCTCAACTATAAAAAATTAATGGCAGATAATCATTCAACAAAAAAATTGGCTGAGGTCTAATGTGTCCTCCTAACACTTGTTTGTATTTTCAATGTTTTGAAGCTTACCTTTGCCGTCTAAATGTAAATGCTTGTGCTTATGTCAGTTCAAACCATTTCTCTTCCTGAAAAACAGCTTTTAAAATTGGGACTAAAAACTTCTAAAAACATTCATTACCAACTTACGCCCGAAGAATTAGTGCAGGATACGCTCCGTATCAAAGAAGGAGCCCTCAGCGATACCGGCGCCCTTGTAATCAGCACCGGGGAATTTACCGGCCGTTCTCCGAAAGATAAGTTTACTGTGAAAGATGAAATAACTGAAAACACTGTGAACTGGAATGAGTTCAATATTCCCATTGAGCCAAAATACTTCGATATTATTTACAAAAAGATAGTTGATTATTTGAATGAGTTGCCCGAGCTGTGGATTCGGAATTGTTATGCCTGTGCAGATCCCCGCTATCGCTTAAACATTCGCAGCATCAATGAAAAGCCCTGGAGCAATCTTTTTGTTTACAACATGTTTTTGCGGCCTGCAAAAGAAGAGCTGGAAAACTTTACTCCTGAGTGGCAGATATTATCAGCTCCGGGCTTAAAGCTTGATCCAAAAGAATGTGGTATTCGCCAGCACAATGTATCCCTTGTTTCTTTTAAACATAAAATGATTTTAATTGCCGGATCAGGCTACACAGGCGAAATCAAAAAAGGAATTTTCACCATTTTAAATTACATCTTACCACAGGAAAAAAATGTGTTGAGCATGCACTGCAGTGCAAACATGGGTAAGGCTGGTGATACAGCTATATTTTTTGGTTTGAGCGGAACAGGCAAAACCACGTTAAGTGCTGACCCGAACAGAAAATTGATTGGTGATGATGAGCATGCCTGGACAGAAGACAACATTTTTAATTTTGAGGGTGGCTGCTATGCCAAATGCATCAACTTAACCGAAGAAAAAGAACCACAGATTTTTCATGCCATTAAACCAGGTGCACTGGTTGAAAACGTAAAATTCTTTCAGGGTACCAACAAAATAAACTTTGATGATGCTACCATCACTGAAAACACAAGGGTTTCCTATCCGCTGCATTACATTAACAATGCCCTGGAACCTTCAATAGGTGGCTTGCCAAAAAATATTTTCTTTTTAACCTGCGATGCATTTGGTGTGCTGCCCCCGGTTTCAAAACTAACTCCGGGCCAGGCCATGTATCAGTTTATTTCTGGTTATACTGCTAAGGTTGCCGGCACAGAAGCAGGAGTTACAGAACCCAAGCCAACCTTCAGTGCATGTTTCGGAGCACCTTTCCTGCCTTTGCACCCAGGCAAGTATGCAAAAATGCTGGGTGAAAAAATGCAAAAGAATAAAGTGAATGTTTGGCTGGTAAATACCGGATGGACAGGCGGCCCTTACGGTGAAGGACATCGCATAAAACTTTCATACACACGTGCTATGATTAGTGCAGCACTGGATGGAAAACTGGATAATGTGAATTATGAAACTGATCCAATCTTCGGATTCGCATTTCCTCAGAAATGCCCCGGCGTGCCGCAGGATGTATTAAATCCACGCAATACCTGGCACGATAAAGCAGCTTATGATGAAAAAGCAAAATACCTGGCAGGTTTGTTTGTAAAGAATTTTGAGAAATATGCAAGCGGAGTAAATGAAGAAATTTTATCTGCTGCACCAAAAGTTTAATACGATTGTTTGCTGTTTAGCCCCGGCCCGCTGCCGGGGCTTTTTATTTTTTTTAACCGCCATCATCAGCCTTTATTAAAATTTTTTCGTCAACTTATCGTTGAATTTCTGTGTATGCATGCACCCCGTAAATTTTTTCTTGCATTCAGCTTATTCCTCTCATTGTCTTTTTTTGGCCAGGCGCAAAGCCAAAAATTAAAATATAGCAGCAAGGAAGAAGATGAATTTATAAACTGGACACCCAGCCGGCTAACCTGGAACAATTATAAAGGGAAACCAGACAGGCATGATGATGCAGCCGCAATTACCAGCACTGCTTTAGGTATGGAATACCATGTACGTGGAAGCAAGCTGAACTTTAAGATTACTTGCCGTTTTTCAAAAACAAAATCCTGGGGCAAGCACAAAACAGATTACATCTTACAACATGAGCAAGGTCATTTTGACATTACTGAAATTTTTGCCCGCAAGCTGGCTAAAGAATTACTGGCCTATAAATTCAAACGCAAAACATTTGAAGAAGATATAGCCGGCATTTACAACCGGGTTATGCAGGAGAAAGAAAAGTTTCAGGATGAATATGATGATAAAACAGATTACAGCCGTAATAAAAACCGGCAGGCAGAATGGTTGAAAAAAATTGAAAAGGAACTGGAGAAACTGGCGCCTTATGCCAACTATACTAACATCCGTAACAGTTAATAATAGCTTTTCTAAAACAAACCATATAACTGCCCGTCAATTTTGCTGATGATTTCACCCAGGTGCTCTTCATTTTCGGGAAACTTGTTTTTGTCAACATCAATTACCAAAAGCGAACCTTCCTTGTAATTATCTATCCACTTATTATAATACTCGTTCAATCTTTTCAGGTAGTCTAACCTGATATTCTCCTCATATTCTCTTCCGCGTTTTTGAATTTGGCCAACCAGTGTAGGCACCGAAGCTTTTAAGTAAATCAACAGGTCTGGCGGCTGCACCATTGATTTGAGCGTTTGGAAAAACTGGTAGTAGTTATCAAAATCTCTTTTGCTCATTAAACCCATTTCGTGCAGGTTAGGTGCAAAAATGTTGGCGTCTTCGTAAATAGTTCTGTCCTGCACAACCGTTTCTGTGCCTTTTTGTATTTCTACAAGCTGACGCAAGCGGCTGTTTAAAAAATAGATTTGCAGGTTAAAACTCCAGCGGGGCATGTCCTCATAAAAATCCATGAGGTAGGGGTTGTGATCCACATCTTCAAAATGGGGAATCCATTTGTAATGCTTAGAAAGTAATTCTGTTAATGTTGTTTTGCCTGCTCCAATGTTTCCGGCAATTGCTATGTGTTTCGGTTTTTTTGTTTTCGCCATTTTTATTTTCTGTTGATCAACACCTTTTTGACAAAAAAATTAACGCTGAGTTTTTGACATGCTAGCGGCAACAAAATAAATCAGGGCTACTGGCAGAGGTATCCACCAAAAGGTTTGTAACTCGGTTAAATGAGAATTTTTGTTTCCCATAATGTACATAGCAAGTGCAGCTATTAAAGCAAGCCCGCCAATGAGTGCAAATACAGTTTTTTTATTCATGTGTTTTGGTTTATTTAAAAGTAAGGGAAATTTAAATAAGGTTTACAGCCGCTCAGAAATAATTAAACCCCATTGCTTCTCTTACTCTTTTTATAGTTTGCATTGCACTTTGCCTTGCTTTTTCTGCCCCTTGTTCAGTAATTTTTTTCAGGTAATCTTTATTACTAAGAATTGTAATTGTTTTTTCCCGAATGGGAGAAATAAACTTCACCATATCTTCCGCCAGTTGCTTTTTCATATCGCCATACCGAATGGTGCAATTATTAAAATCTTCTTCAAACTTTTTAGCGGCTTCTTCATTTCCAGCCAACCGCATTAACACAAACAGGTTTTGAATATAATCAGGCATCACTGAATTTTGTTCAGTGGGGCCGTTATCGGTTTTTGCCCGCATCACTTTTTTGCGAATTGTATCATCATCATCACTCAGGTATAAAGTAGCATATTGATTTTCGCTCTTGCTCATTTTGCCTGCACCATCCAGGCTTGGAACTTTTATCAGCTCATTTCCAAAATTGAAAGCTTGTGGCAAAGGAAACACAGTTCCGTACCGGTGGTTGAAACGCTGAGCAAAATTTCGGGTCATTTCCAAATGCTGCTCCTGGTCTTTGCCTACAGGCACAAACTCTGCACAATGCAACAAAATATCAGCTGCCTGTAAAACAGGATAAGTGAGTAAGCCGGCATTCACATTATCAGGTTGCTGCCGCACTTTATCTTTAAAAGTGGTTGTTTTTTCCAACTCGCCTTTGTAAGCCAGCATGTTTAAAAAAAGATATAATTCAGAAGTTTCGGGCACATCACTCTGGCAATACAAGGCTACTTTATCAGGGTCTAAGCCACAGGCAATATTTTCTGCCAGCACCCGGTGCACATTATTTTTTAACTCACTGGTATCCGGATGCGTTGTTAACGAATGCAGATCGGCAACCATAAAAAAGCAATGATACTCCTCCTGCATGCGTACATAATTTCTAACAGCACCAAAATAATTTCCCAGGTGAAGAAAACCGGTTGGCCTGATGCCGCTCATTACTATCTGCTTCTTATTTGCCATAAGGCGGCGAAGATAAAAAATGAACTGCAAGTGAAATAACAAAGAATATGACCGAAGTACCGCCTGTTGTTTACACTCAACTTACGGCATCTGACTTCTGTTTATATTTGTTGAATGCAGGTAACTGACGATTTGATAGAAAAGCTTGCCCGTTTATCCCGCTTACAGTTTCAGCAGGAAGAAAAAGAAGAAATAAGAAAAGATCTTGAAAAAATGATTGGCTTTATTAGTAAGTTGAATGAACTGGACACAACCGGTGTAAAGCCGCTGATGCACATGAGTGATGAAATAAATGTTTTTCGGGAGGATGAAGCTAAAAGCTTTACCAGCCGTGAAGAAGCTTTGAAAAATGCACCTCTGCACGATGGCATATTTTTCAAAACTCCAAAGGCCATAAAAAAATAACATTTAGCCTGCTGAGTGAATAAATAAACCTCGCTACAAAATGAATAACCTGGCCAATAATGGAAATACTGCTAACTCAAGCCCGAGCATCATTCATCTTGAAAATATTCGTAAGAATTATTTCATGGGCAGCCAGGTTTTGGAAGTGTTGAAAGGAATTTCACTTGATATTTTTAAAAACGAGTATGTGGCCTTAATGGGCCCTTCCGGAAGTGGAAAAAGCACATTGATGAATATTATCGGTTGCCTGGATACACCTACTGCCGGCCGCTACATTTTAAATGGCAACGATGTAAGTGAAATGAAGGATAATGAACTGGCCGAAATTCGCAATAAACAAATTGGATTTGTTTTTCAGCAATTCAATCTTTTGCCACGATTAACTGCTTTAGAAAATGTTGCATTGCCACTTATTTATGCAGGCTACAGCAAAAAACAGCGTAATGAAAAAGCGATGCATGTGCTGAGCCTCGTAAATCTTACCGACAGAAGCCACCACAAACCAAACGAGTTAAGCGGTGGTCAATCGCAACGGGTAGCTATTGCAAGAGCTTTGGTAAACGACCCGGCAATTATTTTAGCTGATGAACCTACGGGTAATCTTGACACAAAAACTTCTTACGAGATCATGGATATTTTTGGAAAGATTCATGAAGCAGGAAATACAGTTGTCATCGTTACTCATGAAGAAGATATTTCTCAGCGAACAAAACGCATCATCCGCCTGAGAGATGGAATGATAGAAACCGATAAGCAAAACCTGAAACCGGCATTGGTTTGATCATCTGATTTTTTTAAAAGCTTTTAAACCACATTGCAGCCACCCGGAAAACTCTTCAGAAGAAGGTGTGTAAAATTTTGTGCGGGCCAGTAATTTTTCATCCGGACTTACAATAGCATATTGCGGCTGGGAAGTTGCATTGAAGTTTTCAATTTGAAAAGCTGTCCATTTATCACCCACTGTTACAATCAACATTTCTTCGCCATTCTTTGTTTTATACACCATACGCTGCGAAGGAGGAAGTTTTCTTTTTTCATCTACATATAATGAAACAAGAATAAACTCTTCACGCATGAGTTGCTGCACTTTTGGTTTGGTCCACACATGCTCTTCCATTCGGCGGCAGTTTACACAAGCCCAACCGGTAAAATCAATCAACACTGGTTTGTTTTCTTTTTTGGCAAGCTGAATGGCTTGTTCATAATCCACCAATGGCTCGTCACAATTCACCGGCTTTTCATAAATGCTGTAACAAACCGGCGGAGGAAAGCCACTGATGAGGCTAAGCTTTGCCCATTTTGTATTGGTAACCCCCGGTATTAAGTAGAGTGTGATCAGTAAAAACAAAATGATGAACCCAATGCGTGGCTTTGAAAATTTTTTACTGAGTACAAACTTTCCCATTTTCAATACACCCAGCAGGTAAAGCACAATAGCGAAACCTATTACTACCCAAATGACAATAAACACTTCCCGCTTTAACAGGCCCCATTGTTTTACGTTATCAGCATTGGCCAGAAATTTTATAGCCAGTGCCAGCTCAATAAAGCCCAAAACAATTTTTACAGTGTTCAGCCACCCGCCAGATTTTGGGATATTTTTTAACCAGCTTGGAAAAATAGAAAACACGGCAAATGGCAATGCAAGGCCTAAACCAAATCCCCCCATACCAAATGAAAGTTCCAGCGGGCCGCCGCTGCTGCTAAGGGCACCAACCAGCAAAGTGCCCAGTATAGGACCGGTACATGAAAAGGAAACAATAGCAAGAGTGAAAGCCATGAAAAAAATTCCACCCAAATTCGTGATGCCCGATTTTGAACTGGCTTTATTTGCCAAACCAGCAGGAAGGGTGATTTCAAAATAACCAAAGAATGAAATAGCAAACACTAAGAACACAACAAAAAAAGCCAGGTTAGTGTAAACGTTTGTAGAAATGTTGTTAAGCACCTGCGGTGATGCATGAAAAGTGTAAAAGGGCAAACTGAGCAAAACATAAATCAGAAAAATAGAAAGGCCATAAATAATGGCGTTGCGAATACCTTTTACTTTTGACTGATCCTGCCTGGTAAAAAAAGAAACCGTTAAAGGTATCATTGGAAAAACGCAGGGAGTTAACAAAGCAATAAAACCACCTAGCAGCCCCAGGATAAAAATGCCCATCAGGCTTTTATCACCGGTGGGATCGTCGCCGCAATCGGCAACCGGATTTTTGATATCAATTGTTGGAATGATAATACGGCTTTGCGCAGAAACACCTCCGGCTAATTGAACAGCAAATGGAAAACTGCCGGTGTAAAATTCTTCACCACGGCCATAGCTGTAATTTAATGTTCCCTGCAACTGGGCAGGAATTTCTCCGCTGATTTGAATAATCGTCGTCCAAACTGTTTTGCCTTCGTACACTTTTACTTTCTTTCCATTAAAAAGACTGCTGTTGATCTGAACAGCCTGGCCGCTTTCGGAAAATTTACCAACTACTGAAATAGCCGAATCCTGGAACACCAGTTCTGTGGTGGAAAAATCAGGAACAGTTTGTTGAGGAGAATATAATTGCCAGCTTTTTGAGCCTGCAGT
>PSMD01000031.1:0-18856 GCA_040289925.1 Chitinophagaceae bacterium | reverse complement strand
TTTCAGAAATTTTTTTAGAAGATACTTGCCACTGAAACAATGAATCCTGCGCAAAAGCCGGCAAACAAAAAAGGAGAAAGACGAATAAAAAAGAAGCAGTCTTGTTTTGAAAGCGGAACATCGGCGTAATTTAAAAAACAAACGAGCCGTTTACAAAAGCCCGTTTATAATTTACTTTAAAGCAAGATTGAAGTTTATCGTTTTTGGAGGCAGGCATTTTTTATCGTTACAGGTTTGAAATTTTACACTGCCCGATACATTTGTTTTGGCTTTTGTTTTCAGCTTAACCACCTGTACAAAATCTACTTTGTTGGAGTATTGATGGGCAGAAACCCCCAGCGACTCATCTTTATATTTTTCAAGATTGCCAATCTCTTTCACTTTGCCATCAAAGCTCAGTAGCGGATTCTTTTTAATAAAAATGGTTGTAGGAATGGCAATTGCATCCTGTGGTTGCGTTTGAGAATATAAATGCCAGCCGTTTTGAATAGTGGCAGACAATCGTATCTCGTAAGTTTTATCATTAATTTTTTTGGCAGAAAAAGTCCAGGTAACAGGATTTAATTGCGCAAACGCGGTGGTCATTAAAAACACCAGGCTAAAGAACAAAACCAGTTTCTTCATCATTATTCAAAATTCTATGATTATATTTTATAAGGCTGTTAAAAATTTTATGCAAACTATCAAAAGCCGTTTAAACTAATGGTAACTAAGTTGACAAACAGCTACAGTTTTACCAGTTCTTCTGTCATTAACAAGTTTTTCAAAATCTGGCGGCCATCGGTATTTCCCAGCGACAATGAACAGGCCCTTTCAGGATGAGGCATCATGCCAAACACATTCCTGCTCTCATTGCAAATGCCGGCAATATTGCGTGAAGCAGCATTAGGGTTTGCTTCTTCAGTTATTCGGCCGTTCTCATCACAATATTTAAAGATGACCTGGCCATTTCCTTCCAGCTTATCCAGTGTTTTTTCATCTGCATAATAACGGCCTTCACCATGAGCAACCGGAATTTTGTAAACCTTATCGTTATTATCTTTAATAAAAACGTTTTTGCAAACAAATTGTTGATTGCCGTTGCGCAGCAAAGCACCGGGCAGCAAATGCGACTCACATAAAATCTGAAAGCCATTACAAACCCCAAACACCTTTCCACCGGCGTTGGCAAATTCAATTACGCTTTGCATCATAGGACTAAACCGGGCAATAGCGCCGCATCTCAAATAATCGCCATAAGAAAAACCGCCGGGTAAAATAATGCAATCGTTGGTTGAAAACATGCTTAGGTCTTTATCTTTATGCCACAGCATAATCACTTCTTTACCCATTTCATAAGCCAAAGCATCGTGCATGTCTCTGTCGCAATTTGAGCCGGGAAAAACAACAACACCAAATTTCATTTTCCTGTTGATTTGAGTTGCAAAGATACTATGCACCAACAGAATTTAAGAGTTGAAAAAGCCCAAACCGGATAGTTTAAGAGAAACTGAATTTGCTTATGACCAGCCCCAATAATATTGATAGGTTAAAACAAAAGCAATAGCGAGCCAGAACAATATTTGTGGAAATATTTTACGAGGCGGATAAAAATAAGTCGCTGAATGAAAAGCCGCAAAAGGCACTGCTGCCATTACCCAATTTTCAAACCCGTTGGAGGTATTTACAAAGGGTACAAATATGGCTATCAGCAAATAAAGCAAAAGAAGGCTCCAGGTTTTTCTTACCTGTATCAGCAAGCGTCGCAAATTATCCTGCACATAATAGCCTCCAATTAAAAAAGGAATCATCAATAAAAAGCTACTTCCTGCTATCCAGATTGATTGCTGTATTAAAGGAATTTTTATAGATAGATACGGAGTCAACTTCTGCCAGCTCCAATGATCGGTAAAGAATAAATAGGCAGCATAAAAATAATACGGCACTGTAACACCCACCAGGCAAAGCAGCCATTCATTAATGCGAAAAGGCCGCATAATGATGAGGGCAAACAAAACCCAAACAAAAAATGTAATGGATGGAAAGAAAATGAAACTGCATATGCCGATGGCCAGACCAATATTGAAGATGATGCCCTTGACCTTTGGGTTATTGTAAATTTTAAACAACCAACTTAAAATAAGAATGAGAATTGAATTAATAAGTAATGGAGCAGAAAAATAATTCCACTCAGGAAAAAAAGAAGTGATGAGGAGGTATGCCATCCCCGGTAAATAATTAGAACGACTCATTAACCGCTGATCGTTCATGATACGGGTAAGCGAAATGGCTTGCCTAAACAACAATACAAAAGCTAACAAAGGAAAAATAACCGGCGCTGATTTAGCAGCAGGCTGCAACACATTCATCAAGGCAAGAAAAAAAATTCCATCCTTATCTTCTTTAACAGGTATATGCGGATGAAAAAATACCGGTAGCTTAATCAGCACACCAAATATGAGCAGCAGCAGAACGTTGGCTGGCTTTTTTTGTCGAAAGATTCCAATCACTGGATATGGATAGTTGCTTTAATTAAACTCAATCTTAGCAAAACAAATTGAATTTCTATACAGGCAAGGCACAATCATTTGATAAGAACTGACCTGCTTTGCATATTTCGTCATAAAATCATAGCCTTTGTCCAGGTTTTTTAAAGTAGGATTACGATTGATCTGCCCATCGGGACTCAATGTGTAATCATTCAGCAGGTTTACCCTCTTTTCAATATTATTAAAAAGAAAATGAAGCTGACTACCGGTATTCATTAATTGGTACGAGATCAGATCATCACTTTCATCGTTAAACTGCCCTTTTGAAATCACAGAATTCCACTGCAACTTACCATCCTTATCAAACGAAAGAATAACGATGTTATCAGCATGATAACGAACATTCCCGCTGCTATTGTAAAAGCGGGACCGATACCACATGCTGTTGTAATAAGGAGAATAATAATAGTAATCAAGTGAGCTAGCATAAAACGGAGAACCATATAAATAATCCCAACGGTTCCATGCATTGTAACGGCTGGTAGTGTAAAACGCTTCGCTGGCTACAATAAAGCCACCATCTTTTTTAGGGATTATGTTACGAATGAAATAATCATTAAAAGCAAATTTCTGGCTGGCCTCTCCCCTTGCTTCTTTTCTTAATTGATCACTAAAGGCCACTGCGTTTTGTAAAACGGCACTGGCAGATTGCTTATCCCATACATAAAAATACAGGCCTTCAATGTTGCCTTTTCTTTCTTTATAATAAAAAGAAGTGAGGTAGTACCGCTTGTTCACATTATCAATTTTTACATGCAGCTCATCCAGGTAATGCTTTTCAATATCCAGAGACTGCACAAGAAAACTATCTGCCATTGCAGACTTAAGAATCATTGAAGCTGAACTGATAATATCACTGCTTTGCCGGTAAAATTTTGTGAACACAAGGTCACCGCCATTGTCAACATAAAATTCATCCAGGTATTCATTACGGTCTTCCATTGGCATGGTTAAAGAAGAATGCTTCAGCAGATTGAGCTTATCATCAAAAAGTTTTGTGTTTATTATATATTTCTGCCTGTTACGGCTGTTGATTTTAAACACCATTATTTTGCTTTTGTCTTCGCTGGAAATGGTGCTGTAAATTTTATTGCTGGCTGTAAAGCCAATGTGTGTCGTATCCAGTTCAATAACGTCTGAAAGTGTTTTACCCATGCCATCTACTTTCACGGCCTTGCAGTAAACAGTATTCTTTTTCTGATATTGGTAAATCACATAAACAAAATCGCTATAAGAAAAAAAGTCAATATTAATCAGCCGATCGTTGGGTATGTATTCCTGTTCTGTTTTGCTAACGGTATTCATGTCGTTATCCAAAACAGTGATGTAATGTTTTGTTCTCACATTTTTATACACCAGGAAATTGCCGTTAATCTTTCCAATCACTTCAAAATTTATCCGGCGGTTGTCTTCCCTTTCGGGTTCAGAATAAATAATCCGCTGAGCCTTTACACCGTTGAACAATGCGGTAAATATTACCAGTAGCACCAGCATTTTTCTGAACATAAACTTTGATTTTTTCGCTTTTTAAAATTAACGGTTCTGCTGCAAAATTGCCTGTTTTATTTGTGGATTGATGCCAGTGGTTTGTTAATTACACAACCGGTAATTCAGTTCATAAATTTGCAACTAAGAAAAACGGTTTGCACATGGCGGAAAAAATCTGCACCGATTGTAAATTATTTTTACGTATACCTTTGCTAGTTACATCCGTACAGAATGATCTGTACCGATCAAATAAGCTTCTCAAGTGAGAATACCAACCAATAAAGTCACTGCCGCCGGTTTACTGATTGCTCTGGGAATTATTTATGGAGTTATAGGAACTTCTCCTTTGTACGTATTAAATGCCATTACCAGTGGTAAAGAAATTTCAGAATTTTTAATCATCGGTTCCCTGTCCTGCATCATCTGGACGCTGACTCTTCAAACAACTATTAAATACGTCATCCTTACTCTGCGGGCCGATAACCGGGGTGAAGGCGGAATTTTTGCTTTGTACGCATTAGTAAGGCGAAGAGCCAAATGGCTGGTGTTGCCGGCCATGATCGGCGGTGCTTCGCTACTTGCTGATGGTATGATTACACCACCTATTTCTGTTACCTCTGCCGTAGAAGGTTTAAAGCAGGTGCCATTGCTTCACGATATTAACCAGTGGACGATTGTATACATTGTGCTGGGTATTTTAACCGTACTATTTTTTCTTCAGCAATTTGGTACAGCCTCTATTGGAAAAATGTTTGGACCTATCATGGCCGTGTGGTTTTTTATGCTGGCCGTTTTAGGCAGCACACATTTGCTTGATGATGTAAGTGTTTTGAGAGCCTTTAATCCATATTACGGAATAGAATTGCTTGCCCGCTATCCTAACGGATTTTACATTCTTGGCGGGGTGTTTTTGTGTACTACGGGTGCTGAAGCGTTATACTCCGATCTTGGCCATTGTGGCAAATGGAACATCCGGTACTCATGGATATTTGTAAAAACCTGCTTAATCATCAACTACCTTGGGCAGGGTGCATGGTTGCTCAGCAATCATAACGGTAAAATAATTTCTGCAGAATTAATTGAGTCAGGTTTTAATCCGTTTTACGGGGTAATGCCTAACTGGTTTTTGTATTTCGGCATTGCCATAGCAACAGCTGCAGCTATTATTGCCAGCCAGGCATTCATTTCCGGCTCGTACACTTTAATTAGTGAGGCCATGCGTTTGAATTTATGGCCAAAGCTGCGCATAAACTATCCAACTGAAGAACGTGGACAACTATACATACCCAGCGTAAACTGGTTGCTTTACCTGGGTTGTATCGGCATGGTACTTTACTTTCAAAAAGCATCTAACATGGAAGCAGCATATGGGTTGGCTATTACACTTTGCATGATTGCCACATCTATTTTATTTGCTAATTACATGGTGCAACACCGCATTCGTTCTTATTGGATTTATTTATACCTGTTGGTTTACCTCAGCATTGAAGGCAGCTTTTTGTTTGCCAACCTCAATAAGTTTCCGCATGGTGGATATGTTACACTCATGGTTGGTGGTGGCCTTTTCCTCATCATGTATATTTGGTACAGGGCAAGAAAAATTAAGAACCGCTATGTTGAATTTGTTCGGTTGGAAGATTACATTCCAAAAATCCAGGAATTAAGTAACGACCGCTCCGTACCAAAATATGCCACGCATCTTGTGTACTTAACCAGTGCCAACAACCCAAAAGAGATTGAGCATAAGATCATCTACTCCATCTTAAATAAAAAACCCAAGCGGGCCGATATTTACTGGTTTGTGCATGTAGATACGCTGGATAATCCTTACACATCCGAGTACAGGGTGGATCATATTATTCCCAATGATATCATCCGTGTTGAATTCAGACTTGGATTTAGAATTGAGCCAAGAATCAACCTGATGTTCAGAAAAGTGGTTGAAGATCTTGTTGCCAATAAAGAAGTAAATATTACCAGCCGGTATGAAAGCCTGGAAAGAAGTAATGTGGTTGGTGATTTTCAGTTTATTGTTATGGAAAAATACCTGAGCCAGGATAATGAGCTGCCATTTTTTGAACGGGTGATCATGAAAATCCATTTCTGGCTGAAAGAGCTGAGCCTTTCTGAAGAGAGAGGCTTCGGACTTGACCCCTCAAATGTAACCATTGAAAAATACCCCTTGATTGTTGCACCGGTTACCAATTTAAAACTGAAGCGGGTAGATTACTAAAGGCAGGAAGTATATAACAGGATAGTTTTTGTATTTTTCATTTTCTGCTTGCTATCATCCTTCTTCTTTTGCCAAATATTGTCTGGTATATTATCGGTGGCATTATTGCTCTTTCTGTGCTGGCTTATTTTTTTCAGGAAAAATTTATTTTCAAACCGGAGAAATTGAAAGCCGATTTTCAGTTTAAGTATGATATTCCTTTTCAAGAATATTTTTTTGATGTAGAGCCGGGAGTGCGGATAAATGCCCTGCATTTTTTTCGGGAGAAACCCCTGGGCTTAATTCTTTATTTTCATGGCAATACACGCAGTATAAAAGGCTGGGCAAAATATGCCCGTGATTTTTACCGCTACAATTATGATGTGGTGCTGGTTGACTACCGCGGCTTTGGCAAAAGCACTGGCAAAAGAAGTGAAAAAGAAATGCTGGCTGATATGCAGTTTATTTACCGCCAACTTGCCAACAGGTATCACGAACATCACATGATTGTTTATGGGCGTAGCATGGGCAGTGGATTTGCTACTAAAATTGCATCGGAAAATAAACCAAGGTACCTGATACTGGATGCGCCGTATTACAATTTCAGAAAAGTGGCAGAAAGATTTTTGCCGATTTTGCCGGTTCGGTACGTGTTACGTTATCATTTAAGAACTGACAAGTGGATCAGGCATGTAAACTGCCATACCTATATTATTCATGGCACAAAAGACTGGTTGATTCCTATTCGGCACAGTGAAGCCTTACAAAAAATCAATCCCCATAAAATTACTCTCATTCGCATTCTTGGTGGTGGGCATAACAATCTTCCCAAGTTTGACGAGTATCACAACTTTATCCGCGATATTTTAAAGTACTGATCGTAAAATTTCGAGGCTTCCTGTCATTCCAAACTGTTAACAAAACCGGAATTCACATCTTGCTAATGTTACACGGAGTATTGTTTGTGCGTCATACAAGAAATGAAATGCTTATGAAAGCTAAATTTTACTCCATCTTCTTTTTTCTTTCTCTTTCGGCCTTTATGATCGGCTGTAAATCGGCCAGCAAACTTTATGAAAAAGGAAATTATGATGAAGCCGTTGAGGTAGCGGTAAAAAAACTCCAGCAAGACCCCAGCGATGAAAAGCTTCGTTCATTAATAAAAGATGCTTACCGCTACGCAGTTGACCATCATAATAACCGCATCCGCAATTACTCAGAAAGTAAAAATGATCTCAGGTACGAATGGATGTATAATGAATACAGTGACCTGCAAAGTCTTTACAACGCCATTTACCGTTCACCTGCCGTTTACCAACTGGTAAAACCCCAGGATTTCTCATCTTACCTAGTTACTGATGCAGATAAAGCTGCAGAAGTTAGAGTAAAACGGGGCAAACAGTGGGCAGATATTGGCACCCGTGAAAGTTTTAAAAAAGCATACCGTGAATTTCAAATGGCTTACCATTTTAAGCCAGGTGATATTATGATTAAACAAATGATGGATGAAGCTTATGATGCAGCGGTAGTAAAAGTAATTGTGTTACCTGTTGATGATTACGGTTATAACTACAGTTCTTACCGCAATGATTTCAGAAATATGGATGATGAGTTGCTGCGCAATCTTCGATACAATACCGGAAGTGATTTTGTAAAATGTTATTCAACCTGGGAGGCGGACCGTCAGAATATTATTGCCGATGAAATTGTAGAGCTGCGGTTTAACCGTTTTGATATTGGCAATATTAGGGATAGCCAGAATGTACGTGAAGTTTCAAAACAAGTGGTGGTAAAAGAAACAGTGTACAGGCCAGACTCGGTGGTAAAAGAGTATGCAACCGTTCGTGCACAGATCATCACAACCACCAGAAATATGTATTCAGAAGGAAACCTGAACATTTCTATCCGGGACAGCAATGGCCGCTGGTTATGGAATGATAACATCCGCTCTGGTTACAATTGGTCAACCAGCTTTACCAGCTACACAGGCGATGAAAGAGCTTTGAGTGATGAAGATAAAAGACAATTGAACAATCGCGGTGAAAATGCACCGGCTCAGTATGAAATCATTCGCTGCATAAAAGAAAACGTTGCCAACGATCTTATTTACAAGATGAGAAATTATTACAGCAGATACTGATGGTCTCACTTCCCCCCTCCCGCCCACCAACCCCTCTCTTAACCGGAGGGGTTTAACTTTGCCGGCGATGAAACGAAAACTTGTAAGATGGCTGATCGTTGTTTTGCTGGTGTATGTAATTGGCGGAGTGCTGCTATATCTTTTCCAGGAAAAGTTGATCTTTCACCCTGAACCTTTGCCGCCAGATTATCGCTACAGCTTTGATGCTCCTTTTAAAGAAATTAACCTCGCCATAAACAAAGAAAAAAACCTCAGCATTGTTCAGTTCATTGTTCCTGATTCAGTATGTAAAGGAGTGGTTCTTTATTTTCATGGCAACCGGAAAAACATTTTACGCTATGCGGATTATGCCAGCAACTTCACAAAAAACAATTATGAAGTTTGGATGATTGATTATCCAGGCTTTGGAAAATCAACCGGGGAAAGAACAGAGCAAATTCTTTATGATGACGCTCTGAGGCTTTATAAAATGGCAAGAGTAAGATTTTCACCAGACAGCATTATTATTTATGGCAAATCAATAGGTACAGGCATCGCCTGCCAGCTGGCGTCGGTTCTGGATTGCAGGCATTTGATTTTGGAAACACCGTTCTATAGTGGCCACGCATTGGCAAAACATTTTTTTCCCATTTATCCTGTAGCATTAATGCAGTATGATTTCCCTTCGAACGTTTACGCTGAAAAAATAACGGCCCCGGTTACCATTTTTCATGGCACAAACGATGAACTGATCCCCTACCCGCAGGCAAAAAAATTATTGAAAAAATTTAAAACTGAAAAAGAACTGGTGACTATTGAAAAGGGAAAGCATAATGATCTCAATGCATTTCGCTTGTTTCACCAGAAGCTGGATTCGTTATTGAATTTATAAATACCGGCCTTATTCCTCAAGAGTGGTTTTGCTTTTACCCACTTTTAGCTTATAGCCTACTCCAATCTTTAGAGCATAATTTTCTTTTTCATGACTAACCGGAAAGCCAAAACAAACGGGGTAATCGTAATCCTTTACAATGTCATTAATTATTTCATAAGCAGATTCTCCGAAAGGACGTTCGGTATCTTTTACATCGGTAAATCCTCCTACAACCAACCCGGCCAGCTTTGCCAGCTTGCCGCTTCTTTTTAATTGCCACATCATGCGGTCAATGTTGTAAAGATATTCGCCAACATCTTCTATAAATAAAATTCTCCCTCTTGTTTTAATGTCTGAATCGGTACCAATAACATGGGCCAGTAAAGCAAGATTGCCGCCTACCAATTCACCAATGGCTTCGCCCTTGCGATTGAACTCATGAGGCTCGCAGGTGTATTTTGCTTTTTTACCCTCCAATGTATTTTTTAATGACTGCACAAAACGGTTAATATAGCCACCATCATTAAACGCAGCAGCCATTGGAGAGTGCAGCGATGAAATGTAATAGTTAGAATAAAGATGGCAATGCAGTATGGTAACATCGCTGTAACCAATGATCCACTTCGGATTCTTGTTAAATTTTTTAAAATCCAGCCGGTCAATAATTCTTGTTGTTCCATAACCCCCTCTTGCACACAAAATGGCTTTTATTTCATCATCATCCAGCATTTGCTGAAAATCGGCCAGTCTTTCTTCGTCTGTCCCGGAAAAATAATTGTACTCGGCACCCAGTGTTTGGCCCACCTTGGTTTTAAAGCCCCATTCTTCATTCAACACCCGAATACATTCCGAAGCTTTTTCAACAGGCATGGCACCGGCGGGGCAAATAATTCCAATGGTATCACCTTTCTGTAAATAAGGAGGAGTTTTTATCATTTTACTAAAGATATTTCTAAAAAACTAATTTTCAATTTCCCATTTCTGTTAAGAAATCTTGTTTATGAAAATTGCAGAGTTTAACTTACGGAGGAGAAACCACCCAGGTTCTTTCAACAACAATCTCCAAAAAAAATTCAGCAATGAACAAAGAAGTTTACCTCGCAAACCTGCAAGAAGTTGGTTTAAGCGATATTGAATTTGTTGGCGGTAAAAACGCTTCACTGGGTCAGATGTTACAAAACCTCAGCAAACTGGGAATAAAAATTCCCAATGGTTTTGTTGTAACTGTAGCAGCTTATCATTACTTCATTCAGCACAACAATCTCTGCGAAAAAATTAAGGAGATAACCCGCAGCATTAACTATAACGACATCGAATCTTTACGGCGGGGTGGTTTGCAAATACGCCAACTCATCCGCAATTCAAAATTTCCACAGGAGCTGAGCAGGCTGATTATTGATAAATACTATGAGCTTTCTAACCAGTACGGACAGGACATGACTGATGTAGCCGTTCGTTCTTCTGCCACTGCCGAAGATTTGCCTGATGCATCGTTTGCAGGTCAGCAGGAAACTTATTTGAATGTGAGAGGCCCCGCCGCACTCATCAATGCAGTACGTAATTGTTTTGCTTCATTGTTTACCGACAGGGCTATTAGTTACCGCCACAGCTTTGGTTACGATTATTTCAGCATTGGCCTTTCAGTTTGTGTACAAAAAATGGTGAGGGCCGACCTGGCTTCTTCCGGCGTTGCTTTTTCACTGGATACAGAAAGTGGTTTCAAAGATGTTGTCATCATCAACGCCTCTTATGGATTAGGTGAATTGATTGTGCAGGGCTCAGTTTCTCCTGATGAGTTTATTGTTTTTAAGCCAACACTTGCTGTGGGCTACAAAAGCATAATTGAAAAAAAATTAGGGAATAAAGACAGAATGATGGTGTATGGCGATGACCCGGATGAAAGAGTGAAAATTATTTCTACCGAAAAATCTCAGCAAAACAAATATTGCATTACCGATGAGCAGGCATTGCAACTGGCCAATTGGGTAATGCAAATTGAAGAATATTACACAAGAGTGAAAGGCCACTGGTGCCCTATGGATGTGGAATGGGCAGTGGATGGTTTGAGTAAAGAATTATTTATTGTACAGGCAAGACCTGAAACTATTCACTCGCAAAAAGACTATAACAAGATTGTAGAATACAAAATTTCCGGGCAGGCAGAAAAGAAAACATTGCTGAAAGGAATTGCTGTTGGTGATAAGATTGCCACAGGAAAAGTGAATATTCTTTTTTCTCTTGACAAACGGGTGGTAGAAGGCCATGTGTTTAACGAAGGAGATGTACTGGTAACAGACATGACGGATCCTGACTGGGAACCGATCATGAAAAAAGCTTCGGCCATTATCACCAACAAAGGAGGGAGAACTTGTCATGCAGCCATTGTTGCCCGTGAGTTAGGTGTGCCTGCCATTGTGGGTTGCAGCAACGCAACAGAACTTTTATCTGCAAGGCAAATTGTTACCGCCTCCTGCGCCGAAGGTGATGAAGGAATTATTTACGAAGGAGAAGTAGCTTTTGAAAAAATAGAAACGGATCTTTCTGAACTGCCGCAGGTGTCAACACCCATTATGCTGAATGTTGCCTCGCCGGCTATGGCTTTTAACTACTCACATTTGCCTAACAGTGGCGTGGGTTTGGCAAGAGAGGAATTCATTATCAACAATTATATACAGGTGCACCCGCTGGCCTTGCTCAGGCATCAGCAGTTACAGGATGAGGAACTAAGCAGGCAAATCAAAAAAATTACAAAAGGGTTTAACAACGAGGAAGATTTCTTCATCAAAAAACTTTCTTATGGCATTGCAAAAATTGCAGCGGCATTTTATCCCCATAAAGTGATTGTCCGTTTTTCAGATTTTAAGAGCAATGAATATTTCAATTTGCTGGGTGGAAAATATTTTGAGCCGCACGAAGAAAACCCAATGATCGGTTGGCGCGGAGCATCCCGTTATTATTCTGAACAATACAAAGAAGCCTTTGGCCTGGAATGCAAAGCCATTGCAAGAGTGCGGGAAGAATTAGGCTTGACGAATGTTGTAGTGATGATTCCTTTTTGCCGCACGGTTGATGAGTTGATAAAAGTACAAGAGGTAATGGCAGAATATGGATTGCAACGCGGCAAAGAAGGATTGGAAGTTTACCTGATGGCTGAAATTCCTTCAAACATTTTACTGGCTGCGCAGTTTGCAAAACATATTGATGGCTTTTCTATCGGCTCAAATGATCTAACACAACTCACTCTGGGGCTTGACAGGGATTCCTCACTGGTTGCAAACTTATATGACGAAAGAAATGCGGCAGTAAAAGAAATGCTGCGCATGCTGATTGAAACTGCAAAACGTGAAAAAGTGAAAGTGGGCATTTGCGGCCAGGCACCTTCCGATTTTCCGGATTTTGCGCAGTTCCTAGTGAATTTGGGAATTGACAGTATTTCTGTAACTCCGGATGCTTTATTAAAAACAGTAAAAGCCATTGCGCAGGTAGAGCAAAAAGAAAAAGCAGGAATCGAACATGTTTAATAGAAAAGCCGGCACATGCAGCCGGCTTTTTTGTTCTCTTTACGCATCATTTGATTAGCTATTTTTGCCCCCTATTATGAAGGAGTTTAAACGTTACCTTATTACAGCGGCATTGCCTTATGCAAACGGACCGGTTCATATTGGTCATATGGCCGGTGTGTACATTCCCGCAGATATTTATACCCGTTACCTGAGAGCACAAAAAAGAGATGTAAAGTTTGTCTGCGGCAGCGATGAACATGGTGTACCCATTACCATCAGAGCTTTAAAAGAAAACACAACTCCCCAGCAAATCGTTGACAAATACCACAAGCTAATTAAAGACAGCTTTAAGCAGATGGGAATTTCGTTTGACATTTATTCCCGCACTTCTAATAAAATTCATCACGAAACCTCATCAGCATTTTTTAAAAAGCTGTATGATGAAGGTTTATTTGAAGAAAAAGAAACTGAACAGTTTTATGATGAAACAGCAAAAACGTTTTTAGCCGACCGCTACATTACCGGTACCTGCCCTATTTGTGCCAATCCGAATGCATATGGTGATCAGTGTGAGAAATGTGGCAGCAGCCTGTCTCCTGAACAATTGCTCAACCCACGCAGTACATTAAGCGATGCAGTACCTGTAAAGAAAAAAACAAAGCACTGGTATTTTCCCTTGCAGAAATATGAATACTGGCTGAAGCATTGGATTCTGGATCAGCACAAGGAATGGAAGAATAATGTGTATGGCCAGTGTAAGAGCTGGCTGGAAAACGGTTTGCAAAGCCGGGCAATGACAAGAGACAGTAACTGGGGAGTTAAAGTTCCGGTCCCTGGCGCTGAAGGAAAAGTTTTATATGTATGGTTTGATGCGCCGATCGGTTACATTTCTGCCACCAAAGAATTGACGCCGGACTGGGATGAATACTGGTGTAAAGAAGATACGAGGCTAATTCATTTCATTGGCAAAGACAACATCGTTTTTCATTGCATCATTTTTCCGGCCATGCTGAAAGCACATGGCGGTTTTGTGTTGCCGGACAATGTGCCTGCCAATGAATTTTTGAATTTGGAAGGAGATAAAGTTTCTACTAGTCGTAACTGGGCTGTTTGGGTGCATGAGTACCTGAAAGATTTTCCCGGCTGTGAAGATGTGTTGCGGTATGTGCTTTGCGCCAATGCACCTGAAACCAAGGACAATGATTTTACCTGGAAAGATTTCCAGGACCGCAACAACAGCGAACTGGTAGCTGTGTTTGGAAATTTTGTAAACAGAACTTTTGTGCTGATGCACAAATTATGTGGTGGAAAAGTACCAAAGCTGCATGAAGATGTTTTAGATGAGAAGGATAAAACGTTGATGGCAGAAATAGAAAATGCAAAATACCGAGTAGAATCTGCCATTGAAGAATTCAAATTCAGAGATGCTTTGTTTGAAGTAGTTGACCTTGCCCGCAAAGGAAATAAATATTTGCAGGAAAAAGAACCGTGGAAGAAAGCAAACGGTGAAAATACAACGGCAGACAGTCAAAAGTTAATTGACAATTGCCTTCACCTTTGCCTGCAGCTAACAGCCAACCTTGCCATCCTCATCAATCCGTTTTTACCCAACACGGCTCGCAAAATGCTGCACATGATGAAAGTGGTTGAAAAAATAGTGGATTGGGAAAATGCAGGCAAACTAAAATTGCTGAGTGTTGGCTATAGCTTAAGAGCACCTGAACTTTTATTCCGCAAAATAGAAGATGCCGAAATATTAAAGCAGGTGGAAAAGTTAAAAGCAAATGCAACAAAGCCTGCTGCGGTTACTGCAACAGAAAAAAAAGAAGAACTACCAAATTCATTAACACCCCCACCACCCAATAAAGAAATGATTGAGAAAACAATTAAGCCGGAAATTCAGTATGAAGATTTTGCTAAACTTGACCTGCGTGTAGGACGAATTGTTTCAGCCGAAAAAGTAGAGAAAGCTGATAAACTTTTGAAGCTGCAGGTTGATTTGGGTTCAGAAACCAGGACCATTGTATCGGGCATTGCCCAGCATTTTGTTGCCGGTGAATTGGTGGGCAGGCAGGTTGTGGTTGTAGCCAACCTTGCCCCCCGGAAATTAAAAGGTATTGAAAGCAATGGGATGATCCTTTCAGCAGAAGATGCCAATGGTAAATTGCATCTGATTAATCCCGAAAATTTAATTGACCCCGGTTCCGCCGTCAGTTGATTTTTCTGGTAAACACTTTCTTAAAAATGATTTCACGCAGGTAAAATTGCTGAAAAGTCAAAGACCTGCATGTCATTTAAAAAATTTTTTAACCCCCGGTTACGTTGAAGTTTCCAGTCTTTACTTATACTTGCCCTTGCCCTTAATTTTACCTAAAGAAGAGGATTAACAGTCACAAACTACCAACATGAGCAAGCAACAAATTTCAGGACTGCTTGTTTTGCTACTGATTGCTGCGGCTATCGGTTCATGCAAGCATGAAATTCCTGTCTCGCAAATTACGGATATACCTCCGGTTGGCGACACAACAACTTCCTGCGATCCTAACAAGATCTATTTCCAGCAGCAGGTTCTTCCCATTCTTATTTCCAATTGTGCCAAAAGCGGCTGTCACGACCAGGCTTCTCACAAAGAAGGTGTCATTCTGATCAGTTACAGTAGTACCATGTCAACCGGTGAAGTAAGGCCAGGCCGGCCAGGCAACTCGAAGTTGTGGGAAGTAATAGCAGATAATGAAATGCCACCTGCCGGTAATACAAGACTTACGCAGGCACAAAAAGATCTTATTTATAACTGGATTTTACAAGGCGCACAAAACCTGGTTTGCCAAAATGCCTGCGGAGATACGGTGAATGTTACTTACAACCTTTCGGTTAAACCCATTATCACCAACAAATGCCAGGGATGCCACAGTGGTTCTAACCCGCAAGGCGGAATAGACCTGACAACTTATACAAATGTGAAGGCACAGGTAACAAACGGAAAGCTTTGGGGTGCTGTAAACTGGAATGCCGGTTTTTCACCAATGCCAAAAAATGGAAACAAATTAAATACCTGCGAACTGACAATGATCCAAAAATGGATCAACCAGGGAGCGCCAAATAATTAGACCATGAAAAAAATAACTATCGGCTTTGCAATATTACTGGCTCTATTCATTGGCTTTAATAGTTGCTATTATGATGTAGAGTCTCAATTATACCCTGATACCAGCAATTGCGATACAACCAACATCACCTATTCAACAACTATTCGTACCATTTTGCAAAATGGAAGTTGCTTAAGCTGCCATGGAGGTACCGGTGCTTCCGGAGGAGGAATTATTTTAGATACATACACAGGTGTAAAAACAGTAGCACAAAATGGAAAGCTGTATGGTGCCATTAGTTATAGCCCCGGTTATTCACCGATGCCGCAAAACGGTGGTAAGCTAACAAACTGCGACATTAAAAAAGTAAAAATTTGGATTGATTCCGGCATTCCTAATAATTAAAACACAAGAATTATGAGTACCAAAAAGAAAATTTATCTCGGTATAGCTGCTGCTGTTCTCGTAGGTGTGCTGGGTGTAAGCTGGTATGGTTATAAAGAATACACGCGCCGCAACAAAAACCTCAGTGAAACAAAAGCTGACCTTCAAATTTCAGCTGCTGATCTGATCAAAACTTTTGAAGCAAACGAACAGCAGGCGAATGCAAAATATCTGGATAAGATAATTGCTGTTACCGGAAATGTAAAAGAGGTTATTAAAGATGAAAAAGGCTATTATACTGTTGTGCTGGGCGAAGAAGGGAGTATGTCATCTGTACGTTGCAGCATGGACAGTATTCACCAAACCGAGGCAGGAAAGCTGGTTGCCGGTAAACAGGTAATTGTAAAAGGAGCCTGTACCGGATTTAATGCAGATGAGCTGCTGGGTTCCGATGTTATTCTTAACCGCTCTGTCATTGATAAAAATTAAACCACCTAAAAAAAATTCTAAACATGAAAAAGTTATCACTATTTGCTTTGCTGCTAACCGTTGTTATGCTAACTACAACTGCCCAGGATAAATATTTCACCAAAACGGGCAAGATTTTTTTCAAGTGCACAAAATCTCCATTGGAAAACATAGAAGCCACCAATAAAAGTGCAACCTGCGTGGTTGATACTAAAACCGGTGCGATGCAATTTGCCGTAATGATGAAAGGTTTTGAATTTGAAAGAGCCTTGATGCAGGAGCACTTTAACGAAAACTATGTAGAAAGCCATAAATATCCCAAGGCAGATTTTAAAGGACAAATTGTAAACAATGATGCCATTGATTATACAAAAGATGGCAGTTACACCGCCAAAGTAAAAGGCAAATTGCAAATACATGGCGAAACAAGAGATGTTGAAACCACCGGTACCATTATCGTAAAGGGAGGAAAAGTTGCCGCCAATGCAGCATTCATCATCCAGTTGTCTGATTTCAACATCAGCATACCCTCTGTGGTTGCCGATAAAATTTCAAACACAGTAAATATAACTGTTGATGTAAGCCTTGAGCCATTGAAAAGTTAACGAACTAAACAGGTGCCGGGTTGTTGCCAGCACCACAATTTATTTTTTATGAAAGCTATGAGAGTTGTTTTATTTACCTGCTTGCTTTGCTTTACTCTAAAAACTTTTTCGCAGGATGAAGATTTACTGAAATTGGTGGGAGATGATAAGCCGAAAAAAGAATATGTTGATTATTCTTACAAATCCACCCGTGTAATAATGAGCCAAAGCCTGGAACCATTACGTCCGGGCACAATGGATTTTCGCATTCTCCACCGTTTTGGAAATGTGAACCAGGGGGGGTATCAATTTTTCGGTCTTGACCAGGCCACGATGCGGATGGGTTTTGATTTTGGCATTACAAAAGATTTTATGCTGGGCATTGGCAGAAGCACCAACAAAAAAGAATTTGACGGATTTCTAAAATACCGCCTCATTCATCAATCAAAAGGGCCACATTCTCTTCCATTTTCTTTACTGGCCGTTGCTGGCGGAACGATGCAAACATTAAAATGGGCTGATCCTGCAAGAAAAAATTATTTTACTTCCCGGCTTGCATTTTACTGGCAGGCAATTATTGGCAGCAAACTTTCAGAAGGCCTCACTTTACAAATAATGCCTACCATTCTGCATCGTAATCTTGTGCCTACTACCGATGATCCGAATGATATGTATGCAGCGGGTATTGGCGGAAGAATTAAACTCAGCAAACGCATATCACTCAACTTCGATTATTATTACCGCATCAATAATAATAAAAACGATGGTACCCACAATCCTCTTTCAGTTGGCTTTGATATAGAAACCGGCGGCCACGTTTTCCAGCTTCATTTTACCAATGCCATTGGCATGAATGAAAGAATATTCCTGACGGAAACAACAAACAACTGGGGAAAAGGCGACATTCAATTTGGTTTCAATCTCTCCCGAACCTTTCAGTTAAAAAAGAAAAAAGGCTAGTGTTTACGTTGAAAAATCAACCGGGCCCCCTCTATAGGGAGCCTTTTTATTTTTTTTGCTTTACTGGTTTGATTAAATTAGTTTCCTTTTTCACTTTAAAACCAACAGTTATGAAAAAAAAATTTTTTGATGGCTTCATCATTTGCTTTGCTATTGGCCGCCTGCAATAACGATAAAGTGGCAGGTGTATCAACGGGTAAAACCGATTCTGCCAGCAACACCACAAATGCAAACGTTACCTATGCTTACCCGGTAGCTTTTTCAAAGTTTTAAATCGGAGAAGCAAATCATGCTAAAATGCTATTAGAGATCTGGAAAGATTTTGATAATGGCAATCTTTCGAATCATAAAGATTATTTCGCGGACAGTATCTCTTTGTTCATTGCGGATGCACCACCTATAATGGGCTCCCGCGATAGTATTCTTAAGTCGGTACAAACCTGGAGAGATTCCTATTCTTCTGTGGTTAGTAGTGTAGATGCTATTGTGCCTTTAAAAAGCCTTGACAGCAGTTCTAATTGGGTTGCAGTTTGGGGCAAGGAAGTACACACTCCCAAAAATGGCAAAACTGATTCTGTTTATCTGCATGAAGTTTGGAGATTAAATAAAGATGACAAGTTTGATGCAATGTACCAGTTTAATTCAGCCCC
>PSMD01000086.1:0-4529 GCA_040289925.1 Chitinophagaceae bacterium | reverse complement strand
AACTTGCAGTAGGATTATCAAACAAAAAAGTGTCAACTTTTTTCAGGACGATACACATCATTACTTCACAATTTTTAAACTTGTGCCGCAAATAATAGCTCCTGAATAGTGACTAAGATCGGACTTATATCAGATACACATAATCATTTAGACCAGTTAGTATTTAAACACTTTGAACAAGTTGATGAAATATGGCATGCAGGAGATTTTGGTTCTGTCGCCATTGCCGATGCATTGAAATCTTTTAAACCCTTGCGCGGCGTGTACGGCAATATTGATGGTTATGATATACGAAGTGAATTTCCGGAAGAATTAATTTTTACTTGTGAAGAAGTAAAAGTTTTTATCAAACATATTGGCGGTTATCCAAACAAATATGCTCCGGGAGTAAAAGACAAGATCATAAAAGAGAAAGTTCAATTATTCATCAGTGGTCATTCACATATTTTAAAAGTGCTTTACGATTCTAAGCTGCAATGTCTGCATATCAATCCAGGCGCTGCGGGAATTCAAGGCTGGCATAAGGTAAAAACACTTATTCGTTTTGCAATAGATGGAAAAGAAATAAAGAATTGCGAAGTGATCGAGCTGGGAAAAAGAGGATCGCTCTGATTAAACTATTTCAAGATTGGCTTTATAAATTTTTACTTCACTTATTTGATAAACAGGCTGTATGTCTGTATAATTTTTTATATCGGCTTGAAGAATTTCTGCATATGGAGTAAACGCTTCAATAAACGCTGCCACAGAATCAAAAACAAAATGCGCCATTGCAATATAAGGTGCTTTTGTGCCTGGCATTCCGCCAATCAACAGAAACGCCTTTCAATGCGTCGCCAAATTTACTTATTGAAAAAGGCATGTGTTTCTTCAAATAATAATCAAGATCAAATTTTTTGTTTTCTTCGTTTGGATAAAGCACGCTTAGTTTTATCATGTTCCCATGTTTTTAATAAAGAGTGAAAGTATTACAAATAAAAGATGTGTTGATAGCAAACTTCCTATCGGTAGAACATTCTAAATAACTTCTAATCTTACCATCGCTCTGCTCTTTCCGTTTTGCTGTACAACTTCAAAACCATTTTTTGTAAACGCTGATAAAATTCCCACCCACAAAAAAGGAGCAGGAACTTTATCAGAATAAGGAATTGCAGGATAAGCTTCAAGCGTTTTTATTTTTTTCTTCTTTGCATAATCAACAACACCTTTTATCATTTGTTTGGAGAGTCCTTTATTTCTGAATTCTTTCTTTATAAAAAAGCATGTGATCGACCAAACCGGCTTATCATCTATTCTTTTGTATGCTCTTGAGTTTTCAATTCGCTTATGATCTTCACGCGGCGCAAAAGCAACCCAACCAACAGCTTTTTTGTTGATCGTTGCAATCAACCCGGTTGGTTTACCCGCTTTTGCGATCTCATGCATTCTTCTTTTGTGACCTTCGTATTTATGATTCCGAAATTCTGCGGAAGACATTCTGACATACATGCACCAGCAACCACCACAACCGCCTTTTTCTCCCATAACATCTTCGAATAAATGCCAGTTCTCAATAGTAAGAGGTTGAAGTTTCAAATTGTTCTTCAAATCATGAATTGCAAACATGTTGTTGAATTGTCTTTTTAAAAAGGAAATTCAGGAGGAGTAACGCCGCAACAGCGCAGGTATGTTACAGCTTGTCCGCGATGATGTGCATTGTGCTCGAGCATAAAATAAAATCCGCTGATCTTTTCATTAGTAAAATTTATCTCTTCTAATTCCTTTTCTATTGCATCAAATGTAAGTGTAAGATATGCGATCAATTCTTTCTTTGATGAAGTTACCTGCGGTGGCAACCAACCTGATTTATTCCCGGTCACATAATTATCCTGCATCCATCGCAATGCATAAGCAAGATGATGCGTCAATTCCATAAAATTCCACACTGTGTCAACAGGTTTGAATGAATAATCTTTTTCAGGCATTGTTTCTGCCACGGCAATGGTGTATGTTTTGCTTCTTGCAAAATCTTTTAAGATGATCTCTTTCATAAAATAATTTTGAAAGACAAACCTAATTTGACATTCAGCTTTACATCTTAGAAATCTTGCTTTTTTCTGCAGACAGATTTCTCCTACATCAAAATGACAAGCAGAAGAATAAATGTTTTGCTTCAGTTCAATTGCTAACCATAATTTGTCATGCCGACAAAGGAGGCATCTGAAATATTATCTCTATACGATCTCAGCGTAAAACTGTTACACGAGTTGCAATAAAAAAACGGAACGTTGAACTGAGCGTAGCAACGAAGATGCCATGAAATACTTTCGCTGGTATCCAAAAAATAATCGCATAAACTTACACAACCTGCTTGCGTTGCTGTGTAGGACTTACTTTGAATTGTTGCTTGTAAGCGGTTGCAAAATGTTCGAGGCTGTTGAAGCCGCACTCGAACGCGATATCGCTGACAGGTTTTGCAGAAGTGGTGAGTAAAATTTTTGCATGCTGCAAACGAATGCCAAGCAAATATTGATGCGGAGACATATTCATCACTGCTTTAAATATACGACTGAAATGAAATGCGCTTGTATGACAATGCTGAGCCAGTTGTTGCAAAGAAATATTCTCGCTGAAATGCTGATGAATAAATTGCTGCGCAGTTTCGATAGTCGGTAAATGATATTTTTTGAGATTGTCAGGAACAGGAGAAATATCATGCGGATGACCAAGCGTGTTCATCACTTTATCCAAAAGATCCATCACCATTTCATCAATTTGCAAACCACTTGCTGTTTTGTTTTGCGCGTGTTGGAAAATGCGATGATGAAGATAATCCGCTTCTGCGCTGCAATTGAGAAGAATGGAATGAATGTCGTTGTTCTTTAAAAACCATGCGCAACTTCCATAATATTCTTTGAGCGTTTCAAAAAATGCTTTTTTGAATTCAAACACTGTTGTAACATCAGGCTGATCATCGATATGTCGTGTTGTGTGTTCAAAATTTGGTTTTGAAATTAAGATGCGACCAACATGTGCTTCTTGATTGCCGTTAAAAACTCTATATTCAAAAAATCCTTTTCGAATAAATGACAAACACAGGCTTTTATTAAACTCGGTTTCTGTTATAGAGCAAACATTGCAGTGACATTTAAAATCTTCAATTCTGTAAAAATCACTCTTGTGTAATATGTGTACATCAGCTAACAACACACAACAAAACTACTGATTAGCTTATCACGTTTGTATTAAATAATATCATCACTGCCCAAAAAAAATTAAATGTCTATAGCTAAACTTAGCAAGATTTCGGAGATGAAAAATTTTATTTCGATGGACCTTGCAACGCTTAAAGAAAGGAGTAGTTATGATTCGGCAAACCAATTTCAAGGAGCTTCTTGCATTTGCAGCAGTTTATCTTATATGGGGTTCTACTTATCTCGCATTGCGTATTGGAGTTGAAACGGTGCCGCCATTTTTTCTCTCTGCATTACGCTTTACGTTCGCAGGGATTTTATTGTATGTGTGGTGCTTGTGGAAAGGCGAAGAACAAGCTGATTTTGCATCGCTCAAAAAAAATGCGATCTTCGGTATTCTCATGTTATTTGGCGGCACAAGTTCTGTTGCGTGGGCAGAGCAATATTTGCCCAGCAGTTTAACGGCGATCATTGTTACGTCTTTGCCATTCTGGTTTATAGTGCTCGACAAAAAACAATGGGCATTTTATTTTTCCAACAAAGTTTTGCTCGCAGGTTTGCTCATTGGTTTTATCGGCGTTGCAATACTTGTGGGTTTTGATACATCTTCGAATTCTTTTCATGGTGATCCATCAATGAGAACCTATGCGGTAATTGCTGTGATTGCAGGTGGTATCGCATGGACAACAGGTTCGCTTTATTCAAAATATAAACCTGCAAAAAATTCGGTGCTGATGAATGCAAGTTTGCAATTGATCATCGCGGGTGCGTTTAGTTTAGGTGTTAGTGTTTTCAGCGGTGAATTAGATCATTTCAATTTCAGGAATACAACAACAAGCGCATGGTCAGCGCTGGGGTATCTCATCACTATGGGATCAATCATCGCGTATCTTTCTTACTTGTGGTTGCTGAAAGTAAGACCTGTCGCGCAGGTCAGCACTTATGTATATATTAACCCGATCGTTGCAGTTTTATTGGGCGCGATCATTGCAAACGAACGCATTACGTGGATACAAATAACCGGGCTTGCAATAATTTAAACGGAGTGTTTCTTGTAAACATGGCAAAATACAGCAAAGAAAAAGTGAAGAGAAATTTTATGAGCCCACCTATAAAATTAAAATCGACTTCTGTTCCGCCTCGGGCGGATACTTGCACTGCAGAATAACAATTCAGCAATGAACTGCAAAAATTGTAACAATTTAAAAGCCTCCCTTAAGGGGTTGGAGGGGTTTTATGATCACAAGAATATGGCACGGTCGAACGAAAACTTCTGATGCAAAAGAATATCGCGAGTTTGTAATTAAAACAGGAATACCAGTTGTATATAAACTTTCAGCAAAAGATGAAAGAATG
>PSMD01000030.1:11621-32498 GCA_040289925.1 Chitinophagaceae bacterium | reverse complement strand
AAAGCCAGGTAATGTCTCAGAAGCCTGCAAACTGTTTGGGACAGGAAAAGAAATTGCAGATAAGTTACCAGGTAAAATATCCAAAGGACAGGAGGGTTGTTTTGGAGTAATTAAATTCTGATATAAATGATTCGGAGATTGCCTTTATTTACGTTTAATTAACCGAAAAAAGCATACACTTAACAAGAGTTTGACTGAATTTTGCGTGATTTATAAACTGTGGAAGGAAGGCAAATTTTTCAAACTGAATCATCAACCCGCTGGCAGCGTTTCAAATGGGGCAGCAGGATTTTGCTGTTGCTCATACTGCTTGCAATATTGATTTTAGTTGCATGGTTTTTTACAGAGCGTCCACCCGATATTCCGCAATTCACATACAAGCAGGCAATAGGTTTGGAAAAAGAAAACCTGTTATCCAAAAACAGTTTGCTTGCAAAAAAATACAAGGGCTTTCGTCAATATATCGATCAAAAAGACTTGATTAATAAGGCTCCTTACAAAATAAAAACACCCGCAGGTTACCGAAATCTTGTCAATAATAAAATGCCTTGTGGCATTCGCTCTGCGTTTTATATTACCTGGGATAATAACTCTTTCCTTTCGCTTCAGCGGAATATTCATAAACTCAATTTGGTTATTCCCGAGTGGTTATTCATTGATCCCAAAGCAGACACGATCATTACACGCATAGATGCAAAAGGTTTTGCCGTGATGAAGAATGCAGGCGTGAATATTATTCCTATTCTCTCCAATTTTTATCCTGCGGACCAACCTGGAGATTCAGTGAAAGATAAAAGATTTCATGGTGAGTCTGTTCACCGCATCATTACAAATCCTCAAAAAAGAGAACGACTGATTCATAGCCTGATTGCCATTCTCGAAAAAAATAAACTGCAAGGCATCAATATTGATTTTGAAGAATTAAAAGAAAAATCCGATGAGGCTTTTGTCAACTTTCAAAGAGAGTTGTATGAAAAACTTAAAGCAAAAAACCTTTTGGTAACGCAGGATGTAATTCCTTTCAATGAGGATTACGATTATAAGTCTTTATCCAAATACAACGATTACATTTTCATCATGGCTTATGATGAATTTTCTGGGGGTACTAAGCCGGGCCCGATTGCAGAACAGAAATGGATTGAAGCCGCTGTGGATGATGCCCTGAAAAAAATTCCTTCTGAAAAAATAATTTTGGGTTTAGCTGCCTTCGGATATGACTGGCAAGTTGAAGAAGAACCTGATGCAAACAATGTAGACAACCTCACTTATGACAACGCATTAGCAAGGTCGAAAGAGTATCAGGCAAGAATTGATTTTGACGATGACACTTACAACCTTCATTTTTCATATGCAGATGATGAAGGGTTGCCTCACGAAGTTTATTTTACAGATGCGGCAACTACTTTCAATGCCATGCGGTTTGCTAATGAATCACAGTTAGCCGGTGTTGCCTTATGGAGATTGGGTTCTGAAGACGATCGTGTATGGCAGTTTTACAATCGCGACATGTCTGTTGATTCAATAAAAAATTTTGATTTCAAATCTTTCGGTGATATCGAATTACCGGAGAATGTTTTTTATTCCGGTCATGGAGAAGTATTGGATGTTGTTGCAACGCCAAGAAAGGGAGGAAATTTCATCCTTGAAATTGATTCAACAGTGATGCTGATCGCTGAAGAAAATTATGATAGTCTTCCGGTTCCTTTCATGGCCAAAAAATACGGATGGAATGGAAAGGATACAATCCGTAATCGCAACAAATTAGTGCTTACGTTTGATGATGGTCCTGACCCAAAATGGACACCGAAAATTTTAAATATTCTCAAAGAGAAAAAAGTACCTGCTGTATTTTTTGTTGTTGGCATCAATGCAGAAAACAACATGCCGCTTCTGAAGAGAATTTATGATGAAGGGCACGAAGTGGGTGATCACACATTCACACATCCGAACATTGCAGAAGTAAGTCATATACGGGCCATATGGGAAATGGAAATGACACGTTTATTGATTGAATGTGTTACAGGACATTCTACGATTTTATTCCGTGCACCATACAACGCCGATTTCACACCACAAAAAATTGAAGAGCTCTTACCTGTTGCTGTTGCACGAACAAAAAATTACCTCGACATCGGTGAATCAATTGATCCTTTGGATTGGGAGCCGGGTGTGAAAGCAGACACCATCTTTCAACGTGTTGTTCGGATGAAAGAAGAATTCGAAGCAGATAAACGAGAAACAGGGGGCAACATCATTTTATTGCACGATGCAGGAGGCGACACAAGAGAAGAAACCGTAAAGGCTTTGCCGAAGATAATCGACTATTTTCAAAAACAAGGTTACCAGTTTACTACTATATCGGATTTGCTTGGAAAGAAAAAAGAAGATTTGATGCCACAGGTTCCTAAGGGAAGCGGTTATTATTTAATTGAAGCTAATCTTATTTTTTTTAAGACAGCAAGCATTGTTGGCCATATTTTGTTTTCACTTTTTCTTGTTTTTATCCTTCTGTCTATTGCCCGAATCTTATTGATGTTTATGCTCGTATTGCGTGAAAGAAGAAGGGAGAAAAAAGAATCTTTGATATTCCCGGTTCTTCCCTCATATCCTTTGGTTTCTATTATTGTTCCTGCGTACAATGAAGAAGTTAATGCCGTTGCTTCACTTCAAAATTTATTAAAGACGGACTACCCAAATTTTGAAGTCATTTTTGTTGATGATGGAAGTAAGGATGATACGTTTGAAAAAGTTTCTTGCGTTTTCACTAATCATCCTAAACTGAAAATATTTACAAAACCCAACGGTGGCAAAGCATCTGCATTGAACTTTGGTATTGGCAAATCGAAAGCTGAATATGTTGTCTGCATCGATGCAGACACAAAATTGAGATATGATGCAGTGTCTCAACTCATGAAACATTTCTTAAACGATGGGCAAAATAAAATCGGTGCTGTAGCAGGTAATGTAAAAGTTGGTAATGAGGTAAATGCTCTTACAAAATGGCAGGCTATCGAATACATTTCAGGACAAAATTTTGATCGTCGTGCTTTTGCCAGCGTAAATGCTATTACGGTAGTGCCAGGCGCAATTGGTGGATTTAGGAAACAGGCAATTGAGGATGCCGGAGGTTTTACTCCTGATACACTTGCAGAAGATTGCGACTTAACCATTCGAATTATTCGTGCAGGTTATCTTGTAAGAAACGAAACAAACTCATTAGCATTTACAGAAGCCCCTGAAAAAACAAAACAATTTATCAAGCAACGTTTCCGCTGGAGCTTTGGCGTGTTGCAAACCTTCTGGAAACATAAAGACACTTTGTTCAATTCCAAATACAAATGGCTTGGATGGCTCGCAATGCCGAACATCATTTTATTTCAGTACATCATTCCTGCTTTTATTCCTTTAGCAGATGTTTTTATGGTGCTGGGATTATTTACGGGCTACGCATCCAAGATCCTTCCATACTACGTTCTATTCATGTTGTTTGATGGTGCAATTGCCTTCATTGCTTTCAGGTTGGAGAAAGAAAGGGTTTCGAGACTTGTATGGTTAATCCCTCAACGGTTAATTTATCGCTGGCTGATGTGGTACATTATGTATAAGGCAATAAAAAGAGCTATCAAAGGAGAGTTGCAAAGTTGGGGGGTGTTGAAAAGAACAGGAAGGGTTAAAGAATTAACGACGTAAATTTTTGATTAATTCAGTTGCGGATCAATCGGGAAGTTGATCATCATCTCATATTTGCCACCAAGTTGTTTCAGCGATTCCTTCCAAACTTCTTTGTGATTGGTATGAAAAACCAATTTGCGGGTGGCTTTTACAGTTAGCCATGATTTTTCTTTCAGTTCTCCATCCAATTGCCCTTCGCTCCAGCCGGAGTAACCAATATAAAACCTGATTTTTTCCGGGTCCAGTTCGTTGTTTCGTATCATCTCAACTACTTTTTCAAAATCTCCTCCCCAAAAAACTCCGGGCATTACTTCCTGTCCGCCAGGAATTTCTTCTTCATACTCATGCAAAAAATGAATAGTATCCATTTGTACCGGCCCGCCGTAGTACAAAGGAAACTTATAACCTTCCAGGTCGGGTATCAATTCATCCAGTGTATTTTCATATTTACGATTGAGAACAAACCCGAAGGTTCCCTGTTCCTGGTGTTCGCATAAAAACACAACCGTACGCATGAAGTTGGGATCTTTTAAAAAAGGATCAGAAATGAGCAATATACCGGCTGCGGGTTCAATCATAAATACAATTTAGACAAAAATTTTTTTGTTCAACAGTTATGCCCTTTTTCTATAACAATTTAGCCCTGCACTGGAATATGAATTGCACTAAACCTGTGTTAAATTGCAGGCAATGCAATTGGTGCAATTTTATAGCTGGGCTGCTACCATTACTTTTGCAGGGCAATTTATTAAACCAGTAATTTTTTACTCGCAACTGTAAAGTGAAGAAAATTTTTCCCATAATTATCGGGCTGATCACTCTCTCCCTGATCGGTATTATTGTTATCCAGGTATTATGGTTGAAAAATATGGTGTTATTGCGCAAAGAGCAGGTACGCCATAAAATTGCTGATGCTACACTGGCTGTTGGTAAAGAACTGGAACAAAAAAAAGGCAGCTATTCTTTTAGAAACAATAATATAGAAGATATGGCGCCAAATAAGTTTTTAAACTATTTGCGCCCCACTCGCATTGGAGAACGGTTTAGTGCTGCTGAACTTGACTCTATGATCCGCCGTGCCTTTAAGGCCTTTGAACTGGAAGATGTAAAATTTGAATTTGGATTAGCCAGGTTGCTGGCAGGTCCTTCTTATTTTGAAAGGCAATCGGCAAATTTTGTTGCAGAATACAGCGATACAGTTAATAATTATTCATCCAAGTTTTTATTAAGCCCACCCAGCGGGTCCGAAGGAGAAAATCTTTCTGAAAGTGAGCTGCTTATTGTTGTAGTGCCGGATTATAAAGCCATTGTGTATGAATCGCTGATGTGGCCGATTATCTCTGCAATCATTTTCACTTTAATCATCATTGCGGCATTTTATCTCACCGTTACTACTATGCTGAAACAAAAAAAGCTGAGTGAGATTAAGAATGATTTCATTAATAACATGACGCATGAGTTTAAAACGCCACTGGCTACTATTTCCCTGGCTGTTGATGCATTGAAGAATGATAAAGTAATTAATGATGCACAAAAGCTGACTTATTTCCGCAACATTATTAAAGAAGAAAATCTGCGAATGAACCGGCAGGTAGAAACCATTTTAAAAGCTGCATTGCTGGATAAGCAGGAAGTGCAGATACTGATGCGTCCTATGCATGCTCACCAGGTAATAAAAGAAGTGGCAGATAATTTCGCTTTGCAGTTAGAAGAAAAACATGGCAAAGCCATTTTAAATCTGAATGCCGAGAACGATTACATAGAAGCTGATGAAGTTCATTTTTCTAACCTCATTAATAATTTAATGGATAATGCCATTAAATATGGAAAAGAAGATCGGCCACCGGTGATTATTATTACTACCAGCTCCACTCAGCGTTCATTTATTATTACGATGGAGGATAATGGGATTGGCATGGCGAAAGAAACAGTGAAAAGAATTTTTGAAAAATTCTACCGGGCTCACACGGGTAATATTCACAACGTAAAGGGCTTTGGTCTTGGACTTAGCTATGTAAAAACCATGGTTGAAGCCCACGGCGGTGAAATAAAAGTAGATAGTGTACTGGGTAAAGGAAGTACGTTTACCATTGAGCTCCCGTTGAAAAAAATGCAAACTCAGCCGGCAGTTTCTCCATTACCTGCTTAACCACGCCGGAAAAAAAGGCAGCTGTCTCCATAACTTAAAAAGCGGAAATTATTTTCAAGAGCATATTGATAAACAGTCAACCACTGTTTTCCAATAAACGCTGCTACTAATAAAAGAAGCGTTGATTGTGGCTGATGAAAATTAGTGATTAGGGCTTTTGCAATTTTAAATTCATAGCCGGGCACTATAATGATTTGTGTTCTGGCAACAATTTTTTTCAGGCTGCTGGCTTTCATAAAATTTAAAACAGCGGATAAGCTTTCTTCAACAGAAACCTGGTTTCTTCTTTCATAGGCAAACCATTGCGGAATAAATAATTCAGCAGGATTTTTTTCTTCCATAATTTTTACACCCAGCCAGTAAACAGACTCTATGGTTCTGAGTGAAGTGGTTCCAACAGGAATAATCGTTCCGCTTAGATTGTTTAAAATATTTTCAATAGCACTAGCAGCTACTTCAATAAACTCTGTATGCATTTCATGTTCACCAATCGTTTCTGATTTTACCGGCTTAAACGTTCCTGCTCCCACATGCAGTGTTACAAATTCTTTTTTGATATTTTTTTGGTCAAGCAATTTGAATACTCTGTCTGTAAAATGAAAACCAGCTGTTGGTGCAGCTACTGAGCCTTCAAAATGAGCGTAAATGGTTTGGTATCTTTCCTTGTCATTATTTTCAACAGCCCGTTTTATGTAAGGAGGCAATGGAATTAAACCCGCATGGTGCAGCACCTCTGCAAAACTGAAATCATTATCCCAGGAAAATTCAATTACAAAACTGTCGGCTTTTTTCTCCATATACCGGGCAGACACAACAAATTCAGTTTCATTGGATGTAATTTTTTTCTCCAGTATTTGTCCATGCTTCCATTTAGAGGCGCCACCAATCAGGCATTGCCACAGTACTTTTCTTTTTTGAAGCATGGCTGTTGTAATATCTGCATAACCTGCAGCCGGTTCCAGGCAAAAAATTTCAATAACGCCACCTGTTGGTTTTTGGAAAAGAATTCTTGCTTCAACAACTTTTGTGTCGTTAAAAACCAACAAGGAGTTTGAAGGAAGATGAGTAGAGATGTTTTTAAAAATATCTTCTGAAATTTTTCCTGAAGAATAAATAAGCAGTTTCGACTGGTCTCTTTCGGTCAGCGGGTATTTTGCAATTTTTTCTTCGGGAAGAACGTAGGTGTAATCAGCAATGGAAATGTTTTCAGGATGCATATCAACCAACTGTTGTTTGCTGCAAAGCTATTTTCTTTTGCCAGCGGAACACCGAGTTTTAATTCACTCCATTTTTCAGAGACTGCACAAACTTTTACATCAACTAGGTTATTTTTCAAGGCCCGGTTTCTACTACCATCTTCAGTAAGATCAGTTGGAATACCAGAAGATTTTTTATACAACGAAACCCAAATTGTAATCTTGTTATTTTTTCTATTAAGGGCTTTATTTGCTTTATAGCTTTTTCAAAATTCTTATAGTCTGTGGCAAATAAATGAACAAGATTTATTGTTGAGTTTTTATTTGCAACAAGAGGCTTGATGTTTACATCAAACCATTCAAAATAGTTTGGCGGTGCATCAATCAAAAGAATTTTAGCAGTGGGTCTGATGCCCAGTTTTTTCGCCAGGGGTGTGCCCGTGTATCCTGCTGTCATAACTTAAAACTACAAATTGCAGCTAATTCCACATCTTTTCAACAGCTTTCCACAGCTAATTCACTCAAAAAAAATTCACGTCTTTTTATTTTGGGCTAAAACCCTTTACCAGCAAGGAATACAGAGAAAATTCTAATGGGGATAAAATAAAAATCGAAAAATTTGTATTGTAAGTGGGAAAAAGTGTTATTTTGTGTCAATTTATTTTACATTGATTCAAACCCCTGATAATGATAGGCTTTCTCGGAGAATTCGAGGCTACATTGGATGCAAAGGGTCGCTTTCTTCTACCGGCGGGCTTAAAAAAGCAATTGCCGGAAAAGGACAGCAACCTTTTTGTTATCAACAGGGGTTTTGAAAAATGCCTTACTCTGTACCCCATGCAAAGCTGGGAACCGCTCTTTGCCGAAATCAGCAAGCTGAATGAATTTGATCAGAAGGTGAGAGAGTTTCGCCGCTATTTTTTAAATGGCGCAACAACTGTAGAGCCTGATAGTGCAGGGCGTTTGCTGGTTCCGCCAAACCTGAAGGACCACGCAGGGCTGCAAAAAGACATAGTGCTTGTGGCCGCTGTAAACAAAATAGAAATCTGGGATAGCAGTAAGTACCATCAGCTCTTTGACTCGTTTTCAGCAGATGATTTTAGTAACCTGGCTCAGCAGGTGATGACAAAAGGAAATGGTTCGGGAATTGGTAATCAGTAATCAGTAATCAGAATCAACAGGGCAATGAGTAAGAAAGAAAAATCAAAATCCCATCACGCAAACGATTGGGAACCGGATTTAGATGCCAGTTATCATGTGCCTGTATTGTTGAAGGAAGCCGTAGAATCTCTGCAAATAAAAAGCGATGGAATTTATGTGGATTGCACATTTGGTGGCGGTGGTCATGCAAAAGCTATTCTGCAAAATCTTTCTTCAGCCGGAAAGCTGGTGGCGTTTGACCAGGATGAAGATGCGAAAAGAAATCTTCCCAAAGATGATCGCATCATTTTCATTCCCGAAAACTTCAGGCATCTCCAACGTTTCCTTCGCTTGCACAACATAGCTGGTGTAGATGGTATCCTGGCTGATCTGGGTGTAAGCAGTCACCAGTTTGATGAGGCAGAAAGAGGTTTTTCAATCCGGAAAAATGCAGAGTTGGATATGAGGATGGACAGGCGGCAAAGTCTGACTGCTTATGACGTGGTTAAAACTTACCCGGAAGAAAAACTTCACAAGTTGTTTGAACAGTATGGTGAAGTAACCAATGCAAAAACTTTAGCCCGGACAATTGTTCAGTTTCGCCAGTCAACTTCTCTGAAAACAATTGATGCATTTAAAAGTGCATTAAGTGGAATTGTAAAAGGAAATCCGCACAAATATTTCGCACAGGTTTTCCAGGCTTTGCGTATTGAAGTGAATGATGAATTGGGTGCTTTAAAAGAATTGTTGCAGCAATCGGTAAATGTGCTGGCGCCTGGTGGAAGAATAGCGGTCATCACTTTTCATTCTTTGGAAGACCGCATAGTGAAAAATTTTTTTAAGAAAGGAAGTTTTGAAGAGGAAGATGCAGATCCTTTTACCATGAAAACAACAGCCAGCGAACTGCAGGTAATTACAAAAAAACCAGTTACTCCAACAACTAAGGAAATTAACAGCAACCCCAGGGCCAGGAGTGCAAAGCTGCGGGTTGCGGAAAAACTGATGATGGTGTAGCTCTTTAAATAATTCATCCAAATCCATTGAACGAAATCAAACCATCTGCTATCTCGCATCGGCGGGGTGGCAAGTGATTTAAAAAGAAACTGCATGAAGGAACAGGAAAACACTAAAGAAAGAAACCCGGTAAATTTTTCAGCAATGAAATGGAAACGGTTATTGAATTATCAATCGATCGTTAAACAGGTTCCTTTCTTTTTGTTCCTTGCAGTGCTGGCGGTGGCTTATATCTACAATGGCCATTTGGCAGATAAAACCATCCGCAACATTAACACGGTAGCCAAAGAAGTGAAGGAGCTGCAGTACGAGTACAAAACCGTGAAAAGCGAAGTAATGTTTCGCAGCAAGCAGAGTGAATTGGTGAAAGCAGTTGAGCCGCTTGGCCTGAAAGAATTGGCAACAACACCGGTTGTGTTGAAGGATACAGTGAGATAGTAATGAATGTTTGGGGAGATTTCCGGGCAACCCAAAATTAAAATAAAAACAACTAAAGCAACATTGGAAGTTAAACGGGACATATTGTGGAGAGTATATCTCAGTTTCCTGGGAATAGTGCTGCTTAGTTTGTTTGTTCTTGCAAAAGCCATCTACATTCAAAAATTCCAGGGTAGTTATTGGAGAAGCATGAGTGACAGCCTGCACCAACGCATTGAGCCGCTGGAAGCAGAAAGGGGAACAATTTACAGCGAAGATGGTCAAATGCTCAGCACTTCTATTCCCACGTTTACTATTTACATAGATTTTGCTGCTGATGGATTGAGAGAGAAAAACGGAAAGCAGTTTAAAGAAAATATTGACTCCTTTTCCATCGCCATGGCCAATTATTTTGGCGATAGATCTGCAGAGCAATACAAAAAAGAACTAACAGCAGCTTATAACAAAAAGAACCGTTACTACCTGCTGCGTAAAAAACTTTCTTTCCACGACTATAAAAACTTCCGTGAATTTCCGCTGGTAAAACTGGGAAGAAATAAAAGCGGTGTAATTGTAGAAGTGAACAGTAAGCGACTGATGCCTTTTCAATTACTGGCCAACCGTACCATTGGTTTATCAAGAGAATATATTGTGAGCAATGGTAAAATGAAAAAGATGAATGTGGGTTTGGAGAAAAGTTATGACAGCATTCTTACAGGTCAGAAAGGACAAAGACTGGTTCGCTTTATTGCCGGTGGCGCCGCTATTCCTGTTGAAGGTTCACAAATTGAACCGGAGAATGGAAATGATATTGTAACAACGCTTGATGTAAACATCCAGGACATTACTGAAACCGCATTGACGAAAATGATGTTGCAAAGCGAGGCGCAGTATGGTACAGCCATAGTAATGGAAACAAAAACCGGCAAACTAAAAGGCATTGCCAATTTGGGCCGGCAAAAAGATGGCAGCTATTGGGAAGATGACAACTATGCTTTGCGTGTAACCGAGCCGGGATCAACAATAAAATTACTTACGCTTTTGTCTGTGTTGGAAAAAGGAAGTGCAAAGCTTACTGATGTGGTTGAAGTTGGCACAGCAGGCCAAATGCAGGTTGGACCAAGAGTAGTGAACGATGCAGAAAGAGCACCCAAGCCTGTGCTGACGGTAGAAGAATGTTTTGCGCATAGCTCAAATGTGGGCATGAGCAAACTGGCCTACAAAGCTTTTGCAAATGATCCCAAAGAGTTTAAAGAGTTCATTCACCGCTATCATTTGGATGTTGCATCAGGAATTGATTTGAAAGATGTGCCCAAACCAAGAATTGCTCCACTGGAAAAAAATAAAGGCGGCTTAATGAACATGCTCACCATGAGCTTTGGTTATGCTATTCAGCTTAGCCCGCTGCACACATTAACCTTTTACAATGCCATCGCTAATAATGGAAAGATGATGAAGCCATACCTGGTAAGCAGTATTCAGAGGGATGGTCTCATCATTCAACAAAATCAACCAACGGTACTGGAAGAAAAGATTTGCCGCACTGATGTAATAGCTGCTGCCAAAAAATGCATGGAAGCAGTTATTACTGAGGGTACGGGTAAGCCTGCTTTTAAAGACATGCCTTTTGCTGTTGCTGGAAAAACCGGTACAGCACATGTGGCTGATGGCAACATAAAATATTACGATGGAGTTTACCAGGCTTCGTTCGTTGGATATTTTCCTGCTGATAATCCACAGTACAGTTGTATTGTAGTGATCCGTACCAAACCTCATGCTTACATACACTATGGCGGGCAGTTAGCTGCGCCTGTGTTTCGTGAGATTGCCACAAAACTGTATGCGAGGTACATTGAGAACAAGCAGAGCAGTTCCTTTTCATGGCAGACAGACAGTTCAGCATATTACTATACAGGCAAAAGCACAGAAATAAAAAATATTTTAAAAAAGATAGGAGTGAAGTATGTGGATTCTACCCGGCAAAATGAGTGGATCAATCTCTACGCCGTGAACCATGAGCCGGTGATAAAAGGAAAAAATATTGACAACAAATTAATGCCCGACCTGAGAGGCATGGGCCTGAAAGATGTTTTGAATTTGCTTGAAAGCAGGGGAATAAAAATTATAGTGAAGGGAAAAGGAAAAGTTGTGAGCCAGTCAATACCGGCGGGAACAAAAATTGACAAGGGATTTAAAGTTTTGATTGAATTAGGCTAAAGCAAAAACAGTGTTGCTAAGAGATATTTTATATAAAGTAAACATCAGGTCGGTTGCAGGCAGTACAGAGTTAAAGATAGCTGATGTGCAGATTGACTCAAGAAAAATAAAAAACGGCTCTTTATTTATTGCAGTGAAAGGAGTGGGTGCAGACGGCCACCAGTTTATAGAAAAAGCAATTGAAGCTGGCGCCGCTGCTGTGGTTTGTGAGCAACTGCCAGCGTCTTTAAAAAGTGGCGTCACTTATATACAGGTAGAAAACAGTGCTGCCGCCACCGGTTATATCGCTCATCATTTTTTCGGACAGCCTTCTGAGAAAATGACAGTTGTAGGTGTTACAGGTACCAATGGAAAAACAACCATTGCTACTTTATTATATAAGCTCTTTACGGCCCTGGGTTATAAATGTGGATTGATTAGCACAGTAGAAAATCACATTGGTGATAAGATTGTGCCCGCCACGCATACAACACCCGATGCGATTAGTTTGAACAGTTTGTTGAAACAAATGGAAGATGAACAATGCACACATGTGTTTATGGAAGCCAGTTCTCATGCCATACACCAGCATCGCATTACCGGGTTACAGTTTGCCGGAGGCATTTTCAGCAACATCACCCACGACCACCTGGATTATCACAAAACTTTTGATGAATACATCAAAGTAAAAAAAAAGTTTTTTGATGATCTGCCTTCAACAGCTTTTGCAATCAGCAATGCTGATGACAAACGTGGACAGGTGATGCTTCAAAACACCAGTGCAAAAAAATATTACTACAGTCTGTGTACAATGGCTGATTTCAAGGGAAAGATCCTTGACAACAGCCTGACAGGTTTGGTAATGACAGTGAATGAGCAGGAAGTGCATTTTAGATTGATTGGCGAGTTTAATGCTTACAACCTGCTGGCAGTTTTTGGAACAGCTGTATGCCTGGGAGAAGACAAGCATGAAGTGTTGCGATGCCTGAGTGTGTTAACCGGTGCAGAAGGAAGGTTTGATTACATGGTATCACCAAAAGAAAAAGTGATTGCCATTGTAGATTATGCTCACACACCAGATGCATTACTGAATGTGCTGGCAACCATCAAAAAATTAAAAAAGGGATTTGAGCAGGTGATAACGGTGGTTGGTTGTGGTGGCGACAGGGATAAAACAAAAAGACCGGTGATGGCAGAAGTTGCTTGTGAGCACAGTGACAAAGTGATCTTCACCAGTGATAACCCGAGAAGCGAAGACCCGCAGCAGATAATAAAAGATATGGAGGCGGGGTTGAATGCTTCAGCAAAAAGAAAATATATCTCGATCGTGGACAGAAAGGAAGCAATAAAAACGGCAATCAGCCTGGCAAAACCGGAAGACATTGTGTTGATAGCGGGCAAAGGGCATGAAAAATACCAGGAGATAAAAGGAGTGAAATATCATTTTGATGATAAGGAAATAATGAGAGAGGTGTTTGAAATGCTTGAAAAATAATCAGTATTAAAAAAATATATCACCGAGTTACGTGGACGGTAACCGATCAGAAAAACTACAACCTTCTATTCCTCCCCTTGGGGGAGGTTAGGAGGGGCTAAAACCAGTAACCAGCATGCTATATCATTTATTTGATTGGCTTAACAAAGAGGGGATACACATACCGGGAGGCGGACTCTTTGAGTTCATCACCTTCCGGGTGCTGCTTGCCATGTTGCTGTCGCTGGTGATTACACTCATCTATGGAAAAAAATTAATCCAGTACTTAAGAAAAAAACAAATTGGTGAATCTGTACGTGACCTGGGATTAGCAGGTGAAGAAACAAAGAAGGGCACCCCAACAATGGGTGGAATTATCATCATCCTTGCCATCTTAATTCCAACACTTTTATTGGCAAACCTGAATAAGGTGTACGTCCGGTTAATGGTGGTAAGTACTGTGTGGCTGGGAATTATTGGTTTTGTAGATGATTATCTAAAACTGAGAGCAAAAAAAATTGCGCAGCAAAAAGGAGTGCCTTACAGAAAAGGTGATAAAGATGGATTGGCTGGCTGGTTTAAAGTGTTTGGACAAGTGGGATTGGGTATTATTGTAGGCGCCACGCTTTATTTCAATAGCAATGTAAAAATCTGGCGGGAATACATTGGCACAAAAGAACAGGCAGTAAAAGATTCAACAGTAAAAATTGTGGAGGTAAATGGAAAGGATAAGTTTTTTGTTGAAACAAAAGTTCCTATCACAACAATACCGTTTGTGAAGTCGCATGAGTTTAATTATTCAAAACTATTGCCTGCTAGCTGGAGAGATTTCACCTGGGTGTTGTACATCATCATCGTCATTTTCATTATTAGTGCTGTTTCAAACGGTGCCAACATAACTGATGGACTAGATGGGCTTGCTTCCGGCACCTCGGCTGTAATTGGTGTGCTGCTTGGAATTTTTGCTTATGCAAGCGGTAGTTTTTTCCTGGCTGATTATCTCAACATCATGTACATCCCCAACCTGGCAGAGTTGTCAGTTTTTATTGCGGCGATGATTGGAGCCTGTATCGGTTTTCTGTGGTACAACTCATACCCTGCGCAGGTGTTTATGGGTGATACAGGAAGTCTTACTCTGGGAGGAGTTATTGCAGCCCTTGCCATTATTGTACACAAAGAATTACTGATACCCATTTTCTGCGGAGTGTTTTTGGTAGAAGTGCTGAGTGTTTCGATGCAGGTGGGTTATTTCAAATGGACAAAAAGAAAATATGGTGAAGGAAGAAGAATCTTTTTAATGAGTCCGCTTCATCACCATTATCAAAAGCTCGGTTACCACGAAGTAAAGATTGTAACCCGGTTTTGGATCGTAACAGTGCTTTGTGTGTTGCTGTCAATAGCAACATTGAAGATGAGATAGTGATAGCTAAAAACGAAAAATGAATTACTAAAGTTTTTTGGAAGATAGATTAGCGGTGAGCGGAAATGAGGGTAAAACTATTATTGAAAAACCATGATCTCAATGATCCTGGAAGAAAAACTAAAACTAAATCCTGACCGAATTGTGGTGCAGTCCAAAAACTAATTCTTGTGAAAAACCGGCTTTCCGTACAAACCGAAACTAAGAGTTTGTTGACATGGGAAAACGAATGGTCATTTTAGGCGGAGGCGAAAGTGGTGTGGGTGCAGCGCTGCTGGCAAAGCAGCAAGGCTATAACACTTTTTTATCTGATGCAAGTTCTTTGAAGGAGGATTACCTCAACGAATTGCTGGCAGCCGGAATTGAATTTGAAGAAGGCAGGCATAGCGAGGAAAAAATTCTGAATGCTGATGAAGTGGTAAAAAGCCCGGGCATTCCCGAAAAAAATGAAATGGTGAAAAAGATCAGGGCAAAGGGAATTGAGATCATCAGCGAAGTGGAACTGGCTTATCGCTTTAAAGGCAGCAGCAGAATTATTGCCATCACCGGCAGCAATGGTAAAACCACCACCACTGCATTAACCTTTCACATTTGCGAAACAGCAGGATTGGATTGTGCATTGGTTGGCAACATGGGTTATTCATTTGCCAGGCAGGTAGCGGTAAATCCAAAAAAAGTTTATGTAGCGGAGATCAGCAGTTTTCAGCTGGATGATATCAAAACTTTCAAACCAGACGTGGCGATACTCACCAACATTACCGAAGATCATTTAGACCGCTACGATTACAAGTTTGAAAATTACATCCGCAGCAAGTTTAGAATAACCATGAACCAAACCGGGGATGATTATTTCATATACAGTGCGGATGATGAAATAACAATGAAGTACCTGGATGAATTTAATATAAAAGCAACCAAACTACCCATTACAATGAAGAACGAAACACCAAACGGCGCATTTATTAAAGACGGAGACATGTACGTAAGAGTAGGCAATGAACATGTATCAATGAGTGTCTTTGACTTTGCATTAAAAGGAAAACACAATCAATACAACACTATGGCAGCCTGTGTAGCCGCAGCTACAATGGATATACGCAAAGAGAAGATCCGCGAAGCAGTGCAAACATTTAAAAGTTTAGAGCACCGCATGGAATATGTGGCTACTGTACGCGGCGTTGAATTTATTAATGACAGTAAAGCAACCAATGTAAACAGTACCTGGTATGCTTTAGAAAGCATGGAGAAACCAACTATTTTGATTTTAGGTGGTGTAGATAAAGGGAACGATTACGCACTGATTACTGATTTGGTAAAAGAAAAAGTGAAAGCAATTGTTTGCCTTGGAACAGATAATCGAAAAATTCATGAGGCATTTGGAAATATTGTAAGCCCTATTGTAAACACAGGCAGCGCCTTGGAAGCCGTACATGCTGCCTTTCATTTTGCAGAAAAAGGTGATGTGGTGTTGTTGAGCCCTGCTTGTGCAAGTTTTGATTTGTTTAAAAATTATGAAGACAGGGGAAATCAATTTAAGCAAGCGGTGAAGGAATTGTGAAAAGAAAAGGATTACGTGTTTCAATGCAGTGAAAATAGAGAATAAATTATTTAGCTCCCTAGGAGCAAAATTTTAGTAGTGTAAGTAAGTAAATGATGAAGATTCTGTCAGCTCCATAGGAGCGGCATATTGTGAGATAAGCTGAATAGAATTCCGAACGCTGCAATGAGTGTTCGAAGTTTCGGGTAACCGATGCTAATAGAATTTATAGCTTATATAAAAAAATAAATGGACGTATCACAGGAAATAACAACCAATCAACCAGGCGGCATGAAAGTCTGGCACAAAAACCTTTCGCAAAAAACAAAAGGCGATAAGGTGATTTGGGCTCTCGTTGTGCTGCTGGTGCTAATTTCTTTACTGGTAGTGTATAGTGCAACAGGAACGTTGGCTTATAAAAATTACAAAGGCAACACAGAAATTTATTTGTTTAAGCAGGTTGCTTTTATTGTGCTGGGTATTGGTGTAATTTATTTTGCACATCTCGTTAACTATACTATCTATTCAAGAGTTGCGCAAATACTTTTTTTGATTTCGATACCACTGCTAATCTATACCTTATTTTTTGGGTTAAGTATGAATGAAGGCAGCCGGTGGATACATCTTCCGATTGTTGGTATGAACATGCAAACCTCTGAGCTGGCAAAACTCGCATTGTTCATGTACCTGGCAAGACTGATCAGCAAGAAGCAAGATGTGATAAAAGATTTTAGAAAAGGATACCTGCCCCTCATTATTCCTGTTGGCATTATTTGCCTGCTGATTGCACCGGCTAATCTTTCAACTGCATTGCTTCTTGGCGCAAGCTGTTTGTTACTGATGTTCATTGGCCGTGCAAGCACAAAGCACTTGCTGCTAACCATTGGTGCGGCACTCATTCCTGTAGTGTTTTTAATTACAGCAGCAATTATTCAGCACAAATCGGATGATGGTGCTGCTGTTGCTGTAAAAAAGGAAAGCTCATCCAAGCTCACAGCAAGAGTAAACACCTGGATTAGCCGGGTAGAACATTTTATTTATGGTGGCAAAGAAGCCGACGATGAAGATGCTTACCAGATTAACCAGGCAAAAATTGCTATTGCTAAAGGTGGGTTGATGGGTGTTGGGCCTGGCAACAGTGAGCAAAGAAATTTTTTACCGCAGGCTTATAATGATTTTATCTACCCCATTATAATTGAAGAGTATGGTTTAATGGGCGGTGCATTCATTGTTTTTATTTACCTGGTGTTTTTGTTCAGGAGCATAAAAATTTTCAAGCGATGCCCTTATGCCTTTGGTGCATTTCTGGCCCTGGGGCTCAGCTTTACGCTGGTGATACAAGCCATTACAAACATGGCGGTGAGTGTGAATTTATTTCCGGTTACTGGTGTTACACTTCCTTTGGTAAGCATGGGTGGAAGTAGTTTTCTGTTTACCTGCTTATCAATTGGAATTATTCTAAGTGTGGCAAGAAATGTTGAACAGTTAGAGGGCAAACCCCTTCAAACCTACCCTAAAGGGAAAGCTTAAAAAAGTTTTTTGAAAAATGAGTGATGAAAAAATGAATAGTGGTGGTTTAAATTCCTCCTTCTCCGGTCGCCGGATTATAATAGCAGGAGGAGGAACAGGCGGGCATATTTTTCCGGCAATAGCAATTGCCAATGCGCTGAAAAAAATTGATGCAACAATTGAAATATTATTTGTTGGAGCGAAAGGAAGAATGGAAATGGAGAAAGTGCCGCAGTCAGGTTATGAAATAAAAGGAATAGACATTGCCGGCTTCAACAGAAGTTCTTTGATAAAAAATTTTTCATTGCCAATTAAGTTGGTCAAGAGTTTTTTCCAGGTCCGAACGATTGTTAACCGCTTCCGCCCCGATGCTGTCATCGGGGTTGGAGGCTACTCAAGCTTCCCGGTTTTGTGGCTGGCACAATCGAAGCGAATTCCAACATTCATCCATGAATCGAATTCGTTCGCGGGAAAATCCAACATCATACTGGGAAAACGGGCAACAAAAATTTTTGTAGCCAGTGATGGTATGGAAAAATTCTTTCCCGCAGAAAAGATCATGATCACCGGCAACCCGGTAAGAGCTTCCATTGCCGAAACAACCATTAGCAAGGCAGAAGCTGTCAGATTCTTTTCATTAAATGAAAACCACAAAACGGTTTTGGTTGTTGGCGGAAGCCTGGGCGCAAAATCAATCAACGAGGCAATTGATAAAAATCTTGACGAAATTCTGAAAGCAGGTTTACAACTGATTTGGCAAACAGGTAAACCTTATGCAGCAACAGCAAAGCAGAGAGCAGCAGGAAAGCAGTTAGTTTGGGTGAATGATTTTATAACACAAATGGAGTTCGCTTATTCCGCAGCTGATATAGTTGTTTCAAGAGCCGGCGCCATGGCCATTGCTGAACTCTGTGTGGTAAAAAAGCCCGTTTTGTTCGTACCCTATCCTTTTGCAGCAGAAGATCATCAAACTGCCAACGCAAAAAATCTTGTTGAAAAAAATGCCGCATTCATGGTAAAGGATAATGAAGCAATGGAAAAGTTAACACCTATATTGCTGGCCCTGGCAAGTGATGAAACAAAACAACAGGAGTTAAAAAACAACATTGGCAAACTGGCGGTGATTGATGCGGATAAAAAAATTGCAGAAGAAGTAATGAGAACAATTCGAACATAATTCAGCCTTCCGTCTTATTTAAAAAGAAAACAAAGGCAGGGAAATGAAAGATGACATGACAGAAAAGGATAACAATTTTTCTTTGGCGGCAGTGAGTTCGGTTTATTTCATAGGCATTGGCGGAATTGGAATGAGTGCTATAGCCCGGTGGTTTCATGCCTGGGGAAAAAAAGTGAGCGGTTACGATAAAACAGAATCAACCCTAACTAAAGAATTACAGCAGGAAGGAATTGATGTACACTATGAGGAAAATGTAGCTCTTATCCCGAAGGATGCAAGCCTGGTTGTTTATACGCCGGCAGTACCCGAAGATCATGCAGAGCTGGTTTACTACAGGGAAAATGCTTATCAGGTAGTGAAGAGAAGTGATGTGCTGGGATTGATTACCGAAAGTTCTTTTAATATCTGCATAGCAGGCACGCATGGAAAAACTACTACTACTACGATGGTTGCACACATCCTGCGTGACAGTGGATATGGTTGCAATGCATTTCTCGGTGGTATTTCCGGCAACTACGGAACAAATTTTTGGTCGCACATGCCGACCGGTGTGCCGGGCAGCAGTGAAAAAAATGTTTGTGTGGTAGAAGCAGATGAGTACGACAGAAGTTTTTTGAAATTGAATCCGGATGTGGCGGTGATAACAGCAATGGATCCTGATCATCTTGACATTTATGGAACTGCAGAAGCAATGGAACAGGCATACATTGATTTTGCAAAAAAGATCAGGGCTGCCGGATTACTGGTGAGCAAGTTTGGAATAAAAAGAGGAAGAGAACTAACTGCAGTCTTCACTGAAAAATGCAGCAGACATCTGACATACAGCCTGCAAAATGATGCGGCTGATGTGTATGCAGAAAATATAAAGATGATAAACGGCAGTTATGAATTTGATGTAAGGATAAAAGATGAGTTAATAAAAAATGTGGTGTTAAATATGGGTGGCATGCACAATGTAGAAAATACGGTAGCAGCAATAGCCGTAACAAGTTCTTTGCAAATAGAAAAAGAAAAAATCAAAGCAGCAGTTGCAAGCTTCAGGGGAGTGAAGCGGAGGTTTGAGTATGTTATTCCTCCCCGGCGTGAAGATTCCACACTCCATGCAGGAAGAGAGGGTAGGAAAGAGGTGGTGTTTATAGATGATTATGCTCATCATCCGGATGAACTCAGGGCTCTTATCAGCGGCGCAAGGTCTTTGTTCAGTGAAAGAAAGTGTACAGTCATTTTTCAGCCGCATTTGTACAGCCGCACAAAAGATTTGGCTGATGGATTTGCAGAAGCGCTGGATTTGGCTGATGAAATAATCCTGTTGCCCATTTACCCGGCAAGAGAGCAGCCGATTGCAGGAGTGACCGCAGAAATGATTTTGAAAAAAATGAAATCAGAACATAAACGGGTAATGACGAAGCAGCAATTGCTTGATTGGATAAAAAATGATTTTAGTAAAACCATCAATAAAGAATTTGGAGAAGTATTGATAACAGCAGGCGCAGGAGATATTGACCTGCTTGTAGAGCCGATAAAGAAAATATTAGATGCCTGATGCTGGAAGCTTTAAAAACTAATTCAGCAACCAGGATCAGCCATCCGGAAGCAACGAAACAACAATAATAGTGAGCACAAAACGAACATTGAGAAAAATTTTGATTGTTGCCTTTTCACTGGCAATTAGTGCAGGCATGCTCATGCTATTGGTGGCTGCTATTGATAAAAAGAACCGCCAGCAGTGCCGTGATTATGTCATCAACATACAGGAAGCAACCAAAAATCTTTTTATAGATGAAAAAGATGTGCTGAAAATTTTAATGTCGGTAACCAACGGAAAAATTAAAGGCCAGGCCATCTCATCCTTCAACCTGAAAAAAATTGAACAGTTGCTGGAAGAGAATAGCTGGATAAAAAATGCCAAGCTGTATTTTGATAACCGTGATGTATTGCATGTTACCGTTTCAGAAAGAGAACCCATTGCCAGGATA
>PSMD01000030.1:0-11611 GCA_040289925.1 Chitinophagaceae bacterium | reverse complement strand
CAGCCGGTAACTCATTTTACATAGACAGCAGCATGAAGCAAATGCCTTTGTCGGATAAGCTGAGTGCAAACCTGCCGGTATTTACCAATTTTCCGGCAAGAAAAATTTTGAGCAATAAAGACAGCCTGCTGCTGAAAAATATTCGCAGCACGGCCTGGTTTGTTTTGAATGATCCTTTCTGGATGGCACAAACAGCGCAGATTGATATTACACCGGAAAGAAATTTTGAGCTGATACCGGTTGTGGGCAATCATATTGTAAAGCTGGGCAATGGTGAAAACATTGAACAGGAATTCCGTCGGCTGTTGATCTTTTATCAGCAGGTGTTAAGCAAAACCGGTTTTAATAAATACAACACAATTGATGTGCAGTATAAAGGCCAGGTAGTGGCCTCAAATACAAAGCCATCAAAAGTTGATACGGTGCAATTGAAATTAAATGTTGAAAAGCTGATAAATGAAATGCAGCAAATGCAGGCCGACAGTATAGCAAAATTACCACCGAATATTGAAAAACCTGATACACACCTTGAGCAACAGGCTGCGCCACAAACTTCTGTTGTTTCAAAAAAGGAAAATCTTCAATCCACACCTAAGAAAACTAACCCGGTAAAATCCAATACGGAACCAAAAATTATAGAAAAACCAAAGGCAGTAATGCCGCGGAGAAATTAGTGAATAACGGTACTGGATTCCGGATGCTTGACGCTGAAAGAAATCAGGAATCTGGAATCCAGTATCAAGAAATCAAGAATGAGTACACAACTAAAAACAACTATAACTATGAACACTGAACAACCCATTATCGTCGGTCTTGACATTGGAACGACCAAGATCGCCGTCATTGCCGGGCGAAAAAATGAATTTGGCAAGCTTGAAATTCTCGGCTTCGGTCGTGCAAACAGCAATGGCGTAAAGCACGGCCAGGTTTTAAATATTGATGAAACCATCAAGGCAATCAAAACTGCACTTGAAAATTGTTACGCTTCAAATCCCAACCTGGAGATTAATGAAGTGTATGTTGGTATTGCCGGCCATCACATCAAAAGCTTACAAACTCGCGGCGATATCGTTCGTCAAAACACGGATGAAGTAATTGTGCAAGCCGAAATAGATCAGTTGCTCAGTGATCAGTATAAAACTTACATCCCTGCCGGCGATCAGATCATAGATGTGATTCCGCAGGAATTTACAGTTGATAATTTTCAAAACATTGCCAACCCAATAGGCTATTGTGGTGTAAAACTCGGCGCCAACTTTCACATCATCACCGGTGATAAAAACGCTATTCGCAACATTAACCGCAGTGTTGAAAAAGCAGGGTTGCATACAAAAGACCTTGTGCTGCAGCCACTCGCTTCTTCCTCAGCCGTTATGGGCCAGGAAGATTTCGAAGCCGGTGTTGCTATTGTTGACATTGGTGGTGGTACAACCGACCTTGCTGTTTTTTACGAAGGCATTTTAAAACACACGGCGGTTATTCCTTTTGCCGGTGAAAATATTACCAACGATATTAAAACTGGCCTGGGTGTTTTAAAAACACAGGCCGAGCAAATGAAAGTGCAGTTTGGTAGTGCACTGGCTAATGAAGCAAAAGTCAATGCTTACATCACCATCCCCGGCTTGCGTGGCATGCCTGCAAAAGAGATCAGTGTAAAAAATCTCGCAAACATCATCCAGGCAAGAATGAGTGAGATCATGGATTTTGTTACCTATCATCTCAAGCAAGTTGGTTTGGATAACAAAATGCTGAATGGGGGAATCATTCTCACCGGTGGTGGTTCTCAATTAAAACATTTAATTCAGCTGACTGAATATGTAACAGGCTTAAATGCAAGGATCGGTTTCCCCAATGAGCATCTTGCATCGGGGCATATTGAAGAGTTGGCGAAGCCTACTTACTCAACTTGTATCGGGCTTATTTTAAAAGGTTATGATGATTATGAGCACAACCGCAAGCAATTCGAAAATCAGTTTAAGAAAGTGGATGTGCCTGAAGGATTGAAGAGAATGAAACAGGGAGAAGAAGAGGAGCTGGTTGGTGAAGGTGTTTCAGAGGAAACCATGAAGAAGCGTAAAAGCCTCAGCGGTTTCTGGAGCAAATTCAAAGACGGAATTATTGATTTGTTTAAAGAAGAGGAGGACAGAGCTCTTTAATGATGAGTGATGAGTGATCAGTGATGAAATCCATACTTAAAATTCATAACTCATAATTGATAACTAAACTACTGCTTTACTAACCATTAAATAAGTATTCATGATACATTTCGATCTGCCCAAAGAAAAATCATCTATCATCAAAGTAATTGGTGTTGGTGGCGGCGGAAGCAATGCCGTCAACCACATGTATAGTCAGCAGATTGATGGGGTCAACTTCATCATCTGTAATACCGATGCGCAGGCCATTGCATTAAGCATGGTGCCTAATAAAATTCAGCTTGGGCCTCATCTTACCCAGGGCCTGGGTGCCGGGGCCAATCCTGAAATTGGCAGGCAGGCAACTGAAGAATCGCTGGAAGAAATAAGAAGAATACTGGAAGTAAATACAAAGATGGCTTTCATCACTGCCGGCATGGGGGGTGGTACAGGAACAGGTGGTGCACCCATCATTGCAAAAATTTGTAAAGACCTCGGCATTTTAACTGTGGGTATTGTTACCACCCCATTTGCTTATGAAGGCAAAAAAAGAATTCAGCAGGCAGAAGAAGGAATAAAAACACTGAAGCAGTATGTTGACACGTTGCTGGTGATCAGTAACGATAAGCTGCGCCACCAGTTTGGTAATTTAAAAATGCGTGAAGCATTTGCAAAAGCAGACAATGTGCTGGCCACTGCTGCAAAATGTATCACCGATGTTATCAACAGCACCGGTCAAATTAATGTTGACTTTGCCGATGTATGCACCGTAATGAAAAATGGGGGTGTTGCTATTTTGGGTAGCGCTGCGGCAGATGGTGAAAACCGTGCACAAAAAGCAATTGAAGAAGCACTCAACTCTCCGTTGTTGAATGATAATGACATTCGCGGAGCAAAATGGATACTCATCAACATCAACTCTGCCGAAGGTGAGCATGAGTTTACCATGGATGAAGTAGAGGTGATCCAAAATTACCTGTTAAGCCAGGCAGGTGATAACGCAGATGTGATTCTTGGTTTGGGCTATGATAATTCTCTCGATAAAAAACTCGGCATTACTCTTATTGCAACCGGCTTCCAGCATAAAGATCCTTTTACTGCACCCAAAAAGCCGGAGCCGAAGGAAGAGAAGATTGTGATGGTGCTTGGCCAAACCGAAGAAAAGCAGCAGCCGCAAAAACAAATTGAACCTCCGCCATACCCTGCAAATAAAATGCCATTGCCCCCGCTGTTTAAGGAAGAGCTGGCACCCAGGCTGGTCGAAGATGTTCCTGCTGCGCAAGATGCTGTTGCAGCAATTATGATGTTTGAAGAAGACGAGGTACCGCCTTTTGCCCAAGAAGAAGCTACCAGGGAAACGAACGTGATTTATTGGGAACTTGATATGTCAAATTCTTCCAATAGTCAATCTACGAATGAAAATACTCGAAAAAATACTGTTGAGAAATTGTCAACTACGAAAAAGGATGAAAATATAAATTCGAAACCTCTTCCAATAACTACAGAATCTCCAGCCGTTACCCTTAAATACAAAGAAGAACCGGAAAACAATTTTCATTCTGCGCCTGCGCAGGCTGAAAATAAAAATAGTACCACCCCGGTGTCTGCAGCATCGGGAGGATACCTGGCCAGACCGTCCAATATTTATGCAGAATCAAAAGCAGAGGTATCCACCTCAAAGCCTTCTGCCGAAGAACCGGTCCCAGCCCCTGTTGCGCAACAAGACGAGGAGCACCTCGACATGCAACTGGTGGTTAAGGACGACATTCCGGCGGCGGATGAGCCGTTGGCCCATCAAACTCTCACACCTTTGAAATCTTCTGCTGAGGAGCAGCCGATGGTTGACGAAGCAGAGGAGCAAAAACGTAGGGCGGCAGAACGGGTGCAGAAATTGCGCAACCTCTCGTTCAACATTAACAGTGCCGATCCGAATAACGAGTTTGAAACTGTGCCGGCCTACATCCGCCGCAACATGGAATTGTATGGTAATTCCTTCACTGCAGTTGAAAACTTCTACAGCAACTACGAGGTTAAGAAAGACGAGAATAATCAAACAAACATCAGCACTATCAATACGTTTTTAGATGGTAATAAACCAGATTGAACCAATGTGTGGAGATAGGTTTATTTCCTGCAACGGAGCAGGTGTAAAAATTTTTCGTTCCAATGATAACAAGTCAATTCGCATTAGGCTGGCCCGAAGTTTAGCTTCGGATGTTTTTAGTTGTTCCCCCGATCTTTATCGGGGGTTTTTTTATGTGGCCGGCATTGGAAAATCTATTCAGCTTATGTTGCGTCGCACACTTGTACGCTGGTAATTCTATTGGGCATTTTTACAGTTGTCCTATTAAGCGAAGCTCGGCATCTACACTGGTACTCTAAGCAGTGGCTGGTTAGCTTTACAAATTGCGGTACGAAGCTTTGTTTGATCAAAACGTTCTTTTTTGGTTCACCCGCAAAAATGAACAACCCTAACCCCCTTAAACTTTAAAGCTCAATCCCCAAACCAGTCCTCACAAATCTCTCCTCTTATTAATCCTGAAACAAATCCACCAAATAAATACTGTTAGCAAAAGGGTATAAAGAATATGAATAGAGACTTGTGATAAAGCTTTTTCATAAGCCGGCTTATCAAACCGTGCAAAAAAAGCTGGCGGAGGAATCAGCCTGTCTGAAATTTCTACCGGCAAGTACCGCCCTATATCATCCACATATTTTCGCAGCAACGCAACGCTGATTGGCTCAAACACCAAAAAGTAAAACATACAAACACCCAGCGCAATAAATGCTTTGCGAATGAGGAATCCGATTAAAAATGCAATGGTGAGTTGTGCAAATGTTTGCAGTAAAAACAAACCGGCATAATAAGAGTAACCCCATTTGCCTACATTTTTTGGCGACACTTCCGACAAACCAATGATGAGTGTAACGATAACATACAATGCCGAGATGATAACGGAAATAAGTGCAACATCAATCAGTTTGGCTGTCATAAACTGGTTGCGGCTCCAGCCATCAATTACATTTTGCCGATGTGTTTTAAAACTGTATTCGTTGGTGATAAACATAATTACTACTACGGCCGGAATGAATACCACAATGGAAGATGCATAAGCCAGCGTATGCCAGGCTTCAGGCAATGCAAATGGGTTTCCAAGGATCATTTTCAAAACCATGCTGGCATCACCCGGCCTCTCCATAATATTTTTGTAAATGCCCCGCAGTATATAGCTAATGCCGGGGTAGGAAAGAGCAGTTACGATCATGATCAACCAAAAGGCACGGTATCTTCTCAGTTTCAGCCATTCGGTTTTTAAAAGGTTCGTCATAATGTATGTTCATTGTAATTCTTATTGTTCATCGTGTTCCTTTTTATCAGCACAAAATGCACAAATGAAACACACGAAGGGCACAACATCAATTATTGGTTAAATCAAAAAATCTTGCTTCCAGTCTTTTCTTTTTTATCAGCATGTGGTTTAATACAATGCCTCTTTCAAAACAAAAGCGGTTGATCTGTTCAAGCCTTGCTGTGCCTTTTTCAAAGCTGGCATGCACTACGTTTTGTTTCTCATCAATCACAACATGACGGGAAATATCACGCAGCGCCGCTGCAAGCCGGTTTATGTCAGCAGCCCTTAGCTCCACTACATCTTCATCACTTAAAATTTCATCTACTTCACCGGAGGTTAGCAAATCACCTTTGCGGAGAATAGCTACATGCGTACAAACTTTTTCCACTTCATCAAGCAGGTGGCTTGCCATGATGATTGTAAATCCTTTTGTTCTTAACTCAATAATTAATTCCCGTATTTCTGCAATGCCAACCGGGTCAAGCCCATTTGTCGGTTCATCAAGTACCAGCACTTTTGGCTGCCCCAGCAAAGCAGCAGCAACGGCAAGGCGCTGCTTCATTCCCAAACTGTATGTGCTGAAACGGCTTCTTCTTCTTTCATACAAATTCATCTTTTTCAATACATCGTCAATATCCTTTTCTGTACCGCGGCCGCTGATGGCTTGTGTAATTTTTAAATTATCTACGGCAGATAAATAGTGGTAGAAATTTGGTGTTTCAAGCAGCGAACCGATTTTTTTTCTTTGCGCAGATGAGCCAGGATTTCCAAACCATAAAAAATTACCGTTATCGGCTTTCAACACATCCAGAATAATGCTGAGCAAAGTTGTTTTACCACTGCCATTGGGTCCAAGAATTCCAAATACCGAACCTTCAGGCACCTCAAAGCTCACTTTGTTCAATGCACGAATGTGGCCATAATGCCTGGTAATATTCTGAACAGATAAAACTGATTCCATAAAATTTATTTCGTGGTCAAGATAGTTATTTGAACAGATTTTCAACCTAAGTTTGTTTCGATTATTATGATCTGAAACATCTTTATGCAAACGGTATTAATAACAGGTGGCACGGGTTTTATTGGACGGGCACTTACAAAGTTATTGCTCGAAAAAAATTACAGGGTTATTATTCTTACCAGGGACCTCAATCATCAGCAAACAAAGCTGCAGCCACATGTGCAGTATGCGCAATGGGATTTACAAAAGCAAATTATAGATGAAAAAGCCATTGCAGCTTCCGATCACATCGTTCATCTTGCCGGCGCCAATGTTGGTGAAAAGCGATGGACAAAAAAAAGAAAGAAAGAAATTGTTGAAAGCAGAACAAAAAGCGGTGAGTTGCTTGTAAAAGCATTGAAAGAAATACCGAATAATGTGAAAGCAGTTATCAGCGCATCGGGAATTGGCTGGTATGGGCCTGATCCTGTCATTCCAAACCCTCAACCATTTATTGAATCAGCTGAGTGCCATGATGATTTTTTGGGAGAGACCTGCCGCTTGTGGGAAGAAGGCATTACACCGGTTTCTGCCCTGGGCAAGCGACTGGTTATTTTAAGAACAGGAATTGCAATTTCAGAAAATGGAGGAGCGGCAGAGCGTTTTCATAAAACCATTCGCTTTGGCATTGCCCCCATTCTTGGTTCAGGAAAGCAAGTAATGAGCTGGATTGATTTAGATGATCTTGTTCGCCTTTATCTTTTTGCAATAGAAAATGAAAAAGTGAATGGAATATATAATGCCGTTGCTCCTTTCCCGGTAAGCAACCGCCGCCTGGTAACTGAACTGGCTAAACACATGAAAGGTTCATTTTTTATTCCCGTGTACGTGCCTTCTTTTGCATTAAGGCTATTAATTGGAGAAATGAGCATTGAAGTATTGAAGTCGGCAACAGTCAGCTCTGAAAAAATCAGGAAAGCCGGCTTTCAGTTTGTTTATCCTTCTATTTCTGCTTCTATCCGGAAACAACCGGCTTAGCAAATTCTTCCGGTGGAATTTCAGCATGATTCCAATGATAGATATTCGTGAACTTACCCAGCATTGCTTTCCCATTTTCAAAATTCAGTTTGTGCAGTTTTAAATCATCTACATCCTGCTGCCGCACTTTGCGATACATGGGGTGCATAGTACCGCCGGTTACACCCGCAGGTTTATTAGGGTCATATTGAAAAAGCGAATCCACCAGCGTTCCTCTTGGGTACATGATGCCCGGCACACCCTGCCCACGAATATCAAGATGCTTCGGATGATCAAGTCCTAATGTATGGCCATATTCATGTGCAGCAGTGGTTGAACCTTTGTATAAATTTTCCAGCTTTAAATAGCCACTGTTGCTACCCAGTCCATCTACAAAAGAAATATTACCGTAAGTAAATTCTTCGATGCGGAAATAATTGTTGCGGGCATCCATGTTTTGATACACTTCAAGTTCAGTAAGCAGAGGATGAAAAGCAGCGGTAATTCTGAATACAACGTCAAAATTTAAACTTTCAAACATCAAAAAAGCATGCGGCTCATTCCACATGGTTTCAATTTCATCTCTTATCTGTTCGGTAAGTTCTGGTGTTGCTGCGTTTCCGTAAGTGATGAGGTGAGAATGGATGAAGAAAGTTTTTTTCTCTTTATCAATTTCAACAATGCCCATAATTATAATAAGTGGGTTCCTACCACTTCAAGCGAAAAGAGAAATTTTTGTGCCATGAAAATTTGAACGCCACCGCCACTACCGCCGTATTCAAAATCCCAGTTGCGGTTTAGTTTGCTGGCAACGCCTTCCAGCACTGTTACCGGGTAATTCACTTTAAACTCGGTGAGGTTTCTTCCGGCCAGCCCGCTGTGAATAGCCAGGTCGTCCATTGAAGCAGCGCTAGAGCGAAAAAACCAGTTGCCTGTTTTTATAAAAGGAGAAGTAAGAGATGTTCTTTTTACAAATTGAAAAGGCCTGTCTTTGTCTTCAGGATAAATGGTGTACTCAACAATCATTGTTTCCGCATCGAATGCTTCTGCAAAGCTTTTTACTCTCTTAGCATCGAAATTATCGCCATAGAGCTGGAGGTAATTTTGTATGACTGATTGGTTGACGACCTGGAAACCCATGAGCTTTTTTTTATCAGTTAAGCATACAATTTTTAAAAGCTTCCTGTATTCTTTCAAATTCTTTTTTTACCTGGCGCATGCCAATTAATCCGCCTGCCATGCCGGTTGAATCTTTTAATAATTGCAAGCCGATAATATTATCTTGTGTCTTAGTTGTAATGGAGAACTCATAATATTTGGCAAAAGCACCAAAGAGAGTTCCCATGGCCTTGTTACCTTATTTAAAAATTCTTACCTCAGTGGTAACCCTGTGAAGTAAAAAACAGGTTCACTTTATTGTCTAACTCCTGTTTGCTGCAGTTGGTTACATTACAAACAAGCCTGTCATTACCGGAATCAACTACCTGGAAGTTCATAAGCAGAGTTTTAAGTGAATAAAAAAGGACTATGAAATTATTAATTATTCATTAATAATTCTTCATTCCGTTCTGCTTAATTTCTTACTGGTTTGCCGCCTTTCAGCACTGATTGTATTCTTTCCAGTGTTTTCTTTTCACCGCAAAGAGAAAGAAAAGCTTCTCTTTCCAGGTCGAGCAAATATTGTTCAGATACAAGAGTTGGTTCACTCAAATCGCCACCACACATAACATAAGCCAGCTTTTTTGCCACTACTACATCATGGTTAGTTGCATAACCAGCACGCCACATAGCATGTATACCAGCATACAAAGCACCCAGTGCTGAGCGGCCAAGTACTTTAATATCTTTTCGCTGCACAGGAGTTACATAACCACTGTCATAAATTTCAATCACTGATTTTTTTGCTTCAGCAATGCGGCGGTTTTGGTTGATCACCACTTCATCCAATCCTTTTCTATAAACACCGATTTCAAATCCTTCAAACGCTGAAGTAGCCACTTTAGCAGTTGCAATAGTGAGAAAACGATTTTTTAGTGTGATGGTTTCCGGCTCATCTACATGCATTTCATCTGAAGCTCTCAACGTAAATTCTTTAGTGCCGCCACCGCCGGGAATTAAGCCAACACCCAATTCAACAAGACCGGTATAAGTTTCTGCGGCAGGGCAACATTTATCAGAATGCAAGCTCAGTTCACAGGCACCGCCCAATGCTAAACCATGCGGTGCTGTTACAACAGGCACCGAAGAATATCTTGCCCGCATCATTGTATTTTGAAAAAGCCGAATGGCCATATCCAGTTCATCATACTCCTGTTCGATGGCCAGCATAAAGATCATTCCGACATTAGCACCGGCAGAAAAATTTTGCCCCTCATTGGCAATTACCAATCCTTTGTAGTTCTTTTCTGCTTTTTCAATGGCAGTTTGAATACCGCTTAATACATCACCACCAATGCTGCCCATTTTTGTAAACCATTGCAAGCCCAGCACATCATCACCAACATCATACAACCTGCAACTTGCGTTTTTCCAAACCAGTTTGTCCTGGTAATTGCTCAGTACAATGAAAGAGCTTTCATCCTGGCCTTCAGTAAATGGTAAGCTGTAAGATTTTTTTAATGGTGAATAGCAGAGCCTCTTTCCATTTTCAATTTTGTAAAAAGATTTATTTCCTGCTGCCAGCATTTCTTCCACCCAGGATGCAACAGAATAGCCAGCTTCTTTCATGGCCTTCACAGTTTTTTCAACACCCAGTACATCCCAACTTTCAAAGGCACCAATTTCCCAGCCAAAGCCAGCCATCATTGCATCGTCAACTCTGTACAGTTCATCCGAAATTTCAGGAATGCGATGAGAGATGTAAGAAAAGAGGCCATAGTGAAAATGACGATAAAATTCACCGGCTTTATCCTGGCCTGCACATAAAATTTTCAATCGCTGTTGAAGATCATCAACAGGTTTGGCTGCTTCAACCGAAGCAAACTTTGGCTTTACTTTCGGGTTGTATTCAAAAGTTTTTAAGTCAAGTGTGAGTATCTCTTTTTCTCCGCCACTGCTTTTTATTTTTTTAAAGAAACCCTGGCCTGTTTTATCGCCAAGCCAGTTGTTCTCAACCATTTTATTCAGCCATGCAGGAATTTGAAAAATATTTCTTACCTCATCGTTTGGGCAATTATCATAAACACCTTTGGCAACTTTTACCAACGTATCAATGCCTACAACATCTGCGGTTCGGAATGTTGCTGATTTTGGCCTGCCGATGATCGGGCCGGTTAATGCGTCCACCTCATCAATGGTTAAATTCATTTTATCAACCAAAGAAAACAAAGCCATAATACCAAACACTCCAATGCGGTTGGCAATAAAGGCCGGTGTGTCTTTACACAACACAGTTGTTTTTCCCAGGTAGAGATCCCCATAATGCATCAGGAAATCAATCACTGAAGGATCAGTATCGGGAGTAGGAATGATTTCTAATAAACGCAGATAACGTGGCGGGTTAAAAAAATGTGTTCCGCAAAAATGTTTTTTGAAATCATCACTTCTGCCTTCACTCAGCATATGAATGGGTATGCCCGAAGTGTTAGAAGTGATCAGCGTACCCGGTTTGCGAAATTGTTCTACTTTTTCATAAAGGGATTTTTTGATGTCAAGTCTTTCAACAACCACTTCAATGATCCAATCGCAACGGGCTATGTCTTTCAGGTTATCTTCAAAATTGCCGGTAGTAATTTTCTTTACAACATCTTTATGAAAAACCGGTGATGGATTTGATTTGATGGCCGCTTGGAGTGAATCATTTACAATTTTATTCCTGGCCTTTGCATCTTTTGAGTCAGCAGCTTCCTGCGGAACAATATCTAATAACAAAACGGGTACGCCAATGCCTGCAAAATGGCAGGCAATTCTTGAACCCATAACTCCTGAACCGAGGACGGCAACTTTTTTGATGATTCTTTTCATACAGTTTGAGTGGTTTTGTACCTACAGAAATTACAGTGGTTGTCATTCCCATTTCCACTGTGAAATCCGCTGGCAAAAGATAGTTAGTTATGCAACTAATTCTGCAACCGAAGTTAATTGAAAATGGTTACTCAATAAATGAATAAAAAAACCCGTCGAAGCGGGGTGATGATTTATTTTTTGTTGGGAGTTGGAGGCGGGGG
>PSMD01000085.1:0-4739 GCA_040289925.1 Chitinophagaceae bacterium | reverse complement strand
CCACCGCACATTGGCACATTTGCAAAACCATACCAGCCGAAACACGACCCAAGCTTTACAAAAGAGCCAATTCTCTTACTCCCTAATGAGAATTTTATACCATTGATAATCATATCGATAAACCATTTCTGTAAAAAATCTCAAAAAATTACTTGTGTAGTTAGGAGTCCTTACTATATTTACGCCGACAATAATGTCATACCCAAATAAAAAAATAAAAAATGGCTAAATCAATTTTCTATCATGCAGGTTGTCCTGTTTGCATCAGTGCAGAACACGACATTGTATCGCTTATCGGTAGCGACAAAGTTGAAATCGTTCACTTAGGCGAAAACAAAAACCGAATTGCAGAAGCAGAAAAAGCAGGTGTAAAATCTGTTCCTGCATTGCTTACTCCAAACGGTAATGTACTTCACCTCAATTTTGGAGCGTCTATAGCAGACGTAAAAGGCTAAAAATTTTGCCCCATATAGTTAGTAACTATCTATGTGGGGCATTATTAATTTTAAGAGAATGAGAATATTTTATTTAGTCGTACTTGTGTTGTTCGTATTTACTGCGTCAGCACAAAAAAAATAAATCTAACACAATGAGAGTAGCAGTTTGGGACACCTATGTAACAAAAAAAGACGGTAGCATGATGCACTTTGACATTATAGCACCTGAAAATGTTAAAGATACAGCCGTAATTTACAGTTATGGCAAAGATTATCTAAAAACCAAAGGACAGGACGGACAACCCTTAACATCAAAAGAATGTAGGTTTTGCCACGTTGAAAGCGTTAGACCACAATGGGAAACAGAAATCAAACAAAAAGGCTATTTCATCATTGAAATGGAAAATTGCGAATGAAAGAAATAACACATTTGCTCTTCTCTTACGGTACCTTGCAGTTGGAGAGAGTACAGCTTGAAAATTACGGTCGAACCTTTAAAGGAGAGCGAGATAAATTGGCAGGCTATAAAATTGAGAATTTACAAATCACCGACCCAACTGTTCTTGCTAAAAGCCAACTTGAGTACCATCCAATCGCTGTAAAATCAGATAGTGAAAGTGATTTTATTGAAGGAATAATATTTGAGATTACAGATATCGAACTTGCTGAAACCGACAAATATGAAGTAAATCAATACCATAGAATACTTGAAACTTTTGAGTCGGGCAAAAAGGCTTGGGTATATGTGGCTAAAAAAATTACAAAATGAAATACTCATCATTCAATTTAAACGAGCAAAACCAAAAGGTTGAAAGCCGAATTGTGGTGGCTTTAGAGCGAATTTCGGAAGCATTTAGAGTGTTGCTTTGGAATGAAAGCAAAGAGAATGCTTTAAGTCCTATACAAATTCAAATTCTGATTTTCCTGCTTTTTCATTCAGACGAAATGTGCAAAGTGAGTTATTTGGCTCAGGAATTTAATATGACCAAAGCCACCATTAGCGATAGTGTGAAAATATTGCTTCAGAAAGGACTTATCCAAAAATTTGACCACCCCGAAGATACACGAAGTAACATTATTGATTTAACCAGTAAAGGGAGGCAGATAGCCGAAAAGTCGGCAAATTTTGCTTTTGCAATTGAACAACCTTTATCCACATTTTCACAAGAACAAAAGGAAATTATTCTTTCGGGTTTGCTCAAACTTATTGACGAGTTACATAAGGCGGGCATTATAACCATTCAAAGAATGTGTTTTACCTGTTTGAACTACCAACACACCAATGGAAAACATTACTGTAAATTGTTGCAGACCAAATTACAAAACACCGAATTGAGAATTGATTGTGCCGAACACGAGCTAGTCTAAATAAAAGGCAATGGTTTTTATTCCTGTTTCTAATTGTTCCTCTGATAAAGAAGCAAAACCAAGTCTTAGCCCCATAATAGGTTCTTTGAAACTGTATTTATCAGGGGTTAGAATTTTTACTCCTTTACTTTCCAATTTATTTGCTAAGTTGAAAATATCAATGTGTTTTTTTGGCTTCAACCAAAACGCCAACCCCCCGTTAGGCTTTTGGAAATCAATTTTATTTTTTAGCGTTTCGTAAATTAGATTCTCAAAGTAATCTCGCTTTTTCAAATAGACAGATGTTACCCTTTTAAGATGTCGTTTAATTGTGCCATCTTTAATGAGTTCTAATACCGCTTGCTCCATCAATACATCGCCTTGAACATCTATTATTTTACGGAGAGTCAAAATTTTATCAATCAAACTTTGATTTGTGTATAAATAGCCGATGCGCAGTGCAGGTGCAATAATTTTGCTCAATGTGCCGATATAAACATAGCGGTTTAAATGAGCTAAACTGCCAATTGGAAAAATCGGTCTTGGTGCAAAATAAAATTCGTGGTCATAGTCATCTTCAATTACATAGAAATTATGCTGATTGCTTAGTTCAATTAGCTCATAACGTCTTTTAATGCTAAGGCTCGTTGTTGTGGGAAATTGGTGATGTGGTGTTGTATAAACGGCTTTAATGCAACGTTTTTTTAAAATTTCTCTTATCTCGTCAACTACCATACCTTCGTTATCAACGCTTACAGGCAATAACTTAGCTCCTGCATTTTCAAAAGCAAGCCAAGCAGGTTTATAGCCAGGGTTTTCTACAATTACAAAATCGCCATTTTTGATAATACATTGGGCAGTTAAATACATCGCCATTTGACTGCCACGGGTTATTACCATTTGGCTGGGGTTGGTAGGAAGATTACGCTTAAAATTCAGCATTTGACTTACGGCCTGTCTAAATGAAAAATCGCCTTGAGATTCCGTATAGCCCATCATTTGTCTTCTCCCCTTTCGGCTAAATATTTCTCTGTAAGCTTTGGCTAATTCATCAATAGGTGCAAGCTTACTATCAGGCAAACCGTCATCAAAAACTATGAAAGGTTTATTATTTACTATGGTAGGCTTATGAAAGTTTTCTGTTTTATCGTATCCTACTCTTTTTTGTTTGAGTGGGTCTATATCCGACACGAAGATTCCTTTTCGTTCAACCGAAGTTAGCCAACCTTCAATCAAAAGAATATCAAGAGCCTGAACGACCGTATTGCGATTCACTTGTAGTATTTCAGCGAGTTTACGACTACCGGGTAGAAAATACCCACTTTTTAATTTGTTCTTTTTAATGGCATCTATAATCGCATCAGCAATTTGCAGGTAAATCGCTTTCGTATCCTGAAAGTCAAGGACAATTCGCAGTTCCCAAGGTCTTATCATCTGGACTATCCATTTTATTTAAAACTGAGCTACTAAGATAGTCCAAAGGTTTAAGACTTTTGTATTGCAATCTTGCATTAAAGTAAATTTTTAAAAAATGGAACTTAAAGAAAAGCAATTCAGCTCAAAGGATTTCCACGAAACCTTTGCTCGCCCGAAGTATGTGAAGCCCGCCAAGCTCATCCACAAAAATGTGGAACAAGCAGGCGAACATAACCAGTTTTCCACAGAAAGAAAGCACCCAGTCTTTTTTGTGGATTTGCCTTCCAAAAATGTGAGTATGACAATTGGCGGGCTGCTTGCAGACCAAATTACCAACCGTCACCGACACACGTACGAGACACTCTTGTATGTGATTGAAGGTGAAGGATGGACAGAAATTGAAGGAGAGAAAGTGGAGTGGGAAGCAGGAGATGCTGTTTACATACCTTCTTGGGCTTGGCACAGACATGGCAATCGCAGCAAAAAGAAAGAAGCAAAATACATTGCTTGCGAAAATGCTCCACAACTTCAAAACTTAGGTGTTGCCCTTCGTGAAGAAGAAGGCAGAGACCTATAACAGTACTCTATAGCCCCCGAAAATGGGGGCATTTTTATAATCTAAATTAATTTAAAGAATGAAGAATATTCCGTTCAAAGGTATCATTGCCTATCCGATAACACCTTTTGACAAAAACGAAAAAGTGGATATTCCACTGTTTAAAAAATTGGTTGAGAAACTCATTGCCTCTGGCTCACACGGAATTGCCCCCTTGGGTAGTACAGGTGTTTTGCCTTATCTAACAGATGAAGAAAAAGAAGCTGTTACAGAAGCTACAATAAATCAAGTAAACGGACGTGTTCCTGTATTAGTCGGTGTTTCTAATCTCACAACCGAAAGAACCATTTACCACGCAAAGTTTGCTGAAAAAGCTGGGGCAACTGCTGTTATGATTATTCCAATGAGCTACTGGAAACTCACCGATGATGAAATAGTTCAGCATTATGATGCTGTTGCCAAGCAAATTTCTATTCCTATTATGGCGTATAATAATCCTGCAACGGCTGGAGTAGATATGTCCCCTTCATTGCTTAAAAGATTGTTGCAAATTCCTAATGTAACAATGATTAAGGAAAGCACTGGAGATGTTCAGAGAATGCACTATTTGCGAAAAGAATTAGGTGAAGATGTTGCTTTTTACAATGGTTCTAATCCCCTTGCTTTGGCTGCTTTTGCAGCAGGTGCAAGCGGTTGGTGTACAGCAGCACCTAACCTGATTCCAAAACAGAATTTACAACTTTATGAAGCCATCACAAAGAATGATTTAATGTTAGCTCAAAAAGTTTTCTATGAACAGATTGATTTGTTAAAGTTCATTGTTAACAAAGGCTTACCAAGAGCCATCAAAGCAGGATTGAATATTTTAGGCGAAGAAGGTGGTAATTTGAGAAGCCCTTTAAAACCACTTACAGACAACGAAGTAAAAGAATTGGAAACAATGCTTTCTAAAACAAAGTAATTAGAACGGGACTTTCGTCCCA
>PSMD01000004.1:117905-128430 GCA_040289925.1 Chitinophagaceae bacterium | reverse complement strand
ACAAAAGCCGATTAGAATTGTTGCAGCCGAAGATGAAAAACAAGTTGCATATAACGTTTTCGCAGTTTGCTTCGTCCGTTTTGGAACCGTTTTCTACCGAAATGTTTAAATAAAGATAACTGTTTCTAGGCATTTGCAAAGAAAAATAATTGTCTTTCCCGAAGGGACAAATTTTGCAAATGCTTTTATGTCTGCAAGGCTGGAGCAAACCGTGTGTTATAGGGCGTATTTATTTCTTGGTGGCTATTTCCTGGCTCCATTTTATTAAGTCTGCGATTGGTTTGTCAAGCGTGTATTCAATTGGTCTTAATGAACCAGTCCACTTAATGAAACCTTCCAATTCAAGTACACCTAAAATCATTCTTATTTTGTATTCTTCAGTCTTTCCTTTAAAAAGTCGATTTGGCGATAACTCTTGGTCTACAAGTGATTGATAAATTATGTCGTTATTAATTACATTTTGGTTTTGAAATGCTTCAATGATTTTTGAAATAATTGTCTTGAAGTGGTCAACTGGACAACTGTGTTCATATGGGTTTTCTTCTCTTGCAGTTGCAAAAAGTGAAGTCCCACGAATTTCCCATTTATAATATTTTGTTCCTAAAGTTCTTTCTTTAATATCATCAATCTGTTCAACATTTACTTTTGTTGGAGTTTGTTCTTCTGAACTTGTTGTCGTTGCGGGTGGATTTCCACTTATGAGTTGGGAAATTTGAAAAAATGTGTTTGATAAATCTCTTTTCTCAAGGGTGAACACAAATTTATTTTTATCAACTTCTGATATAGCATTGATAAATGGAATTCTTAAGAGTTGGATTATATTTTCAATGTCTTCTAATTCAATTTCAAGTTCCTGTATTTTCTCACGACCAGCCAAACTTTCAAAAGTGAAATAACCAAGTCGTGTGTTTTGTAACTTTTCAATTTCTTCGATTATTGTGTTGAACTTTTCAAGGGAACTTCGTCTTACGTGATTTTGGCTCAATAAATCTTCGACTTGCTCTGTCAAATAACCTGCTTCCGCAAATAGGTCTTTAAGTTCCAATAAAGTGAACGGATATTTTGAATGAGCTTCTAAAATTTTGATTAACTCGTCTGTTGTCAGTAGGCTAACATTATACTCTTTTGCTCTTTTTTCGAGATTTCCACCTGCAAACCCTGGTCCTGCAACCACAACAAAATTTGAATTGTTTTTCTCCTTATGGTCTTTAAGCGATAGCCAATTAATTTGTGCATCACTTATTTTTTCATTCTTACTTGTTTTACCGTCAAGGTCTACTTTGTAACTTTGCTTCCCAATGTTAGCAGTTAATAATACGTCAGTGTCGCCTTTACCACCAATTGTCTTTGCTTGAAAGCCTAAAAACCTGAATGCGTCAGTCAATACGATTTCATACTCAGTCGGTGCGTCACTCTTGTTTTGAGTGTCTTTTAGTTTCTGTATTATTTCTTCTAATGTCATATGATGTGTGTGTCGTTTTAATATGCCCTGTAGGCTTCCCCAAAATTCAGCCAGTTGATTTTAGAGTTAGCAACATCAAGTATTGTTAACTTTAAATTTTATAAATCATGAAAAGGAAGTTTACAGAAAGCCAAATTTATAAATGTCAGCCTACTTACTTCTTGTTCTTTTGCTTTTGCAACTTGCTGTTCACAAGAAAAACTTGTAATTGCGGTTAGTGCTAAGATTAGTGTAATTTTTTTCATTTTTTAATTTTATTGGTTAAATATTAGGGTGTGTCATCCGCATTGCTTGTACACAACGCTTGTATTTACGCCTTAGCAATATGCTTTTTAAAGAAACTGCCATTGATTTTCAATTAATTTCTGTTCTCCTTTTTGTATTGTCACAGCGTCAATACAAAATCCACCGGGGCTATCTTTTCCTTTTTCAAATAACCCATTCAGAGGGCTTTTTGTTGCTGTTTCCCCTGCCTCATTTTTTTATAGAAATTCATTAAGCCGTTTGTGGAGCTGTCGTGGCCACTTACTGGTTCAGTTGTTTTTAGCTCAGGTAAAATTCTATTTGCCAGTTGCTTTCCCAGTTCAACGCCCCATTGGTCAAAGCTGAAAATATTCCAGATAACTCCCTGCACAAAAATTTTATGTTCATAAAAAGCAATCAGCCTGCCCAGCATTTGCGGCGTTATCTTTTTTACCAAAATAGAATTGGTAGGCCGGTTGCCGGTAAAAATGCGGTAGGGCAGAAGCCTTGCAATTTCTTCATTTGTTAAGCCGGTTTTTTCTAACTCAGCCTGTACTTCAGCATCTGTTTTGCCATTCATCAGGGCTTGTGTTTGCGCAAAAAAATTGCTAAGTAAAATAGAATGATGCTCGCCAATGGGGTTGTGCGTTTGCGCAGGTGCAATAAAATCGCAGGGAATTAAAACCGTGCCCTGGTGAATAAGCTGGTAAAAAGCATGCTGGCCATTTGTACCCGGCTCGCCCCAAATTACAGGGCCGGTGTTGTATTCTACTGCCTCGCCATTGCGATCGGCCGATTTGCCATTGCTTTCCATATTTCCCTGCTGAAAATAAGCGGCAAAGCGATGCATATACTGATCATAGGGGAGAATAGCTTCTGTTTGCGAGCCAAAAAAATTGCGATACCAAATGCCAATGAGAGCCATTAATACCGGTATGTTTTTTTCGAAAGGCTCCTGCCTGAAATGATTGTCGGCTTGGTGTGCACCTTTTAATAACACCTCAAAATTTTTGTAGCCAATGGTTAATGCGATTGATAAACCGATGGCGGACCACAATGAATATCTTCCGCCCACCCAGTCCCAGAACTGAAACATGTTGTTTTTATCAATCCCAAATTTTACAACTTCGGCTTGGTTGGTTGACAGAGCCACAAAATGCCTGGCTATTTCTTTTTCATTTTTGGCTTTCTTCAAAAACCACTGACGTGCTGTATGGGCATTGGTCATGGTTTCCTGTGTTGTAAAAGTTTTTGAAGCAACCAGAAACAGCGTTCGTTCCGGTTTAATTTTTTTCAGCACTTCTGCAATGTGGCTGCCATCTACATTTGAAACAAAATAGGTTTGAATGTCTTCTACCCAATATGGCCTTAAAGCTTCTGTTACCATGTAAGGCCCCAGATCACTACCGCCAATACCAATGTTAACGATGTATTTTATTCGTTTGCCTGTATATCCCCGCCAGTCGCCGTTGTGAACCCTGTCACAAAAACTTTTCATTTGCCTCAGCACTTTTTTTATCTGGGGCATTACGTCTTTACCATCTGAAAAAACGGGCTGCTTTGAAAAATTGCGGAGAGCAGTATGCAGTACAGACCGGTTTTCGGTTTCATTAATCTTATCCCCACTAAACATGGCTTCAATGCCTTCTTTCAACCTGCATTCTTCAGCCAGCTTTAACAAAAGATCAATTGTTTTTTGGGTGATGATATTTTTTGAATAGTCAAACAGCAAATCAGGTTGGGCAACTGAGAATTTTTGGAAGCGGTTAGCATCTTCTTCAAAAAGCTGCCGCATGTGCTGGCTGCGCATTTCAGTAAAATGTTGTTCCAGTTCTTTCCACGCAGTTGTTGTTAATGGGTTGATGCGGTGAAGCATATGCTTAGAGTTTTTCTATTTCTTCAATGGTTTTATCAATCATCTCATGTGTAATGTCAAGGTGAGTAACCAGCCTTACACGATTTCTGGCAATGGCATAAGCCAAAATATTTTTTTGTTTCAGCTTTTCTACCAGGTGGGTAGCACTGATTAAATCATCCAGTTCAAAAATCACAATATTGGTTTCAACGGGCAGCACAAATTTTACAAAGCTTTTTTTTTCAAAAGCAGTGGCAATGGCTGCGGCATTTTTGTGGTCTTCAGCCAGCCGGTTAATGTGATTGTCCAAAGCATAAATGCCTGCAGCAGCTAAAAACCCCGCTTGCCTCATGCCTCCCCCAAACACTTTTCTGATTCTTCTTGCTTTTTTTACCAGATCTTTTGTACCCAATAACAAGCTGCCAACGGGGCAACCCAAACTTTTGCTTAAACAAATAGAAATTGAATCGAACAACTCACCATACTGCAAAGGCGTTTGGTTTTTTGCAATAAGAGCATTGAACAACCTAGCTCCATCCAGGTGAAATTTTAAATTTTTAGCTGTACAAATCTCTTTTATCTTTTTTATTTCATTTACATCATAACAACTGCCACCGCCGCGGTTTGATGTATTCTCCAAACAAACTAAACTGCTGTGTGCCCTGTGCGGATCATCCGGGTTAATAGCTTCCTGTACCTGCTGTGCAGTAATGCGGCCACGGTTGCCGGGCAAAAGTTTTACCGAAGCACCTGAGTTAAAAGCAATGCCGCCGCCTTCATATTGGTAAACATGGGCAGATTCATCGCAAATCACTTCATCGCCTGGCTGGGTATAGCATTTAATGGCAATCTGGTTGGTCATGGTACCTGAAGGGCAGAAGATAGCCGCTTGCATACCAAACATGGCAGCAGCTTTAGCTTCCAGTTCATTTATAGAAGGGTCTTCACCAAAAACATCATCACCAACTTTGGCTGCCATCATAGCCTGAAGCATGGCAGGGGTAGGGCGGGTAACTGTATCTGATCTGTAATCAATAACCATCCTGCAATATAAAACTGATTTAATTTTGGTAGGTTGCCGGTTGGTTGTTGCGGGTTGTTAATCCGTGGTTTTCAAAGACCGGCTTTCATTTAAGTTCAGTATTATGCTCACCACAGACTGCTTTTAGGCGCCTTATATCTTGAAATTTTTGGCTCAAGTTTTTCAAACCGGCCACTTGTAATTCTCATTTACCATTCATATACAAATTCAGAAAACCTGTAACCCGTTTTTGGCTTAGGCGTCATACTCAAATCATTAAAATCGGCCAATCATCAGTATTTACAGCCGTTTATTTTAAAATATATTACTTTAGATTGCATAGTACCTAATTTTGGCTTGTAATATTTGATAATAAGTACCAAAGATTAAAAAATAACACATGAAAAAAATCTTCGTCCTGGTATGTATGGCTATCGCAACACTCAGCCAGGCTCAAACCAAAACCGGAAAAATTTCGGGAAAAGTAATTGATGGTAACTCCAAAACCATTGAAGCTTCCACTATCACTTTGTTAAATGCCAAAGATTCTGCGGCTGTAAAATTTTCTGTAGCAGATAGAAACGGAAACTTCCAGTTTGAAAACATTGCTTTCGGGCAGTATATCGTTTCGGTTTCTGCCGTGGGGCATCAAAAAGGATATTCAGAAATTTTTGACTTAAGCGAGGCGAATGCTGTTATCGCACTTAAAACAATTGAGCTGATTTCTGCAGCCAAATCATTATCGGGTGTAACGGTTACTTCAAAAAAACCATTGATTGAACAAAAGATTGACCGCACGGTGGTGAATGTAGAAGCAGCCATTACCAATGTAGGCTCTACTGCACTTGAAATACTGGAAAAATCTCCGGGCATTACGGTTGATAAAGATGGCAACGTAAGCCTGAAAGGAAAAGCAGGTGTTCAGATTTATATTGATGGCCGCCCGGCATACCTCAGCGGCCAGGACCTGATGAATTTATTAAGAAACATGAATGCCAGCCAGCTTGAGCAAATTGAGATTATGACAAACCCACCTACAAAATTTGATGCAGCAGGTAACAGTGGTGTCATCAATATTAAAACAAAAAAGAACAAACAGTTTGGATACAATGGAAGCTTATCGCTTGGTTATACGCAGGGATATTACCCCCGCACAAATGAAAGCTTCAACTTTAATTACCGCAGTGGAAAGCTAAACCTGTTCAGCAACTTTAGTCATAGCTATATGCATGGCTATCAAAAGCTGGACATTCAGCGGAATTTTATTGAAAAGACTACAAAAGAGATCACATCCATATTTGACCAGCTTTCTAAAATGACAAATGAAAATCTTTTTTACAATGCAAAGATTGGTGTGGATTATCAGCTCTCTACCAAAACAACAGTTGGTGCCGTATTCAGTGGTTTTATTAACCCCCGTACCTGGAAAGCAAAAACCTATACGGATATTTTTAATGCAGATAACAGTCTTAGGAGCAAAACAAATGCTGCCAATCGTAATGATGAAAACTGGAAAAACAGAAGTGCAAATTTCAATTTCCATCATGTGTTTGATTCAACTGGCCAGGAAATAACGGCTGATATTGACTGGATAAATTATAATGCCACGAGCTTTCAAAGTTTGGTAAGCCGCTATTATGATGCGCAGGGAAATGAAACGGTGAACCCGGATACTCTCCTTACCCGCTTGCCACAACAAATCACCATTAAAAGCGGTAAAATTGATTACACGTTGCCTTTAAAAAAGAATGCAAAATTTGAAGCCGGCGTTAAGTCAAGCTACGTACAAACAGATAACAATGCCATTTTTAATAAGGTCCTCAACGATGTAACAACGCTTGACAGCGGCAGGGTCAATCATTTTATTTATAAAGAAAACATTAATGCTGCTTATGTAAACTACAACCGCCCCGTAAATAAAAAATTAAACATTCAATTGGGGTTAAGGTTAGAAAATACAGTTGCAAAAGGCCACTCAAAAGGATATGGTTATGATACAGTGCAAAATAGGTTTGTAGATTTTGATTCAAAATTCAACAGAAATTACACCCAGCTTTTTCCAACGTTTTATCTGCAATACACTTTGAATAAAAAGAATCAGTTTGGAATTAATTATGGAAGAAGAATTGAAAGACCAGACTATAAAGACCTGAATCCTTTTGTTCATTTTCTTGACAGGTACACATACGAGCAGGGCAACCCGAAACTGAAACCACAGTTTGCACACAATATTGAGCTGTCACATATTTACGGTGGTTTTTTAACTACAACAGTTAACTATACAGCCACCAACAATATCATTCAGCAGGTGCTTGAGCAAAATGATGCGACCAATGAAACATTTATTAAGAAATCAAATATAGCCAGGCTTCATCAAATTGGTATTTCAGTAAGCGGATACAAACAAATTACCAAATGGTGGAGTGGTAATATTTATGCCAACCTTTACAACAATCAGTTTGAAGGCATCGTAAATGAAGAGCAGGTTAAAATTGGAGTAACCAGTTTAACTGCGCAGGTACAACAACAATTTAAGTTCGGAAAAGGCTGGGGGGCAGAAGTGAGTGGCTTTTACAGAACCAAAGGATTGGAAGGTGTGATTTTTATTAAGCCACTCGGCCAGGTAAACTTGGGCATCAGCAAACAAATTTTAAAAAACAAAGCATCTATCAGGCTAAATGTGAGAGATGCGTTTAACACCACCAATTTTAAAGGTTACAGCAAATATGGAACAGTGGATGCACAGTTCCAGAATTATAACTACAGCCGCTCAATTAGCTTAAACTTCACATACCACTTTAATAGGGGTAAAATAAATGGCAATGGTCAAAGAAAAAGGGGCAGTGCAGATGATGAGCAAAACCGTGTAAAACTGGGCCAGTAAAGAAATCAAACGATCTAAAAAATGAATCATCCCGCTTTGTGCGGGATGATTTTTTATTTACTGGTGAGGCTTTTCATAAATAAAACGCACCATAATTTTTTTCTGATCATCATCAGAGCTTAAAAACAATCGGTATTTTTTTTCTCCGGCCGTAACAATTAATAAGGCAGTGTTGGGGGGTATGGTGCCCTCGTTATGTGCTATCATCACCACTTCATGCTCCAGTTTTGAAAATTCCATTTTTACAAAAACTGTTAGTGGCCTTGTGCTAAGCCTTTGTTTACTAACAACGGGTTTATTGTCTAGTGTTACAGAAATCGTGTCTCCGTCAAGCTGGGCATTATCATAAAAATCAAGTTTTATTTCACCGGTATCCACTTTTATTTCATTAAAAATAGAAGCGTCTTCTTTAGTTAAAACAACTTTTCCGGAAGGGCAGGGGGTTTGTGTATTCATCATCTTTCCACCCCAATCACCTTTTAATACCTGTGCGTCCAGTGATCGTGCATAGTCCAATGCATATTTTTTTATACACGGAATGCAGTCAGCCGGTATGCGAAAGTCAAGCACACCGTTTTCAAAAAGCGACAGTGATTTGCTTTTGGCATCGTACACGCCTTCAAATCTTTCTTTCACAAAATTGCTTACGTCAGAAAAATGATAGGTTGAGCCATACACTTTTCCTCCTTCCATCTTTAACTGTACTTCTATAAAATAAACCGGGAAGCAACCGCCGGGCCCCTGGGTTAATTTACCCCGCCAGGTGCCGCTAAGATCCTGCGCCTGCACACAGACAGCCTGTAGAAAAAATATAATAATGGCTGTTCTTTTCATGTGTGCTGAAAGTTAGAAAGAATGGAAATGATGTGTTAGAAAAAATAGTTGAACGGTTAAGGGGCTGATGGTTTTTGATATTTAAATCGCACCATCGCATTTTTTTGTTCGGTTGATGTTATTTGAACCTGATAACGCTTTTCTCCGGCATCAATAATCATCAACGAAGTATTGGGGGGTATTTTGCCGAGGTTTTCAGCCACCATTACCACTTCATGTTCTGCATTGTCGCCCTCACCCATTTCCAATGTCAAGGTAATCGGCACAGTGCTCAGTCTTTGGCGTGAAAGCACCAGTTGCTTATCTATGTAAATAGAAATTGTATCATCATCAATCTCTCCGTTATCATACAACTTAATCGTAACCTTGTTTGTATTTACCAAAATAGTTTTCGCCAGTTCGTTTTCTCTTGTTCTCAAAACCTGTGGAGTTGGAATGGTTTTCTTTTCAATAGTGACAGGGTTATCAATGGTTTCATTTACACGAGTAATTGTATCTGTTTTGGGAGTAACCTTAACTGATGGCTTTACAGGCTGCTTCACTACAGGTTTAGTGGTGGTGTTGTTTTTCTTTACAAGTGGGCCAACCTTGTTTGTGGTGTTATTGGGTATTGTATTTTTAGAAACAGGTTTATCCCGCAAAAAAGGTTCAACGTAAAAATCAGAAGTGGGAACTTTTCTCAAATACACGGTGCCCCCGCCGCAATCGGCGCCTTCTCGTATTCCAAAAAAAGAATCTGATTTTTCATATTTGCTGGTAAAGGTCCCTTCCAAAAATTCCTCATTTCCTGAACGTGAATACTCCAGATTATACTTCATAATGCAGGCAACAGAAAAACTGGACATTTTTAATTCCACCGTTCGGATCTCCTGGATGTTTAGCACGTTTCGGCTTTTACTAAAATTACCAGTCATAATTGCTTTGCCATAGAAGCGAACATCTAAATAAGAATAAGACACACCGGTAACATGGTTAGTGTTTTCCTGCTTTACCTGAAATTCCAAACGATATTGATCACCATTTACTGATGTAAAAGTTCCCCGCCAAATACCAGTTACATCCTGTGCAAGGGCACAAATGGAACAAAGAATTAAAAGCGTAAATAGAAAAGTCAGCCTCATGATTTCATGTTCAACAAAACGTAAAAATAATAATTCTGTTACGATTGAATATTTGCTCTGCGGCAATGCTTTGTTAATATTGATAAATTGTTTTTGTTGGTTGTAAAAGAGAAAGAAACGGGCCTGAAAAACTAATGAACAAAAAGAGCTCCTGCTCCCATTTAAAACACAAACTCTCCTGATACTTCGTTAACTTCGCTGCCTTAAAAATTTCGTTGCTGATAGATGATAAAGATTACTTTCCCCGATGGCGCCGTTCGGGAATATGAAAACGGAACCACTGCTCTGGACATAGCAAAATCTATTTCGGAAGGACTGGCAAAAAAAGTTATTGCTGCAAGTGTAAATGGCGAAGTATGGGATGCTACACGCCCCATTTACACAGATGCTACTTTAAAATTATTAACCTGGAATGATAACGAGGGCAAAAGCACATTCTGGCATTCTTCTGCACACCTGATGGCAGAAGCTGTGGAAACTTTATTTCCGGGTGTAAAATTTTGGGTAGGTCCGCCTGTTGAAAACGGATTTTACTATGATATGGATCTTGGCGACCGGAAAATGAGTGAAGAAGATTTGGAAAAGCTGGAAAAAAAAATGTATGAGCTGGCAAAACAAAACAATGCCTATGTAAGAAAAGAAATTTCAAAAGCAGAAGCTGTAAAATATTTTTCCGGGAAAGGTGATGAATACAAACTGGATTTGCTGCAAAATTTAAATGATGGAGAGATTACCTTTTATACACAAGGTAATTTCACCGACCTCTGCCGTGGCCCTCACATTCCCAACACCGGTTTTATCAAAGCCATCAAGCTAACCAATATTGCCGGTGCTTACTGGAAGGGAGATGAAAAAAATAAAATGCTTACCCGTGTTTACGGCGTTACTTTCCCTTCACAAAAGGAGTTGGATGAATATGTGAAGATGCTGGAAGAAGCGAAGAAAAGAGATCATCGCAAACTGGGAAAGGAACTTGGCATTTTTACTTTTGACGATGATGTTGGGCCTGGCTTGCCTTTGTGGTTGCCAAATGGCGCAGTAATTATTGAAGAACTGGAAAGGCTTGCAAAAGAAACTGAAGAAGATGCCGGGTATAAAAGGGTAG
>PSMD01000004.1:109553-117847 GCA_040289925.1 Chitinophagaceae bacterium | reverse complement strand
CCCCCTGCCGTATTACCAGGACAGCATGTATCCGCCAATGGAACTGGAAGGGCAGAAATATTACCTCAAGGCAATGAACTGTCCCCATCATCACAAAATTTTTGCAGCAGAGCAAAGAAGCTATAAAGACCTACCGCTTCGCCTTGCCGAGTATGGCACCTGCTACCGGTACGAGCAAAGTGGGGAGCTGTTTGGATTAATGCGTGTACGATGCCTGCATATGAACGATGCACATATTTACTGCACCAAAGAACAGTTTTATGATGAGTTCAAAGCAGTAAATGATATGTACCTGAAGTATTTTAAAATCTTCGGTATTGAAAAATTTGTGATGCGGCTTTCATTACACAGCAAAGAAAAGCTGGGGCAGAAATATGTGAACGAACCTGAACTGTGGATAGAAACTGAAGAGCTGGTGCGTGACGTTCTTAAAAAAACCAACACACCTTTTGTTGAAGTGCCTGATGAAGCTGCTTTTTACGGGCCTAAAATTGATGTGCAGATCTGGAGTACAGTTGGCCGGGAATTCACACTTGCCACTAACCAGGTTGATTTTGCACAGGGCCGTCGTTTCAAATTGCAGTTTACCACTCAGGATAATCAATCAGAAACCCCGCTCATTATTCACCGGGCACCACTGGGTACGCATGAAAGGTTCATTGGATTTTTGCTGGAGCATTATGCCGGTAAATTGCCGGTATGGTTATCGCCTGTGCAGATAAAAATTTTGCCCATCAGCGATAAGTTTATGGATTACAGTAAAACTATTTTCAAAAAGTTGAAAAAAGCAGATATTCGTGTGGAGATAGATGACCGCAATGAGAAAATAGGAAAGAAGATTAGAGACACGGAGCTGATGAAAGTGCCTTATATGCTGGTAATAGGTGAAAAAGAAATGAATGAAGGAAAAGCTGCCATCAGAAGACAGGGAAAAGGAGATTTGGGTGCAAAATCAGTTGAAGAATTTATAAAGGAAATTGTGCAGGAAATAAAAGAAAGAACAGGGGAGTAACCACCTGGCTTATGAAATTAAATGCAAAGATTATCTGTTTAAACCTGGTGTGGCTTTTCGGAGTAGTATTTGTTGCTATTGCTATAGATGGGTTCAGAAATACAAAACTTCCTATCTGGATATTGTTGTTAAGTTCTTTTACCGGTTTAATTTTTTTAAACAGATTATTTTTAAAAAAACGAATTAATCGACAGCAATCATACACTTAAAAAACAATGACCCATTTTTCCATTGACTGTCGACAATGGACTGTGGACTAAAATTTATGGCAGTACCTCAAAAAGGCAGATTCACTCCCGGCGGAGGATTTAGACCGGGTGGTCAGAAAGGTGGATTCAAAGGAAGATTTGTACCACGCAAAGAAGCAGAACATCGAATCAATCAATTTATCAGGGCCCCGCAGGTGCGTTTGGTTGGAGACAATGTACAGGTTGGCGTTTATCCGCTACAGGAAGCATTAAAAATTGCACAGGAACAGCAACTGGATCTGGTAGAAATTTCTCCAAATGCCGATCCTCCCGTTTGCAAGATTATTGATTACAACAAATTTCTTTACGACAAAAAGAAAAAAGAAAAAGAGATGAAGGCAAATGCCAAAGTCTCTGAAGTAAAAGAAATACGCTTTACTCCTAATACCGACGATCACGATTTTGATTTTAAAGCCAAGCATGCTGAAAAATTTTTAAAAGATGGCAACAAAGTGAAAGCTTATGTTCAGTTTAAAGGCCGTGCCATTCAGTTCCAGGACAGAGGACAGCTTTTGCTTTTAAAATTTGCTGAGCGTTTGGCTGAAGTAGGTGTGCTGGAAAGTATGCCGAAGATGGAAGGCCGCCGCATGCTGGCCATGTTTGCACCCAAAGGAAAAAAGAAGGCTACCCATGCTTAACAACAAGCAGAAAATTTTTATATAAAATACCCTGGCAAGCCGGGGTATTTTTTTTTGAAATGATTTAGGTCAATCAGCTAAAAAAATAAACTCACATCACTGTTCCGTCTATGTATTTTTTCTGCTTTAAGTGGCAGATGGTGCAGTTCCATTGTTTATATTGCGTGTTCACAATTAAACCGAAGATTACACATGAGCAAGTCATCATTTAATTACACAACACTGGTAACAGTTGCAGTATTTGTTGCCAATGTTTTGTTTGCCCAGCGGCCAGATACTACCGGTCGGCCCAACGGCATTCCCAATGCTGCACAACGGCCGGCAACAGATCCTAAGCCATACAAAGAGGTAATTACCGACAAGGCAATTACACGCAAAGGAATGTTTACTGTTCACAAAGTGGATGACAGGTATTATTTTGAATTACCTGTAAAAACATTAGGCCGTGACATTTTAGTCGTGAACCGTGTAGCCAAATCTTCTGTTGAAAGTCCGAAAGGATTTTTTGGTTATGCAGGAGACCAGATTGCAAACAACGTTATTCGGTTTGAAAGAGGCCCTAACAACAAAGTGTTTCTGAAAAATATTTCCTTCACCGTTTACCCCAGCGACAGTACTAAACCCATGTACCGTTCGGTTTCAAACAGCAATATTCAGCCCATTGCTTTTGCTTATGACATAAAAGCAATTGCACCGGATAGCCTGGGCGGTGGAATTGTAATTGATGTTACCGATAACATTCAGGCTGATAACGAAATTTTTGGATTTGCGGCCGGAGTAAAATCTCTATTCCAGGCAGGCAATTTTCAAAATGATAAATCATACATCGTTTCAGTTCGCCCTTACCCCATGAACGTGGAAATAACCACTGTAAAAACTTTTTTGAAAAGTGCAGGTCAATCATTTCCCGGGGCTCCGCCTGCCGCACCCAGTCAGGCCACTGTTACTTTAGAAATGAACAGCTCAATGGTTATGATTCCTGAAAAACCCATGAAGCCCCGTTACTACGATCCACGTGTGGGATATTTCAGCACAGGCTATACTGATTACGATGCAAACCCGCAGGGTGTAAAAGAAATTAGGATGATTAAACGCTGGAGACTTGAGCCAAAACCGGAAGATGTAGAAAAATATAAAAGAGGTGAGTTGGTTGAGCCACAAAAGCAAATTGTGTTTTACATTGATCCATCTACACCAAAAAAATGGGTGCCTTATTTAATTCAGGGTATTAATGATTGGAATATTGCTTTTGAAAGAGCAGGTTTTAAAAACGCAATCGTTGGTAAAGAAGCTCCTACATGGGATACAACCTGGAGTTTGGAAGATGCCCGAAACAGTGCAATTGTTTACAAACCATCAGAAGTATTGAATGCATATGGTCCTTCAGTGGTTGATCCGCGCAGTGGTGAAATTTTAGAAAGCCACATCGGCTGGTTTCATAATGTGATGAAGCTTTTGCGCAACTGGTATTTTGTGCAGGCGGCAGCTATTGATCCCGGTGCAAGAAAAATGGTTTTTGATGATGAGCTGATGGGCCAGTTAATTCGTTTTGTTTCTTCTCATGAAGTTGGTCATACACTGGGCCTTCCGCATAACTTCGGATCATCTGCCGGTGTACCGGTTGAAAATCTGCGAAACAAAGCATGGGTTGAAGCTAATGGTCATACCCCCAGCATTATGGACTATGCCCGTTTTAATTATGTGGCACAACCAGAAGATAATATTGGCAGAGCCGGAATTTTTCCCCGCATTGGTGAGTATGATAAATGGTCAATTGATTGGGGTTACCGTTGGATACCTGAGGCAAAAACTGCCGAAGATGAAGTTCCGATTCTTGACAAATGGATAGAGGCAAAAGCAAACGACAAGAGATATTATTATGGAAGACAGGGACAGCCTGATGATCCCAGAGATCAAAGTGAGGCATTGGGAGATAATGCGATGATTGCTTCTACCTATGGTATCAAAAACTTACAGCGTATTGTTCCTAATCTTTTACAATGGTCAAAGCTACCTAATGAAGATTATAGCGATTTAAAAGATATGTATGACGAAGTGGTTGGACAGTTTAGAATATATATCGGCCATGTTACTTACAATTTCGGCGGCATTTATGAAACGCTTAAGAAAAATAACCAGGAAGGAAATGTGTATGAGTTTGTAAGTAAGGCTACGCAAAAAGAAGCAATGGATTTTTTAAAGAAGCAGGTATTCACAACTCCAACATGGTTGCTCAACCAGGATGTAATAAAAAAGGCTGGTGTTGTGCCTACGGTTACCATCTTAAGCCTGCAGGAAACTGCTTTAAGCCGTTTGCTGAATACTTATACTATGAGCAAAATGCTGAATGCCGAAGCTGAATTAGGAAACCAGTCTTACACAGTTGCTGACTTGCTGAGCGATTTAAAACAAAATGTATTTACTGAGCTAAGCACCAAAAAACCAATTGACATTTACCGCAGAAATTTGCAGAAGGCATACATTGAAAGAGTAGGAGTCCTAATTAATCCGGCGCCAACAACGGGAGTAACCATTCAGTTTGGCCCTCCACCAAAGGTGGTTGATACCAAAAAGAGTGATGTGTTTTCTTTCCTCAAAGGCAATTTGCGTGAATTAAAAGCAATGGCTGATGCTGCGGCTGCCAGCGCAACTGATAAAGCAACCAAATATCATTTACAGGATATCAGTGACAGGATCAATAAAATTCTAAATCCTGATAAATAATTGATCTAAAGTTTAAGAATCAAAAAAGCGGTGCAAGTTATTGTGCCGCTTTTTTTGTTTCCGATCTCTTTGTTCTCTGATGCTTTTTTTTATTCCCTTCCTGGGCTTCATCTAACGAGTGTGAAGCATGAATATCCTTTTCTTTTTTGGCCAGTTCACTTAATCGTGTGTAGAATTTCTTCAACGTATCAATTTCTTCTTCTGTCAGGTCTTCAACACTAATCAGCCGGTTACTGGCAAGCTTACTGCTGGCTATTAATTCATTTAGTTTTATCTGAATGGCTGCCGTTTCCTTGTTTTGTGTTTGTTGAATAACAAACACCATTTAAAAAGTTATAATGGTTGTACTGGTATTAATAACCAGTTGCCAGGTATCCGAATAATTAAAAATAGGACCTGTAACTCCCCATAAAATAATCAATACGCAGGCGATAATAAAAGCCGCCGGTTTGCCGGATGCCTTTGTAACCTTGGTTGCCATTCTATCAAAAAACAATGTTGTTTTTGCCGGTTTTTTATTTTTTTTTCATAAAGCTGAGTTGTATCTCTTTGAAGTTAGAGAAAAATTCAGGCCAATCGGATGACAGAGGGTTGATCAGCATTCTTTCCCATTATTTTATTGACCATTTACCCTTATTTTTGCGCTCCCCGAAGGTGTTCTTCGGAAAAATTTTTTGTTACAGTGCCAACCACTTTTTCTAAGGAAACATATTTGTACTGGTACGAGTTAATGCAGTTGATCCGCCAGTTTGAATTAGCTGCTGAAGAAAAATACAAGATGGAAGGAAAGATCCGCGGCTTTTTTCATGCCTATGTAGGCCAGGAAGCTATTGCAGCCGGATGCATTACTGCCACACGCCCCGAAGATCTTTTCATCACTGCTTATCGTGATCATGGTTTGGCAATTGCAAAAGGTGTTTCAGTAAACTCATGCATGGCCGAGCTATATGGCAAAGCCACCGGCTGCGCAAAAGGCAAGGGAGGCAGTATGCACTTTTTTGGTAAAGATGTAAACTTTTACGGCGGACATGGTATTGTAGGCGCACAAATTGGTACAGGCGCCGGTCTTGCATTTGCCGAACAGTACAAAGGAACCGATAATGTAGTACTTTGCTTTTTTGGAGATGGGGCTGCCCGCCAGGGAATGCTGCATGAAACATTTAACCTGGCTATGCTGTGGAAGCTGCCCGTAGTTTTTATTTGCGAGAATAACAACTACGCCATGGGTACTTCTGTTGAAAGAACATCAAACGTAATTGATATTTATAAACTGGCTAATGCTTATGAAATGCCTGCCGATGCAGTGGATGGAATGAGGGCAGAAGATGTGCACGAAGCTATTTCAAGAGCCGCAAAAAGGGCAAGAGAAAAAGGCGGCCCTACGTTGCTTGAGTTAAAAACTTATCGCTACAAAGGCCACTCAATTAGCGATCCGCAGAAATACCGCTCAAAAGATGAAGTGGAAGAATATAAAGGCAAAGACCCTATTCAGCAGGTATTGAAAACGATTTATGAAAACAAAATGGCAACTGAAGAACAAATCAGAGAAATTGATCAGCGGGTTGATAAAATTGTTCAGGAAGCCATTCGGTTTGCAGAAGAAAGCCCCTGGCCCGATGACAGTGAAGTGCTGAAAGACGTGTATGTTGATCCGAATTATCCTTTTATAACTGACTAACAATTCTAAACACAAATTATGGCCGTTAAAAAAAAAGATGTGCATGAGAAAGACCCGAACCAGGTTGTAGTGGAAAGGGCAAAAGATTTCTGGACGAGGTATAACAAACCACTGATGATTGTATCAGTTGTTGTGATATTGGTTGCCGGTGGTTACCTGGGTTACAAAAAATTTTATAAAGCCCCCCGTGAAGAAAAAGCTGTTGATGCCATGTTTAAGGCAGAAGCTTATTACAGGGAATCTTTAATGGCTTCAAATCCTGACTCATTGGTAAAACTTGCCCTGAATGGAGATGGTGTGAATTATGGTTTTTTGAAAGTGATCAGCCAATACGGAGGCACCAAAGCAGCAAAGCTTGCACATTTTTACGCCGGCGATTGCTACCTCATGCTGAATGACAACGCCAATGCTGTTAAGTATTTGAAAGATTTCAGCTCAGATTCAAAAATCATCCAGGCACGTGCCTATAAACTGCTGGCAGATGCTTATGCCGACCAGGGCAAAAACAATGAAGCATTCGACTATTACAAAAAAGCAGCACGCCATTTCAAAGAAGATTCTGAAAACTCTGCTGAATATTATTTTCTGGCCGCTTACTTTGCCGAAAAAGTTTTAAAAGACAAAGCAAAGGCCATTGATCTATACAAAGAATTAAAAGAAAAATATCCAAATACCCGCCGTGGTTTTGAAGCAGATAAGTATTTGGCAAGGCTGGGTGTGTACAATGCAGATTAAGGCAACCGTTATGAATGATATTTATGAATGAATTCAAAAAATCTTCTCTTACTAAAACAACAGGCATTCTGAAAAAGGATGCCTGTATTGTTTTGGTAAAAACCGAATGGAATGCAGCAATCGTTGATGAACTGGAAAAGGGTTGTATAAAAAAATTAAAAGAAGCCGGTATAAAAAAAATTATTTCACTCACCGTACCGGGTGCAGTTGAACTTCCTTTTGCTATTAAAAGCTATTGGCAAAATGCCGGCAAAAAAAAGAAGCCGGATGCATTTGTAGCATTAGGCTGTGTTATTCATGGCAGCACACCGCATTTTGAATATGTCTGTAAAATTGTTTCCGAAGGAGTTCTTCATTTAAATTTATCATTGCCGGTGCCAACAATTTTTGGTGTGTTAACAGTGCACAATGAGCAACAGGCAAAAGAAAGAATTGGTGGGAACCATGGCCATAAAGGGGAAGAGGCTGCTATCACTGCTATCAAAATGATTGGTTTTAATTCTGGTATTACCGATTAATTGTTGTTTGCTTTTTTTGCTGACTCAAATGAATAATGAGTAATTATTAATAATTAGTAATCTTCATTCCAGTTGAACATACAGCTTTTTATACCCTGCTTTGTTGACCAGCTTTATCCGCAAACTGCATTTAACATGATAAAAGTGCTGGAGAAAGTTGGTTGCAGCGTAACTTACAACAGCAATCAGACTTGCTGTGGCCAGCCGGCGTTTAATGCAGGATTTTGGGATGAAGCAAAACAAGTATGCAGCAAATTTTTAAAAGATTTTGAAGGCGATGATTTTATTGTAGCCCCAAGTGCAAGCTGTGCAGGTTTTGTAAGAAATTATTACAGCAAGCTGTTTGATAATTCATCTGTGCACAACCAGGTAAAGGATATTTCCAAAAGAATTTTTGAGTTTTCTGAGTTCATGGTAAAAGTGCTGCAAATTGTAGATGTAGGAGCGAAGCTGGATGGCAAAGCAACTTACCACGATAGTTGTGCAGGCCTGAGAGAGTGCAGAATTAAAGACGAGCCGCGAAAGCTTTTAGCAAAAGTGAAAGGATTGGAACTAACGGAACTGGATGATGCGGAAACTTGTTGTGGTTTCGGCGGAACTTTTGCTGTAAAATTTGAACCCATTTCCATTGCTATGGGTGAACAAAAAGTAGAAAATGCTTTGGCTACAAATGCAGATTATCTCATCTCAACAGATCTTTCTTGCCTCATGCATTTGGATGGCTACATTAAAAACAAAAAT
>PSMD01000004.1:93031-109518 GCA_040289925.1 Chitinophagaceae bacterium | reverse complement strand
CAAGCTAAAAACAATGCACATTGCTGATGTGCTTGCAAGCGGGTGGTAAATCAAGAGATTTTGGCTTCAATAAATCCAAAATCTGCAATCGAAAATCTAACCTCTCTTCACAGCCCCGAATAATAATCATAGCCTCTTTCGTACCAGTAATCCTGCGGTCTTTGATTATCAAAATAAATGGTGCCAATACGCTTGATATGCTTAATGCCATATTTAACGGGGATGATCAACCTCAAAGGATATCCCTGGTTCATGGGTAAGGGCTTTCCATTCATTTCATAACATAAAATAGTTTGCGGATGCAGAATGCTTGGCATATCAATGCCAACATAATATTCTTCATCGGGAGTGCTGAGGGCCACATATTTCATTTTCGATTCTTCAGTTAATCCATACGCTTTGATAAAATCAGAAAACTTTACACCGCCCCAGTAAGTTACCTGGCTCCAGCCCTCAATACATTTAAAATTAAAGACCACTTCTGTTTTTGGAAGCTTTTTTAAATCATCCAGCTTCAGCGTTATGGTGTCGCCCTTTTTCCTGATTACATATAATTCCCAGGTCTCCGTATCAAAATCGTCACCCATTCCCACATCGCCGTTTACTCTCACTTTTTTTGCTGCAGCAGAAACAGGATAAGTCTTCGTTAAATGATTTTTTGAAAAAAAACGGCTGAAGATATCTTCATTCTTATCAAGCACTTTACGCAATGGTTGTTGAATACCTCCGCGAATGCCGCCATCAAGTGGTTGTTTTCTCAACCATTTCCATGCCCAAATGCAACCGGCTATAAACACAAAAAAGAAAAAGAAAGAGATGATCGTTTTCTTAACGATCAATTCATCTACCGATAATTTTTTATTTCGGCGAAATACGTTTGCAAAAAAGTTAGCCATGGTCTTCAGCTTTTGATACTGCAACAGCTTCTGAATTTTCACCAGGAATTTTCTTCACCTCAAACCCCGCAACCATACCACGGAAATTATTCCAGCCCGCCAGTATTACCTGTATAACATGAATCACAAAAAATAAAACATAGCCAATGGTTAATGCAAAATGAATGATTCGCGACATTTCGTAGCCGCCAAACAACCAGCAAAGCCAGCCAAACTGCACAGGCTTATAAATGGCAATACCGCTTAGTATTGAACCGATACCCATTACAATAATAGCTGTGTAAGCAATTCTTTGTGCCGCATTGTATTTTTCAAAAGCGGGAGCTGTTTTGCGGATACGTAAATCATGTAACACAACCTGCCAGGCTTCTTTCCATGATTTTTTTTGAGGAAGCAAATATCTCCATTCACCTGAAAAAACGGTGTATAGTACATACAGCAAACCATTCAGAAAAAACAACCACATAAACACAAAATGGTAAGCCATTCCTTCAGCAAGGCGGAAAGGGATGTGCAAAGCCTGGTAAAAAGACTGGGGAAAAAATTTGAGAAGGGTTTTATCACCAAACCCAATTTTATAAACATCATTAGCCCAGTAGACCAGCAGTCCGCTCCAAATCATAACACCCAGCACAGGAAAATTAATCCAGTGAAACCAGCGGATAGCCAGCGAATGTTTCTTCACTATTTTTTTCATTTCGCCAGTTGGTTACCTAAGTTACAAAATATAAGTAAGGACAGAAGTTATCAAAAACGTTATTGATTAAAAAGCCGGCCTCCAAAACAGGAAGACCGGCGGATTTGCCCTGCACATACGAACAAATTTGATAGGGTACGCTTTTTTTAACTACGCAACAAAACCAAAAGCAGATTTTGCAAGCCAATGTTTTTTTAAAAAAACTCCGGCAGTTGTGCTGCCGGAACTATAAACGTTCATCGGTTACCTGGGAAGAAGCACATGGTCAATTACGTGAATAACACCATTGCTTTGGTAAACATTTTTTATAGTTACCATAGCCCATCCACCATTTTCATCTTTCAGCATAATTTTATTTCCCTTCATCTTTGCCCAAAGTTTACCACCCGAAACAGTGCTTAATTCAGCAGTTCCGTTTCCCGCTTTAATTTTTTGTGCTAAAGCTTTGCTATCAAGATTGCCGGCAATAACATGATAGGTTAAGATATTTGTAAGCTTTGCTTTGTTTTCCGGTTTCAGCAATGTTTCTACTGTACCTGCAGGCAGCTTTGCAAATGCATTGTTGGTGGGAGCAAAAACGGTGAACGGCCCTGCACCCTGCAACGTTTCAACCAGGCCAGCAGCTTTTACTGCCGCAACCAGTGTTGTATGATCTTTTGAGTTGACAGCGTTTTCAATAATGTTCTTTGAAGGATACATAGGTGCACCGCCTACCATCACTATTTTTTCTGAGCCCATTTTGGTTTGCATCTTATCCTGTGCAAACGACAGGTTGGCAATAATCAGGGCCAGCAAAGCAAGACCGGTAATTCGAATTTGTTTCATAAAAATTTTTTTAATTTTTTTGTTTTGATGATTGTCCAACATTCCGTGGATAACGCAATCATATACGGCAGTTGAAAAACAGCTGGATTTGTTAACCAGGGAATTTTTTGTAAAAAACATTTTACCTGCATTTATAAAACCGGAACGGGTTGAAATTCGTAAAACAGTTTTTCCATTTTGCATTTACCTTTAAGGCATAATCAATCATTATGTCATATTGGCTGGTAAAATCAGAACCATCGGCATATAGCTGGGAGCAATTTGAAAAAGATAAAATCACTGAATGGACCGGTGTTCGCAATTATGCGGCAAGACTCCATTTAAACAATATGAAAAAAGGTGATGAGGTTTTGTTTTATCACAGCAATGAAGGTCTTGAAATTGTTGGCATAGCCAAAGTAAGTAAAGAAGCGTTTTATGATCCTACCACGGATGATGAACGCTGGGTGGCTGTGGAATTAAAAGCACATAAAAAATTAAAAAAGCCCGTTTCACTGGAAGCTATAAAAAAAGATAAGCGTTTAAAAGAAATGGCCCTTGTACGCATTAGTCGGTTATCCGTTCAGCCGGTTACCGAAAAAGAGTGGGAGGCTATAATGCAACTTGCAGGAATGTAGTACGAACACCTGATTCAAATCTCCTTTAACAAATTTTGCAGGTTACTTTTTTTGGTGGTGAAGTATAAATGCCTGATCTCTTCCCTAAAAAAGTACAGCCATGAGAAATGTTTTCATTGTGCTGCTGATTGCAGCATTGGGCGCCGCCCTTTACTTCTTTGTCATTAAAAGAAAACCTGGTGATCCTCTTGCTAAAAACGAAAAACTCATTCTTGGAAAATGGACAATTGATTCGCTTGATGGAAGCCACGCAAAAAACTCCATTCCTATGCTAACTGCCTTGCTGCACGCCATGGATTCGGCACAAAACAAAATTCAGTTGGAGTTTTTAACAAACGGAAAGCTGGTTGAAGGTGATGGGAAAGCAAAAGACACCAACAATTATTCCGTGGAAAAGGAGACGATTTTGTTTTGGTCAGATGGCGACAGCACCCGGAAGAAATACCAGATTAGCAAGCTGGATTCCACGCATATGATTCTGCAGGACAAGGACAGTATCATTTTCAATCTCTCCAGGGTAAAATAGTTCTTTAGAAGCGATCTCAAATGCAAACCAGTTTTGCAGTTTACACATTGAGACCGCTTCTTTTTATTTTTGAAGAATGACTAAACGCAAGCTTGTAGTATTAACAGGGGCCGGCATAAGTGCGGAAAGCGGTTTAAAAACTTTTAGAGACAGTGATGGCCTTTGGGAAGGTTATAATATTGAAGATGTGGCCACACCACGAGCCTGGAAAAGAGATCCTCAACTGGTACTTGACTTTTATAACATGCGCCGCAGAAATATTGCGGAAACCAAACCCAACGCAGCACATTTTGGTCTTGCAGAACTGGAAACTGATTTTGATGTGCACATCATTACCCAAAACATTGATGATTTGCATGAACGGGCCGGCTCAACAAAAATTTTGCATTTGCATGGTGAGATTTTTAAAATGAGAAGCGAACAGGATGAGAACCTGGTTAAAGAAATAAGGGGAGATATAAATTGGGGTGATTGTGCAGAAGATGGCTGCCAGTACCGTCCGCATATTGTTTGGTTTGAAGAACCGGTACCCAAAATTGAAGAAGCAATTCCAATTGTTCGTAACGCAGATATTTTTGTTGTAATAGGCACATCGCTGGTTGTATATCCGGCAGCAGGATTGGTAAACTATGCCCGGTGGGAGATTCCCAAATTCATTATAGATAAAAGAATTCCTTACACTACATCTTTAGAAAACCTGATTGCAATTGAAAAGCTGGCCACGGAAGGTGTAAAGGAATTGAAAGAGCTGCTGAAAAAAAATTAGGAGAGTGAAACGGTTTGCTCATTAAATCTTATTCCGTGTAATTCCAACTCTTTCAGCACGGGCTCATAAATTTCTTTTTTGGTGGGAATGTGTAGGCCGGTTAGATGAATGGTTCCATTTAATATAAGTTTTGCCGCAATGCCTAAGGGAAGCCCTACTGTTTTTGCCATAGCAGTGTGCCTGCTGTTTTCTCCTTTTACAATCAGGCTGCTTTTTACCTGGAATTTTTGCACGCCGATATTATAGTGTATATCATGCAGCATAACTACCATGTCTTTTTCATCTTCACCCAATGCCAGTTTTTTCTCAATCGCAAATTGTAATATATCGGCAGGGCTGCAAAAACCACGATTTACCATTGTGTCTTTATCATCAAGGCCTAAATAAAATAATTGCTTCAGCGTAAGGTTGGCCTCATGCATTTTATAAGCTAAAAAACTGGCTGCCCTGTTTTTGATGTCATCTATTTCCACTTCTTCTAAATTTCCCTGTTCATCAACCGTCATAAATTCTTCCGTCAATTCTGAGTCTGTTGCTTTAGCTTCTTTTTCTGCTTCTACCAGCTTAACAAGATTCTCCAGTAAATCTTTTGTTTGAGAAAAACGCTCTGATAATTTCTGTTGCAGCCATTCACCAAAACCATTTTTATCCATATGTTCTTTATAAACTTCCCACAAACTTTTACCATCAGTTTCATATTGAGGGGTTTCATCTGTCAATTTCAAATCCACCACGTTTTTCCATCCATACATAAAATCAGGATAACGCAGTGTGGTACGAATGAACGTTTCTGTATCCTGCAAACCATACAGGGCAGCGTATTTTAAGCTATCACGATTGGGATACCAGCTTAACAACTCCAGTCCCGGTATTTCAATTAATCTTTCTGACTGAAATAATTCTTCATACTTCTCCCTTTTTTCTTCTCCATTCAGCTTATAATGTGCACCGGCTTTACCTGCCAGCACAACACTGCGTGGATTCCAGCTTATTTTATATCGCCAGGGATTATCATCATTTTCCGGTGCAACCAGGCCCCCGCAATGAGATTGAAAAGAAGTGATTTTTCCGCCTTTTTCAAAAATGGCATCAATCATTTGCATAGCACTCATGTGGTCAATGCCGGGGTCAAGGCCCATTTCACATAAAAACAACAAGCCACTGTTTTCAACCTCTGCCTGCAGCGCTTTTATTTGCTCATCTACATACGAAGCTGTCAGTAAATTTTTTTTATACAACAAACAATCCTGAGCCACCAGGTAATGAAGTGCAGAAGGAAGGAGAGAGATAACTATGTCGGCCTGGCGAATAAATTTTCCCCTTTCTTTTTCATCGTGAATATCAAAAGTGGCAGCTGTAGCAAAATATGAATCGCCAATTTTACTTTTTGCAAGTTCTGCATTGGCATCTACAACAGTTAATTGCCAATGTTCTTTGCCTGTGTTTTGCAATAAATAATCAATAAGAACGGTGGCAGATTTGCCGGCACCAAAAAGCAGTATGGTTTTCAATTTAACGAGGGATTTGCCTCAAAGTAAGCTAATCTTTATTGATTTTTATGATAGAAAATTTGAAAGCTTTACAAGCCCGCCGTTGCTTTTTGAAACTCTTTTGACTCAATATTTTTTATCCGGTACTCAACCCGAATGCCCCGCTGGCTGTCGGGTACTCTCACCGTCATAGATTGGTTGGGGCCAACGTTGCGGAAAGTGATGATATCTGTTTTAAGTGGCTGCTGGCTTGCTTTTAAGATTTGTAGCTCTACCTGAACTTCATCCAGCAAAAAGCGGGAATCATTGTTAAGAGTTAACTGAAGATCTTTAATGCCACCAAATGTGCCACGTATATAGTTGTTTGATGAAACAGTTACTTTTTTAGCAAGATTCTTATCAGCGTCGTCATCTAAAAATTTAAATTTAGCATTGTTGCTCACTGATTCTTTTTTCTCTCCTTTTTCCTCATCGCCTTCATCATTTCTAATTGTTTTTTTTCTTTCACCGGTTACAGGGTCAATTTCGCTGCTCTTTTTTTCAACAGGGGTTTCCATTGTTTTTGCAAAAGAAACACTGTTGCTCTCGTTTTTCTTCACTTCAGCATTCTGTGGTTTTGTGTCTATCATTAATACTTGCTTATCCTGTTTTTTCACCGACTGTTTCTCAGTTAATAATTTTTTTTCTTCAGGTTTTGCCTGATTATCCTGCGGAAGAATGGTGGAAAGGTCATTTTCCGAAAAAATGGTTTCACCATTAGCTGGCAACGGCCCCTGCACTTTGGCTGAAGGCTGCACACCCGACTTTAATTGGGATGCCTGCAAAACTGTTTTATTGCTGGTTAGCATATAACCAATCACCACGCCGGCAACAAGCAATACTACGGCTGCTAACACCGGTGCTGCATATTTTTTTGCCAGCTCTTTACGCCGGTTTCTTGTTTTGCGCTGAACAAGTGTATTTACATACATCTCTTTTATCTCATCAAGCGATTGGCTGTATTTTGTTTCCAGCCTGGTTTCTTCAGCCTCGTTTATGCTAATAGGAGAGTAGCTCTCTTTTTTTACCGGTTGTGTTTCTTTGGGTAAATAGGATTGATATTGTTTGGAATAATCTTGCTGCCCGGCTGTTACATTTTCAGGCATTGAAACATAAACCTGTTTTTTTATAACAGGCTCCTGCTTTGGCTCCATTTTTTTTTGAGACGGATGAACCTGCCGGGTTATTTGTTTTAGCGGAAGCTCTTCTTTTTTTTCAGCCGGTTTTTTAAAAAAGCGATCGTAGGGTTGTTCTTCTACAGAAGGTGCAAATTCTTTTAATTCTGCAATTTCACCGGGGTATCGCCAGGCGGCACTTTTCCCTTCTACCCAAATCAGGTCGTAAGCTTTTAGTCCTAACGCCACTAAATCATCTAATGAATACGGGCCTGTTTGCTTGTTGTCTCGCAACAAAAGGTAAGAAGGCATCTGTTCTTTTTTAGGTTACGGTAAAGCAACGAAAATTTTATACCCCACCATGTAAAAGCCTTGTTATAAAACATTCTTTACCATTGCTAATTTTTGTTAACACAAGTGGAAAAGTCATACCAAAGTTTCAGCAAAAACAGTTGTGTTTTACTCAGGTTTTAAGGGTATAAAGAGGTACATTTGCAAGCCTCAAAAAAGCTTTTAAAATTTATAAAAAAACACAGGTTTTAAAGAAAGAAGAGCACATTTTTCAACAGGTGATTGGAGGAAAGCAAACTGCAGAAAAACACTTTGAAAATGCATTTGTCACAAGCAAAAAATAAATCCGAATAGCCTTAGCACTTAAAAATAAAAACAGCAAAAAATAAGCATGGAGGATAATTTAACACCGCAGGAAACGAACGATCAGAACCGGATAATTCCCGTAAACATAGAAGAGCAGATGAAGACCGCCTACATTGATTATTCAATGTCGGTTATTGTCGGTCGTGCCCTGCCCGATGTAAGAGATGGATTAAAACCAGTTCATCGCCGCATTTTATATGCAATGAATGAGCTTGGTTTAAATTATAACCGCCCTTATAAAAAATCTGCCCGTATTGTGGGTGAGGTTTTAGGTAAATATCACCCGCATGGTGATACAGCCGTATATGATGCAATGGTGCGGATGGCTCAGGAGTGGAGTATGCGTTACCCGTTAATTGATGGGCAGGGTAACTTTGGTAACCAGGATGGTGATGGCCCCGCAGCTATGCGATATACGGAAGCAAGATTAGAAAGGCTGGCTGAGCATATGCTGGATGATATTGAAAAAGACACTGTAGATTTCCAGCTAAACTTTGATGATTCTGAAAAAGAGCCATCCATTCTTCCTACACGAATTCCCCAGCTTCTTATTAACGGCTCAAGCGGTATTGCTGTTGGTATGGCCACCAACATGATGCCTCATAACCTGAGCGAGGTAATTGATGGCTGCATTGCTTTTATTGACAACCGGGAAATAACGATTGAAGAGCTGATGCAGTATGTAAAAGCTCCGGATTTTCCAACTGGTGGAGTGATTTATGGAATGGAAGGAGTGAAAGCTGCTATGCATTTTGGCAGGGGCAGGGTAGTAGTAAGAGGAAAATTGCAGGTTGATACCAAACCAAGCGGACGGGAGCAGATAGTTATTACTGAAGTACCTTACCAGGTTAACCGGGATGCGTTGACTAACCGCATTGGCGAGCTGGTGAACGAAAAAATTATTGAAGGCATAGCCCATGTAAACAACGAATCAAATAATAAAGAAGGCACCCGCATTGTAATTGACCTGAAAAGAGATGCTATTGCTAATGTCATCATCAATCAACTGTATAAGCATACCGAACTTCAAACCTCTTACGGCATCAATAACGTGGCACTTGTAAAAGGAAGACCACGTACACTGAACGTAAAAGAAATGATCAGTGAGTTTGTTGAGTTCAGGCATGAGGTAGTGGTACGCCGCACAAAGTTTGAATTGAGAGAAGCAGAAAAGAAAGCCCACATTTTGCAGGGCTACCTGATTGCACTGGATCATTTGGATGAAGTGATCGCATTGATCCGAGCCTCTTCAACCCCCGACATTGCAAAAGAGAATTTGGTGAACGCCGGGTGGGGATTGGATGAAATACAGGCCAAAGCCATTCTTGAATTGCGTTTGCAACGCTTAACCGGAATGGAGAGAGAAAAAATCAAGCAGGAATTTGATGAGCTGATGAACTTAATTGCTTACCTGAAAAATTTATTAGCAGACGAAGGCAAACGCTTTGAAGTGATTAAAAAAGAATTGCTGGAGATAAAAGACAAATTTGGTGATGCAAGAAAAACAGAGATTACTTACCTGGATGATGAAGTAAAAATTAAAGATCTTATTAAGGAAGAAGACGTGGTGATCACTATTTCACATCATGGATATATAAAAAGAACTCCGGCTGATGAATACCGTGCACAACGCAGAGGCGGAAGAGGTTCCATAGGAGGAAAAACAAGAGAAGAAGATTACATAGAGCATCTCTTTGTAGCTTCATCACATCATACCATGCTTTTCTTTACAGAAAAAGGAAGGTGTTACTGGCTGAACGTGTATGAAATTCCTGAAGGAGAAAAGCAAAGTAAGGGCAGAGCCATTCAAAATCTCATTCAATTACCGCCGGACGATAAGGTTAGAGCCATTATTGATGTAAAAGATTTGAAAGATGAAAAGTTTGTAAAATCTCACAACATTGTTCTTTGCACTAAAAAAGGAACAATAAAGAAAACGGCATTGGAAGATTTCAGCCGCCCACGCCAAACCGGTGTAAATGCTATCACTATTATTGAAGGCGATGAGTTGCTGGAAGCAAAGATGACTGATGGAAATAGTGAGATTATGATGGCTGTAAAATCGGGCAGAGCTATTCGTTTTTCAGAATCAAAAGTTCGCCCCACAGGCCGGGGCGCCATCGGTGTGGCCGGAATTGAGGTAGATGACAGCAATGATGAAGTAGTGGGAATGATCTGTGTAAACCCTGCTGTTGATGCATCCAGAACCGTGCTGGTGGTAAGTGAAAAAGGTTTTGGAAAAAGAACAGCTGTAGATGAATACCGCTTTACCAACCGAGGCGGAAAAGGGGTAAAGACGATAAACGTTACAGAAAAAACAGGTAAACTTGTTGGCATGCTGGATGTAGCCGAGAAAGAAGACCTGATGATAACCTGTAAAAGTGGTGTTACCATTCGTATGAAAGTGGCTGATATTAGTGAGCAGGGTCGTGCCACGCAGGGTGTAAAGCTCATCAGGCTAGATGAAGGTGATGAAATTGCCGCCATTACGAGGATTGAAGTGGAGGAGATAAATGGAAATGGAAACGGCAATGGGCATACCGAGAACGGAGAAAACGCCGGAAGCAATGAAAATGGCGAACAGAACAATAACAATAAGAATAATGAAGAAAATGCAGGTGAGTCAACAGGCAACCAATAATGCCATTGATTCATCTCTTGGATTAGTTATAACAAAAAATCACATCAATAAAAACTAAATCATGCGTAAACTGTTTTTTTTAGCGGCAATTTTTGCAATTGCTGTTCCGGTGAAGGCTCAAAAACCCGAAGATGCTACAGAAGCTCTTGACAAAAAGAAATTAGATAAAGCAAAGGAGATAGTAGATAAACTGACAGCAGATCCTAATCAGAAAAACGCTTATGCCTGGCTGGTGAAAGCCCAGGTTTATAATACACTGGCTACAGACGACAAATACAATGCAGCTATCCCTGATGCATACGAGCAGGCATTTGAAGCTTACAAAAAAGCGTATGAGCTAAACCCCAATGAAAAGTTTTTAATGCTTGACTTTTACAGAACCCCATTTGTAGCCTATGAGGGTATTGCCGGTAAAGCTGCAAAAGCTTACCAGGAAAATAATTTTCAGTCAGCTTTTGATAATTATAAAAAAGTAATTGATTACGGAAATTACCTGCGTACAAAAGGGCTTAGCTACAACGGTTACAGTGTTCCAAAAATTGATACCGGCATGGTGTTTATGGCAGGCTATACAGCCATGAAACTGGAAAATAATGAAGAGGCACTGAAATATTTTAAGATACTGGCTGATGCAAAAATTAATTCAGAAGCCGATTATGCAATTCCTTACCAATTCCTAAGCTACTATTACAAATCAAAAAAAGACGGTGAGAATTTAAAGAAATATGATTCGCTGGGCAAGGCGCTTTATCCCAACGATCCTTATTTCACAACCATTATGATTGACTATGCCCGGGCAGTAAATGATTATGATGCCTTGTTCTCAGCCTATGAAGAGCTGATAAAAATGCAACCCGATACGGTGGATAATTATTTATCCTACGCATCAGAGATGTTTAATTACTTGTTTAAGGACTCGGAAAAGAAGCCTGCTAATTTTGATGAACTTGCAAATAAAATTGAAGCAAACGCCAGGAAAGCATTGGCAGCTAATTATGAACCATTTAATGCAAATTTGATTCTTGCACAACTTTTTTATAACCAGGGGCTGGATTTTGTAACTGAGTACGATAAAATTAAAGCCAGTACAAAACCAAATGATGTAAAGAAAAAAACAGATTTGAAAGCAAAGGCAATTGCCAGGTATGATTTGTCAATTCCGTATGCAGAAAAAGTTGCCAATGAGCTTGCAGCCAAGCCAACTTTAAAGATCCAGGAGAAAGCAACTTTGAAAAATATGTACATCATGCTGGGCGATATGTACACGTTAAAAGGCGATAAAGCAAAAGCAGCGGAGTACGACAAGAAATATGAAGGAGTGAAGTAAATGTTCCTGTAATATAAATGAAAGCCTCCCGAGCATGGAGGCTTTTTTGTTTTGCTATCGGAATATAAGGTTCTTGATGAAGACTGCAATACCAAGAAGTAAAATAACAAGCTTCAAAACCCTTTTGTATTTCTTGTATTTTCTTTCTTTCTTTTCTTCATACTAAACTTTCTTAACTATGGCAAGCCTGAAAAAATGTCCAACTTAAAACATAATCTAAGCTGGGAGATTCTTCCAAATCTTAAAACAATGGAGAAAGGGGGTGCGCCAAAAATCGAGCAGTAACCAAATAATCATTACTTAACATAATATAAATTATAAGAAAAAAGTATTTTGAATAATTTTTTAGTTCACCCGGGGAACTATTCTTGCAATAAGCCACCGGTTTTAGCTTATCTCTTCGGCATGGATTTTTAATTCAGTTCTCATAAAAAATACTATGGAATTACGCAGAAATGATTTTCCGATTACACTTCAGGCTTATGAAGTTCGTGATGCCCGTGAACAATTTGTAGCAGAGCAAGTGGTAAGTAGTCAAACTGAAGCCGATAATTTTATGACCTTATATACAGGCAAGCTGATTAAAACAAGGCCAATTGAACGAGCTGAAATCAGAAAAGAAATTCATCGCCGTCACCGCGCAGCCATTCCGGCCTGGGTATGGATATTGGCTGTGCTCATCATCCTGTTAGTGATAGCTTATGCTACAGGCTGGCTTCAAACGTTTATTGTGAATGCAGGCTAAGCTTTTCTTTCTTTATAAAATGCAGGAAAGATGAGTCGCAGCGTTTGGTCGTAAGTAAAGTAATTAATCACCCAGTTTAGAAACACAAAAATTTTATTCTTCACTCCCAGGATGAGGAATAAATGCAAACCCATCCAGATGAGCCAGGCAAAAAAACCGCCGATATGCATTTTGGGTTTGGGAATATCAACCACGGCAAGGTTTCGGCCTACAGTAGCCATTGAACCTTTATCGTGGTATTCAAACTCATAAAACCGGGTTGATTTTCTTTCGATTCGTCTTAGATAATCAGCCAACAGATCAGCCTGCTGAATAGCTACCGAAGCAACCTGGGGATGGCCGTTGGGATATTTGGGAGTTTCCATGTAAGCAATGTCTCCAATAGCGTAAATATTTTCGCTGCCGATTACCCGGCAATACCTGTCAACTTTTATACGATTCCCCCTGGCTATTAAATTTTTATTAATACCACCTGGAATATTTCCTTTAATACCCGCAGCCCAAATAACTGTAGCCGCTGAAATTTTTTCTCCGGTTTTTAAAATCACATCTCTGCCATCATAATCCTGCACAATCGTATTGGTCATTACCCTTACGCCCAGTTTCTGCAAATATTTACAAGATTGCTCTGACGATTTATCACTCATAGTACCAAGAGTTTTAGGGCCGCCTTCCAGCAGGTAAATATTCATCTTGCTAAAATCCAGTTCCGGGTAATCTTTTGGTAAAACATATTTCCGAATTTCAGCCAATGCGCCGGCCAGTTCTACTCCTGTTGGCCCGCCACCCACAATTACAATATTCATCAGCCTTTGTAATGCTTCAGCATCCATAATATGCAGGGCATCTTCAAAATTCTGAATTAGGTGGTGCCGCAGTTGCAAGGCTTCCACAGTTGACTTCATGGGGAAAGCAAGTTGGTGTAAAAGCTGGTTGCCAAAAAAATTTGTGTCGGCACCGGTAGCAATTACCAATAGATCATAGCTAATTTCTTCTTCATTGGTAATTATTTTATTTTCTGCAGCTTTTATCTCTTGCAACTCCTGTATGCGTATACGAACGTTTTTGCTTTTATGGAATGCTTTGCGAAGCGGAAAAGAAATATTGCTGGCATCAAGACCGGCGGTAGCTACCTGGTATAGCAAAGGCTGAAACTGGTGGTAGTTTATTTTATCAATTAACAGCACCTCAAAACCCGGCCTGTTGTTTAATTTCCTGGCTAAACGCAGGCCGCCGAAGCCTGCTCCTACTATTACAACTTTCATCAAGAACTAAGATTAACTTAATTAAAAACGATCATGAGGGTATAATTGTTTAAACCGAATCTTTATTTGTACGGTTTAAAATAATTATTGTAAAGCTAATTTCATAACACCGCAAACCTCTTCACAATCTTATACCATTTTATAATGCTGGTTCTTCAATACAACAATCTTACCTTAATTGTTTGTTTTACCTCTTTTAATAAATGAAAAGCATGGGTACTGATCCTTCTGTCCACATCAAGCACCACGTAACCAATTTGCTCATTCGTTTTTAAATACTGCAAAAGAATATTGATGTTATTTTGAGAAAGCTTGGTATTCATTTCAGACAATACGCCCGGTACATTGTTATGTATGTGCAAAATGCGGTGTGCACCCGCCAGGGCAGGCAATGCAAGTGCAGGTACGGTATGTGAGCCTGTAGTAATTCCTTTTTCTAAAAAGTTCAGCAATTTGTTGCTTACATCTTCGCCGATATTTTGTTGCGCTTCTTCAGTAGATCCACCAATATGTGGCGTTAAAATCACGTTGGGCAAGCCCTGCAAAGGAGTTTCAAAGCTATCACCGTTTTTTTCCGGCTCAACAGGAAATACATCAACTGCGGCTCCGGCAATATGGCCGGATAAAATAGATTGTCGCAAAGCTGCCAGGTCCACCTCCCCTTGCGTAATTAATCAGTATAGCGCCTTTTTTAAAAAACTTAAGGTTTGATTTATTAATGAGGTTTTTTGTTTGAGAAGTTTCTGGCACATGCACAGTTACCACATCGGCTTTGGCTAAGAGTGTTTTTAAATTTTTTGCATCTTCAGCATTCCCTAAGGGCAGCTTGGTTTCGACGTCATAAAAAATCACTTTCATTCCAAGAGCTTCAGCCAGCACACTTACCTGTGAGCCGATATTTCCATAACCAATTATGCCAAGTGTTTTGCCACGCACCTCATAACTGCCTTTGGCATCTTTCATCCACACACCTGCATGGGCTGCTTTGTTTTTATCAGGAATTCTTCGAATGAGCATAATGGTCGCACCCATCACCAACTCAGCTACCGAACGGGTATTAGAGTATGGCGCATTGAACACAACAATGCCATTTTTTGTGGCAGCATCAAGATCAACCTGGTTTACCCCTATGCAAAAACAACCAATTGCCTGTAATTTTTTTGCATGCTGTAAAATTTTTGAATCTAAATACGTTTTAGAACGGATGCCGAGGATATGAACATCTTTTAACTGGCGAACAAGCTCATCAGGCGACAGAGCTTTATACAGCCTTTCAATTTGAGTGTACCCATGCTGACTAAAATTTTTTACAGCAGCATCACTGATATTTTCCAAAAAGAGAATACGTATTTTTTCTTTGGGATAACTCGTATTAGCCGGCTGCATATGGCTGCAAATATGCACATTAGTTGATAAATGTAAGAAAGGAACGGTTCTTGTTTAAATAATTTGAACCCTAGAAAATTTACCCCTTGAAAAACAATTTATATAGTATAACCATAGCCTTTGCAACTATTATAGGCTGTAACGCTAACCTGGATCCTGCAAACACCAAGCAACTGGCAGCTGCCATGCCTGGCTTTCATTTTCAGCAAAAAATAAATAAAAATGATTCTGAACAGTATTACAATGCTGTAAAAAAATTCTTCCAATCTTCCTTAACCACAAAAAATTTTAATGGCGGTGTGCTGGTAGCTAAAGGCGATGCCATTATTTACGAGCAATACACAGGCTATAAAGATTTTCAAACACTGCAACCACTGGATGCAGAAACACCCATGCATGTGGCCTCTGTTTCCAAAACATTTACCAGTGGTGCTATTCTTAAACTGGTACAGGAAGGTAAGCTGAGCCTGGATGATCCTATTTCAAAATTCTTTCCCGGCATTCCTTACGAAGGCGTAACGGTAAAGATGTTGTTAAATCACCGAAGTGGCATTCCTAATTATGTGCACTATATGGAAAGAATGGGCTGGAACAAAGACGTGTTTGCCACTAACCAGGATGTGTTGAATTCGCTTTACCAGCAGCACCCCCGCGCCGAGTTTAAACCCGATACAAGGTTCAGCTATTCAAACACTAACTTTTTGCTGCTATCAATGATTGTTGAAAAAGTTACAGGTGAAAGGTTTCCTGACTATATGCAGAAAAATATTTTTGATCCGCTTGACTTAACACACACCAAAATTTTTATGCTGGCTGATTCAGCCAGTGTGGTTCCCTCCTACCAATATAATAAGCGTTTGTGGGAATGGGATTTTTTAGATGATACTTATGGTGATAAAAATGTTTACACTACACCAAGAAACATGTTTCGCTGGGCGAGAGCCTTAATGAGTGGTGAATTTATTCGCAGCACATTGCTTGATTCAGCATTTACCCCTTACAGCAACGAAAGGAAATCCACACATAACTATGGTCTGGGTTTTCGTTTGCTGATTTTGAATAATGGCAAGAAAGTCAGTTATCACAATGGCCGCTGGCATGGCACCAACGCAGCGTTTGTTATGCTGCCAGATGAAGATGTAACGATTGCAATTATTGGAAACCGGTGCAACTCAAATATTTACAACATTGCCCGCAAGAGCTATGATTTATTCGGCAACTATTTGCGTGGCGGAACTAATGACGAAGATGAAAACAATGCTACTGTACAAAAACCCAGGAAGCACTCTTCTAAAAAATACATTGCAAAAAGACTATCAAAAAAATATTCTTCTTCTAAAAGATCGGTTGCCAAAAGCAGGTAAAACATCCAGTTGTTGACTGAAAATTACATGCTGTATCTCCTCAATTTTTTTAGAGAAAGAATTTTGATGAGTAGGCTTCTGAAAAATCTCATCAAAAATTTCTTTCTTTATCCCAATGAAAATACTTTCCG
>PSMD01000004.1:87923-93021 GCA_040289925.1 Chitinophagaceae bacterium | reverse complement strand
ACAAATTCGGGAGTGGGATCAATACACCATTACCAATGAACCGATTGCTTCTATTGATTTAATGGAAAGAGCTGCCGCCAGTTGTTTTGAATGGCTGCAGAAACATGGCTATCTCCAAAAAACCATTTCTATTTTTTGCGGCAAAGGCAACAACGGCGGTGATGGTCTTGCACTCGCAAGAATGCTTTCTCCACACTCCCACGTAAAAGTTTATATTCTTGAAGCCGGGCAAAAAGAAACGGAAAATTTCCGCCAAAACCTGGAAAGGCTGCAGCATGCTATCAGCTTTATTAAATCAGAAAAAAATTTTCCTGCGTTTGGTGCAAATGAAATAATTGTAGATGCATTGTTTGGTTGCGGATTAAACCGGCCATTAGAGGGTTTGGCCGTAAAGCTGGTTGAACATCTGAATAATGCAGCCAATGAGATTATCTCTATTGATATTCCCAGCCGATAATGTAGTAGTAAATGGAATTGCCGTAAAAGCCGATCATATTCTCACTTTCCAATGCTACAAGCTTTCATTTTTGTTACCTGCCAATGCTGCCTACGTAGGCCAGGTTCATGTGCTTGATATTGGCCTTCATAAAAAATTTGAACCAAACCTTACAGCGGCTTATGAATTGGTTGATGAAAATTTAATTGCTTCCATTTATCAACCACGCAATCGTTTTGCTCACAAAGGAAATTTTGGACACGCAATTATTATTGCAGGCAGCTATGGAAAAGCCGGTGCGGCGGTGCTGGCTACTAAAGCCTGTGTTCGTGCAGGTGCAGGTTTAACAACTGTGCACATCCCGCGTTCGGCCTACGCCATTTTGCAAGCGGCTGTACCTGAAGCAATGGTTTCAAGTGATGCCAACTCTTATCTGCTGACTAAAATTGAAGAAGACCTTAGCAGGTTTAATGCAGCAGGTGTGGGCCCGGGTATAGCCACTGCAGCAGAAACCAAAATATTGTTGAAAGAATTGTTGAAGCAGTTTAATCAGCCAATTGTATTGGATGCGGATGCATTAAACATTCTTGCAGCAGAAAACGAATTGATGCGCATGTTGCCTGCCAATTCTATTCTTACACCTCACCCAAAAGAATTTGAAAGGCTGTTTGGTAAAACCGAAAATGATCTTGCACGTTTTCAACTGGCAAAACAAAAAGCAAAAGACCTGAATGCGTTGATTGTATTAAAAGGACATCATACACTGATTGCTACACCCGGCGGAAAATTTTATTTCAATAACACCGGCAATGCAGGCATGGCCAAAGGTGGCAGTGGTGATGTGCTTACAGGAATACTCACCTCACTATTGGCACAAAACTATGATAGTGTCGAGGCAGCTCTTTTCGGTGTTTATGTGCATGGCTTAGCCGGAGATATTGCAGCCAAAAAATTTTCACGGGAGGCTATGATTGCAACTGATATTATTGAATGCCTGGGAGAAGCTTTCAAACTTGTAAGCGATCTGCAATAATTTTTCTTCAAAATTTAAAATTCCAGGTTACTGCAGGTAAGATGGGAAATAAGGAAACCTGTCTTGCGTCTATTTTCAAATCTCCATTAACGACGCCGCCAGTTTGATCGTAATAAATAAAATAGGGGTTCATGCGGCTGTACACATTGTACACACTAAACACCCAATAATTTTCTATTTTCTTTTTTTTATTAGGCTGCGGAGTAAGCGTAGCAGAAAAATCAAGGCGGTGATAAGCCGGCAACCGATACTGATTAATCTTGCTGTATTCCTGCGTTAACACGCCATTGATAAAATAAAATCGCTCCGGCAAAGTAGTAGCGTTGCCGGTACCATACACAAATACGGCCCCAAACTTCCATTTTTTATTCAACTCGTAATTGGCTACCACACTCAGGTCGTGGCGGCGATCATATGCGGGGAATTTTTCAGCATCATTCAACTGCGAAAATTTTCTCCATGTCCATGAAAGAGTATAACCCAGCCAGCCTGTAAATCTTCCTCTTATTTTATTAATAAAAACTTCAGCGCCGTAGCTCCAGCCTTTCCCAAACACAAACTCATCTTCCGGATCACTTAATGATGGTGTGTATCCTTCGGCATACTCAATTTGGTTTTGTATGTCTTTATAATAAAGTTCCAGCGATGTTTCCCAACTATTGTCCTTGAAATTTTTAAAAACACCTGCAGAATATTGCCAGGCCAGTTGCGGTTTTACAATATAGGTACTCGGTACCCACAGGTCGGTAGGCAAAGTTGAAGCTGCATTGCTCACCAGGTGAATGTATTGGTAATTACGGGTAACAGCGGCTTTTAATGAAGTAGTTTGATTGATTGAATAACGAATTGTGATTCTCGGCTCAAAGCCACCATAGGTTTTTACCTGCTCAAAACGATTATACGCCGTGCTGTCAAGTTTGTTGCCATCTTCATCTCTCACATATTTTTTATAAGGGCCAATTTGTGTAAAACGGCTGTAACGCAGCCCGTAGTTTAATTTTATTTTTTCACTCAATTCCCAATCATCCTGCAAATAAACAGCAGATTCATTAGCATATTTTATTCCCTCATTGTTTGGCGTAAATACAATGGAGTCTGATTGCCCGCTCACAACATTAGGGATGAATTTGTGGTAAGTGTATAAGGCCCCAAACTTCAATTTGTGTTGCGGCAGCGGATAATAGTCAAAATCCATCTTGGCATTTACATCCCGAATGCCGGATGAAAGACTGATGCGGAAATTATCCTGCCTTGCAGAAAATTTAAAACGATAATCATTATACACCAGGGTAGTGTTGGCAAATAAGCGCCGGTTGAAAACATGGTTCCATCTTAACGTAGCTGTTGAATTACCCCAGGGAATGTTAGAAGTAAAACTTCTTTTGGCATTGTTGAAATCAAACACATCTCTTCCAAAATAACCGCTTAAAAACAACCGGTCTTTTTGTGAAAAGCGAAAATTCATTTTTGCATTCAGATCATAAAAAAAATAACCAGAACCATAAAATGGACTTGATTTTTTAATGAAAGGTTTTACCAGCAGATCAATGTAAGTGCGGCGTGCCGAAACAATAAAAGATGATTTCTCTTTTTTCAATGGGCCCTGAACGGAAAGCCTGGAAGAAATAAGGCCGATGCCCCCTTCTGTTTGAAAGTTTTTATTGTTGCCATCTTTCATGGCCACATCCAGCACTGAAGAAATTCTTCCGCCATACTGCGCAGGCATCCCTCCTTTTATCAGCGAAACATTTTTAATAGCATCTGAATTAAAAATGGAAAAGAAACCAAATAAATGACCGGTGTTATACACAACCGCATCATCCAGCATAATTAAATTTTGATCAGGCCCTCCTCCCCTCACATAAAATCCGGCGTTGCCCTCGCCGGCATTTCTTACACCCGGTAAAAGTTGTATGGCTTTCAGCACATCAATCTCTCCTAAAAATGCCGGTACTGATTTTATTTTTTCAATAGAAAGATCAATCTTGCTCATTTGAGCATTCTTTACATTCGCATCTCTCTTTTTAGAATACACCACTACCTCACTGGCAGTAGCGGCCCGAGGCAATAATTCAAAATTGACACTGAGGTTCTCCTTCAATAAAAGCTCAAAGGCTTTTGGCTGGTAAGAAATATGCGTAATGGTTACAACATATTTTCCTGAATCAAGAGTGATGGAGTAAAAACCATATTGATTGCTGGTTACGGTTTTATTTCCGTTTATGCTGAGTGTAGCGCCAATAATTAATTCACCCGAAACCGAATCACGAATATAGCCGTTGATTGTAAACCGGCTTTCAGTGGCTTTGCCTTCAAAAGCAGGCGCAACAGTTGACAACTGGCTAAAACAAATTGCTGGTAATAAAACAAGAACAGTAAGTAAAGTCTTCAGCACAAATTTTTATTTATTGGCATCAGCAGGTAAAAAATTCAACGTGTCTTTTGGTCCGCCACAGTTCAGCATGCCGCTGTGATATTTTGGATGCTTTGTGCCCAGGTACGGATTGCGAACCTCCTGTGTTTTGCTGAGCCAGTTGCCTGGAACTTCATCATTAAATGCCATGGGGCATTCCTGCAGGTAAACTTTTTCTGTATCATAATGTATAATGCGCAGCAAATCGTAAAGCTGGTTGGAAAGTAAATTCAGCGATTGTCTTTTTTCTTCCAGCGTTGCATCGCTAATCATTCCCTGGATTTCATTCCTGATTCCATCCCAGGTGGCAAAAGCCGTTTCATAAATGGCTGTGTCTTTTTTTAAATCATCCAGCTTCAGGCTGTCAATAGCCAGTTTTAATTCGTTCGCATAATTATTAACTGATACACTATCCCAGTTTACAAAGGCTTCAGTCATGCTATAATAAGCAGTCATCAGCTTATCAACTGCTTCATTAAATTCTTTGCTATGCTGGCTTACTTCAAGAGCTTTTGCTTTTGATTTTTCAAAATGCCTTTTTCCTCCGCTTATAAACCCGAAATAAACCACCAAAATCGCCGCAATCAAAACGCCGTAAATCAGAAATACTTTTTTCATTTCATTGTTTTACTCAGCAAAAATAGTTCAATCCTGTTTTCGTATTCGTTATTGTTATTTTTGCAAATTCTTTCCACTTTTTTGGAAATTTCAATTTTAATTTCATGCTGGCCGGACTACAAAATGTAACCTTTGAATTTGGTGCCCGTGTCATTGTGGAGGATGCCACCTGGCATATTCAGCCCAATGAAAGAATTGGCCTGATTGGCTACAACGGAACCGGTAAATCAACTTTATTAAAATTGCTGGTAGGCGATTACCAGCCTTCTGCCGGAACGGTGGAACGAAGCCGCGGCATCAGCATTGGTTATTTGCACCAGGATTTGCTGAGTTTTGATACAAACGATTCTATTCTTGATGTTGCACTGGGTGCTTTTGAAAACATTCTTCAGTTAGAAAAAGAAATTGAAGACCTATCCATTCGCCTTGAAAAAAATTCTGATGAAGCCCTGCTGCATCAGTACACAGATAAATTGCATAAGTTGGAATTGCTGGGTGGTTACACCATTCACCACAAAACCGAAGAAGTGCTGCAGGGCCTTGGCTTTACCAACAGCGATTTGCTAAGACCTTATCGTGAATTTAGTGGCGGCTGGCG
>PSMD01000004.1:77602-87913 GCA_040289925.1 Chitinophagaceae bacterium | reverse complement strand
AGAGTATTGCTGGCTAAGATGATTTTGCAGCAACCAGATCTTTTATTGCTTGATGAGCCAACAAACCACCTTGACCTTCCTTCTATTGAATGGCTGGAAAAATATTTACAACACTACCAGGGCGCCGTGCTAATTGTGAGCCACGACAAATATTTTTTAAACCGGATGGTTACCAAAATTGTGGAGCTGTACCAGCAGAAACTTCACTTCTACAGCGGCAATTATAATTTTTATGAAAAAGAAAAAGCTATCCGGATTGACCTACAGCAAAAAGCTTTCGAAAATCAGCAGGATTACATCAGGCAAAATGAAAGACTAGTAGAACGTTTTCGGGCAAAAGCCAGTAAAGCCAGCATGGCCCAAAGCCTCATAAAAAAACTGGAAAAGCTCGATAGAATTGAAGAGCCAGAAATAGAACGTCCGAATATTAAGATCAACTTCAGAATTGATAAAATACCCGGTAAAGTTTTGGTAGAGCTGAAAAATATTTCAAAAAAATTTGGCGAAAACATCATTCTGGAAAATGCTTTTGCAGAAATTGAACGTGGTGATAAAATTGCATTGATTGGTGCAAACGGAAAAGGAAAATCTACCCTGCTGCGCATTATTGCAGGAACAGAAAATTTTTCCGGTGAAAGAAAATGGGGACATAATGTTGAAGAGGCTTTTTATGCACAGCATCAGTTGGAAGCATTGAATGTGCAAAACACAATAATAGATGAAATGAAGGAGTGCAGCAGCCAAAAAACTGAATTGGAACTGCGGACATTGCTCGGTTGTTTTTTGTTTAGCGGTGATGAAGTAGAAAAGAAAATAAAGGTGCTAAGCGGTGGTGAAAAAGCAAGAGTGGCCCTTGCAAAAACAATTATCAGCAAGGCTAATTTTTTGTTGCTGGATGAACCTACTAACCATCTTGACATACACAGTTGTGAATTGCTGATAGACGCCCTGAACAATTACGAAGGCAGCTTCATTCTTGTTAGCCACGACCGGTATTTCATTTCAAAAACAGCCAATAAGATTTGGGAGATTGTTGATCACCAGGTTAAAGAATTTAAAGGTGGATATGAAGAATGGGTGGACTGGAAAAAGCGGATGGAAGAAAACGCAAAAAAAATTATAGAGACCAATAAAGAGCAAACCAAAAAAGAGAAAACACAAAAACCTGAACTGTCATCTTCAAAGCCAGCAAACAAGGCTGTTCAATCATCAGTAAAGAAACAATTACAGAGGCTGCAGAAGAGGTTTCAGCAGCTGGAAGAAAAAATTGCCGCCTGTAGTCAGCAGAAACAAAAGCTGGAAGCTGCACTGGCTAACCCGGAAACTTATGCAGATAAAAACAAGTTTTTAGAAACGGAGAATGGATATAAAAAAGTTTCCGAAGAATTGGTGAACCTGAATTTTGAATACGAGCAGGTTTTTGAGAAAATCATGGAGCTGGAAAATTCATCTTAATTATTGCCGGGCATTTACGTACAAGGCCACGAAATATTTTCCATTAGCTGTAGTAATAATCCTTGTAAGAAAAAAAACATTTGCCGTGCTGCTATCCTCTCTTCCAATAAAAAAATAGGTATCAGACAAAATATCCTTTTGCCAGGATTGCGTAATGGTTTTAGTTACCACCGGCATTTGCAAGGCCTGTATAATGGCCTTTCTCAGGCTGGCTGCTCTTGCAAAAATTTCCTGTTTTTTTTCGACGCAGAAAATTCATAAACTCCGAATGGACGGCCGGCTGCTGAAATAATGAGTTTGCCTGAATTGGCTTAGGGTAACAGATGTTTCAATTCATATTCTTCCTGGAAATTGTTTTCTGTTCTTCTGCATTTGAAAGCGGTAAAGCCGGTGGCGGCTTGCTGATAAACGGCCTGAAACTCCCGGTAAAATACTGAAGCAGCAAATTCATCTTGCCCGAAAAATTGTTAAGACAAGAGCAAAAACGCCAACAGCAGAAAACATTTCATTTTCCATCAAATCGGTTATTCAGGCTGAACTGTTGTCTTTACAAAATCACTCACCAGGTAGCTGATCAGCTTTCCGGTTAAGGCATCTGTTCGTCCATCACTCAGGCGGGTGGCGCCTTCGCATATATGCAGGTAGGCAGGCTTGCAATCTGACGCAGCATAACTAACATACTGCCGGGCATGCAGCGGCGTAATGCCAACCGGCGAAACGGCACTGCTTAAAACATTTTGAATGCTGTCAAGATCGAGTTCAATTCCGCAGAGACTGTCTTCTGTAAATCCGGTTGCATGGGCTACCGCCTGCATAAAAGTTCTTTTTTCATGCAGAAAAATATCTTCAAAAGTTATGCAGTCAAAAAAAGGATTGTTGACAATATTAACCCAAACATTTTGCTGAACATAGTTTTCGTGAATGCCGATGATGCAATATTTCTGCAGGTAGCCATCTTCTACTGCATAGCGAAACGCATTGCCACTGTGCCTTCCTTCTGCGGGGCGGTAATCTGTATGTGCGTCCAGGTTAATGCAGTTAATCTGTGCCAAAGGAATAACTTCCGCTTTATGCCATCCTTTGGCAGCACCTTTTATTAATGGGTAAGCATTGTTATGCCCGCCGCCAATCACAATGGGAATTTTTCTTGCCTGAGTGATGATCTTCACCAGCATTTCAACTTCTTCATCAATTGTGTTTACAGCATGGCGGTAAGCTTCTATTTTCTCTTCTTCCGATTTTGCGGTGGTGTCTATTAAATATTGTATGTCGCCAAAATCAAAATGGCCAAGGAGCATTAATTCCTGGCCATCCAAAAAATCATTGCTTTGAATATTGAGAAAACTCTGCAGAAAAGGAAGCCAGGCCGTATCGGCACCACCGGAGCCGGCGTTGGCTTTGTTGCCGATGTCTTCAGGAATACCGACCAGGACAAATTTTGCCGGTGATTTTTTTATAGATGTCTCCAGGTCTCTATCATCCGCCACCACTAAAATTCTTTCGCCGAGCTTGGTCTCAAAGCGGCGCAATTTAGTTAATGAAAGTACATTCTGCTTGTTGCAGACCTTTAAGTGCCGGGTGGCTGTTTTTTTTATTTCGTTTCCGGTAGTCATCGTTCAAAGTTACAGGCAAAGAGATTTTACAAAAGAAATCTCTACACACCAATCTTCTCATTCACTGTTTTCAAAATTTCTGCTTCCAGAGCAATTGTATTTTTTTCTATCTCTCTTCCTTTTTTTAAAATGTCGTTAACAAAACTTTTGTCATCATATCCCGCTGCATTTATCCGCACATTCATAAACGCACCCATTACCGCCGCCCTTGCACACAATACCCCCACGCCTGCATCAGAAACTGAATTTGGATTACCCATCTCTACCATGGCTTTTATTACTTCCATACTTCCATATGCTGCCTGCATAACGTTGTAAGGTATTTCAATAGCCAGCTTTGTTGCTTCCTGTATGGCTTTACTCCTCGCTGCTTTTTCTTCATCGGTTGATTTCGGTAAAGCAGCCATAATCTGGTTGAAAGCTTTTGTATCGGCATCAACCAGTTTTACCAATTCAGATGTATAAGAGTTCCCTTTTTCTGCCCAGTTACTAAACTCTTCCCATCTTTCATCCCAACCTTTTTTATGAGAAGAGAGATTAGCCACCATTGTGGCCAATGCAGCACCCAATGCACCCACGTAAGCTGAAATAGAGCCACCACCCGGCGCAGGGGATTCACTTGCCGTTTCATCTGCAAAATCGGTAAGTGACATACTCACCAGCCTACTGTCTGCCTTTTCTTTCAGCATGTACTCAATTATTCTTTCTTCCGGTTTGAACGGAGACAACTCATCAAGCCCCATAGACTTTATGGCAATGCGAATCAATTCTTTTTCCGAAACACCGGTTGAACGTTTTTGCTTGCGCAGAAAATATTTGCCTGCATCCAGCATTGCTTTCAAAGGAATTAAACCCACCAGCTCACTGCCCGTTACCCGTATTCCCCTGGCATCTGCTTTTTTACAAACCTCGTCAAAAGCAATGTGAACAGGCGTTACATGAATGTTCGTCAGGTTCATTGAAATTTGAGCAATACCGTATTCTTTAATATACCAGCCAATAGCCTTCACAGATTTTAAACTTCCCGGCTGCACAACCTCCTCTCCTTTTTCATTCTTCACTTTTCTTCCTGCTTCACGCACATCAAAAGCAATGGCGTTTGCCCTGCGGGTTGAAGTTGTGTTGAGATTGACATTGTAAGCCACCAAAAAATCTCTTGCACCAATTACAGTGGCGCCACGTTTGGCGTCAAATTCTTCCGGACCAAAATCCGGTTTCCACTCCGGCAGTTTTATTTTTTTAAAAAACCCTTCATACTCTCCTGAACGGATCACGGACAAATTGCTGCGTTCCTTATTTGGTTGTGCTGCCTCGTATAAGTAAACAGGAATCAGCAACTCTTCTCCCACCCGTTTTGCCAGTTGCTGTGCCCAGGCTGCTGTTTCTTCCATGCTGATATTTGCAATGGGAATAAGCGGACAAACATCGGTAGCCCCCATGCGTGGATGTTCGCCTTTGTGTTTGCTCATGTCAATGAGCTCACCAGCTTTTTTAATGGCACGATAAGCAGCTTCAACTACGGCAGCCGGTGAGCCAACAAATGTTACGACGGTGCGGTTGGTGGCTTTACCGGGGTCAACATTCAATAACCGAACACCTTCGGTTAATTCTATTTCATCAGTTATTTGCTTGATTATGGACAGGTCTCTTCCTTCGCTAAAATTGGGAACGCATTCAATCAACTGCATAATATGATTTTGGAGTGGCTAAGATATTGTAAAGAGAATTCTGTAAAGATGTATTATTCTATAGGTTCACCTTTTATCATCACCCTCTCCACCAAATTACTTCCAAACGCATAAGGGAAATAAGCCAGTGATGGTATGGGTTTGGTGAAAATGAGATTGGCTTTTTTACCCACGGTAATGCTTCCCACTTCTTTTTCCAACTCCAGGGAATAAGCACTATTAATAGTTGCGGCATTAATCGCTTCTTCAGGCAACATTTTCATTTGAATGCAACTTAACGCCACAACAAAATTCATATTGCCGCTGGGTGAGGAACCTGGATTGTAGTCAGAAGCTAACGCAACAGCGCAACCTGCATCAATTAATTGCCTTGCCGGCTGAAAAGGCATTCTCAGGAAAAAGGCAGCCGTAGGTAACAAGGTACCAATGCTCTGCGAATGGGCAAGATGATTGATGTCCTCATCAGTCATTGTTTCCAAATGATCAACAGAAATTGCATTGAGTTTTATTGCCGTTTCAATTCCTCCAATTGAATTAAGCTGGTTGATGTGCAGCTTTGGTTTTAATCCATAGCTCATGCCCGCTTTGCAAATGGTTTCCATTTCCTGCGGTGAAAAAAAACCGGTTTCACAAAACACATCAATGTAATCCGCCAGTTTTTCCCTAGCAACAACCGGCAGCATTTCGTTAATGATAAGATCAATATAGCTCTGGTGATTTTCTTTGTATTGTTGCGGGTAAGTATGCGCCCCAAGGAAAGTGGCTTTAATAGAAAGAGAGGATTTTTCTTTCAGTTTTTTTATTACCCGCAGCATTTTTAATTCACCTTCCACCGAAAGTCCGTAACCGCTTTTTATTTCAATCGCCGCCGTACCCAGTTTGCTCACTTCCTCCAATCTTTTCCATGCAAGGTTAAACAACTCATCTTCTGTAGCCTCATTTAATTTCCTCGCTGAATTCAGGATGCCGCCACCTTTGGCGGCAATCTCAGCATAGCTCAGTCCTTTTATTTTATCAACAAACTCTTCTTCCCTGCTGGCTGCAAATATCAAATGGGTATGGCTGTCGCACCAGGCCGGAAGTACAAATTGCCCGCTGGCATCTATTTGATGTTTAAGATTTGAAGTTTGAGGTTTCAAATTCTTCATTTCTCCAAATTCGGCGATGATTCCATCCTCTATAACCAGGTAAGCATTATTAAGAACAGGTAATTCAGCCAGCTCTTTTCCTCTCAATAATTTATTCTCCTGTCTTACTCCCACCAGTTGTTTGATGTTGGTGACGATAGCTGTCATGGTTACAAAATAAACCAATCCTTAAAGCTGCTGAAAATTTTCTTTCACCACCACCCAAAATTCATCAAGGGCAACAATGCGTGGCTTTAAAAAAATGATAGCCGGCCAGCAGGATGTATCCAGTACATTCACACCCTTTAATTCTTTATAAATACGGCTGAGAGATTTGTTGTGCTCATCCATAGCAAGCCGTTGCCAGTTCCAATCTTCATTTAAAAATTGATGCAGTAATTGTTTGTATTGAAGAAAGGCTGAAAAATGTTTATCCCACTGTTCAGCATCGTCATGAACAATTTCAATACAGATGGAGGCTTTTTCTGTGTCAGCATCCATTCTGAAATAAATGCCCCTGATACCTGTTTTATAATTCAGCCAGTTCACTTCATCACCTTCTGCATTGCGTAAAGATTTCAGGTAAAGTCCAAGACTTGTCCAGAAATTCTTTATTAAAACAGCTATTTACTTTTTGGAATACATGCAGAAAAAAAACTTAAACGGGAGATTCCTCAGAACCCAATACCCAAATGAATGATTGCAGGTCTATCATATCTGCAGGTTGCAGATCTGAAATTTCATGTTTTATTTCTTCAGCAAAATGAAGCAGGCTTTGATAACTGTTCCAGTTTGGTCTTGAGTGATATTGAAAATCGAAGCCCCATTTTTTTGCGGCTGTTCTTGTTACAACCGGTTTTAAAAAAAATATGCTGCTGCGGATCACCAATAAACCCAAAAACTTTTTGTAAAGGCCATGTGGTTACTCTTGTTTGTTTTCTTGACAAAGAATCCAATGCGGCTGTAAAATTTTCGTATCGCTTTTGCATGCTGCCTTTTCCATACACATAGTCAAATAAACCTTCGGCAAAGCGTTTTGTAGATGCGGAAGTTTTTACAGCATCACGCAATGCCATCTTTTCAAAAGAAAATAAAAGGTTTGTACGGGACTCGAGACGGATAGCCCTGGCAGCAATTTCCTCAAATTCATTTTCTGCCATCAACCCTTGAAATTCTTTTTTTATTCAATCCTTCCAGCCAGGCTACTTGAGCCTGCCATTGGTAATCTCTTTCCCAACTAACGTATTTCTGCCCTTTAAAACCTTTGGGGAAATAATACAGGAATTTGCGGATGGCTTTTTCTTTTCTTTGGATATTGCTGTTGCTTTCACGCACAAATACAATCAAACAAAGGCCATAGCTGAGTTTTACTTATCTTTTATTGTAAGTGAGAATTTTTACCTTTAAGAAAGTCTTTTTATTCATCACCTCCAAAACAAAGCATATGAAAAAAATATTACTGGCTGCCTGCCTGTTTGTTAGTGCACAGGTATTTGCCAAAAAGATTATAAAGTAGTTATTGATCTTACCAGCCGTGACAGTCTTTCGCAGCAAATGGCTATACGCTGGGCCAACGAGATTTTAATTGCCGAACCAACCGCCCAGGTGGAAATTGTGATCTATGGCCCCGGCACTGCACTTGCAGTTAACGGAAGATCGGTTGTATCAGCAGATGTGGCTACGCTTTTAAACAATAAAAACATGAGCTTTAGAGTTTGCTCGGTAGCATTAGCCAATCAAAAAATTGACAAAAGCCAGTTGCTGCCCGGCATACAAACGGTGCCAGACGGTATTTATGAAATCATCAGCAAACAAAGAGCCGACTGGGGTTATATAAAAGTTGCGCATTAGGGCTAAGAGAAAAAGAGATTTAATTACTAACCCAAAAGAAAAATAAAAAAAAGAAAAGGTGTTTATATTGATCCCTTCTCTCTTTTTACGGTTTTGTAAAGCATTATTCAAAAAAAATGAACTTCACTTTTAGTTCAGTAACCCGTCATCTCTCCACTTCTTAAATACATTGATGGTGCTGTCACTCAGTTTTGCTCTCTTGAATGGCATAAAGCCTTTATCACCGGGATTTAACTGTATGCGATGAATAACCTCATCAATATTGGCTTTTAAAGCATCGTAAGTATCAAGCGGCTTTACCCTACCACCTTTTGCATGAATGTGACAGGGAGAGCAATTATTCAACACGAGGTTTTGTACATCAGTTTGATAAGTAGCTTTGGCAACCACAGGTTCAGTGGCAGCTTTTTTTGTGCTGTGGCAATTGGTTAATACAAATACACTGGCCGTAATTGAGGCAAGAAAAAAATACTTTTTCATTGGTTGCTGATTTTAAGAGTAAAATATATCAATTAATCAATTCAATCTTCCAACGCTTAAAAAATTACAATTCCATACATCGCAATTTTAGTTGCGCAGGATGCCAGCAAAAAAAATATCCCGCCGGTTAGCGGGATGTTTAAGGAGTAAACAGGAAGGGATATTAACCAATGCCGAGGGTGAAGGTTTTAGAAAATGTTTTATCGCAAACTTTATAAGTGAAAGTGATAGTATAAGTGCCTGCAGAAACCGGAAGTAAAGTGATTGAACTACTGCTACCACCAGTTCCATAGCTTGCGGCAGCAGGGGCAGTTACTGTGCTTGTCCATGTGCCCGGGCAAGGACAACCGGTAACTTCAGCATCAAAGCGAAACATTTTACCACCGCTCATCCCGGTTAAAGTATTATTAGCTGCATAACCAGAAGTTTTCTTTTCATAATTGCCGCAGGGAGGTTTGTAGCTCCATGTAACACGAATCTTAATTTTTGGATCACAAACATTGTCTTTGCAGCAATCACCAGTTGCAGTATCTGCATTTACTACAGGAGGATTAAAACCGGGAACAGGAATTGGAGGCAAAGGAATAAATGAAAGAATGTAAGCGGCAGTTTGTGCAGATATTTCACCAGCCATTTGTGCTTTCATGATGTAAGAAATAAGTGAAAATGTAGCTTCATCAAAATGAAAAACATCATACACGGCAGATTGAACCTGTTGCTGATTGCCGTTTAGCTTTTCAAGAATTGAATAAGCAAAACCTGCTAAGGCTGTTTTGGGGCCGTTCACATTCGGATAACCGTTAGGCAAAGTATCCAGGTATGCATTGATGCGGTAGCTCTGCAGCAACTGTGCAACCTGGGCAATTCCTTCTTTAAACTGCTGAAGGGTTGAATATTTGGGAACAAGCTGTTCCTGATGATTTTGTTGCTGGCAAATTTCTTTTTTACAGGAAACCAGCGCCACAAAAACGATAGCAACTGCACATAGGATTGAATAAATTCTCTTTTTCATGATTATTTATTTTAGTGTTTTGAATGTTAATAACACTAATACATCAACCAAGCGAAAGTTTTGTTACCTGTGGTTTGTATAATATCATGAAAAAGAAAAACTCAGCGGCCAAGCAATCTTTCCCGCAGCACAATAGCCTCTTTTAACCGGCCTTTGGGAATGGGGAATTTAATCTCTGTAATTTGATGGCTTGCCTTGTTTCGAAAGGCAATGTTCATAAGGTTGAACTTGCCTTTATCGTGTATGTCTATTCTTCTCAATTCATTTTCTTCATTACTGAACACAACGGCCTGCCTGCCAAGATGAACTGAATTGGAAGTGAGCTGAACGCCTGATGCGAATTGTTTTTTTGCAAAGAGAACAATGAGGATATAATGAAAAAAACCGTTTTGTTTAGCCTGCCAGCGGCTGAATGTCTTCCATTCTTCACGACTGTAAGCCCAGCTTACAATAAAATTTTCATTAGTCGGTTCTGAGATCTGCATTCATGAGGATTGTGGCGTAATTTAGCAGCATGAACCTTGAATATAAATACCTTCTCGACGGTAGTTTTCATCCTGATTCCAAAGTGTGGGTTTACCAGGCCAGCCGTTTATTTAGTTTAGGTGAATCATTAGAATTAGAAGTATTGCTGAAAGAATTTACTGCTAATTGGCAAAATCATGGCGCTCCTGTAAAAGCAGCAGGCTATTTATTTTTTGGACAGTTCATTGTTTTGATGGCTGATGAAACTGTGACAGGCGTTGGCGGTTGCAGCACAGACAGCTCTGTGAGATTTATAAAATCCCTTGAACAAAAATTTGGCGTTAACCTGTTTGACAGAACTACTCTTGCTTTTGTGGTAAAAAACAAAGTGCAGTTGTTGCCTATGAACCAGGTGCAATATGCATTCGATAATGGCTTTCTCACCGGCGAAACCCTTTACTTCAACAATGTGGTACAAACAAAAAAAGAATTAGAAGAAGCATGGATTGTACCGGTTAAGAATAGCTGGATAGCCAAAAGAGTTTTAATTCAGAACACTGTTTGATAAATTAGTGGTAAACATCGACACTCATCGTCAGAAATAATTAGCGGAAGTAGTC
>PSMD01000004.1:75503-77498 GCA_040289925.1 Chitinophagaceae bacterium | reverse complement strand
TAAGCGTCGGCACTCACCGCAAAAAATAATTAGCGGAAGTAGCTCACCTGGTAGAGCGAAAGCTTCCCAAGCTTTAGGTAGCGGGTTCGAGTCCCGTCTTCCGCTCATGCCTTTCTTTGTTTATGTACTTTTCAGTGAAACTGCTGGAAAATTCTACATTGGTCAAACCCAGGATATAGATAATCGATTGAAAAGACACAACAACGGTTTGGAAAAATTTACCCAACCTTATTTGCCATGGATACTAAAATGTGTTATTGAAAAAAGCTCAAGAAGTGAAGCAGTGATCCTGGAGAAAAAACTAAAAAACCTGAACAAAGAAAAACTTATAAAATTTATGGAGAAATATATTTAGCGGGCCGAGACGCGGCTTTAGCCGGTCTCGGTGCCGACTTTGCGTCGGCATTCGAGTCCCGTCTTCCGCTCTTTTTCTACTTCTTTGTTTTAATTACCGCAGGAGCCTTCTTATTGAAATTGTATGCTACACTTAGCCTGAAGTTTCTTGTTTGGGTAGTACTGAAGCTTTTAAAATTAAAATTGGGCCCGAATGTATAGTTGGTAATTTTTTGCTGCACAAAGGGGTCAATTACATTAAAAGTGATGGTTAGCTTTTTATCCAGCAGTTTTCTTTGCACACCTAAATTCATTCGGGTTGTCCAGCGGGCAAAACCCTGTGGGTTTGCAAAGTGGTTAAGCGTAATGCTTTCATTAAAGCTCCATACATCAGAAGGATTGAAGCTGCTGTTCAAATTAGAAGTAAACGAACCTCCGTCTCTGAATTTTTTGACTTCCTTTTCAAACTTGCTGTAATGGCTATACACATAGCTGGCACTCAGGTTTAGCTTTAATTTTTTACTGATGGTATAACCATTCCAGGTGCTTATTTCATATTCTTTTCTTCCGCTGATGTTTTCCCAGGTTATTTGTGTTTTTCCATCGGGCAGCAAGGTTCTTACCTGGCTAAAAATATCCTCAACAATATTGTAGCCCAGCCCAAGGTTTACAAAATACTTTGTGTGGGTACGGCCCGCCACCAAATCAAAATTGTGAGAGGTGGAAGCTTCCAGGTTTGCATTTCCAAAACGAATGTTATAGGGATCAGAAAAATCAATTGTAGGGTTTAACTCGTTCACACCCGGCCTGCGTATAGTTCTGCGGTATGAACATGTAAGATTCAGTTTATCTTTCCAGTTTCGGTTGATGGTGCCAAAAGGCAAATAAGTCCAGTAAGTGTTTTTTACCTCCTTATTTTCCTTTAACAGCTCAAACCATATTTGCGTTTGCTCCGCAGAAAGCCCGGCTGTAATGCTGAAATTTTCTTTCAAAATTTGTTTTACAGAACCCTGCAGGTTTGTAACGGTTTGATGAAAAAAGAAATGATTGCTTAGCAAATCCATTTTCACCATTATGTCATCAGGCTTTTTCAAATAGCTTGCGTCAATGCTAACTTCGTTATTTGACCTGGTATAAAATCCGCCGAAAGACAAAAACGTTTTTTTATTCTTCAGCGGCTTATCGTAACTAACCCTGTTATTGTAGCTCCAGATTTTTGTGTCATTCAATTGTTGTTGGGTAGAATCCGTACCGGTTGGTGTATGATCCGGGTAAAAATATTGTTGATAAAAATCCCTGTTGTTTTCATTATTTGAATAAGCAATGCCTGAAATAATTTTTATGCTGCTGCCATCATTTGTTTTGTAAGTATAAGTAGCAGTCAGGCTCGGGCTGTAATTATCCCCTTCGCTTTTTATCAACCTTTCACTTAGCGTATAGGTTTCACCCAACCGGTTTATGTTTCTGTATTCAATAGTATTGCTGTTGCCGTAATCATTTTGGTTGTAGTGCAACACCACGTTCAGCAAATGATTTTTTGAAAGATCATAATCAATATTTGCTCTCAGGTTTGGCCGCAGGTTTTTATTGCGGTAAAAATTTGAAGTATTGAAAAAGTTGGATGAGTCAGCATAAATATTTTCACGAACAGAATAGCCGCTG
>PSMD01000004.1:36398-75484 GCA_040289925.1 Chitinophagaceae bacterium | reverse complement strand
AACCTGTGCCTGCCGTTATGGTAATTGCCAGGCCTTTTTTACGATAAGTAAAATTTCCGTTTACTGAATACTCTCCTCTTGTCCCTGCCGAAACCGATAAGCGGCCGCTCATGCCTACCCTGCCTTTTTTAGTAACAATATTGATGACTCCGCCCTGTTCATTTGCATATTGCGGCGGAGGGTTGGTAAGCACTTCAATTTTTTCAATTGAACTCCCCGGCATTGATTCCAGCAGGTCCTGCAACTGCTGAAGATTTAATTCAACCGGCTTATCATCTATTAAAATCTTTGGCTCTTTTCCTCTTACCAAAATTTTTCCATTGGGATCTTTCGTAACCAGCGGCACATTTTGCAAAAGTTCGCTGGCATTGCTTCCGGCACTTAAAGCCGACTCTCCTGCATTGAAAGTAATGTTGCCATCTTTACTTTGAATTATTGGCTTTTCTGCATACACAACAACTTCCTGCAGCTTTTCTGAAGATGAGCTTCTTTTTAAAAAAATATCATTCAGGTTAAAATCAAATCTTTCTGGCCTAAAGTAAATGCTGTCAATTGTGAGTTTTTGAAACCCAACATAAGAAAAACTGAGCCTGTAATACCCAAAAGAAATTTTATCAATTAAAAAACCACCGTTTTTATCGGTAATCGTTTTACGGCTGGCATTGCTGTCTGAAAACGGAACCAGTTCAACAGATACACCCGTCAGAGCCTTTTTAGTGCTGTCAAGAACATTACCTGCGATAATGCCGGTTTGTGAATTTGCAGTTAGGAAAAAGACGGTTAAGGTTAGAAAAAGAGATAATTGCTTCAAGGTTTTGAAAATAAGGTGCAAAAATATACAGATAGACGGTAGACGACCGGCAGAACTGTCGCTTTCACAGAAATTCTTATTTAAAGGGTTAAAGAAAGATGTCTTTTACTGTCAGACTGGCATTAACCCCGCTTTGTTTTGTATCTTCGCTGCCCAAATCTTTTTGCAGAATGCTTGATGCAGTGACCAAAAAACCTGATAGCCATCGGGTGCATGATGAAACAAGGCAGGGAGAAGCCTATGCTCCTTTTGCGAACGAGCCTAATGAATATGCCAAACGCTTTTATATAGAAAGTTATGGCTGTCAAATGAATTTTTCAGATAGCGAAATTGTTGCTTCTATTTTAAATAAAGAAGGCTTTGGCGCTACCCGCAATTTTGAGGAGGCCGACCTGGTATTGATTAACACCTGCTCTATTCGCGAAAAAGCAGAACAAACCGTTAGAAAACGCCTTACTGAATTCAAAAAAATAAAAGAAAAAAAGCCAGGCATGCTTGTAGGTGTGCTGGGCTGCATGGCAGAAAGATTAAAATCGAAATTTTTAGAGGAAGAAAAGCTGGTTGATATAGTTGTAGGCCCTGATGCTTACCGCTCGTTACCTGCTTTGGTTGAAGAAGCCCAAACCGGCCAAAAAGGAGTGAATGTTTTGCTGAGCCGTGATGAAACCTATGCTGATATTTCACCGGTAAGGTTGGATAGTAATGGTGTAACTGCTTTTGTAAGCATTATGCGTGGCTGCAACAATATGTGTTCTTTTTGTGTTGTGCCGTTTACCCGTGGAAGAGAAAGAAGCCGTGATGCCGAATCCATCTTAAATGAATGCCGTCAGCTTTTTGAAAACGGCTTTCGGGAAGTAACCCTGCTGGGGCAAAATGTGGACAGCTATTATTTTGTTGATGAAAGCAAAGACGAGGTTGTAACCTTTGCAAAGCTTCTTGAAAAAGTGGCCTTGATTTCTCCATTGCTGCGTATCCGTTTCTCCACTTCACATCCAAAAGATATTACCGATGATGTTTTACATACCATGGCGAAGTATGAAAACATCTGCAAATACATTCATTTGCCGGTACAAAGCGGATCAACACGAATATTACAATTGATGAACCGCACTTACACCCGTGAATGGTACATGGCCAAAGTTAAACGTATCCGGGAAATTTTGCCGGATTGCGGCATTAGCTCGGATGTGATAGCGGGATTTTGTACGGAAACAGAAGAAGATCATCAGGATACTTTGAGCATTATGGAATATTCCGGCTACGACATGAGCTATATGTTTATTTATAGTGAACGGCCCAGCACACTGGCACAGCGTCGTTACCGGGATAATATTCCTGAAGAAATAAAAAAGAAAAGGCTTACTGAGATTGTGGAATTACAAAATAAACTGTCTCTTCAAAGCAATCAAAAAGATATTGGCAAAACGTTCAAGGTTTTAATTGAAGGTGATAGCAAACGAAGCGATAAAGACTGGATGGGCAGAAATTCGCAGAACAAAGTAGTGGTTTTTCCAAAAGGCAATTACCAGCTGAACAAAGGAGATTATGTAAGTGTTTTAGTGCAAGATTGCACACAGGCCACTTTACTTGGTGAAATAACAGCAGATTAAAATATAGATTGAAGATTTAAATATGGATATACAAAGTATAAAAAACAGGTTTGGAATTATTGGCAATTCTCCTGCTCTTAACTATGCACTGCAGGTTGCGGTACAGGTTGCAAACACTGATCTGACTGTTTTAATTTTTGGAGAAAGCGGTGTGGGTAAAGAAGCTTTTTCTTCCATTATTCATAGTTTATCAGCCAGAAAACATAATGCATTTATAGCCGTAAACTGTGGCGCCATTCCGGAAGGAACCATTGACTCGGAATTGTTTGGTCATGAAAAAGGTTCTTTCACCGGTGCTGTTGACAGCCGTAAAGGTTATTTTGAAACTGTGAATGGCGGAACAATTTTTTTAGATGAGATTGGCGAAATGCCATTGGGTACACAGGCAAGGTTGCTTCGTGTGCTGGAAACAGGTGAATTCATTCGGGTAGGCTCTTCAAAAGTTCAGAAAACAGATGTTAGAGTTATTGCAGCCACTAATAAAGATTTGCTGGAACTGGTTAACCAGGGAAAATTCAGGCAAGATCTTTATTACCGGCTTAACACCGTGCCTATTCGTGTGCCTGCATTAAAAGACAGGAAAGAAGACATTATTTTATTGTTCAGAAAATTTGCTGTTGACTTTGCTGAAAAATATAAAACAGCTCCTGTGCAGGTGGATGATGACGCTAAAAACCTGTTAATAAACTATCCCTGGCCCGGCAATGTTCGTGAATTGAAGAATATTGCAGAGCAGATATCAGTTCTTTCACAGGATAAAATTGTAACCGCTGCCGGGCTAAGAAAATTTTTGCCGCAGCATAATGAAAACAGGCTTCCTGTACTAGCAAATACTAATGGGCAGCCGCATGAGTTTGCAAACGAAAGAGAAATTTTGTACAAGCTTTTTTTTGATATGAAAAAAGACGTAACAGAATTGAAGAAAATGTTCCTGGAAGTTTTACAAAACCCATCCTTAGTTGCACAAAATCAGCATTTGATTAATCAATTGAATGAAGCAAAACCGCATGAACTGATACCGGCAGCACAAGCTCAGCCGGTTTATCAGCCTGCACAGCCGGTGTTGGTACATACCGGAAATATTCATGACCATGAAGAAGTAGAAGAAAGCCTAAACATAATGGACAAGGAAAAAGAGCTGATCATAAAAGCATTAAAAAAGCACAGAGGTAAACGAAAAGATGCAGCCCTTGATCTTGGCATCAGCGAAAGAACATTATACCGCAAGTTGAAAGAATACAACATTGAAGAGTGAGAATGAGTGATTCTAAAACAAAAGCATTCATGCAATTTCAAAACATAGGCAGTTCATATTTTTATATCCTGCTCTATGCATTTCTTTTTATACTGGTAACAGGCTGTGGATGCACATCTGTACGCTATGGGTTTAATGATGTTTCTATTCCTGCAGATGTAAAAACCATTCGGGTGAATATTATTGAAAACAGGGCAAGATATATTAACCCTCAGCTAAGCCCGCAGCTTACCGACAGACTTAAACAAAAAATTACCGGGCAAACCAAGTTAACACAGGTAAACAGCGAAGATGCTGACTGGACGGTGAATGCTTACATTTCTGATTACTCTGTAACCACTTCCGGCATTGCCAACCAACGCGGAGAAACGAATAAGTTGAACGTTACCGTGCATGTTACGGTTGTACGCAAAACAACAAACGATGAAAAGCAATACGACATCAGCCGCGGCTTTGATTTTTCTGCCAATAAAACTTTACAATCTGCCGAAGCGGAACTGGGAGAAACAATTTTACGAAGCCTGACAGATGATATTTTCAATCGCATTTTTTCAGAATGGTAAGTTGTTATATTTTCATCGCATGAACGGGGAGCTTCATCTTTTTACTAAATCATTTTTTCAGAAAGAAAGCCTGGATGATTGTTCAACGGAAGAATTAGAAAAGCTGGCTGCGCAGTATAGCTACTCCTCTCCTTTTCAATTATTACTTGCCCATAAATACAAAACGGAAAATGCTGCAGCGTTTGAAAAAGCGGCAGACAGTCTTTCCATTTATTTCCCAGACAATTTTTTGCTTGAGAAAATATTGAATGCTGAAGCCGGCAAGTCTATCATAATTGAGAAAAAAGCTGAATCAGCTGTACAATTTATTCAACCAGCAGAAGAATTACAGCCTTCAGAACCTGAATCAATGTTGAATCATGCTGAGGTGATAGTGGAAACAAAAAACCCCAGCATGAATGTTGCAGAAGAAACCAATCAAACAAAATCCGAAGTGGAAGAATTGACTTTTCAACCCTATCATGCTGTTGATTACTTTGCTTCGCAGGGAATAAAACCTGCACAGGAAGATAAGCCTGCAGACCGCTTTGGCAGGCAGCTAAAAAGTTTTACTGAATGGCTGAAGGTAATGAAACGGCTCACTCCTGCTGAAATATCAAAAACTGTTGATACATCTTCTGAACAAAAAGTTGAATCCCTTGCTCAAACCTCCATCAGCGAAAATGAAGTGGTAACAGAGGCAATGGCAGAAGTATGGATTAAACAGGGAGACAAGCAAAAAGCCATTGAGATTTATCACAAATTAAGTTTGCTCAATCCCTCTAAAAGCCATTATTTTGCAGGCTTAATTGAAGAATTAAAAAATTCCTGAAATGACAATTTTGTTTGTGATCCTGATTGTACTGGCTTCAGTAATTCTTGGCTTCATTATTCTTGTACAAAACCCAAAAGGTGGTGGCCTGGCAGGAAATATTGCCGGCTTCAGCACACAGTTTATGGGTGTAAAGCAAACTACAGACGTGCTGGAGAAAGGTACCTGGATATTTGCTGCTTTGATCGGCGTTCTATGCCTTGTTTCCAGTTTTTTTATTACTGGTTCAGGTTCTAATCAAAAAGACAGAACAGAACAGGTAGGAACCAATCCCGGCTCAAATCAACAACCGGCAAATACTGCTCCTTTAACAACTCCAATACAGCCTAAATAAATTTTATCTATAAAATTTTTTGAGCCCTGCCTGCGGCAGGGTTTTTTATTTTATTTTGAAGAAAGCTTCTTAAACGCTTTGTGATGAAAGCAAATCTTCCATGTTTTTCTTTTGCTTTTCACTCACAAAAAATACTTAACCAATGAAAAGAATTTTGCTGATTGTTGCGTTTGCGATCATTGTTGTGGGAGGGTTTGCTGCCTATAACATTTTTGGCCCAACTGTAAAAGCACCCAAAGGAAAATATTTTTACATCCATACCGGCAGTAATTACGATTTAGTTGTAAACAATCTTATCAAGCAGAATATTATTCCCCGATCTACCTGGTTCAACATTGTTTCCCGGCAGTTATTAAAATACAACAACATTAAACCAGGCAAATACGAAATAAAAAAAGGAATGAGCATTTTTAACCTGGTAAGAATGCTGAGAAATGGCCGGCAAACACCCGTGAATTTTGTGATTGTGAAATACAGGACAAAAGAAGATTTTGCCCGACGTGTTGAAAAGGATTTTGAAACAGATTCAACAGCTATGATGGCTTTTTTAAACAATGAGGATTCTTTGCATAACTATGGGCTCGACAGCAATACATGGATGACGGCAATTATTCCTAACACCTATTCTTATAAATGGAACTCAACACCCACAGTTATTTTCAGCAAGCTTTACGGTGAGTCAAAAAAATTCTGGACAGATGAACGCCTTCAAAAAGCACAGGCATTAGGTCTTACTCCCCGCCAGGTTTATATTCTTGCTTCAATAGTTGAAGAAGAAACAAGCTTAAAATCCGACAAAGGAAAAATCGCCAGTGTTTATATCAATCGCATCAAAAAAGGCATGCCTTTGCAAGCCGACCCCACTGTAAAATTTGCTATGAAAGATTTTGGATTAAAGAGAATTTGGTATAAGCATCTTGATTATCCTTCGCCTTACAATACTTACACAAATGCTGGCCTGCCGCCGGGCCCTATTTGCACACCATCGGTAGAAACTATTGACGAAGTGCTGAACTCTCCCCAAACAGATTATTATTATTTTGTGGCCAACAGCGATTTTTCAGGTTCGCATATTTTTACCAGCAGCTATGAAGAGCATAAAAAATATGCAAAGCTGTTTGCCGAAGCACAGAATAAGCAGGATTCCATTCGCAGGGCAAAACAAAACTCTAATCCTTGAGTCCTTTTAAACAATTAAAAAAACAAGCCACAGGTTCTCCGGCAGTGCGTTGGGTTGAAAAGCAAAGCAAAAAGATTTTGCTGCCCGGCTTTCATGGATTGCCTTTATACGATGTGGTGCTTTTCTTTTTTAAACAGCTAAGAAAAGTAGGATTGTCAGAAAGAACCTCAGCCATTTCTTTCAATTTTATTATGGCCATTCCACCCATGATTATTTTTCTGGCAACCCTGATACCTTACTTACCCATTTCAAAAGAGTTCATCAACCAATTACATGCATTGATACAGGATGTCATTCCCGGAAAACAAAACAATGCGGCTATCATTCGTTTTATTGATGATTTTCTAAATAAGCCCCGCTACGATTTGCTTTCCCTTGGTTTCATTCTTGCCATGTTTTTTTCTTCCAACGCCATGATGGGAATCATGAATGCCTTCGATAAAAATTATTTGGGTTTTCGAAAAAGAACAGGCCTTGAAAAAAGAGGAATTGCCCTGCAATTAACTCTTATACTTTTCCTGTTAATGTTTGCTTCACTTTTTTTGCTTATGCTACAAGGTTCTATGTTGCGCTGGATGGGAATTAGGGACGTTCCCACCCAAATGATTATTAAGTACGGTCGCTGGGTAATTATTGCTTTATTGTTTCTTGTTTCGATTTCGCTTATATACCGGCATGCTCCTTTTATACATAAAAAATGGAGGCTGATTAATCCGGGTTCTGTGCTGGCAACTACACTTATGCTGGTATTTATTAACCTCTTTTCCTGGTGGCTGAATAATTATTCTACATACAACAAAATTTATGGCCCAATCAGCACAGTGCTCATTCTAATGTCGCTGATTTATGTAAACTCCCTGGTACTGCTTATCGGCTTTGAGCTGAATGTGAGCATCAGCTCACTAAAACATGAGGTTGATGAAAGAAATAAATTGACAAGCGGTAGCTCAAAATGATTGTAAAAATATTCCTATCCTCATATTGATTTAAATTAGCTGCATTAAAACTCAGTCATGAAAAAGATTTTGGCTGTTTTGCCTGTTGCAGCTCTTCTTCTTTCATTTACCGGTGCTGACCCCTTACCAATTGGGTCACCAATTCCTAACCCGGGAAAGAAAATGAAAGACATTAGTGGTAAGGAATTTTCTTTTAATGATGCAATGACGAAAAAAGGGTTGCTGGTAATTTTTACCTGCAATACCTGCCCCATTGTAAAAAAATATCAAAGCCGCATTAATGAAGTTTCAAATTATGCCACAGAAAAGGGCCTGGGGCTAATTCTTTTAAATCCAAATGAAGCTTATCGTAACAATGGCGATTCGTATGAAGACATGATTAGCTATGCGCAAGAAAATAGGATGAGTTGGAAATATGTGTACGATGAAAATTCTGAAATGGCTGATGCATTCGGTGCAACAAGAACACCGGAAATATTTTTGTTTAACAGCGATGGAAAACTGGTTTACCGTGGCGCCATTGACGACAACCAGAACGGCCCTGAGCAGGTTACCCGCAGGCATTTGAAGATTGCCATTGATGAATTGTTGGATGGAAAAGATATTTCAGTAAAAACAACCCGTTCGGTTGGTTGTACAATAAAAAGATTATAGAAAAAAACTAATGCCAAAAAAATCCTGCCGGAGCAGGAATTTTTTTTATGGAAATATTTTGACGGTGCATCCAAAAATTCAACAACTGTTTTACCCACTGCCCAACACCGGGCACAAAAACCGGCTTATGATCCCCAATATTTTATTGGCCGCCTGTTTACCATTATTGTTTTTGCGGTAATTCTTTACCTGCATACAAAAAATATGGCTATTGGCAGCGTAATCGGAAGCATTCTGGCTGCAATTGCCCTGGCAGCAACAATTATTTCTTTACCTGTTACCAAAGCTTTACCAGGCGGATGAGGACGAATAAGCTCATGGTGTTGAAGAATTTCAGTTTTTTTTGCTATTGCAAATTCAGCATAGCTTTAATTTCCTTTTCCAAATTTTCTCTTGAAACTTCGTCTTCGTAAAATCTTCGGTAACCGGTTTTATTATTAATAAAAAGAGTTGAAGGCAGGCCGCCTGACCATGAGCTGTCAATTTTGGGACAGAAGTAATCAGCATCCGTTTCATCCAGCCATACAATGGGAGCTGTTAGCTTCACTTTTCCGGCAACTGAGATAATTTGTTTTGGATAAGCTTCCTGCAAATCAAGGCTTACCAGTAAAAGTTTTAATCCTTTGTCTTTGTATTTCGCTATCATTTCATGGAAGTAAGGCATTTCTTCCAGGCAGGGCACACAGTAAGTAGCCCAGAAGCTGATGATCATCGGATGGCTACTTTCCTTAATTGTTTTTTCGAGCTCAACGATCTTGATCTTTTTTATTTCCTGGGCCTGCATCATGTTGCAAAGCATACAAAACACCACCAACCCAAAAACTTTTTTCATAATAACTCATTATTGATTATTCAGTTCCTTCATTCCCCACTCTTTCAATAACCTCACAGCTTCTTTTCCATTTATTTTTTGATGTTGATAATGACCAGCTGATGATTTTTGCCTGAATGCCTCATACAGGCTAACGGCGCAGGCAACGCTGATGTTGAGTGATTGAATGATGCCGACCTGCGGTATCACAAAGTTTCCATCCGCCATTGCAATGATCTCTTCGCTAACACCCGCATGTTCATTACCAAAAACCAAAGCGACAGGTTCTGTAAAATCTATTTCATACAAACTTATAGCATCAGCAGTGAGACAGGTGGTTAAAATTTTTGAATAGCGTTTTCTTAGTGATGAAAAGCATTCTTCCGCGTTGGAAAACTGGTGGGCGGTTAGCCATTTTGCGGCACTGGATGAGCTTTTCGCTCCCCATTTTTTATGGCGGGGGATTTTTGTGTTCAGTACATAAATTTCCTGTACTCCCACCGCATCGCAGGTACGCATAACAGCAGAGATATTGTGCGGGTCAAAAATATTTTCGAGCACAACAGAGATATCGTTCTGCCTTTTGCTTAAAACTGATCTCAGTTTGTTTTCTCTCTCCGGTGTCATTATACTGACGGTTTAGTTAGAAACTGCAGAGGCAATATATTGAACTTCAGTTTAAATTAATTATTTTTAGAAATGCTGTTCCAAAGTTTTTGGGGCAGCCATCTTTTTTCAAGACTAACATTATTGCTTTATGAAGTACTCTCCCGTTCAAAACTATATCAATGGAAAATTTGTTAATGCTTCCTCGCTAAGAACACTTGATGTGATCTCGCCGGTTGATGGAACCTTCCTTTCAAAAGTGCCGATGTCCACCGCAAAAGATCTGGATGATGCAGTAAAGGCAGCTTTTGTTGCCTTTCCGGCCTGGAGTAAAATGCCGATAAAGGAAAGAGTACAGGTTTTCTTCCGGTATAAATATTTGCTTGAAAAAAATTTAAAAGAGCTGGCAGAAATGGTTCAGGAAGAAAATGGAAAAACCTATTCTGAAGCAGTTGCCGAAATAGAAAAATCAATTGAACTTACCGAATTTGCCTGTTCACTTCCGCAACTGATCACTGGTGAAGTTTTGGAAGTAAGCAAAGGTGTTGAATGCAGAACTGAACATGTGCCTTTGGGTGTTGTGGCGTCTATTGTCCCATTCAACTTTCCCAGCATGGTTCCCAACTGGACAATTCCCAATGCCATTGCCCTGGGAAATTGCATGATCTTAAAACCATCGGAAAAGGTGCCATTGAGTTCCGGAAGATTAGCGATGCTTCTGAAAGAAGCGGGTTTACCTGATGGAGTTTTCAATATTGTGAATGGCGACAGTGAAATTGTCGAAGCTATTTGTGATCATCCAAAGATTGAAGCGGTTTCATTTGTTGGCTCAACAAAAGTTGCCAAATTAGTTTACCAGAGAGCTACGCATAATTTTAAACGGGCACTTGCTCTCGGCGGAGCTAAAAATCATTTAATGGTGCTGCCTGATGCAAAAGCTGATATGACAGCACAAAATGTTGCAGCCAGCATGAGTGGCTGCGCAGGCCAGCGATGTATGGCTGCTTCTGCAATGGTTGGCGTGGGAAATATTGATCACATCATTGATAAGATCTGCGAAGAGGCAAAAAAAATTGTTCCGGGAAAAAATTTGGGAGCAGTCATCAGCAAAGAAGCAAAAGAGAGGATTGAAAGATATATTACCGAAGCCGAACAACAGGGAGCAAAAGTTTTGGTTGATGGTCGCGGTGCAAAAGTTGAAGGCAAAGAAAACGGAACTTATGTTGGACCGACGGTCATAGATCATGTGCAGCCCGACATGGCGATTGCAAAAGAAGAAGTGTTTGGCCCGGTGCTTAGCATTATGCGAACGGCCTCCCTGGATAAAGCGATTGAAATTGAAAACTCAAACCCCTATGGCAATGCGGCGAGTGTGTTTACACAAAATGGCGGCTATGCCAGGTATGTGATGGAAAAAGCCAGTGCAGGAATGATCGGCGTGAATGTGGGTGTGCCGGTACCAAGGGAGCCTTTTTCATTCGGAGGATGGAATGAAAGCAAGTTTGGTGTGGGAGATATTACCGGCAAAAGCTCGATAGAATTCTGGACGAAATTGAAGAAGAGTACAACGAAGTGGAACCTGGAAGCTGGGGTGAATTGGATGAGTTAGGCCCGTGAATGGTGAGGGATGACTGGTGAATATGTAGTCACAATTTGTGACCGCATGTTGCACTGAACAAGGTCACATTTTGTGACCTTAGAAAAATATAAAATGAGAATTATTAAAAGCATCCAGAACAGAATTTTTGAGATCAGGGGTAGAAATCAGAAAGATTTTGATACAGGAAAATGATCTGAGAATACAGCTAAAAGAAATTAAAGAAAGAATCGAAATGTACCTGATGCGTTCTAACATTTTCGGAGAAGCGGTTGACAAATCAGCTTTTCAGCAATACGCAAAAGAAACCTTGGACGAACTGATCGCCGATTTTGAAAATGAAACTTCAAAGGTGCTTAATCTTTTTGAAAAGATGAGTGAAGCAGACCTTGGTAAAACTGTTCAGTTTGCAGGAATGACATTTACAGCAGACCGTTTTGCTTTGATGATGTTGCTTGACCAGGTTCATCATCGCGGCCAGTTGTCTGTGTATGTTCGAATGGCGGGAGGAAAAGTCCCTTCAATTTACGGCCCGTCGGCAGATGATTCAAGTACTAACTTATAATGGTGAGTAGAATTACCGAATGTACAAGTGAGTCCCGACGCAACGCAGTTGGTCGGGATGGCGACCGAAAGCGTCGCTCATGACACAACAGGTGACGAATAGAATTACAACACGCCGTCACACAAAAAATAAAAACAATGGCCGAATCAAAAACTTTATCAAAAGCAACCGGGATTATTCAAAATAATCTTGATTACACATTATTTTCCTGGAGTAAGCAAAAAAACATTGCGCCGATTGCTGTGAAGTATGGCGAAGGAGTTTATCTCTACGACTACGATGGTAAACGCTATATTGATTTTTCGTCGGGACTGATGAACGTAAATATTGGTCACGGCAACCAGCGGGTGACGGAGGCAGTGATGCAGCAAATGCAGGAGATCAGTTATGTAACGCCAAACTGCGTTACAAAAGTTCGTGGCGAATTAGGAAAGAAGATCGCATCAATTACGCCGGAGGGGTTGACCAAAACTTTGTTTACGGTTGGCGGTGCAGAAGCAATTGAAAATGCAATCAAGCTGGCGAGAATGTACACCGGTCGGCATAAAATTTTGACACGGTACCAGTCTTATCATGGAGCGTCGTATGGAGCAATTTCTGCAGGAGGTGATCCCAGGAAATTACCAGTAGATTCACAGCAGGCTCCCAACTTTGTTCATTTTGATATTCCCATCGCCTACCGCTGGGAATATGGTGAAGAAAATTTATTGAAGGATGCAGTGGCAAATTTGGAAAGAGTGATCGCATTTGAAGGCCCACAAAATATTGCAGCCATTTTACTGGAAGGAGAATCGGGTTCTTCAGGTTGTTTGAAATATCCGGTTGGCTATTTGAAGAAAGTTCGTGAGATCTGTGATCGGCATAGCATTTTATTTATTGCCGATGAAGTGATGAGTGGGTTTGGAAGAACAGGAAAATGGTTCGGGGTAGAAAATCACGATGTAGTTCCGGATATGATTGCTACTGCAAAAGGTTTGACTGCAGGATATTTGCCAATGGGTGCATTGATCGTTTCAGAAAAGATCGCTTCAAAATATGACGATCAAATTCTGCCGCTTGGACTCACCTACTCTGCCCATGCTGTTTGTTGCGCCGCTGCAGCTGAAGTTTTAAAAATTTATGAAGATGAAGGAATGATTGAAAATGCAGCAGCGATGGGTCGTTATGTGGATGCTGAAGTTGAAAAGCTCAAACAAAAACATCCAAGCATTGGTGATTGGAGAAATACAGGATTATTGGGTTGTTTGGAATTAGTAAAAGACCGGAAAACAAAAGAGCCCATGGCGCCTTTCAACGCAAAGCCTGAAGAAATGGTAGTGATGAATAAAGTGGCTGCAAGATTAAAAGAGCTAGGCATGTACACTTTTGTGCGTTGGAATTATATTTTCATTGCACCACCTCTTTGTATAACCAAAGAGCAGGTTAATGAAGGATTGGCAGTGATCAGCGATGCATTGAGTATTGCTGATGGTTATGTTGAATGATAAACCTGCCTGCCGGTAGGCAGGTGTTGAATGTTAAATGACAAACTGTACACTCATTCAACATTCAAAATTCAACATTTAAAATAAAAAGATGACTGACACGAATAGCAACTCTTTCATCAACGAAGACCTCGCTCCCATTCCAGCAGAAAAAAGGAAATGGGGAACATGGAACTATGCGGCCTTGTGGATCAGCATGAGTTTATGCATACCCACTTACATGCTGGCAAGTTCACTCATTGATGGTGGTATGAACTGGTGGCAGGCGATTCTTACCATTTTCCTTGGCAATACAATTGTGTTGGTGCCGATGATTTTGAATGGACATGCCGGTGCGAAATATGGAATTCCATTTCCTGTTTTTGCCAGGGCGAGTTTTGGTGTGATAGGTGCAAACATTCCCGCCATGCTTCGTGCCATCGTTGCCTGTGGCTGGTTTGGTATTCAAACATGGATCGGTGGTGCGGCTATTTATAATATTGTAAGAGCATGGAATCCTGGTTTGCCGGAGATCGATCACAATTCCTTGTTTCCGCAAACCATTCCAATGATCTGCTTCCTTGCTTTTTGGTTGCTCAACATGTTCATCGTTTATCTTGGTGTTGAAAGTATTCGGAAGCTTTTAGTTTTTAAAGCAATTTTTCTTCCTGTTGCTGCGCTGGTTTTGCTTTTTTGGGCGATCAATGCAGCAAAAGGATTAGGACCGATCTTAGATCAGCCATCAAAATTTACCAGCGGCTCACAGTTCTGGAATTATTTTTTTCCAGCACTCACGGGCATGGTTGGTTTCTGGGCAACGCTTTCATTGAACATTCCTGACTTCACCCGTTATGCCCAATCGCAAAAAGCGCAAATAAGAGGGCAGGCAATCGGATTGCCTCCGTCAATGACCTTGTTTGCATTCATTGGAGTTGCGGTGACTTCTGCAACTGCTATAGTTTATGGAAATACCATTTGGGATCCTGTGCTTCTTGCCGGGAAATTTGAAAATAAACTGATGGTGAGTTTTGTGATGATTGCTGTTGCTATTTCAACACTTGCAACAAATATTGCAGCGAATATTGTGAGCCCTGCAAATGATTTTTCCAATCTCTGGCCAAGGAAAATAAATTTCAGAATTGGCGGATATATTACCGGTATTCTTGGCGTATTGATCTTTCCCTGGAAATTAATTGCTGATCCAACCGGATATATTTTCACCTGGCTGATCGCTTATTCAAGTTTGCTTGGACCGGTTGGCGGCACCATGATCGCCGATTATTATTTCGTTCGCAAACAAAAGTTGATCACTGAAGATCTTTACCGCAGCAATGGAATTTATAGTTATAAGAACGGATTCAATTCTGGTGCGATCATCGCTTTATTTGTCGGTTTTCTTCCTAATCTTCCGGGATTTTTATTGCAGATCAAACTGATCTCATCTACCGCCTTCCCAGCGTGGATCTCTCAACTTTATAACTATGCATGGTTTGTCGGATTTTTTGTTTCGGGAATAGTGTATATCTTTTTGATGAAAGCTAAAGTCCGGAGGGCTGCTATTAGTATTGAAAAAAAGAAAATAATAAAATTAAATCCCGAAGGGATGAAACAATAAAACCATGAGCATTCTAATAAAAAATGGAAGAATCATTACTGCAGACGCAGACTATGTCGCTGACCTTTTCATCGAAGGAGAAGCGATCAGCGCTATTGGAAAAGATCTGCCGATGAAAGCAGCTAAAGAAATTGATGCTAGCGGTAAATTCGTTTTCCCCGGCGGCATTGATCCCCATGTGCATCTCGACATGCCTTTCATGGGAACTTTTTCCAGCGACAATTACGAAAATGGAACAAGAGCCGCATTGTTCGGCGGCACGACGATGGTGATTGATTTCATTTTACAACGGCAAGGAAATTCATTACAGTCTGCACTTGATGAATGGCGGGGAAGATCGAACGGGAATTGTGTGGGTGATTATAGCTTTCACATGGCCGTGACTGATTATAATGAGAACACAAAAAAAGAAATTAAAGGGTTGATAGAAAATGAAGGCATCGTTTCTTTCAAAACGTTTATGGCATATAAAGGAGCATTAATGATTGATGACCGCCAGATGGTGGGATTAATGGAAGAAGTGAAGCAGCATGGCGGCTTAATTAATGTACATGCAACAAACGGCGACATGATCGATTACCTGGTTGCGAAACATCGTGCAGAAGGAAAATTGTCTCCTCTTTACCATTATTTATCGCAGCCGGAAATTACAGAAGCAGAAGCGGCCGAAAGATTTGTTGACATGAGTTACTACACTGGCTGCCCCGGTTATATCGTTCACCTCACCTGCCAAGGCGCATTGAATGCGGTGAGAAATGCCACCAGAAGAAATCAAAAAACATTTGTAGAGACCTGCATCCAGTACCTGATACTAGATGCTTCTTTGTATGAAAAAGAAGATGGTGCAAAATGGGTGATGAGTCCCCCGCTCCGCCAGAAAAAAGACCAGGAAACTTTATGGGCCGGTATTAATCAAGGTTTGGTGCAGGTTGTTGCCACCGATCATTGTCCTTTTAAATGGGAACAGAAAATGATGGGTAAGGATGATTTTTCAAAAATTCCGAATGGACATCCGGCTATTGAAAACAGAATGGAATTATTATACAGCGAAGGAGTGAACAAAGGGAGAATTACATTAAACAAGTATGTGGAAGTGGCTTGTACAAATCCTGCAAAAATTTTCGGCATGTTCCCACGCAAGGGAACAATTGCAGTTGGTAGTGATGCCGACATTGTAATTTTTGATCCCAATGAGAAACATATTATATCAGCAAAAACGCATCACATGAATGTTGATTACTCAGCTTATGAAGGCTGGGAAGTGACAGGAAAAGTAAAGACAGTTTTATTGAGAGGAAAAGTAGCGATCGAAAACAACCATTGCCTAATTGATAAGGGTTATGGGAAGTTTATTAAGAGGAAGAAAGTGTCTCAAATAATTTAGAATTTAGAGTTATGAGTTATGAGTGAAAGTATCATCGCCAGGAAAGTTATTTATTTGCACTTGAAATTATCAAGCTGTATAAATATTTATCTGCAGAGAACCTCAATCGGAGCAAATATTCATGAAGCTGTATCTGGGAACTCAACAACAGATTTTATTTATAAATTGGGAATAGCTTTAAAAGATGCTAAAGAAACTAATTATTGGCTGGGATTATTGAAAGATAGCAACTATACCAGTAAAGAAACATTTGATACTTTATACAGTGAATGCAATGAGATTATAAAAATCCTCAGCAGCATTATTCTTACAACTAAACAAAAATATTTAGCAACAAAAGAAAGCAATTCATAACACATAATTCTAAACTCATAATTCTATAACATGCCACGAATCATTAAATCCGGACTAATTCAAATGAGCCTTCCCAAAACCGAAGGCGAAGGAAGCATAGAAGAAATCAAAGAAGCGATGGTGCAGAAGCACATCCCGTTTATTGAAAATGCAGGCAAGCAGGGAGTGCAGATACTTTGCCTGCAGGAAATTTTTAACACACCTTACTTCTGTCCCGGTCAGGACAAAGCCTGGTACGAATCTGCAGAAACAGTTCCCGGTCCAACCACAGAACGAATGGCGGAGTATGCGAAGAAGTATAACATGGTGATGATCGTTCCAATTTATGAAAAAGAACAAGCCGGCGTTTTATATAACACAGCCGCCGTGATTGATGCCGATGGAAAATATTTAGGCAAGTATCGCAAGAATCACATTCCGCATACATCTGGTTTTTGGGAAAAGTTTTTCTTTAAGCCAGGCAATCTTGGGTATCCTGTTTTCCAAACTAAATATGCAAAGGTTGGAGTGTACATCTGCTACGATCGTCATTTCCCTGATGGCGCAAGAATTCTTGGTTTGAATGGAGCAGAGATCGTTTACAATCCTTCTGCAACGGTTGCCGGACTCTCACAATATTTGTGGAAGCTGGAACAACCTGCACACGCAGCGGCCAATGGTTATTTCATGGGCTGCATCAATCGTGTGGGAACAGAAAAACCATGGAACCTTGGAAAATTTTATGGTTCATCTTATTTCGTTGATCCAAGAGGACAAATTTTTGCACAGGCCAGCGAGGATAATGATGAATTGCTGGTTGCAGAATTTGACCTGGATATGATAGAAGAAGTAAGAAATGTATGGCAATTTTTCAGAGACAGAAGACCGGAGACTTATGGCAAGTTAGTTGAACTTTAAACCCCCTGTCCCCCTAAAGGGGGAACTTAGGTCGGGCAATTATTTTTTCAAACGAAAGTTCTTTATAAGGAAGTTGATTATGATGTAGCCAGCGTCAGTAATTCTATTCATCTGCTGTTGCGTCGCACTCTTCAACTTTCATTTCTCTATTCATCAAAAAAGTTCACTCATGATCATATGAGTTGTGAGTGAGCTCCTCCCCTTTAGGGGAGGTTGGGAGGGGTAATTATGATTAAAAATAACCGACTAACATCAGAACAATACAAAAAAAATTTCAGCGACATACATCCACCGTTTGAAAATAAAGAAGCAGCGATGGTGGAAGCCAACCGTTGTTTGTTTTGTTATGATGCTCCCTGCAGAAAGTCATGCCCTACTTCCATCAACATTCCAAAATTCATTAAGCAGATCACAACTGATAATATCAAAGGCTCGGCACACACCATTTTTGAAGCAAACATTTTTGGCGGCGGCTGCTCAAGAGTTTGCCCGGTTGAAAAATTATGCGAAGGCTCCTGTGTATTTAACCTGTTACATGAACCTCCGATCCCCATTGCAAAACTTCAACGCTATGCAACAGAACCTGCAATAAAAGAAAAATGGAAACTCTTTGAACGCAAAAGCTCCCCTTCAGGGGTTAGGGGCAAAAAAGTTGCAGTCATCGGTGCCGGTCCTGCAGGATTAAGTTGTGCCCACGTTTTGTCAAGAGAAGGAATTGATGTTACCGTTTTTGAAAAAGAAAGTAAAGGCGGCGGACTGATGACCTATGGCATCGCAGCATACAAAGTTACACCGCAGTTTTGTCAGGACGAAGTTGATTACATCACTTCTCTAGGCGGAATTGAAATAAAATACAATCATAAATTAGGAAAGGATATTTCGCTGGAAGAATTAAAAAAACAGTTTGATGCAGTATATCTGGCCATTGGAGTTGGTTTGGCCAACAAACTAAATATTCCCGGTGAAGACCTCGAAGGTGTTGAAGATGCTATCAGTTTTATTTACAATCTGCGAAGCCGCTCCTATCCTGAAATTCCTGTTGGAGATAAAGTGGCAGTGATCGGTATGGGCATGACAGCAATTGATGCCGCCACGCAGGCAAAGCGTTTGGGTGCAAAAGAAGTGACGATGGTTTACCGCAGAACAGAATCAGAAAAAAATTGTACGCAGCATGAACGGGATATTGCCATGCTGGATGGATGTAACATGCAATGGCTGGCTGCCCCGAAAGAAATTATTGGTGAAAATGGAAAAGTGAAAGCGTTGGTTTGTGATGTGATGAAACTCGGCGCACCGGATCTTTCCGGCAAACCTGCGCCTGAACCAACCGGTGAAACCATTACCCTTGAAGTGGATATGGTGATCAAAGCAACCGGTCAGCGGCCATTTGCTGCATTAGTTGAGCAAATGGGATTGAAAAATGCAAAAGGAAAAATAATTACAGATGAAAATGGAGTAACAAACATCAATGGCCTATTTGCCGGCGGTGATTGTGTAAATGGAGGAAAAGAAGTAGTTGATGCGGTGCAGGCGGGTAAAGATGGAGCAGCAGCGATCTTAAAATTTTTAAATCATTCGCAGGAAATAAAAAGTTTCGAGTGGAATAAAAGGGAAAGCTGAATAATAAAAGCTGTCATACTGAGCTTGTCGAAGCATGGCAACATCTTGTCACCCTTCGGCAAGCTCAGGGTGACGAGATAAATAAAAGGTGAATAGAATTACCGAACGTACAAGTGAGTCCCCACGCAACGCAGTTGGTCGGGATGGCGACCGAAAACATCGCTCATGACACAACAGGTGACGATAGTAGTACAAAAGCTGGATACATAACAATAAACTGAAAACTATTAACCATAAACAAACTTTATGGCAGACCTAAGTTGCAACTTTCTCGGCATAAAATCTCCCAACCCATTTTGGCTGGCTAGTGCACCGCCGACAGATAAAAAATACAATGTACTCCGTGCTTTTGAAGCCGGCTGGGGCGGTGTAGTTTGGAAAACACTGGGCTCGCAGGTAAAAAATGTTTCATCCCGCTACTCGGCTGTAAATTTTAATAACACAAGAGTGATGGGCTTTAATAATATTGAACTCATCTCCGATCGTCCGCTGGAAATTAACCTCAAAGAAATTGCTGAGTGTGTAAAATTATTTCCCGACAGGGCCATGATCGTTTCGCTGATGGCCGACAACGACCGTAAAAGCTGGCACGAGCTGATTAAAAAAGTAGAAGACACCGGCGCACATGGACTGGAATTAAATTTTGGCTGTCCGCATGGCATGACGGAACGTGGTATGGGGGCAACAGTTGGACAAGACCCTGAAATTGCCTGCATGGTGGTGGAATGGGTGATGGAAGCAGCTACCATTCCTGTCATCACCAAGCTTACTCCCAATGTGCATTCTGTTGTGCCAACCGGTCAAGCAGTTGTAAGAGCCGGCACAAATGCACTTTCGCTCATCAACACCATTCAATCTGTGACCGGTGTTGACCTCGATACTTTTGTTCCCAATCCTTATGTGGCAGGTAAATCCGTTTTCGGTGGTTATTGCGGTCCGGCTGTAAAACCCATTGCACTGAAAATGCTCACTACCATTGCGCAGGATCCCATCACGAATAAAGTTCCTATCACTGGTATTGGTGGCATCAGTACCTGGAAAGATGCGGTTGAATTCATGTTGCTGGGTGCAACTTCTGTACAAGTGTGCACGGCCGTCATGAAGCACGGCTTCCGCATAATTGAAGATATGTGTGAAGGCATGAATAACTGGATGGATGAAAAAGGTTTTAAAACCATTTATGATTTCATCGGAAAATCCGTTCCAACCATTACGCATTGGGAAGACCTTGACATAAACTACCATCACGTTGCCAATATTGATCAGAACAAATGTATCCACTGCGGCCTTTGCTATATTGCCTGTGAAGACACATCGCATCAATCCATCAGCTTAACTTACGGCAAGCCTTACAATACTTATTCAATTAAAGAAGAAGAATGTGTGGGATGTAATCTCTGCCAGCTTGTTTGCCCCGTTGAAGATTGTATTACCATGGTTGTAAAACGCAAGGGTGATGAATACCTCAATTGGAAAGAATGGCAAAAGAGAGGATTGCCGCTGAATGATCATTGAATTTAGAATTATGAGTATGGGGTGTTTTCATTCATAATTCTCAATTCTGAATTCATAATTATTATGGGCCCGGCTTCATTGCTACTATTGGTCCAAATATCCTAAGACTCATTATTCTTTGTGTCCTCCGTGAAAAAACTCAGTATCCTCTTTGGTAAAAAAATAACCACAGAGATCAACAAAGAAATAAACACAAAGAACACAGAGATTAATCTTCCATGCATCAAAATTTCTTATCTGATTTTAGCCAAACTTTTTGTGAGTAAGATTGGTTCAAATTTTAAATAAAACATTAAAGGTTGATCAAAAACCTATAGTCGGGTAGACTGGATTCGAACCAGCGACCCCCACGTCCCGAACGTGGTGCGCTACCGGGCTGCGCTACTACCCGAAAAAATGGGTAGCCAGTTTTCATAAAATGACTACCCTTGCTTTGTCGGGTGGACTGGATTCGAACCAGCGACCACTTGCACCCCATACAAGTGCGCTACCGGGCTGCGCCACCACCCGAATTAATTGACGGGATGCAAATGTAATTCATAATCAGGGAAGCAAAAACCGAATTTTATCTTGAAAATATTTGGATGTTTTGTTACACAGGCTAATAAGACAGTTAATTACTCTACGGAAATACTCTTGCTACCCTTACAAATCGCTTTTTATAATGATCACTCATGGAGGTAATGGCTACAGACATTGCCTTTCCCGAGGTAGAGTGAATAAAAGTTACAATTCCATTTTTATTAAAGGTGATCAAACCCATGTGCCCGATTTCCGATGTATGGCTATTATCAAAATAAGGATCGGTGAATAAAATAAGATCCCCTTTTTTGGCATTTTCGAGTGAAATAGTTTTACCAATTTTAGCAAACTCCCGTGAAGACCTTGGAACTTTTACCCGGAAGTGGTTGAATACATAAGTAATAAAACCGGAACAATCAAAACCAACCCGGGGATCGGCAGAGCCATAAACATAAGGGTGCCTACAAGTGTTTCGGCAAATTTCATTAACTCTTCAGGGTTAACCTGTCTGGTATCAATATCACCAGTTGCCAATGCAGGTTGGGCTACAACCGTGTCAACGGCTAATGCTGAATACAGGCTGTCTTTTTTATCAAGTGTAGAATCCAGTTGTGCCGGCTGTGAAATGGCAATAGTATCTTTTTTTACCAGGCTATCCAGCATATTATTATGGGTATGCTGCCGGTTGGTGCAGCCAACAAAAAAAATATTGAAACAACTGTAATAACTGTTTCCCTCGTTTCATGCATCTTATAGCTAAAACAAACCTTTTGCCATTGTTATATCAACAGGCAATCCACCCATTATTTTCAAATCAAAAACAACCGCTATCTTCGCCGCTTAATGACTATCCTCATTAAGCAGGCCCGCATCGTTGATTCCACCTCCTCTTTCAACGGACAAATTGCAGATATTTTTATTGAGAATGGTTTTGTAAAACACATTGCCGGCAGCTTATCATTGAAACCTGATAAAGAAATTGCCGCAAAGGATTTGCATATATCACCGGGATGGATGGACGTGTTTTCAAATTTTGCTGATCCGGGTTACGAACAAAAAGAAACTCTTGAAACCGGAGCTACCGCAGCAGCGGCAGGCGGCTTTACTGATGTAATGATCATTCCAAACACCAACCCGGTTTTGCATAACAAAGCAGGTATTGAATATATCGTTCAGAAATCTAAAAAGCTTCCGGTAACTATTCATCCCATTGCCGCAATCACAAAAAATTGCGATGGCAAAGAGCTGGCAGAAATGTATGACATGCAAAACAGCGGAGCAATAGCTTATAGCGACGGATTGCATTGCATACAGTCTGCAGGATTGCTGGTAAAGGCATTACAATATGTGAAGGCTTTTGATGGGGTTGTCATTCAGTTGCCTGATGATAAAACCATCAACCCCTCGGGATTAATGAATGAAGGCATCGTTTCCACTCAGTTAGGATTACCCGCCAAACCTGCCATAGCAGAGGAATTGATGATAGCGAGAGATCTTAAGCTGGCTCGTTATGCCGAATCAAAAATTCATTTTACAGCAGTTAGCACAAAAAAATCATTAGAATATATTCAGCGGGGAAAACAAACTACTTCTGTTAGCTGCTCGGTTACTCCTTACCATTTATTTTTTTGCGATGAGGATCTTTCCGGTTACGATACCAATCTAAAAGTAAATCCTCCTCTCAGAACAAAGGAAGACAGGGATGCTTTGAAAGATGCCTTATTAAATGGTTTGGTTGATTGCATTGCTACGCATCATTTACCACACGAAACCGATAGCAAGGTGGTGGAATTTGAATATGCAAAGTTTGGTATGATTGGATTGGAAACAGCATATGCAGTGGTAAATACAGCTGTTCTGCAAATAAGCCAGGAAAAAATTGTTGAACTCTTCTGCACAAATCCCCGAAAAATTTTTAAAGTAGGGGTAACAGCCATTACAGAAAACCAGCCGGCCTGTTTCACACTTTTTTCACCAACTGTAAAGTGGACTGTACAGGAAGAACATTTGAAATCAAAATCAAAAAACTCTGCTTTTATAGGAAAACAGTTGACTGGAAAAGTATTGGGCATAATTAATAAAGACCAACTATTTTTGAACGAATAAAAATTTTATGGAAGAAAAAAAGCCCATCAGCCATTTAATGGCAGGCGCCATTATTGCTGCCGCACTCATAGTTTATAGTCTGGCCTTGTATTTTACAGGCCTGTCCACTCAGCAAACCTATTCGTACCTATCATATGCCATTCTCATTATCGGCCTTGTCATTTTTATTAACCTGTATGGCAAAGCGCTGGACAACTTTGTAACGTTTGGAAATTTATTTGCCTATGGTTTTAAAACAACGGCATTCATCATTGTTATCATGATCTTTTTTACCATCATCTTTTTTCTTTTATTTCCTGATATAAAAGAAAAAATGTTTGATGTAGCACGTCAGCAAATGGAAGAAAGAAATACGCCGGAAAATCAAATTGAACAGGCAATGAATCTTTGGAAGAGAATGTTCTGGGTATTTACTATCGGAGGCATTTTGATTGCTTATGCCATATTGGGAGCCATTGGCTCACTCATTGGCGCAGCCATCACAAAAAAGAAACCAGTTAACCCACTTGATCAATTAAGCGTTTAATGGATATTTCGATTGTTATACCTTTTTTAGATGAAGCAGAGTCGCTGCCGGAACTGGCTGACTGGATACGGCGTATTGCCACTGAAAACAATTTGTCTTACGAGATAATTATGATTGATGACGGCAGCACAGATAATTCGTGGAATGTTGTTCAGCAACTCAGAAAAAATGATCCCAATATTAAAGCCATAAAATTCCAACGCAACTATGGTAAGTCAGCTGCTTTGAATGAAGGATTTCGTGTTGCTGCAGGTGATATTGTAATTACCATGGACGCGGACCTGCAGGATAGCCCTGATGAAATTCCAGAGCTACGCAGAATGATACTGGAAGATGGTTATGATTTGGTGAGTGGATGGAAGAAGAAGCGATACGATAATAAGCTGACCAAAAATCTTCCCAGCAAATTTTATAATGCAGTAACCCGCCGCATGTCGGGCATTAAGCTGCACGATTTTAATTGCGGATTAAAAGCCTACAGGAAAAATGTAATTAAGAGCATAGAAGTGTACGGCGAAATGCACCGCTATATTCCGGTGCTGGCTAAATGGGCAGGCTTTAGAAAGATTGGCGAAAAAGTGGTTGAGCACCGTGCAAGAAAATATGGCAATACAAAATTTGGTTTGCGCCGCTTTGTAAATGGCCCTCTTGATCTTGCTTCCATAATGTTTGTAGGCAAGTACGGTAAAAGGCCCATGCATTTTTTTGGCATGTGGGGAATGCTCTGTTTCCTGGTAGGTTTTGGGATTTCCATTTACCTGATCATTTCAAAATTTTTAGACCGTGATTTTGCATTGACAAACCGTCCCGGATTTTATTTGGCATTAGTGGCACTCATTGTGGGTGTGCAATTGTTTCTTGCGGGATTTATTGGTGAATTAATCAGCAGAAATTCTTCCACCCGCAACAATTACCTGGTAGAAGAAAAACTGGGCTTGTAATGAGTAAGGTTATCATCATAGGTCCTGCCCACCCGCTGCGGGGTGGCTTGGCAAGTTTTAATCAGCGGCTGGCAAAAGAATTTCAATTGCAGGGAAATGACTGCAGCATTTATTCCTTCTCGCTTCAATACCCTTCTTTTTTATTTCCCGGTAAAACCCAGTACAGCCAGGAGCCGCCACCGGAAAATCTGAAAATTTTTTCTGCCATCAATTCTATCAATCCCTTTAACTGGATTAAAATTGGTAACCGTTTAAAAAAAGAAAAGCCTGATATAATTGTTGTAAGATTCTGGTTACCATTTATGGGGCCTGCCCTCGGTACTATCTTAAGAAAAGTCAGAAAAAATCATCACACAAAAATCATTTGTATTGCCGATAATGTTATTCCGCATGAGCACCGGTTTGGCGACAAGGCGTTCACTAAATATTTTTTGAAAGCTTGTGATGCCTTTGTTACCATGAGTGAAAAAGTGATGAACGACCTGAGAAAGTTTGAAAAAAGCAAACCGGCAAAATTAGTGCAGCATCCGCTGTATGATAATTTTGGAGAGATAGTTTCTAAACAAGAAGCAAGAGAGAAATTGGGCATTCCGGCAAACGAACCCATCATCTTATTTTTCGGATTTATCCGGAAATATAAAGGACTGGACATTTTGCTGGAGGCCATGAAAATACTAAAGGATAATAACGTCAAACCTCAAACGTCAAACCTCAAACTATTAATTGCCGGCGAGTTTTATAAAGATGAAAAAACTTACGGGGAGCAGATTGAAAAGCTGGGTATTGCCGATCAACTTATTCTGCGAACGGATTTTATTCCTGATAGCGAAGTGAAATATTATTTATGCGCTGCTGATGCTGTTGTGCAACCCTACCGAAATGCAACGCAAAGCGGAGTTACTCCTCTCGCCTATCATTTTGAAAAGCCAATGATCGTCACTAATGTTGGGGGCTTGCCTTCGCTGGTACCACATGAGCAGGTTGGCCTGGTAACCGAACCTTATGCAAAGGCTATTGCAGAAGCTATTCTTCGCTTTTATCAATTGGGTGAAGATTTTTTTATTCCTCATCTTCGTACAGAAAAAAAGAAATATAGCTGGGAGAATTTAGTTGAGGCAATCAGGCAATTAGCTCAGTGAGTTTGGGATTGCAGACTTCAGGTTTCTGATTTGTATGAACACATTAAATCTGAAATCTAAAATCTTAAATCTAAAATTGATCAATGATCTACAGAAGTAAAGCACCATTAAGAATTGGACTGGCCGGTGGAGGCACTGATGTGAGCCCGTACAGCGATATTTATGGCGGCGCAATCTTAAACGCTACACTTTCTTTATACGCACATGCTGCAATTGAATTAACAGAACAAAATGAAATTATTTTAACTGCTATTGATAGAAATGAGCAGGAAAGATTTGAATGGTCGCCTCAGTTACCATTAACCGGCAAGCTGGATATGCTGAAAGGTGTTTACAACCGGGTACAAAAAGATTACACTCTTCCTAAAAAGGGTTTCAAGCTGTCCACTTTTGTAGATGCACCGGCGGGTTCGGGACTTGGAACTTCTTCTACCCTTGCTGTAGCCATTATTGGCGCATTTGCAGAAATGCTCAGATTACCGTTGGGTGAATACGACATAGCACATTATGCTTATGAAATTGAAAGAAAAGATTTAGGATGGGCAGGTGGCAAGCAAGACCAGTATGCTGCAACTTTTGGCGGAGTGAATTATATGGAGTTTTATTCGGAAGATAAAGTGATTGTGAACCCCCTGCGTATTAAGCAACAATATTTGTTTGAGCTGGAAAATAATTTACTGCTTTACTACACTTCTACCAGTCGTGAATCTGCAAAGATCATTCGCCAGCAATCATCCAATGTAGAAAATAAAAAAGAATCCTCGCTGGAAGCCATGCACCAGTTAAAGCAACAGGCTCAAATGATGAAAGAAGCTTTGCTGAAAGGTAAGCTGAATGAAATTGGTGAAATACTTGATTTTGGCTTTCAGCAAAAACGTAAAATGGCAGAAGGCATCAGCAACCAACTAATGGATGAGATTTATGAAACGGCAAAAGCTGCAGGGGCAACCGGTGGAAAAATTTCAGGAGCTGGCGGCGGAGGTTTCATGGTTTTTTATTGCCCCGGCTTAACAAAATACAATGTGGCAAAGAGCTTAGAAAAATTTGGAGGAGTGAATAAACAATACCTGTTTGTTAAACATGGATTAACTACATGGACAGTGTAGAACCGGATTGAAGGATTGACAGGCCAGAAGAGAGATTTGATAAATTGAATTTATACTGATAACCGCAGTAGATAAAAAAAATTAAAAAGCACAACCTCTATCTAACGATATGAACAAGATCAAAGAAATTATCCAGGCTTCAATAAATGTGAAGCAGCAGCTTCTTGAAAACGAAGAATTGCTGGCAACGATTGAAAGAATTGCTGAAGTAATTACTTCGGCACTGCAAAATGGTAAGCGTTTGTATTTCTGCGGCAACGGTGGCAGCGCTGCTGATGCGCAACACCTGGCTGCAGAATTTTCCGGTCGGTTTTATACAGACAGAAAAGCATTGCCTGCAGAAGCTTTGCATTGCAATACTTCCTACCTCACTGCTGTGGCCAATGATTACAGTTATGAAGTTGTTTATTCAAGAATTATTGAAGGTATCGGACAGTTAGGCGATGTTCTTGTGGGCATTTCCACATCAGGTAACTCGGCGAATATTGTAAGAGCATTTGAATCTGCAAAAGAAAAGAAAATGATCACTATTGGCTTTACGGGATTAACCGGTGGAGTGATGAAAGAAATGTCAGACTATCTCATCAACATTCCTTCTGCTGATACGCCACGTATACAGGAAAGCCATCTCCTGGTTGGCCACATCATTTGCCAGTTGGTTGAAGAAAAAATTTTCCTCCAAAACCACTAAAGCCGCTTTTTCCAGACTAGTATGCCAATCAAGCCAAACGAAAATCGCAAGGAACCAAATTCATCCTTCAGGGGGAAAGTGGGTGAAGCAATCATTCTGGCCGGAGGTTTGGGAACAAGATTAAGAGAGACAATTCCTGACCTGCCAAAAACCCTTGCCCCGGTAGCCGAACAATCTTTTCTGAAATTTGTTATCAGGCAATTGTTGTCGCAGGGCATTCAAAAATTTATTTTTTCACTTGGCTACAAACACGAATTAGTTGAAGAGTTTTTGGAAACCCACTTCCCTGTTCTTCAAAAAAAATATTGCATCGAAGAAGAACCTCTCGGAACAGGTGGCGCCATTCAACTGGCCTGTACAAAGGCTACTGAAGAGAATGTATTAATCGTAAACGGTGATACTCTTTTTAAAATTGATTTAGCTGCTTTCACAAATTTGCATTTGCAAACCAATGCTGACTGCTGCCTGGCATTAAAACCGATGAAGAGCTTTGACCGCTATGGTGCAGTTGAATTGGCAAGCGATGGCAGGGTTGTCTCTTTTAAAGAAAAACAATTTTACAAGCAGGGAAATATCAACGGCGGAGTTTACCTGCTGAATAGAAAAAAATTCTTGCAAGAAACCTTGCCTGCAAAATTTTCTTTTGAGAAAGACTGGCTTGAAAAAAAGGTTTCTGAAAAAAATATTTACGGCTTTGTAGATGACGGTTATTTCATTGATATTGGAGTGCCCGAAGATTATTTGAGAGCTCAACAGGATCTAACTCCTGTTCCCCTTTTGCTGAAAGAGATTGATAAAAGCTGGACAGTTTTTATTGACCGCGACGGTGTGATCAATTATGAAAAAGAAAACGATTATATCTACAACTGGAATGAATTTAAATTTTATGAAGATGTAAAGCCAGCCATGAAGATTATTGCAGATATGTTCGGAAAAGTAATTATCATCAGTAATCAAAGAGGCGTGGGAAAAGGACTGATGACGGAAGCTGCCCTGTTGGAGATCCAGGACAAAATGAAATCTGAGATTGAAAAAGCGGGTGGGCGTATTGATAGAATTTATTACTGCACGGCGGTAAATCCGTATGATTATTTCCGCAAGCCAAACCCCGGCATGGCTTTACAGGCAAAAAATGAATGCCCCGAAATTGACCTGGCTAAAACCGTTATGGTCGGCAATAAACTTAGTGATATGGAATTTGGTCGTAATGCCGGCACTCATACAGTTTATTTGAAAACCACTCATCCTCACCAGTCTTTTCCTCATCCGGATATTGACCTTTGCTTTGACAGCCTAATGGATTTTGCAAAAGCTTTGTAAAATTTTTTCAGTCAACCGCATCCATTATTGTTTTCGCAACTTTACAACCGTTTTACCGTTATATTCATCATTTGAGCACAGTAACTTTGTTCGCATGCCAACCAGCAAAATATCCAGGATACTTATTGCATCTGTTATAACCCTTATTTCGTTGCAGCTGGCGTCTGCCCAAAAAATTCCGGCTGCTGACAAAAAGATCCTGCAGGCAAAAGAAGATTCCCTAAAGAATCTTGCCGCTACAATTATCCTGGATAGCTTAACAGCTGGGAGAATGCGAGCAGATAGCCAGTTTACAAAAACACTTATCCGGGCATTAAAGGTTAAAAATTCTTTTTTCTACCCGTTTGACTCCGTACAGGGAGTTTCAAAACTCTATTCACCCGACAGCACATTCCGGATTTTTACCTGGAATATTTCATTTGATGATTACTACTCCCGCCAGCGGGGAGCCATACAAATGAGAACAGCAGACGGGTCACTGCAATTAATTCCATTGCGAGATTTTTCTGAGTTCACCACCAATGCGATGGATTCCGTTCGCAATAAAACAAACTGGATTGGCGCCGTGTATTACGACATTGTAAAAACAGCTTACAACGGCAAAAATTATTACACATTAATTGGCTTTGACAATAATAGTGTGATGAGTAATAAAAAATGGATTGAAGTACTTACGTTTGACCAAAAGAATGAACCTGTTTTTGGTGGCGCCTATTTTAGCTTTGAGAAAGACAGTGTAAAAAAGCCAACACAGTTTCGGTATTGTCTTGAATACAAAAAAGAGGCACGTGCTGTATTAAAATATGATGATGAAACAAAGCTAATTATTGTTGACCATTTGATATCAGAAACTGATGAGCCGGAAAATAAATGGACCTATGTGCCTGATGGTGATTACGAAGCTTTCAAATGGCAAAATGGCAAATGGGTGCATATTGATAAGCTGTATGATTATAAGCTGGAAGATGGCCAGGCACCTGTAGGTGATCCTTTGCTTGACCCCAAAGGTAACCGCAATGAAAAAAAGCTGGAAGAAAAGTCAAATAAAAATAAAGAGAAGGGGAAAGGAATAGATAAACCCAGCGAGAATGATTATTAAACGAATGCCATTATATTAGCAGGAATATTTCTGCAAGTGCCTTCACTCAAACGAAATTTTTTCTTTCAGTTTCTTTTAGCTTTTACGCAGGTAGCTTTTCCTCTTATTACTTACCCGTACCTTGCCCGTACACTTGAGCCTTCCGGCATTGGCAAAGTCGGTTACATCGAATTCATAGCAGGCCTCATCATCACCATATTTTCGGTTGGCATACCTTATTATGGAGTCAGGGAAATTGCAAGATTGAAGAACAACATTGCGGGCAGAGGAAAAACATTTCTGGATCTTATCTCCATTCATTTACTTACGTCTCTTGCTGGCATGGCATTTTTTTTTGTCGTGCTTTCGTTAAATAAATCTTTTGATGATCAGCCTCTACTTTATTTAGGTGCCTTGTACATTTTACTGCAGGCTTTTTCAGTTGAATGGTATTTGCAGGGTACAGAAGCTTTTGACTTTATTGCAATCCGGTCAATCGTCATTCGCATTGTTGGCATTATTGCCATTTTTTTATTTGTAAAAACAAAAACTGATTTTATTATTTACTATGGAATCATTACGGCTACCCAACTGCTTGTTTCAATTGTTTCATTGTCAAAAGCAATTGCAGAAAATAATTTTACAAAAGCCAGCATTCAGCTGCAGCCGCATTTCAAGCCCCTGCTCTATTTTTTTCTTACCACCACATTCATCAGCACATATGTTTTTTTTGATACGATCATACTTGGATTTTTAACAACAGAAGAACATGTGGGTTATTACACTTTCTCTCTCAGGATAGTTAAACTGCCGTTGCTGCTGTTATTAACTTTCAATACGGTGCTCTATCCAAGAATTTCTTTTTTGCAAACAGAAAAAATGGAAGATGAGGCAAAGAAGTATCAAATATTTACCGCTGATTTAATTTTAACTCTCACTATTCCGCTAACAGTTTGTTTTTATTTTTTAGCACCTGAGATTATCAGTTTACTTGGGGGAGCAAAATTTTATCCATCCATTCCTGTTTTGCAAATCCTGGCTCCATTGCCGTTTGTAATTAGCCTTTCAAACTTTTTCTTTTTACAGGTTTTATCGCCACAGCTAAAAGAAAAAAGAATTATGCTTACAGTGCTTTTGGGTTCTATGCTAAGTATTGGGCTGAATTATTTACTAATTCCATCTTTAAAAGAAAAAGGCGCCGCCATTGCAGCTTTAACTACAGAAAGCTTTGTATGCATTTTACTGGCAATTTTTTCATGGCAACATGTAAAAGTAATCATGAAGTGGAAAACATTCATCAGCAGCAGTGTTTTGTCTGTGTTTGTTCTTCCTATTACCATCTTATGCAAAGGTCAATTTAACCAACCATTGATGATTATTTTGAGCACAATTCTGTTTTTTGGGATAATTTATATTCTTGTCCAGGCATTTCTGTTACGTAACATGGCCATGCGTGCCGCTTTGTTTTTTAAAAAAAATTGTTCAATTGTTAATAGATGAATATGGCAACCAGAGTTTTGGAGTTTTTCCCGCATGAGTTGCATCCCAGGAAAGGAGGGCCATATTCTTATTTATACAATTTAAAAGATGAAATAGTCAAAAATCAGCAGAGGAATATAATCTTCCTGTCCGATATTTTTGAATTCCAAACACAGCAGCCATCTAAAAAAGATATCCTTGCACCATTAAAAAAATTTGTACGATTATTTTTTTCTCAAAAACAAATTATAAACAGGCGGATAAAAACATACGTCACGCAAATTCGTCAGATTGATGAGAGAATTAAACAAATGAACTTTGATGAATTTGATGTCATTCACTTTCATGAAGCTGTTGATCTCTGGCGGTATAAGGAAATTTTTCAGAACTATTCAGGCAAAATCATTTTTACACCCCACTCTCCTGTTCCTTACCATGTTGAAATGATACAGGAAGTTTTTAAGCTGAAAGGTCATTCTATTATTTATCCAGCCCTTTATCGTGAGCTGGAAGAAATTGATAAAGCTGCCTTTGAGCTTGCTGATCTTCTTGTGTTGCCTTGCAGGGAAGCGATTGAAGGTTATTATGCATGGCCACCCATACAATCTTATCTGCAAACTTTGCCGCTGCATCTCATTCCAACTGGATGTCGTGCACCTGTTATAAAATCACATTGCGAAGAAGTATTCAATAAATTTTCTCTTCCCCGGAAGCTAGTAAAAATTTGTTTTATTGGAAGGCATTCTTTCATTAAGGGATACGATTTATTGGAAGACGCAGCTAAAGAAATTTTAAACAAGGATACCAATACCTGCTTTGTGATTGCCGGTTCTCCAACGGGCATAGAAACATTTCAACACTCAAAATGGATTCAAACAGGCTGGGTTGATGATCCATTTAGTTTGATGAATGCCTGTGATGTGGTTGTCGTGCCGAACCGCGAAACTTATTTTGATTTAAATATTTTAGAGGCAATGGCATTAGGCAAACCCATTATTCTAACTGAAACAGGTGGCAGCAAGTTTTTGAAAACGTTTCAATCCCCGGGGTTATTTTTTAGCAAGTCCACCGTTGAAGGCTTGCTTGCAGCTATTAAAAGTTGTCTCTCCTGTACGGATGAGCTGGAGCTATGCGGCGGGCCCAATAAAAAAATATTTGAAGAAAATTTCACTACCCAGATTTTTTATAAAAGATACACGGAGTTTTATCAAAGCATTTAATGCCTGCTGATAAAAAACATATCGGCTTTCTCTGCTCCCGCCTTGATTTGCCAGGCGGTATTGAAAGAGCCATCGTGAACCTTTCAAACCTGTTCATCCAAAAACAGCACAAAGTAAGCCTGGTCATTCTTGATGAAACGGATAAAATATTTTATCCGCTTAGTAGCCAGGTAAATATTTTTCATCAACAACTCTCTTTTGGAATTACCAAACAAGGGAATGTTATTACCCGGAAAATAAAATTGCTTAGCGATGTTTTGAAGTTGAAAAAATTACTGAAAAAGATCAGGCCTGAATTTATTATTGCTACTGAATACCCTTTTGTTGCTGCTGCGAAACTCTCAGGTATTCCCAAAGCAGTAAAGCTGGTTAGCTGGGAACATCACCATTTTTATGAATTGGAGAAAAATTTTTTTTGGGAAAGGCTTTTTCAACTCACCTATCCAAAACTTTCAGCGATAGTGACCTTGAATGAGGATGAAAAAAACTTTGCTCAAAAGTTTAACCCAAACTGTTTTGTTATCCCAAATTTCATTGAGGCGACAGAAACCTCTTCCTTAGATAAGCAAAAAGTGATTTTGACGATTGGCCGACTAACCAATGTAAAGGGTATAGACAGATTACTGCCTGTTGTAAAGGCAATTTTGGAAAAACATAGTGACTGGAAATGGAAATTGATCGGAGATGGGGAGTTGAAAACAGTTGTAGAGGACTTTACATTAAAAAATAATTTAGGTAACAGGTTTATTTTACAGCCACCATTCAATCATCAAATAAAAAACGAATACCAGCAGGCAGCCATGTACGTAATGACGTCGAGGAATGAATGCCTGCCAATGACCTTAATGGAAGCAATGAGCTGCTCTACTCCATGTATTGCCTTCGATTGTCCAACCGGCCCCAGGCATATTATCACAAACGGTGAAAACGGCTTACTCATTAAAAATGGAGATGTGGAAGAAATGACAAACGCTGTTTCCTTATTAATAGAAAATGAAGGTTTAAGAAAAAAAATGGGTGAAAAAGCTTTTGAAAATATTCAGCGTTTTTCACCCGAAAACATTTACAAACTTTGGGAGCAGCTTTTTTAATGTGCACTCACTACCCTGTAACTGGCCGATCTTGTTTCCTTAGGCGCCGTGGTTTTGAATTTAAAGGAGATGCTGCCATTGCCGGGCAATGCCCCATTCTTTGTGAACTGCTGCGTTTTTAAAACCTCACCCGAAGCGGAAATAAATCTCACCTCAATTGTAACTGAACTGAATTGAATATTGCCATTGGCATTTGCTATATGGCCTTCCAGCACGGCTTCGCCAATAATATTTTTTTTGTAACTGCCGTTTACACTCAAATTTGATAAGGGATTTACCTGCGGCACTTCTACTTTTTCTTCCTTTGGTTGGGTTGGCGTTGTTTTTTCTTTCTTTACATCAGGCTTGGTTTCTTTGGTTTTTGTTTCCACCTTTTTCTTCTCTTCTGTTTTTACAGGCTTATCTTTTATAACTGAAACAACCGGCTCGTCTTTACTATTATCTACTTCATCCTGCTTTACTTCAGCTTTATTGCTCAAATTTTCTTCGGTGCTGCTGCTTACCTGTGGCGTATCATTGGCAGGTATTAAAATATTCATCTTATCTGCCTGTTGGTTATTTTTCTTTTCCTGGTTTTGGGTATAGAGATAATAACCAACACCACCACCCGCTAAAACTACCAGCGCAACCAATATCCAAACACCCGCTTTACTTTTTTTTACAGTCTGGGGTTTCGAAGTTGCAGTTGCGGGTTGTGGCTGCTGTTGTTTTTGCTGAACAGCAGCCGACTTCGTTTCTTCTACTGAAAATTTACTTTGTGGTTTTTGCTCTGCGGCGGGCTGAGGAGTTTCTTTTTTCACTTCTGCAAGGGAAGCAACTTTTTGCTGCACCGGCTGAGGTCCTTTTTTTTTCTCTGCAACAACTATGGGCTCTTCTTTTTTTGGTTCTTCAGCAACTTCAGTTTTTGTTTCTACAGCTGGCTCTGGTGCAGGAACTATAACAGGTTCTGCAGATGGTGCCGGTAAAATATATTCCAGCTCTTCAATTTTTTCAGCCGGAACCCAGTCTGGCAATCCTTCCTTCCACACATAAGTATCACGTTTAAGCCCCTTAGCCTGCAATTCTTCAATGCTGAAAGGGCCTTCATGTTTCTTTCCATCAAAAATGAAGTAGATTTTCATGGCGCCGCAGTTTTAGTTTGACGAACAAATTAGCGAAATGCGGCAGAAAAATCAAAAAAGAACCGCGTTTGGAGTTGGGAAATCAGGAATTAGGAATTGCTCCTTCAAAACTTAAACCATTAGCCTTATGCTATTAACCTCACACCTAACTATCCAGTTTCAATACAGCTAAAAAAGCTTCCTGTGGCACTTCTACACTTCCAATTTGCCTCATTCGCTTTTTACCTTCTTTCTGTTTTTCTAAGAGTTTTCTTTTCCTGCTTATATCACCACCATAACATTTTGCAGTAACATCTTTTCTTAATGCAGAGATGGTTTCCCTGGCGATAACTTTTGCACCAATTGCCGCCTGTATCGCAATTTGAAATTGTTGTCTCGGTAACAATTCTTTTAATTTCTCGCAAAGCTTTCTGCCAAAATCCTGTGCACGGTTGCGGTGAATCAATGCACTCAATGCATCCACTTTATCACCGTTCAATAGAATATCCATCTTTACAATATCACTATCGCGGTAGCCGATAGGATGATAATCGAATGATGCATAACCTCTCGTTTGTGATTTCAGCTTGTCGTAAAAATCAAACACAATTTCCGTAAGCGGCATTTCAAAAATTAACTCCACACGGGTAGAAGTAAGGTAATGCTGGTTAATGAGTATACCCCGCTTGCCCAGGCAAAGCGTCATAATATTTCCAATGTACTCCGGCTTGGTAATGATTTGTGCCTTGATAAATGGCTCTTCAATTTTTTCAGTTTTTACCGGGTCAGGAAACTGGGTGGGATTATTTACAATGATTTTCTCCCCTTTTGTTGTGTAAGCAATAAAGCTTACGTTGGGTACGGTGGTAATTACTGTTTGGTTAAATTCCCTTTCCAGCCGCTCCTGTATGATCTCCATGTGCAGCATTCCCAAAAACCCGCAGCGAAAACCAAAACCCAAAGCCTGCGATGTTTCCAGTTCGTAGGTAAGCGATGCATCATTCAACTGCAATTTATCCATGCAATCTCTCAACTCTTCAAAATCATCGGTATTCACCGGGAAGATCCCGGCAAATACCATCGGCTTTACTTCTTCAAAGCCTTTTATCTGTTCAGGATTTTCATTACTTGCCAGCGTAATGGTATCTCCCACCTTTACTTCTTTGGCTACTTTAATACCTGTAATAATATAGCCTACATCGCCACAGCCCACTTCATTTTTTGGTGATAAACCAAGTTTAAGAATCCCTACTTCATCTGCTTCATATTCTTTTTCTGTAGAAACAAATTTTACCTTATCTCCTTTTTTTAGTGAGCCATTCATAATGCGGTAATAAACAATAATGCCACGGAATGAATTAAACACACTGTCAAAAATCAATGCCTGCAGCGGAGCATCCGGATTGCCTTTGGGGGCAGGAATGCGTTCAACAATAGCATTTAAAATTTCTTCCACCCCCACTCCTGTTCTTCCGCTGGCCAGTAAAATGTCTTCCGGCTTGCAGCCAATGAGTTCAATGATCTGGTCTTTGGTTTCTTCAATCATGGCCCCGTCCATATCAATTTTATTAATGACGGGAATAATTTCCAGCTCATTTTCTATTGCCAGGTAAAGATTGCTGATGGTTTGTGCCTGTATGCCCTGCGTAGCATCAACCAGCAGCAGTGCACCTTCGCAGGCAGCCAGTGCACGGCTTACTTCATAACTAAAATCTACGTGGCCCGGAGTATCAATCAAATTCAACACGTAATCCTTACCATCTTTATGGCGGTAGTTGATTTGGATGGCGTGACTTTTTATGGTAATGCCTTTCTCTCTCTCCAAATCCATATCGTCCAGTACCTGGTCCATCATTTCCCTTTCGCTGATTGTATTGGTGCTTTGCAAAAGGCGGTCGGCCAGGGTAGATTTTCCATGATCAATATGAGCAATAATGCAAAAATTCCGGATGTTCTTCATATATGCAGTCCCGCGCTTTAGGGCAATAAAATCTTTATTAAAAATTGGCTGCAAAGGTAACGAAAATAGGCGGCATAAAAGGGATGATGAAGGAGTGAATAGAAGATTGGCGTTCAGTTGATTTTTTGTTGAATAATGGGCCGCTTTGTTTAAGCTGAAAAAATAAAAACTGTATATATTTTGCTCCCGTTGGCGTCCTCGCCAACGGGTAAATAATCGTCGTATTTTTAAATCATGCCAGGTTCTTTTTATCCCGAATTTATAACAGCAACAATTCTACACTGGCAACATTTACTGAAAGACGACAATTGCAAACAGATTATTTTAGATTCATTGCAATGGCTAATTGGTAAAGGGAAATGTAAAGGATATGCCTTTATAATCATGCCCAATCATATTCATTTAATATGGAAAATTTCGGAAGGTTGTACAAGGAAAGAAGTACAGGCAGCCTTCTTCAGCTTTACAGGTACCAGTTTAAAAAATATCTAAACAAAACTGACAATGCCAGGCTCAAACAACATTATGTAAACAAAACAGACAGAGTTTACCAGTTCGGGGAAAGGGATGCTTTAGCGAAAGAATGTTTTACTGAAAACTTTTTGATTCAAAAACTTGAATACATTCATAAAAACCCGTGTGCCCCTCATTAGAATCTTGCCGTAATTCCTGAACAATACATTTGGTCGTCCGCCTCTTTTTATCTGCTGAATGATGATCGTTTCCCCTGGTTAACTCATTTTAAGGACTGATCGTTGCCTCTTTGTCCGTTGGCGGGGACGCCAACAGCAGCTTGATAGCAGAACAACAAAGCGAAAACACAAAACAATTACCCTAACAACAACCGTTTTGCAAAAGTGCTGGGTTTAACAATCTGTCCCTTCCTCAAATAGGCCCAGGTTAAAAAATCCTCCTAATAATCTTTTTCATTATTCAACCAGCTTACGCTCATTCTTGCAAAAGGGGGATATGAGAATGCACAATAAAGGAAAGCAACTCAAAGGGGATTCCGCAGGCAGCCGAAGATTTAATGAAGCCATAAACACTTACATCCGCCCCGGGGTGTTTGCAAAGACACCGGGCTATGATGGAATGAGCTACAGTTAACAATGCATTGGCGATATGGCCGGGCGACAATCAAACAATCAGCAACAAACTGTCTCCTCCTGAAATGGGCTGACTAGAAAATCAACTATTTTATGTACATCTAAATAAAATCACTTTCATCCATTTTTTTGGCAATGCGGAAGGCGGCGTTTATTAATCCTACATGGCTGTAGGTTTGCGGAAAATTGCCCCATTGCGAGCCATCTAACCCTACATCTTCACTAAATATACCCAGGTGGTTGCTGAATTGCAGCAGGTTGTTTAGGTTTTTAATGGCATCTGAAACCCTGCCCACACAAGCCAGTGCATCTACATACCAAAATGCACAAATTAAAAAAGTGGTTTCGGGTACACCAAAGTCATCAAAATGCTTGTAGCGGTAAAACAATCCTTTCTCTTCTTTTAATTCTGCTTCCAGTGCTTTAATGTGGTCTCTTGCTTTTTCAGAAGCATGATCCAGGTAATTCATGGTGATCATCATCAGTGAGCTTGCGTCAAGCTTGCTGCCGCTCATTGCCTGCATATACACTTTCTTATCGGGGTTGTAGCATTTCTCAATCATACCCTCCGCTTCCAGCAACACCCTTTCCGCATGCTGCATTAAAATATCATCACCAAACTCCTTACCTATGCGGTGCGCTGCTTTGGCACCTGCCCAATGAAACAATAATGTGTACGTATGTATTTGCTTTGAATTTCTAAACTCCCACAGGCCAGCATCTTCAATGTTCCTTGTTCGTTCAATTTGTTTCAGCAGCCAGTAAACAATACGCTTGTAGCTTGCTTTTTTTCCAAAAGTCAATCGCTTATCAGTATAAAGAGGAAGCAAGCCCACCAACACCTGCCCGTACACATCATTTTGAATTTGTTCGTAAGCTTTGTTACCAATGCGTACAGGGCGGTTGCCGCGGTAGCCGGCCAGGTCGAGTTCTTTTTCAAACAATTCTTTTTCTCCCGTAATAGAATAAAGCGGTTGCAGGCTATCGCTGCTGTTGTGTATGATGTTGTGAACAAAATCAAAATACTTTTCCAACTCATCAAAATGGCCGATCTGATTAAATGCCCTTAGTGTATAATAGGCATCACGAAACCAGCAGTA
>PSMD01000004.1:36009-36336 GCA_040289925.1 Chitinophagaceae bacterium | reverse complement strand
CCGCCTGTATCTTCATACTGGTGCAGTTTTAAAATAAGAGCCGAGCGAATGATTTCTGACTGATAAATATGAGGAATGTAACAACTCTTTACCCAGGCCTGCCAGTACTTGATTGTTTTGCTGATGAAATCTGCAGCAGTCTCTTCAAGCGGAGCTTCCAGCGGTTCACCGTAGGTGAGAACAATATATTTATCCTGGTCTAAAACAATTGACCGTTCTTTTAAAATATAGCTAAGCGGAACGTCGGTTGTAATTCTCACCTGCGAGTCAAGCCCAAGATAACGGATGTGATTGCTGCCTACCACGACTTCCGGAACAATCTGTCCA
>PSMD01000004.1:0-35999 GCA_040289925.1 Chitinophagaceae bacterium | reverse complement strand
TAATTGCCGCGAGGCTGACAGGAAATTTTAATAACCGGGTTGCCGCTAACTACTTCAATTTTACGAATAAGCATAAGTGGCTTAAAGCTTCTTTCATGCATCGTCATGCGGGGTGCACAATCAATTACCTTAAATCTGCCTGCAGAAGTGGCAAACTCCGTGCACAGCACATTTGTGTTGGGAATATAATACTGGCTGTTTTCGTATTGCTCACCATCGGGCATTATGTAAAAATTGCCGCCTCTTTTTTCGTCAACTAACGATCCGAACAAAAAGCTGCTGTCAAAGCGGGGCATGCACATCCATTTTACATTGGCCATGGTATCTATATACGCCATGTAAGAACAATTGCCTATTATGCCCATGTTGTATTTATGAACTGACATGGCCGGGGGGAGTTTTTACGCATGATTTAATAAGGTTTAAAAATGGCAACACTTGTTGCTGACTGTATAAAGTGTATCGTGCAGCGGTGGCTTTGTTACCAATTTTTATGGTATAGACCTTTGAGGCCATAGTGGCATTTTCCAAAGCCTTGAACATATCTTCATCTGTAGTATCATCACCAATACACAAAATAAAATCCGGTTCTGTTTCATTTACCAAACGCATAGCAATAGAGCCTTTATCTACGCCTGCCATTCTTACTTCAACTACTTTGCTTCCGTCAATAACCTGCAGCGGTATATTTTGTATCAATTGAGAAAGATTATTGATCAATTCTCTTGACCGTGCAAAGCCCAAATCAACCTGCGTATTGCGGTAATGCCAGGCAAGAGTGTTTGTTTTTTCTTCAATAAACGAGCCAACGCAGCGGGTAACATACATCTGCATAATGCGGCGAATTTGTTCTTTCCACTCTTCGGCAATTGTTACCAGTTGCTGCCAGTTACCATCTTTCATTTTAAGGCTGGCGCCATGTTCGGCAATTAATGTAATAGGTAAATGGCCAAACCAGTTTGCGAGTGTTCCTGCATCACGCCCGCTAATGATGGCTACATGGTTGTCAGTGTCAGAAGCAATAGAGGAAAGAAACTCCTTCAGGGTTTCATCAGGCACTGCTTCAGAAGGCAAACGTGTTATCGGCACCAGTGTGCCATCATAGTCAATTAAAAAAAATCGGCGAGATGAATCAGAATAATCCCTGCAAATTTTATTGCCTACTCTTTCATCAATTCTCTTCACAATTAATTTCAGTTGTTCTTTTTTTATTTCTTTCAATTGCTCGAAAAATTCATTTACCCATTTTATTACATCGTACTCCTGCAACCGGCGCTGCATTAATACCATTCTTTGTGTTTGCTCCTGGGCAGACATGGTAAGAGCTTTCAAAATACTGTTAGCCACATCATTCACATCAGTGGGGTTAACCAGCAAAGCTTCATTCAATTCACTGGCGGCACCGGCAAATTCGCTTAATATCAGTACGCCTTGTTTGTTCGATGAGCTGGCAACAAATTCTTTTGCTACCAGGTTCATCCCATCCCGTAAGGGAGTAATTAAAGCTACATCGGCTGCCAGGTAAAAAGCTATCAATTCGCAGAAAGGCAAATGCTGGTAACGGTAAATAATAGGTTGCCAGCTTATGGTAGAAAACTTTCCGTTGATGGTGCTGATCTTTTCTTCCAGTTGCTTTTTTCTTTCTGTGTAAGCCTGAATCTCATCACGGGAAGGCACCACATTTAAAATGAAAACAAGCTTTTCTTTCCATTCAGGATTTTTATCCAGCAAAACTTCAAAGCCATTCAGCCGGTCCATTATGCCTTTTGTATAATCCAGTCTGTCAACAGAAAAAAGAATTTTTTTATCAGCAAAGTTATTTTTTATCTCAGCATATTTTTCCTGTACATCGCTTTGCCGGGCAGCTTTGCTGAATTTTTCAAAATCAATTCCCAGCGGAAATAAATCAACTTTTATCAGCCGGTTTTGGTATTGCAGTGTATGAAAATAGTTATCGGTGCCTAAAACCATTTTGGCCGACTGAATGAAATGCTGCACATAATCGTGGGTATGAAATCCGATGAGATCAGCACCTAACAATCCTTGCAGCAAACACTTTTTCCATTCACCCGGTAACAGTCTGAATATTTCGTAAGAAGGAAAAGGGATGTGCAAAAAGAAACCGATTGTTGCATCAGGCATTTGTTCACGCAGCATTTGCGGCAGCAGCATGAGTTGATAATCGTGTACCCAAACAATATCATCCGGCTTAATAAATTTTAAGAGCTCATCGCAAAACAAACGATTTACTTTTTGATAGGCTTCAAAATACTGCACCTGGTAATCGGCAACAGAAAAAAAATAATGAAACAGCGGCCATAAGACTGAATTTGAAAAACCATTGTAATAGTCGGCGTAAAGCTGTTTTTTAATGAACACCGGATGAATTTCAAAATCTGTTGCACCCTGATCATTCATTATTTTTTGCCAGTCTTCCTGTGGAAAATCAGCCACACCAATCCAAAGCTTTTCAGTAATGGCTGGATGAGAATTTGCTTTGTCAAAAAAACCTTTTATAGCAGATACCAGGCCTCCTGAACTTTGACGAATGTGAATGTTGTCTCCCTCTCTGTCAATTGAAAACGGTAAGCGGTTTGAAACAATGATGAGTCTGCACATAAAAAGTTTTACAACCGTAAAATTTTGTTTTAGAATCTGCTAAAATTGGGCCGAACAAAATTACTTTCAGCAAAAAGATGAAAAAAAAAAACTGCTTCAGTTTTTGAAGCGGCTTAATAATAAGGGAATGAACTATTTAATATGGTAGAATAATAGTGATTGATCCGCCGTTTAGATGTTAGTGGTATTTGTAAATCTACCAATAACGCAATGAAAGATTACACATTAACTGTGAAGAAGAAGGAAAATGAGCTTACAGGATAGTGATAAAAAAACCTCCCGAAGAATCAGGAGGTCTTAAAGTATAGCCATGAAAAACAAAAAAGCAATTTCAGCTTAAAGCTAAGAAACTATTTTTTCTTCTCATATTTCTTCTTGAATTTGTCAATACGTCCTGCCGTATCAACCAACACGTTTTTACCTGTAAAGAAAGGATGTGAAGTATTGGAGATTTCCAGTTTTACCAGGGGATACTCATTTCCGTCTTCCCATTTAATGGTTTCTTTTGAAGCGGCAGTAGAGCGGCTTAAAAATGCGTGGCCATTACTCATATCTTTAAATACTACAAGCCTATAGCCTTTTGGATGGATACCTTCTTTCATAATTGTGTGATTTTAAGGCTGCACGGATTTTGCCGTACAATTTAATAATGTTAAGTTGGCAAAGTTATGCCTATACGGCTTACCGGCCAAATGAAAATGCATAAAAACCCTGCTGGCAATGCCGGCAGGGTTAAAAAAACGAAAGCATCAAGTTTTGCTCATATTTCCGCTTTCGCTTCCATACTTACTAACCCGATGCTTTCTGGAGTAACATTCCTCTTTTGAAGGATTCCTGATTACCCCGGGAGCTACCTTCCTCTTTATACAGATTCTTGTTTCTCCCTGTTGCATTTTTCTGTTTCCAGATTTCCTGCAACGATTGTACATCTAAGATACATTTGCCTGCTACCCTATTCCAAATTTTTTACCGATTACATACCCACTTGTTTTACACCATAAAAATTGAGTAACAAACCAAAAAATAGCTGTTTCGCACAGCTTATAAACAAATTATTTGATGGATAAATTAAAAATGTGGAAAAGCAAAGATGATGTGCTAAAAGAAATCAGAAAAAGAAAAAAAGTCAATGAGAATTTTCTAGCTGCGCATGTTCTCATATTGCAAAGGAATATTTAAACCCCAGGTTTTAGATGCCTGGATGACTGCTTGCAGATCATCAATTTTTTTACCAGTCACCCTTACCAGGTCATCATTTATTGAGGCTTGTACTTTTAGGCCGGTATCTTTAATCAGCTTTACTATTTTCCTGGCATCTTCCTGCTTCAATCCATTTCTTACCCATACTTCTTTTTTCCAGACCTTGCCGCTTTGCTGTCCCTCTTTTGAAAAATCAAATGCTTCTGGAGCAATGCCCTGTTTGTGTGCACGGCTTATCAATGCATCAATCAACTGCCGCATCTTCATTTCGTCTTCCGTTTCTACATTAATGCGGTATTCTTTTTTATCAAGATCAATCGCCACATGTGAGCCTTTAAAATCAAACCGGTTAGTTATTTCTTTACGGGTTACATTAATGGCATTGTCGAGTGCCTGTGCATCTACTTTGCTAACAATGTCAAAAGAAGGCATAATTGAAAAAATTGGGTTGATGAAGATGGCGTCAAAAATAATCTTCTTTACAGCAAATAGAGAAATGACGTAGAAAAAAAATAACAGGAAAAGTTGTAGCTTTAATTTCCTGCCTTTGCAAGCATACCGTTTTCCTCTGCATTTATTATTCACTAACCAAAAAATTGCATTATGAAAAAAATGTTGTTCCCCTTATTGATTATTTGCTTTGCCATGGGCTGTAACAATAAAAAAACGGGTACCAGTGAAAAAGGAAAAAAGAATTTAGAAAGCGCAAATGCAGTTGCCAAAATGTTTGAAACCGGAGACATCAGCAAAATGGATGACTATTTTGCAAAAGATGTGGTTGACCATGCCGGTATGAATGGTGACGTTGTTGGCATTGACAGCCTGAAGGCATCTTTTAAAATTTACCAATCAATGATGAAGGACGCCAAAAATGAAACTGCAAAGGAATTGGCAGATGATGATTATACTTTTCAATGGTTTAAAGAAAGCTGGACGGCTACAAAAGATGAAATGGGAATGAAAGCAGGTGAGAAAATGAGTATGAATGTTGTAGAAGTATCTCGCTTCAATAGTGATGGAAAAATTACGGAACATTGGAGCTTTTTAGATGTGAGAGATATGATGAAGATGATGGGTGGTGCCAATGCTCCAATGATGGATAGTGTAAAAACCACTAAGCCAGTTAGCATGAAAATGAATAAATGATTTTTTAAAAACCATCACAAAAGCCCCGCAATGTCCCGGGCTTTTTTCTGCCTTTGCTTTTCATAAAATTTTTTCGAAAGAATGGAAATTGGTATGCCGACACAAATAATTAAAATGATAGCTGCTCTTGTTACTGAAACCCAATTAAAAGCCGGAACATTTGCCTTTGACAGTGGCAATACCAATAAATTCATGACGGCCCAAATTACCATGCCGTAAAAAATTCCGCTTACTATTGCCTGCTTTCTTAAAAAATGTATTTGGGCAAACAACAAAAAATAAAAACAGCTAAACACAAAAGCTATCAGGTAATGAAAGATAAGGCCGGCAGCGGCCATTTCCCATCCGCCAGCAAAAGCCTGCTTGCCAAATGCCCCCTCAGCAATTGATTGCAAAATTCTTTCAGCAGTGGTTTTATCCATAATTACTGCATACACCAGTATAGCTGCAAGTATATCAAGTGTGCCGGCAACAGCAGTAATTAAAAGCAGTTGTTTAATGGTTGTTTTCATCGTTTTTGTTTGAATGTTCTTCTGACACCATTCATGCTGAAATTGATGCCTCATTCTTCAATTTGAAAATCATTTTTTAAATGGCATAATTTTTTAACCAGCATCAGAATAAAAAATTCTTTTATGGAAAATATGAATCAACTTAAAGATCTGCTGAAGCATGAAGTGGAAGATCTTCGTTCAGCAGAAGACCAGATCATTGAGGCCTTACCTAAGATGATTGAAAAAGCAAACAGCCAGCAATTGAAAGATGCCTTAACCGAACATTTGGAAATAACAGAAGAACATAGAAACCGCCTGGATAAAGTGATGGGATTATTGAACAAAGAAGAAGGACAAGAAGAAGAGGAATCAGGCGGTGGCGGATTTTTGTCTGGCCTGTTTGGTGGCGGTGAAAAAAATGCAAGGCCATGGAAGGTATTATTAAGGAAGGAGAAAACCTGTTAGGCGAGGATATGTCGCCGGAAGTAATGGATGCAGCAATTATTGCCGCTGCACAAAAAGTTGAACATTATGAAATAGCCAGCTACGGTACAGCCCGTACCTATGCTATGGAGCTTGGACTAAATATGGTGCAGGGATTACTACAGCAAACACTTGATGAAGAATACCAGGCCGATGATCTGTTAACTGAAATGGCCGAAAGCCGCATCAACTTAAAAGCAATTCCGGGCAAAAAAAAGATCAGCATCTAACAGCGCCGAAAAAACTTCCCGCACTTCATCCCACGGATTGCGTACCAAAATAAGAAGCAGCAAAGCAACAGTTAGCTCATCAAAAAGGGATAAATCTTCCTCAGGCGGCAGCCGCAAAACTTCAAATGGAAGATCAAGGAGCAGTTCTTCAAAAAATTCTCCTTCACGCAAACGTTCAGGTGGCGGACGTAACCGCTAAAAAAATATAAAGGCTGTTTCTTTTGAAGCAGCCTTTTTCTTTTTGCTCATTAGTTATTTTTAGCAATGGCCCAGCAGCCAGTAAACAATTACAAATACAATAATAAATCCCAGGCAACCACCTCCCCATCTCCAGCCGGCATATCCGGCAATTAAAGTTCTTAACCAGTCTCTCATACATTCTCTTTAAAACATTTTAAAATTATAGCATTCGGGCCTTTTTGGGAAGTTCTGCTGCTTTATTGTTGTTTCCGGATCGCTTATTATTTCCCTGTGGCGCACCTGGCTGACTTTTCTTTCTTTTGTTGCTGCTTGTATTTTCTTTTTTACCCGATTGATTACTAACTGAGCCTGTACGGTTTTTTATTTTGCTTTTACCTGTTCCCGATCTTCTTTCATTTGATTCCACTCTGTCAGGAGAAGAAGGCTGGTTTTTACGTCCGCCACTTCCTAAATTATTTTCCCGCAAAGTTTCCATGCTTTTGTTTCCACTTTCGCTTCTGTTTGCATTAGGTGCCATAAAAATTGTTTTAGAATAAAGCCAAAAAAGGATGCCAGTTCAACTGATTGCATGGCATTATTTTAGAACTAAAACTGCGGCATTGAAAAATTTAAGCCTTATGAAAAAGATTATTTTAATTGCTGTTACAGCCTTTTGTGCAGCAGTCTCTGCAAATGCACAAGTAGTAAAAAAACCTCTCATGCTGTAAAAAAATCTGCCAAAACAGTTGCTCATAAAACGGCCGAGGTGGCTTCACACGGTAAATCAAGAGTAGTTGACCAGGTGTATGAAGGTAAAAGAGCTCCCAATGGTAAAATTGTTTATATAGATAAAAATGACAGGATTTATTGGATTGACGACCGCGGCCGTAAAATCTACATTTCAAAAAAAGAATTGATAGATAAGCCAGTAAAAAAAGAAGACGAGTAGCAGGTTTTTATTTTAGTGATTGAAGAAAAGTTTTCTACTCCAAATTTTTTGGCGGCCTTATTAAACTATTCAATTTGTGAAGCAGGCAGCCAAACCTTGTATTCAAATCTCAAATCCGAAATTCCCAATTCCCTCATCTCCCCTATCTTTGCCACCCTTAAAAACTTGAATAAAGAGAGTTATTTTTTGATTAAGTATCAACGCTTATGAATAGTTTAATTTATCTCGTCCCTGTAATGGGTTTATTAGGATTGATCTACACAATCACTCGTTTCTTCTGGGTGGCTAAGCAGGATGCCGGTACTGATCGTATGAAGGAGATCAGTAATTACATAGCTGAAGGCGCCATGGCTTTTTTAAGAGCCGAATGGAAGATCCTCGCTTATTTCGCCGTTATTGTTGCATTGTTGTTGGGCTTTATGGGCAGCCGTAATGAAGCTTCTCACTGGTCAATAGCCATTGCCTTTTTAATTGGTGCATTCTTCAGTGCCCTGGCCGGTTATATCGGGATGACGGCGGCAACAAAAGCCAATGTAAGAACAGCACATGCTGCCAGGACGAGTTTGAAAAAAGCCCTCGCCGTGTCTTTCACGGGTGGCTCTGTAATGGGTATGGGTGTTGCCGGCCTTGCAGTATTGGGTCTTGGCGGTCTCTTTATTATTCTTTTAAAAATATTTGCTCCGGAGTCTTTATCTACCGGTGAGCATGTTGCCCGTGCCGTTGAAATTCTCACCGGCTTTTCTTTAGGTGCTGAAAGCATTGCACTGTTTGCCCGTGTTGGCGGCGGTATTTATACAAAAGCTGCCGATGTGGGTGCCGACCTGGTTGGTAAAGTGGAAGCAGGAATTCCTGAAGATGACCCACGTAACCCGGCTACCATTGCCGATAACGTGGGAGATAATGTGGGTGATGTGGCCGGTATGGGTGCCGACCTTTTTGGTAGTTATGTAGCCACTGTGCTGGCAACAATTGTTTTAGGACACGAGGTAACCGATGCTACCGGTAATGCATTGAGCGATGGCTATTCAGGCTTCTCCCCGATCCTATTACCCATGCTGATAGCTGGCATTGGAATTATTTTTTCGATCATCGGAACCTTCTTTGTACGTATCAGCGAAACAGCAGGAGTAAATACGGCTGTTGTGCAAAAAGCATTGAACCTTGGCAACTGGGGTAGTATTATTTTAACCCTGATTGCCAGCTATTTCCTTTGTGATATTATTTTACCTGATGGCAGTTTATATATTCGCGGTTTTGAGTTTACCAAAATGCAGGTGTTTGGCGCTATTGCATTAGGTCTTGTTGTGGGTACGCTCATGAGCATGATTACTGAATATTACACATCCATGGGCAAGCGTCCGGTTAATACAATTGTCCGTCAATCAAAAACCGGGCATGCTACTAACGTAATTGGTGGTTTAGCTGTGGGTATGGAATCAACACTTTTACCCATCCTGGTTTTAGCTGGCGGCATCTGGGGTTCTTATGAACTGGCCGGATTATATGGTGTGGCCATTGCTGCTGCCGGTATGATGGCTACTACTGCCATGCAGTTGGCTATTGATGCTTTTGGTCCTATTGCCGATAACGCCGGTGGTATAGCCGAGATGAGTGAACTGCCAAAAGAAGTACGTGAAAAAACGGATACGCTGGATGCAGTGGGTAACACTACTGCTGCTACCGGAAAAGGATTTGCCATTGCCTCTGCTGCATTAACCGCACTTGCATTATTTGCAGCATTTGTAGGTGTTGCGGGTATTAATGGCATTGATATTTATAAAGCCGATGTACTTGCCAGCTTGTTTGTGGGCGGCATGATACCTTTTATTTTTTCATCGCTGGCTATACAGGCAGTGGGTAAAGCTGCTATGGCTATGGTAGAGGAAGTTCGTCGCCAGTTCCGCACCATTCCTGGTATTATGGAAGGAAAGGGAAAACCGGAATACGATAAATGTGTGGCTATTTCAACAGACGCTTCTATCAAAAAAATGATGGCCCCCGGCGCTATCGCCATTGTTTCACCTCTCATCATCGGGTTTTTGCTGGGGCCTGAAGCCCTGGGCGGTTTCCTGGCTGGTGCTACAGTAAGCGGTGTGCTGATGGGCATGTTCCAGAACAATGCAGGGGGTGCCTGGGATAATGCAAAAAAGAGCTTTGAAAAAGGTGCTGATATAGATGGTGAAAAATTCTACAAAGGCTCCGAACCTCATAAGGCCTCTGTAACCGGGGATACGGTGGGTGATCCTTTTAAAGATACTTCCGGCCCGAGTATGAATATTTTGATTAAATTGATGTCCATAGTATCTTTGGTCATCGCTCCTACTCTTGCACAAATACATGTCAGCAGCGAGAACAAAGAAGAAGTAACGAAAAAGGAAGTGAAGGCAGCCCAGGCAAAAACTGATATACATAAGAACACCATTCATCTGAATAAATAAGAGCTTAATCAGAACCATTACTTAAAGCCCTGCATGTCTATGCGGGGCTTTAGTTTTAAGTTGAGGCTGGGTTCAGAATGTTATTCGGCAGTCAGGAGTCAAGAGAATGCAATATTTTGTACATTGAAATTCTATGGGTGATTACAAAAAGCTACTTGCTTTCGAATAGGGTTTCCAGCTTGCCATGGAAATACATGAGCTCATAAAATCGTTCCCTCCTAATGAAAAATATGGCTTGTCTGACCAGATACGGCGTTCTTCACGTTCTGTTTGTACAATTGCAGAAGCTTACCGACGGAGAAGATACAAGGACTATTTCATCAGTAAGTTGAATGATGCCGAAACAGAAAATACTGAAACGCAGGTTTGGTTAGATTTTGCTTACGAGTGCAAATATGTTCCTGAGGACAAATACCAGGAGCTTAGCTCAAAGAATGATGAAGTAGGAAAACTTATTTGGTATATGATGAACAATCCCGACAAGTTCTTATAGAAGTTCCAATACAGCGTTTTAAGACTTTTGTTCCGGAATCATACTCCCGACTCCTGACTCCAGACTCCTCATTCAACCCTCCAAACCCTAAAGACTGGTTTAATGTTTGTATATGAAATTAAAAACTAAACAGTATGGAGCGGATCTTTTTTACCCGGAAAGCAGTTCGGCCATTCATTTTTGTTCTTTTCTTTTCAATCCTTTCTCTTTTTTCCGATGCGCAGTATTTCGGTCGCAATAAAGTGAATTACCGCAAGCTGGATTTCAAAGTGCTTGAGTCGCCGCACTTTTCTTTATACCATTACGTAAAAAACACGGCTAACCGCAATCGCTTTCTGCAATCGGTTGAGCAATGGTACCAAATGCACCAGGCTGTGTTTAAAGATACCTTCAAGGAAAAAAATCCTTTCATTCTTTACAATACTCATGGCGATTTTCAGCAAACCAATGCCATTAATGAACTGGTTGGTGTAGGCACAGGCGGTGTAACCGAAGCTTTGAAAAATCGTGTTATCCTTCCCTATTTTGAATCTAACGCACAAACAGATCATGTAGTTGGTCATGAACTGGTGCATGCATTTCAATACCATCTTGTCCGTACCTCAGATTCTCTTTCTTTACGCTCGTTGAATAATTTGCCTATTTGGATGGTGGAAGGTTTAGCTGAGTATATGTCAACCGGTACAAAAGATCCACTTACCGCTTTGTGGTTACGTGCAGCCGTTGCAGATAACCGACTGCCTTCATTGAAAGATTTAGAAAATAAACCCGACCAATATTTTCCCTATCGCTGGGGAGAAGCGTTTTGGGCTTATGTTACTGGTGTGTGGGGTGATCAAATCATCAGCCCTCTTTTTGCTGCCACCGGCCGCAACGGTTATAAAGATGCGCTGAAAAGAGTGCTGGGCATTGATGAAAAAAAATTTTCTGCAAATTGGAAGCTGGCTATTCAAAATGCTTACGCGGCTTATCAAAAAACAACTTCCTTCACTCCGCCCGGCGTTGAGTTGGTGAACAGAAAAAATGGGGGAAGGCTGAACGTAGTACCTTCCATTAGTCCTGACGGAAAATTATTTGCCTTCTGGAGTGAGAAAGATATTTTCAACATTGATCTTTTTTTGGCTGATGCAACAACCGGAAAAATCATTCGCAAGCTCACATCAAATTCGTTTGCTTCTCATATTGATGAATACAGCTCTTATGAATCTGCTGTGGCCTGGTCGCCAGACAGCAGGGAACTTGCTTTTGTTGCTTTCATTAAAGGTGAAAGCCGTTTGGTGATTGTAAATGATGAAGGCCGCATTCAAAAAGAAATTCGGATTAATGGCGTTGATGGCATCAGCAATCCTTCCTGGTCTCCTAATGGAAAATGGATTGCATTCACCGGCCTTTTGAATGGACAAAGTGATATCTACACTTACAATTTAGAAACAAAAGAGCTGAAGCAACTCACCGACGACAGGTATGCTGACCTGGCTCCTTCCTATTCTCCTGACGGCAATTGGATTGTTTTTGCTACCGACAGGCTGAGCATTGGAACCAAACAGGTACAGCATCAATACAAACACAATCTTGCCCTTTACAATTTAAACACCGGCAAGTTGCAGGTACTTGATGTTTTAAGTGATGCCAACAATCTGAATCCTGTTTTTGGCAATGATAATAACACCCTCTATTTTCTGAGTGACAATGGCGGATTCAGAAATCTTTACTCCACCACAATTTCTACAGGACAGGTAAAACAGCTTACTGATTTATACACCGGTATTACAGGCATTACTTTGTTTGCACCAGCTATTAGTGCAGCCAGGCAAACCGGTCAGGTGCTGTACTGTTACTTCAATCCCAAAGGTGATTATGTCATTTATTCTGTAACGCCGCAGCAATTACAACAACAATCCCAACCGGTAAAAAATACAGATAGCTATGCAGGCATGTTGCCACCCTTCAATCGTACTAACAAAGATATTGTGCAGGCGAATATTGAAGATGCCCCTTACTCTCTTGTTTCGGAGAACGAGTTAGTGGCCAGGCCATACAAATCAAAATTTCAATTGGATTACCTGGCTAACAGCGGAGGGTTGGGTGCAACAACAGGCAGCCGAGGCTTTGGCCCTCAAATTGGCGGCGGAGTAAGTGGAATTTTCAGTGATATTCTGGGCAATCATCAGTTATTCGGTACACTGGCTATTAACGGAGAGATTTATGATTTTGGCGGACAGTTTGCTTACTTCAATCAAAATCAACGCATCAATTGGGGAACAGCTATATCACATGTGCCTTATGTTTCCGGCTACCAGTTTATTACTCCCGATACCCTGGTGTACAACAACACCGATACGGTTGAAGTTCTAAATCTTTCTACAGATATTTTAAGAACGTTTGAAGACCAGGTGTCTTTATTTACGGCTTATCCTTTTTCACAAACCCGCCGGTTGGAGGGTGGCGCCAGCTTTGCCAGGAATTATTACCGGCTGGACAGGTATGAAGATTTTTATACGATTGATGGTTATTACATCGGCAGCCAGAGAAAAAGAATTCCAACTCCTAAAGGCTTCAATTTTGGGCAGTCTTATTTGGCTTATGTTGGAGATAACTCACAATTCGGTGTTGCTTCTCCATTGGTAGGGCATCGTTATCGTTTTGAAGCCGGGCAATATTTTGGTATTGTGAATTTGCAATCTTTACTTGGCGATTTCAGAAATTATTTGCGAATAGCACCACTAACATTTGCAACACGGGCCATGTACATGGGCCGCTTTGGTAAAGATGCAGAATCCGGTGTGCTCACTCCTTTTTATATTGGCAATCCCTATTTCATCCGCGGTTATGAGGCGGTTGATTTTGCTAATGAGAGCAACGACAAAGTGACCATAAATGATTTGCTGGGCAGTCGCATTTTAGTGGCTAATGCAGAGCTAAGATTTCCTTTTACCGGCCCAGAGAGATTATCGGCCATTCGTTCCCGTTATTTTTTTAGCGAATTAAATTTATTTACTGATGGAGGCATTGCCTGGGGCAGCGCAAAATCTCCGGCCACTGATGGCAAAGGAGGACTAATACCAAGAGAATCAAAATTTGTAATGAGTACCGGAGTATCTATGCGCATTAATTTATTCGGGTACCTGGTAATTGAACCTTACTACGCCGTGCCCTGGCAAAACGGTGGGTTTAAGAATGCAAACTTTGGATTGAATTTTATTCCGGGATGGTGAAAAATGATGAAATTAATGGTATGCAGCATAGCTTGCGTGTGGCGTACCAACAACCTAAGTTAGTTAATCTTTTATATGAGTAAGAAATCTCCAATCATCTTTTCCGGTATGATAGAACATGGCAGATGAATATTTGTACTCTAAAAAATATTTGCAAAGCCCGGCACGAAGAGGATTTTCATGCATATAATTTAGCTTCTGCATAAACACTTTTTCCGACCATATTTCTATAGACATTGCATTTCTTTCCCAAAACTGAAACTTTTTGTCTTTGCGTTCACGAAATAAGTTTTCTGTTCTGCAGGACAGAGTTGAAGGTACATTGCTTTTTATGGCAGATTTCAGGTTGGCTGTTGGTAGCCAGGTTTCATATCAGCGTCTCATACCAACAGCGGCGTAAAAAGCACCACTACTGTATTTACAAGCCTTGCTGCCTGCCGATGAGTCCACGGCCCTCCACAAGGCTATCGGTGAGACTCATCGGGAAAGCAATCAAGTCTTTCTCATTATTGCCAATATTATTAAGGCCGCAAGTGATAAAAATAAGTATGCAAACAATAGAGTTCTGTGGTTAATTTCTTTATCGTAATGCTCATAACCAAGTTTCTCTTTTACCTCCTTCAGATTTTTTTCTTTTATTCCAAAATATAAGAGGAAAAAAACAGGAGACATAAACAGCATTAATTTAATATATCTACAACCTTTTGCTCGTTTAGGCGTATGGGTATGTAGTCATCAATTTGAAATACTACTGCAATAATTAACAGTTGGATATAAATCAAAAAAGTTACACCCAATATTGAGCTCAAGTAAGCAACATTTTTTCTTGGCCCTCTGGAATAATAAGAATAAAATAGATATGTTAGATACCGAACAAATTTCATTTTTACCATTTCATGTCCACCCGGGGTCTTCTCTCATAGCTTTTGGGCTGCTGGCAGAGACCCCTGCTGTTCGTAGTCTTCCTCAATTATCAGAATGCTATGCGCTTAGTCTCGGGACTAAGCATTGGGCTAGCAAACCCTAGCAAATCCTTATAAAAATACAACCGGTATTTAAGCCCTCCGGGCTTAATGCTTACACAAAGACTAAGCATAGCGTGTTTATAATTTTTTATTTATCGAAAACTACGAACAGCGGGGGGGGCTCCTTGCTAACATAAAACCATTTCTTAATCAAGAAAACTTCGCGTTAATTGATATTAAATTCAAACGTCTTTCAAACCAATTACAAGAACCAAATAATGTGATATATAACCCCATTATCATTATTTTCCCCGATTAGTCTGGTTATTTCTTGATATCCCTCATTATTATGCCTGTATATATGCTTCTAATTGTCTGATCATAAAATAGCTCTTTTGACTCACTTTTCTTAAACTGGTTCCATACCTCAATGGGCACATTTTGATTAAAATCTTCTCCCCCGCCAAAAAAATGAATAAATAAAAAAACCGTTTTTGCCATCACAACTGTAATATTTAGCGGATTTCATCCATAAACCAATATTATTAATGCTATCAACTTCCCGAAAGCTTGCTGATTTTATCTGGAGGACCGCTTCTTCAGTCGAAGGAAATTCATCAGGAAGTTTATCGCAGTTTGGGACATCACACGAAATTGGAATTATTATTATACCTAAAAAGAGTAATCGAAGAGTGAGGAATTTAATTCTCATTCTTACATAAATTTTTTCCCTTCCCCAATGAGGCTCACCCCCGGGCTTTTTGTGCGTTTGCCGGTGGGCTCATCGCATCATTTTTTTTTCTTTCCTCTTCTTCTTGCCCATGAAGCTGCAGCTAAAATAGAAATCTTGCACCGAGGCATTGATGTACCTTCTTAGCCCGGGGTCTCGCAGCTACTTTCATTTATTATCAATGGTCGCTTCTTGCCAATACGCCGGGCGGTCAGGAACTTCCTTATTCATTTTTCCAGCACAAAAACAAATCACCTTTTACCCGGGCAGGTTGAGTTACTTCTTCCCCCCCAGCATTGGCACAAAAGAAAAAGTATCAAACACCTCTTCTTTCAATGCACCGCTTTCCAATTTAGTCAGCCGCATCATTCGTTGAATTTCGCCGCTACCGAGTGGCAGCACCATCATACCTCCGGGTTTTAATTGCTCAATCAGTTTCGGAGGAATTTCAGGTGCAGCAGCCGTAATTAAAATTTTATCAAACGGCGCATAGGTGGGCAACCCTTCATAGCCATCGCCATAAAAAAATTTTATGGAAGGAAATTTTTTGAGGTAGTCAAACTTTTTATTTGACTCGAATAATTTTTTTTGTCGTTCAATGGTATAAACCTGTGCACCCATTTGGGCAAGAATCACTGCCTGGTAAGCGCTGCCAGTACCAATTTCCAGCACTTTTTCAAAAGGCTTTATTTCCAGCAGTTGAGTTTGATAAGCAACGGTATAGGGCTGTGATATAGTTTGACCTTCACCAATGGGGAAAGCTTTATCAACATAAGCATCAGCATCAAAAGCAGAATCAAGAAAAAAATGACGCGGAGTTTTATTCAGTCCATCCAGCACTTTTTCATCAGTAATGCCCTTGCTTTTTACTTTATCAACCAGTTCTTTTCTCAAGCCTTTATGCCGGTATGTATCTTCAGTTGGTCTCATAAGGTCCGCAAATTAGTAAACCAATAAATCAATACTCATTTTTATATCACTCAAATTCATCACCAGTTTACTCCAATTCACCGAAACTAAAAATGATATGCCTGTTTCGTGTTGTTTATTTGTGTCCGCAACCAAAACTAACTTACTACCTAACATAAACCTGATTAAGACCATCCACCCAATAGAGGTGGGCACCTGGCAAGTGCCTTTCTTTTTTTATAAAAGGTTGAATTAACAGCTATCTGAACCTGCGATTACATAAAATTCAGGCAGAAATTTTGGAACTTGCTTCTCATGCTGGTTTCTCATATTTCACTTGCAGCCGGTTGGATAATTTACTGCATACTTCATAGTGTGCTGGCATCTCAATGGTTAAAAAAACTAACTGTAACTGTTTTAAAATCTCAATTTGTTTACTACAGACTTTATTACACCTTGTTTGCCCTTATAGGTTTTGTTCCGCTGATGTGGTTTCAGTTTACTATGCCATCACCGAAATTGTTTACTCCAACCTTGTTTACAAAAATTTCAGGTAGTGCACTAACCCTGTTTGGTTTTTTCATTATGTGCATTTGCATACGAAAATATTTTCTGCAGCTCAGTGGTTTAAAATCCTTAATTCAGGAAGAAAAAAAAGACAAGCTAATGATCACCGGCATTCACCGCTATGTCAGGCATCCGTTATACGTCGGCACGTTTGTATTTATCTGGGGATTGCTGCTGCTTTTTCCAACAGTTTCTTTGTTTATCACAAATGTTATCATTACAGTTTATACACTCATTGGAATTTCATTTGAAGAAAAAAAACTGGAACAACAGTTTGGAGAAGCGTACAGGACATACAAATCAAAAACGCCAATGCTTATACCCGCTGGAAAGCCATAATTGTCAGATGGATCAATGGTCATACTAGTTTGGCTTGTATCAGCGATAAGCCTTCTATACACTCTTAAAGATTCATCTCCTTAATAATCCGCTGAATTTTTTGTTGTAGTTCTGCCTGCACCTGGTCAAACTCGCCAGCCGACGCAAGCTTTGCATTCACACTAAAATAAAATTTGATCTTCGGTTCTGTACCCGATGGTCTTGCAGAGATTTTTGTTCTATCAGCCAAAATAAATTGCAGCACATTTGATTTCGGCAAATTAATTTTCCAGCTTTCATCTGTAGCCAGGTTTTTGCCCACTTGCTTTTCATAATCCAGCAACTCAATCACCGGCAATCCATCTATCATTTTAGGCGGATTATTTCTGAAATCTTCCATTATGGCCGCAATTTGCTTTTGTCCATCCATTCCTTTTTTAGTAATTGAAATCAAATCTTCAAGGTAAAAGCCATATTGCATGTACAGATCAACCATTTTATCAAACAGGCTTCTGCCTTTTTCCCTTTCATACGCTGCCATTTCGCAAAGGATGGCCACCGCACTTACTGCATCTTTATCACGAATCTGATCGCCGATCATCAAACCAAAACTTTCCTCTCCGCCTATAATGTAATTTTCCTTGCCTTCTTTTTCTCTTATCAATTCTGCAATCCATTTAAAACCGGTGAGCACATTGTAACAGGTGATATTGTTGTAGCGGGCAATTTCATCAATCATTTCAGTGGTTACAATTGTTTTTACCACCATATCATTTGGCTTTGCAATACCTTTTGCTTTTCTTGCCTCAATCATGTAATTAAATGCCAGCACTGCAGTTTGGTTGCCATTCATCAATACCCACTCTCCATGATTATTTTTTAACCCAATCCCTACTCTGTCACTATCCGGATCAGTACCGAGCAAAATATCAGCATTTAATTCTTCAGCTTTCTTCAAACCAATACTCATCGTTTCTTTTTCTTCCGGGTTGGGATAACTCACAGTAGGAAAGTTTCCATTGGGCTCTGCCTGTTCTTCAACAATGTAAACATTTTTAAAACCGTATCGCTTCAGCACTTCAGGCACCAGCTTAATGCCGCTGCCATGTATAGGAGTGTAAACAATTTTCAGATCGCTGTGCTTTTGAATGATGTCAGGATAAATACTCAGGCTCTTCACCATTTCCATATAAGCTTCATCCATCTCTTTGCCGATGATGGTAATATTTTTTGGATTGCCCGTCCATTTTACATCATCTACTGAAGCAATCTTCTCCACTTCTTTAATTACATTTTTATCATGAGGCGGCACAAGTTGCGCACCATCATTCCAATAAGCTTTATAACCGTTGTATTCTTTCGGGTTATGAGAAGCCGTGCAAACCACGCCGCCCTGGCAGTTTAAATGGCGAATAGTAAACGACAATTCAGGCGTTGGACGTAAGCTTTCAAACAAAAAAACTTTTATACCATTTGCAGCAAAAACATTCGCGGTCGTCTCGGCAAAAAAACGGCTGTTGTTGCGGCTGTCGTGTGCAATGGCAACTTTTATTTCTTCATCAGGAAAAGAAAGTTTTAGGTAATTAGCATACCCCTGTGTGGCCATACCCACCGTGTATTTATTCATGCGGTTGGTGCCTACACCCATTATGCCCCGCAAGCCGCCGGTACCAAACTCAAGATTTTTATAAAACGCATCCTCCAGCTCTTTCGGGTTTTCTTTTTGCATGCGCAAAATCGCATCCTTTGTCTGCTGATCAAAATTTCCACTCAGCCATGCATTGATCTTTGCCTGCGTTGCTAATTCCATACAACTCGGTTTTTAGTTTGAGGGGCAAATCTACTTCAAACATTCAAACGTAATTTTGTTTTTATGTTACCAGCACCAGTGCAAAACTCAGCCCCGGTTGTGTCACTCACTTCAGCGTTCGGTAATTCTATTCAACAAAAATTTTTACGCAAACAAACAAGCCAGTGCAAAAACAGCAAACCATTGTGGCTTTTGGATTACACCGCTGCTCCTTTGCATGCAATCCTAAGCCTGTTCTTCTTCCTAATTATCTTTAATGGCTCCTTGTTTGCACAGGATACAATTTCAAATCCCAACCTTCAACAGGCAGACACAACAACAAAATCCATTCCTCACAAAAAGCGGCAACATTTAATTATCACCGTCAATATTTTGGGTTACGGCGGTTCTTTGATTATTCTAAACAACACCTGGTACAAAAATTATCCAAGAACTTCTTTCCATACTTTCAACGATAGCAAAGAATGGCTGCAGGTAGATAAAGTGGGCCATGCATGGACAGCTTACAACACCGGAAAGGTTTCTGCAGGCATGTGGCGCTGGGCTGGGCTGTCCAATGAAAAAGCAGTCATTATTGGCGGCGCCAGCGGTGCAGCTTATTTAACTGTGATTGAATTTTTAGATGCCCACTCCGCCAAATGGGGCTGGAGTTGGGCCGATATGGGAGCAAATATTTTCGGGTCTTCTTTATTCATTGCGCAGGAACTCAGCTGGAAAGAACAACACATTCAGTTTAAATTTTCTTTTCATAAAAAAAATTACCCCGACGTTACTTTGGAAAAAAGAGCCGATGATTTGTTTGGTAAAACCTGGTATGAACGAATGTTGAAAGATTATAACGGGCAAACATATTGGCTGAGTACTAACCTTCATTCCTTTTTTCAATCTTCAAAAATTCCAAAATGGCTAAATGTTGCTGTTGGTTATGGTGCTGAAGGATTGTTTGGGGGTTTTGAAAACAAATGGACTGATGGGGACCCCGGCTTTCCCATTAACCGCACCGACGTAAAAAGACAAAGACAGTTTTACATTGCACCTGATATTGACTTCACTAAAATTAAAACCAACAGCAAATTTTTACGCACTGCATTCTATTTCTTAAATGCATTTAAATTTCCTGCGCCGGCTATTGAATTCTCTGATAAAATAAAATTAAAGGCTGTCGCTTTCTAAGATCAGCATTCTTTTAAACCGAGTGGAATATTTACAGCCAGTCCGCCCTCAGCCGTTTCTTTGTATTTTAAATTCATGTCCTGCGCCGTATCCCACATGGTTTTAATAACGCCGTCAAGAGAAACTTTTGCAAAATCAGGATTGCTTTGCAAAGCAAGTTGTGAGGCGGTGATGGCTTTGATAGCTCCCATAGTATTTCTTTCTATGCAGGGTACCTGCACAAGCCCGGCAATGGGGTCGCAGGTTAAGCCAAGGTGATGCTCCATGGCAATTTCAGCAGCCATCATTGACTGCCGCTGAGAGCCGCCCATACATTCGGTTAACGCTGCAGCCGCCATGGCAGATGACACTCCAATTTCTGCCTGGCAACCACCCATTGCAGCAGAAATAGTAGCGCCTTTTTTAAAAATACTTCCTATTTCAGCAGCAACAAGTAAAAACTGTATGATCTTGTTTTCTTTTTCAACCGGCGTTTGAGATTCATCTGCAAACAAAACAAAATATTGCAGCACGGCCGGAATTACACCTGCCGCACCATTGGTTGGCGCAGTCACCACTCTTCCAAACGAAGCATTTTCTTCATTTACCGCCAAGGCAAAACAACTTACCCAGTCGAGTGTGTACTTAAAACCGGATCCTCCTTTTCGAATGGCTTCTACCCAGTCATCGTAGTTATCAAACGTTTTGTTGGCCAGTAATTTTTTATTGAGATCAGCAGCCCTGCGTTTTACCTGTAAGCCGCCGGGTAATGTGCCCTGCGTATGGCAACCGCGAAACATACATTCTTTCATCACCCGCCAAATGTTCAGCAAGCCTTTTTTTGTTTCTGCTTCGGGCCTCCATGCGTTTTCGTTTTCCATCACCACTTCTGCAATGGATAACCCTGTTTTTCTGCACCAATGCAAAAGATCATCTGCCGTTGTAACCGGAAAAGGAAGATCAATACCAGTTCCACCGGTATTACTCTCACCTTCTTTATTTACAAAGCCGCCACCAACTGAATAGTAGGTCTCGGAAATATCGTTGCCATTATTTAGTTGAGCAAGAAAGCTGAGAGCATTGGGATGATAAGGCAGCGATTCGGTGATGAGAAATTCAATGTCATCTTTAGAATCAAAATCAATTTCATGCAAGCCGCCTAAAATAATTTTTTTCATAGCGGCTATATCATTGATGCGAGGCGTAATGCTGTTTACATCAAAAGTTACCGGGTCGTAACCACTCAGGCCCAACTGCACGGCAACATCAGTACCATGGCCATGACCCGTTTTTGCCAATGAACCATACAGTAAAACCTTTACAGATTTTACTTCATTCAAAACATTTTTTGATTTGAGAGAATCAACAAAGCGCTGTGCAGCCCGCCACGGACCCAATGTGTGTGAGCTGGATGGCCCTACCCCAATTTTAAAAATATCAAATACAGAAATGGCTTCGTAAATATCATGCGGGTTCATTAAAGCTAAGTTAAGCGGTGAAGGAGCAGAAATAAAAACAGTCCCGCTTTAACGAAACTGCTTGCTTGCAACAGAATAAAAACGATTACTGTTAAGACCGGCAGCCATATCGTTTCGCTGCTTAGTGTTCTAAATTATTACGCCGGGCCAGCAGTTCACGATAGCGTTGTTCATTCAAATCCCAATTGTGCTTTACAGAAAACACTACGATGAAAATTATAATAAGTACAGCTGCTACCACCATTATCAGCACTAATGAGGGTTCGGCATTAATTAACATTTGAGCTCTTTTATCCCAGCCGGAAAAAACATTTACAAAAATGGCAAGAGCAAGAGCAACACCAAGGGGCAATCCTACCGAAAGCTGTTTAATTACCTTTTTTTTATAAAGACGGTTGTGCTCCCAATAATCTAAAAATCTTTTTTCTTCTTCGGTTAACATGGCAGCAAAGATAAAACGATTGCTTGTCACCGCCATTCAAAATAGTTATCTTGTAGAAAGAAAAAATCCAAAACCGTGAAACTTGCCCCATTACTGGCACAATACCTGGCTGCTGAAAAACAATTAAACCTGGCTGGCATTGGTCATTTTACTGTTAACTCAATGCATGTGGCTGATGGCGATCAAAAAACTATTTCACAGAATCTGCATTTTGAAAGTGACACATCCGCAAAAACAGACGAGGGACTAATTACTTACATTTCTTCCCACACAGGAAAAATGAAAGCCCTGGCTGCATCTGATCTCAATTCATACCTGGATGTTGCCAAAGAATTTCTGAACATAGGAAAACCATTCTTAATTGAAGGCATAGGTACACTGGTGAAAAGAAAAAACGGCCTGTATGAATTTACCGCCGACCATGTGCTTACTGATAAAATAAAAGAATCCGGCATTAAAGAGCTTTCCGCAACTTCTACTTCTGATGAATCTTTCACTTCTTACGAAAATCTGAAACCGCAATCAGAAAAATCGCCGGCACAAAAAAAACTGCTGCTGGTTTTTCTTACCCTCATCACGATTATTGCTGTTATTTGGGGAGGATACGAGCTTTACCAGCGTAGCTCAAAATCAAAAGCGGCCAGTGAAGGCTCACAAATTGTAACCGACAATAACAACCAGCAGCAGCCTGTTAAAATGCAGGCCGATACAGTGATAAAACAAACCCGCAGAGGGCATTTTAAGTTTGTGATTGAAGAAGCCGGGAAAGAAAGAGCACTGAAACGTTACCAGCAGTTACGCAGCTATGGACATCCTATTGAAATTTCAACCGGCGATTCAACGATTTTCCAGGTTTATTTTTTGTTGCCGGCTTCTGCTGCCGACACAGCGAGAATCGCCGATTCTCTTACAGCTGTTTACCCTGCTGTCAATGGCCGCAGAACTTTTGTTCAAAACTAAAAACAGGTGTTACAAGTCGTTATTACCCTAATTATTTAAATCCAGATGATTATTTGAAGTCGTTATTCACCTCAAGCTATTCTTTGTTTCTTATTTCAGTTTTCCCGGATCTCTTTAGCAATTTTTCCAGGTACTGAAACAAAATACCAGCCTCCGGGAGGAGCATGCTGCCACATCTTACCCGTAGATTCATATTTGATTTTGCCATTCATGGGGTGCCTTTTTAGCACTGTTGATCAACAGCAGAATGGGGCTTACCCATTTTTAAGTTGAAAGAAATTAAAACGACTACAAATCATCGATCTGCAGTCGTATACTTTTTTGTTCCAACCGTTGAGGTCCCGACCAGATTCGAACTGGTGTAGGAGCTTTTGCAGAGCTCTGCCTAGCCACTCGGCCACAGGACCAGTTAAATTTTTACAGGCGCAAAATAAAGATATATTTTTGATTAATCTTCATTTACAAAAGCATAATATGAACAGAATACAGGAATCGGAATTAATAATTAACGAACGGGGTGCTATTTATCATTTAGATCTGCGGCCTGAAGAGTTGGCAAATAATGTAATTGTTGTTGGCGATCCTGACCGGGTAAAACTAGTGAGCCGTTATTTTGATCAGATTGAAATACAGCAACAGCATCGTGAATTTATTTCACACACCGGCCGCATTGGTAAAAAAAGAATTACTGTTATTTCAACCGGCATTGGTACTGATAATATTGACATTACCTTAAATGAAGTAGATGCCCTGGTGAATATTGATTTTGAAACGAGACAAATAAAACCAAAGCTTACTTCTTTAAATATTTTTCGCATCGGTACTTCCGGCTCGCTGCAGGCTGATATACCCGTTGATGCACATGTGGCAGGCACACATGGCCTTGGCATTGATAACCTGCTGAACTTTTACCGGCTTGAACAAAATGAAGAGGAAAAACAATTGCTTCACTCATTTGTTACACATACACAGCTGCACGGGCAGATAGGTTATCCCTACATTGCCAGTGCAAGCGGTTCTTTGATCAAGCATTTTGTAAAAGATTTTCATCAGGGCATAACGGTTACCTGCCCCGGCTTTTACGGACCGCAGGGCCGCATACTCAGGCTGGGCATTCATAATCCTGATTTAATAAACAGTCTTACGCATTTCAGGTTTGGGCAGCACCGCATTTCAAATTTTGAAATGGAAACATCGGCTATTTACGGGCTTGGGAAACTGCTGGGTCATCATTGTCTTTCGTTAAATGCCATTGTGGCCAACCGCATCGTAAAACAATTTTCGAAAGATGCCGCAACTGCAGTGGATAATCTTATAAAAAAAGTATTAGGAAATATATCCGATAATATCTGATGAAAATATTTTTTTTTAAATACCAGGGAACGGGAAATGACTTTGTTATTCTTGACAACAGAAATAAACAGTATAACAACCTGGTGGCTTCACACATTCGCCATATTTGCGACAGGAAATTTGGAGTTGGCGCTGATGGATTGATGATGTTAAATGAAAAACCGGGGTATGATTTTGAAATGCGTTATTTCAATTCAGATGGCAGGGAAAGCAGTATGTGTGGCAATGGCGGACGTTGTATGATTCGCTTTGCTTATCATTTGGGTATTCATAAAAACGTATATCGTTTTATGGCAATTGATGGCGAGCATGAAGGAGAAATTGACACAGATGGAACCGTATCTCTAAAAATGAAAGATGTTGACAAAATTTCCAAGTTTCATGGCGACCTGATTTTAAATACCGGTTCACCGCATTATGTAAAAATGGTGAACGATGTAATGAATCTTGATGTGTACAAAAAAGGCAGAGACATCCGCTACAGTAAAGAATTTGAGGCCGAAGGCATTAATGTAAACTTTGTGCAACAGATTGAAGAAGATAAAATTATTGTACGTACCTATGAACGCGGTGTGGAAGATGAAACGCTATCGTGCGGCACAGGAGTTACTGCCGCAGCCCTGGTTTGCTATCACAACGAAAATGGGTTTAATGATGTACAGGTAAAAACACTGGGCGGTAGTTTATCAGTAGAATTTGACCGGGTAGATGAAGATAAATTCACCAACATTTGGCTTTGTGGCCCTGCTGAAAAAGTTTTTGAAGGAACCATTATCATTTAATTATGACGAAAGATGAAATTTCGGCTCTGTCAAAAAAACTTTTGATAAGCTAACAGAGTTCTGCCTGGATGTAAATGAAGAAATTTTTTTCAACAGCCGGCGCAAAAATGGTCAGTAGCTCAAAATTTAGAGCATCTTATTTTGTCAATGAAGAAAACGAACCTCGTTTATTCTATTCCAAAATTTATTTTGAGGCTTAGAGTGGGAAAAGCCAACCGGCCATCTAAAATCTATACTGAACTTGTGGCCAAATACAAAGCAAAGTTGCAGGCAGGTGGCAGAGCAACAGGTGCGTTTGTGCCTGCTGAAATTAAAACCGATAAAATAAAATTGCTGCAGCAAGGGAATCGCCAAACCTCAACATATCTTTTATTCTTAAATAAAAACTGGCAGGATGCACAGTTAGACAGCTACATTGCCCCTCATCCCCTTCTCGGTAAAATAACTTTGAGAGAGCTTTGCTATTTCACTATCTATCACACAGAGCATCATCCTTGCCATCATGCAGCAAAGGGCTGAACAATTCGATTTGTAAAAAGCGGGATTTTGAGTGACTGCCGCTACCTTTGCCCGGCATGATCCAGTATTTTAAAAATATAGATAACAAAACGGTTGAGATCAAGAACCCTGAAGAAGGAGCCTGGATTAATATCCTGCCTCCGCTAAAACAGGAAGAATTTGAAGATATTTCTCAGAAGCTGGACATTCCCATCGACTTTCTTACCGACTCTCTGGATATTGATGAACGTACCCGCTTTGAAGAAGAAGATAATGTAAAGCTGCTGGTGCTAAAAACTCCTACAGTCAATGATTCTTTCAACGAAAGCGATGCGTTTTACATTACCATTCCTATTTGTATCATTCTTACCCATAATCAAATTGTCACCGTCAATTCTTTTGAAAACCAGGCGATGAAAAAGTTTTTAAACACTTTTCAAAACCGCAACCCGGAAAAAAAGAATATGATGGTGCTGAAGATCTTTGAAAAAGTGGTTCAGAATTTTATGGACCAGTTGAAAGAGATCAATCAAAAAAGAAACATACTGGAAAAAGAGCTGTATGATGCTCAGCAAAACGAGCAACTTCTGCAATTGATGCGTATCCAGAAAAGCTTGGTTTATTTTGTTACAGCCCTCCGCTCCAATGAGCTGCTATTTGTAAAGTTGGAAAGAACGAATTTTTTAGGATTAACTGAAGATGAAAAAGAAATTCTTAATGACCTCATCGTTGACAATTCACAGGCCCTGGAAATGGCTAACATCTATACCAACATTCTCAGCAGTACCCTGGATGCCTTTGCCAGTATTATTGCCAACAATCAAAATTTGGTTTTAAAAAGATTAGCCGTTATCACAATAGTACTTTCATTTCCTGCAATGGTGGCCAGCATTTACGGCATGAACGTTCCCCTGCCCTATAAAGATTCACCTAATGCCTTTTATTTTCTCGTTGGCTTATCAGTAACCATATCCCTGGCAATTGGATATGTTTTCCTACGAAAGAAAATGTTTTGATGGCCAAAAGCTTTAACATACGTGTATATGGAGTGCTGGTAAATGATCGTCGGCAGGTATTACTGGCCGATGAATACATCCGTGGAAGCTATTATACTAAATTTCCCGGTGGCGGACTTGAATTAGGTGAAGGAACAAGAGATTGCCTGGTGAGAGAGTTTTTAGAAGAAATGAATTTGAAAATTGAAGTTGGAGAGCATTTATACACTACAGATTTTTATCAGCCTTCTGCATTTAATCCGAACCATCAAATCATTTCAATTTATTACTACGTAACCCCACTTGAAGCAATCAAAGTTCCCCTGCGACTAAAAGAATTTGATTTTGATGATGGCCAGCTTAGCCTGTATGAAAAACATGGAGAGATAGAAACTTTCCGGTTTATTGACTGGGAAAAATTTTCAGAAGATTCAATGACCTTGCCGATTGATAAAATTGTAGCCGGCCTGGTAAAGAAAAACAGGTAGCCAACTATTCATTGCTGCCGGTTAAAACTCCCTTGAAGCCAATTCTAAAACCGGTAACAGCAGGCTGGTTTGGCTGATAGCCCCAGATAAAATCTACACGAATTACTTTCAAAATATTTTCCAGCCCCACAAATACTTCTACGTAATTATTTTTTTCATTTACATAAAAAGCATTGGCGCCGTTTACCAAATGCCAGTTCAGTTTTTTAAAGAAAGGAATTTTGTTTGTGAGAAAGCCATTAAAATGATGTTCAACATTTGCAGAGGCATAAAATTCTTCAGTGTTGCTGTAGCGGTAATATGGCGCCAGTTGAAAGCTGCGTAAATACGGAGCAGCTTCTAGCAAACGATTACCTGTGAAATGAATATAGTCCTGTATGTTTACACTATCGGCATTCAAAAATCCGCCAACAGAAAGATGATAGCTAAACCTTCCTCCTAATTTTAAATTCAGGTTATCATCAATTACAAGCTTCCACTTGTCGTAGCCAATATCACTGCCGAGCAGCTTATCAAAACCTTTTGTGTAGCTGAAAGTAAATCTTGGGTATTTAGAACCGACGCTAATTTTTCTTCCCGGAAACTCTATATACCGATTGCCTGGTTGCCAGCCTAAAGTAATTGTTGCAATAAAAGCCTGATGAGCTTTGAAATTTTCTGACATAATTTCAACCGGGTAATTGGGAGTGTAATCAATTTTTGTACGGTTGCGCCATTTAAAATCCGTTGAGTTTTCCAGCGGATGCCTGTTTTGAAATTCAACACCAATACTGCCGGTAAAACCTTCATCCAGTGTACGGGCATAACCTATTCTTGTAAATTCAGCTTCGTAAATCTTCATGTAATTTCTTTCCCATAGCAAGGTTGAAAAAGTATTATCTCTCGGCTTTATCGGTGCTTCATTATTCAACTGGAAAACTTTACGACCACCGGCTATAGAAAAAGTATTAGAAGATGACTTACCAAAATTATAAGAAGCCAGCAAGCTTGCATTTAAGTGATGGTTACTAAACCCATAACGAATGGTTGGTGTAAAAAAGACAGACTTTCTACCCATGATGCTTGTGTCTAACCTTTTAAAATAAGCAGGAGAAAAATTGACCACCCAGCCCTCAACTGTATTAAAGTTTATCATGTTCAACGCAGCGGGAATGGTAATGATGGAACGTTTTTTTTGCTTGCCAAAACTTTGTCCTGTTGCAATAAAACCAAGCACACTAAACTTATTTCTTTTTCTGTCAAGCGAATCAAGATACCTTGGATCTTTTCTCGCTTTTTCCAAACTATCTTTCTTTTTGTAATCTGCAATTTCTTCTTCCTGTAAAGGCAGGGGCCTTGTTTGTTCCCAATACTCTTGTGTTTTTTTATTGGAACTGTCAAGGTATTTCAAAACTGTTTTGCCAAAGTAATTTGAAGAAAAGCCTGGTTGCAGGTTAAATTTGGAATAAACGTTTACAAAATTACCGTGCACATCAAAGCCAAAAATTTTTATCGCAGCATAGAGCACCTGGCTTTTAATTACCCACACATCATTTTCAAACGGCACATACAACTGGTCAATTTTTAGTGTGTCCACCAGTTCCATCTGCGATTCTTTTGTTAGCTGTAGTTGCACAGAGTGAATGCGCCATTCATCTTCCACAATGTTGATGTAACCGGAAAACAGGGGCTCAAATTTTCTTTTTGGTATTACTTTAATATGGCTGATTTCTTTGCCATCTTCATAAAAACTTCCTTCGTATTTATAGCGGTAAAAATTGAGTGCATTACTCGCTATCGGAGAAATGAAGCCACGTGGATTAAGGGCATTTCCGAAATTCAGGTTGTTGTCATAAAACGAAGCAACCTCAGGTGCACTCAAGCCAAAGCCATCACTTTGCCCACTAACTTTTGAAGAAAGGACTTCTACTTTCACTTTATCCGGTTTTTGTACAGCATATGTAGCCACGGTTTCTGAAAGAAAGATCATTTTCTTTTTGCTGGTGTCCCCATCTTCAAAATCAACTTTTTTCCTAAAGAATTTTTGAGGATAGTCACGCAACTTCATTTGTCCTTTTGTATAAACCTCGCAGCTAAACTCTGAAAGCTGGTCTTTGTAAAACGGTCTTTTCTTAATGGCCTGCCGGATGATTTCATAAGCAGGGTCTTCTCCTTTTTTTACAATCACCTCACTTAATACCAGTTCTTGCTGCTGTAATTGAAAATCGAGAGTTTGATCAGCTTCTGTTACAGTAATTTTTTTTTCTTCACGTTTATAGCCCACATACTGGCAAACAATGATGTAGTTGCCGGGCTGAAGATTGAGAAAATATTTTCCAAGGTTATTTGCAGTAGTGCCGCGGGCTGTTCCTTTTACGAGGATGGAAGCAAATGGCAGCGGATTGCCTTTATCATCCGTTATGGTACCTGAAATTTTTCCAGCAAATGAAGAATGGAATACGATAAGGGAAAGTAAAATGGCAAGCAGTTGTTTCATATACCGGTATTGATGAAACGAAAATAACTGCTGAATTGTTACCGAAAATTAAAATTGACGGCGGCCGCGAAGGAAACTTCCGGTCATGCCGGCAAATCCTCCAACCAATGCGCCTATAAATGCAGTAACAAGTATTAAAAGAATGGAAGATCCACCCAGCGGAAATAGTTCTGCAATTTTTTTTGAAAGAAGATGCTGGTTCTTCATATCCATCCAAAATGCAAGCAAAGCCCATAAAACAAAAACACCCAAAAAACCGGAGAGAAAAGCTTTGCCTACACGCATGGGTATGAGCAGGCAAACTAAAAATGCAGCAATAGCAATTCCCCACCAGGGTAAAAACAAGCCGCTAACGAAAGCTAATAAGGCAATTAAAATAACAGAAATAAAAAGCTTCATTATTAATTATTGGGTTATCATTATTCCATACTCTTACTCATTACCAAAGTTCATCGTCCACTTCACCCTGGCATCACCGGTTTCGCTTCTTTTCATCATCCACAAAGAATAGTATTTGCCATTCACCCAGTCGTCAACGAAATTATCATAAAAGCGGCTACCGGGGTTACCACTTTGCCCGCCGGGATATACCGCATAAGCTTCTGTATTTTGTGTTAACTGCACAATCATTCGCCAACTTGGGCCGTGTGTCGTTGTTGTTGCATTGATAATATCTCCATTTCCACCTACAGGAATTGCCCGGGAAAAAGGCATTAACGAAGTTCTCAACAAGTGATAAATGCGAGGCTGCTTATACTTTGTCCATTCAAGCTTACCTAATTTTTCATAATTGAGTAACTTTTCTGAAGCTTTTTTAAAGGAAGAAGTGATTATATCGTAAAGGGTTTCTTTTTCCGGCGTATTAATATTATCAATGTATTTTAAAGCAGAATCCCTTAATAACGCTTCCAGCATTGTTTGTTGATTAGGCAAAACTGCCGCAGGTTTGATTTTAGATAATTCATCATTCCATATGTTTTCCGCCAGCAAGTTCCACCACGTATAATAAATCGTTTGGCCCACCGAGTTCGCATCTGCCATCAAATTCCAGTTCTTAAATTTTTCCAGGTATTTTTTTTCTTCAGCATTTAAGGCCTGCTCATTTACATATTTCAACAATAGCGGCCTGGCATCTTCTGCTGTTACGTTGAAAGTATTATTCTGCAGTTTCATCATATCCTGCGGAGTAATGTTTTGCATTCCTCTCAAAAACTTGTTAATCGCAATGGCCCTGGCGTTAATGTAATTGCCCGGAATAAAATAGGGATAGGTAGAGTCAGCCGGTCGTTGGTTTGCACTAACCAAATAACCCTGAGCCGGATTGAAAGCATGAGGATTTTGTTCCTGCGGAATAAAGCCCTGCCATTGATAGCTGGTATCTTCCCCTGGCATAATCATAAGGCCCTGCCCATACCAGCGCAAGGGAAATTTTCCCTGCTGCCAAATAGCAATATCTCCGTTCTTGGCCCCAAACACAAAATTTTGCGCCGGGCATTCAAAATGCTTTATCGCTTCAACATACTCATTATAGTTAGCAGCCCGGTTTAAATAATACAATGCCAGGCCTTCGTTACTGGGGTCATGTGCAGTCCACCTGCAGGCAATTGCCTTTGCTTCGTTAATTGAATCGGGAAAACTTTTGTCGTACATCACCGGTCCAAATACAGTATAAGCCACTGTGTCAAAAATATCGGCTGCTCCCCTCACTTTAATCGTATCAATATGAATTTTTGCATCTGCCCATTGCCCGTTAAACCAGTATTGTTTTTTTGAATCGTCTTTAAATTTTATTTCATAAAAATCTTTCACGTCCCGTTGTGCATTGGTTACGCCCCAGGCAATGCTATCGTTAAAACCAATTACAATACAGGGTGCGCCGGGCAGGCTGGCTCCGTACACATTGCAGGTAGGTGAATTCAACTGCATCTCATACCAGATAGATGGAAATGTAAGATCAAGATGGGGATCATTGCACACAATCGGAGCACCGGATTTTGTTTTACTTCCGGCCACTACCCAGTTATTACTTCCATTGTTTTTATCAGGCTTGATTATTTCTGTTGCGATCATCATCGAATCCACTTTGCCAAAATAAACAGAATCGGCATTAGCAGGTTTTATTGCCAGCACTGGTGGATCAAATGGAGTTCCTTTTGGTACGATTGGCTCCAGCGAATCCGGCACCTGCGGATAAAGAATATTGAATTCTGAAAAAGGAATAAATTTTTTTTCGATGGTCAACTCAAGATCATCAACATTACCGGAAAGAGTGCGGCTCATTTGCTTTACCAGTAAAGCAATTTTCAGGTTGTTCCATTTCTCCGGTTTGTAATCAAGCAATTTGTATTCAACAGGCAAATCGGCTTTACTCAATGTTTCGATATAAGCATTAACACCGGCAGTGTAAGCATCAGCAAATTTTTTGCTAAGCGGATTTTTTTCGATCATCTCTAACTCATTCTGCGCAGCATATACCATTCCTGACCGTCTTGTCTCCCTGTCAACTTTTATCAGCAGCGGATTATTACCCAGCACTTCACTTAATCGGCCGGCCGCATACATAGTTTGAAATTCCATTTGCCACAGCCTGAACTTTGCATGAATGTATCCCTGCACGAAATAGAGGTCTTCATCGTTATCGGCAAATACATGTGGTACTAATCTTTCATCAAAATATACATTCACCTTGCCTTTTAAGTTTGAAAATTTCAGGTTCGCATTAAAATCTGCATTTTCAGGCTCTGCATTTTGCCAGAAGCCATGCTGCGGACTTAAAAATTTTCCCAGTGGCGGAATGCTGCCCCATTTTTTATTAAGAGCATAAATAAGAACCACAGTAATAACGAGGGAAACAATAAAAGCAACAATTCTCATAAGCAGTGAATAGAGAATGGAAGATAATTAAGATTCCTGATACGGATGCAATATAGAGATACGAGATAGGAGTTGGTGGTTAGAAATTTTTATTTGCGGAAAAGAATCTGATTCATTGATACAGAATGCAGCGTACAGGATGAGGCTTTAATTAAATAATGCCCTATTCCTCTTCTGGAGCCCGTATCTGATACCTGCCTGTAACATTCCTATGCAATCCATCGTCTAAGTTAATAGCTGTTAAAAAAAAACTTAAATAAGGTTAGGAAGTGTTGTTATACGAAATTAGTCGTATATTCGTCACACATTACCGCAAAAAACCCAGTATTATGGCAAATCCGAAATACGTTAAACCAACTGAAAGCGAACTGGAAATTCTCCAAATTCTTTGGACAAAAGGTTTGGCTACCGTTCGTGAAGTGCATGAAGAGCTGGCAAAAAGCAAAGATGTAGGTTATACCACCACACTTAAGCTTATGCAAATCATGCATGAGAAAGGCCTGGTAAAAAGAGATGATTCTATTCGCACCCATATTTACCAGGCGGCCGTAAACAAGGAAAAAACGCAAAAACATTTATTAAGTAAGATGATTAATACTTTGTTTGGCGGCTCTCCTACCCAACTTGTTATCCAGGCACTGGGTAACAGTGAAAACAAAGCCACGCCTGAGGAATTGGAAAAGATCCAGAAACTGCTGGATGGCCTTAAACGATAATTTGCATGAGATTACCTGGCATTCCCGCTATTTTAGGGACAAACCTGCTGCAAGGTCTTGGCTGGGCTGTACTCAACAGCTTATGGCAAATGGCTTTTTTATGGGTTATTTACCAGGTTATTTTGAGTTTTGGCTCTAAAAAGCCTTCAGTAAAAAGTAAACTGGCTGCTATTTTTTTACACATAGGCTTTGCGTGGTTCCTGTTTACTTTTTTTTACCACTGGGTAATTGATCCCAACTCCCCCAAAAGTTCGCTGTTTGCTGTTTCAACTTTTAATGGAGATGCAGCCGCTGCGTGGACAGATCAATTACAAACCATATTACCCTATGCATCTATCGGCTACCTGGTAATGCTTGTATTGCCGGTAATCCAGTTCATCCGCAACTATCGCTATGTACAAATCATTCGCAACAATGGCTTATCAAAAAGCCATGTAGATATCCGCCTGTTTGTTCGCCGGTATGCAGAACGCCTCGGAATAAATAAACCGGTTAGTGTTTACCTTTCTACGCTTATTAGTTCACCAGTAACTATGGGTTATTTAAAACCGGTTATTTTATTGCCATTTACTGCAGTTACCCAGCTATCAGCCAGCCAGGTTGAGGCTGTATTGCTGCACGAATTGGCACACATCCGCCGCTATGATTACCTGCTAAATTTACTGGTGAAGCTTATCAGCACTGTGCTTTATTACAATCCGTTTGTAAAACTGTTTGTAAAAACAATCGAACGAGAAAGAGAAAAAAGCTGCGATGAAATGGTGATACAGTTTCAGTACGATCCGCATGGATATGCTTCTGCCCTTTTACAGCTGGAAAAAAATAATTTTGCTTTTCACAGAATGGCTATTGCAGCTTCGGGCAAGCGTTACGACCTGTTACATCGCATTGAAAAGATTTTGGGTGCTGATAAAAAAACGACTTCTCCTGATTTTAGGAAACTGGGCGGTTTGCTCGCAGGCCTGGTTTGTATTGTTGGCTTGAATGCCTTGTTCATTTTTACAAAGCCAATAGTTACCCACCAAAGTTTTTCGTTTGCCCAATTTACAAGCCCGTTTTATAGTTTGCTGACTGATGGAGAGCCGCAGCAAACGGCTTTGCTGACAAAGGCTGAAAGGGCGCAAATCATCACAAATAAGCCTTCTGTCACTGTACTGAATGAAGAAAAATTAATTGCAGAAAAACAGAAACAAATAGCTGAGAATTTTAAAGAAATAAATATTGGCGATGATGAGCATTACATGTATACACCGCCAGTGCCTGAAGCAGGATTCGCCCAAGTAGATAACAGAGAATTCTTAGCACCGGTATTAAAGAAATCTGAGTTAAAAGAAATCCAGGAAGCTGTTGAGGCTACCCGCAAAGTATTAAGTGAAACTAAGTGGAAGGAAATAGAGAAAGATGCAGCCGACGCCTTAACACAGTCAGAAAAAGCTTTGCTGAAAGAAAAATATTATGCTGAGTTGGAAGAACTTAACTGGCAAAATTTAGAAGAGAAACTGAAGCTTTTTTACAAACAATTGAACTGGGATAATATCACAGCGAGGTTAACTACTGAAATGACTAACATTCGCCTGGATAGCCTGACAACAGTTTACAATCTTGCCCTGCAAAATCTTTCACAGGCAGAAAGCTGGATGCAGGAAAACAACTGTACTTCTATACCCGATACAGATCTGCAATTACAACAGGTAAGAAAACAACAGGAGCAATTGCGTCAGCAATTAAGACAAATCAAAGCCATCAGGAACAAAAAGATCATTCACCTGTAAAATATCTACTGTTCAAGTCTTATGTAAAAAACAAAACCCTGCTGCTGCAGGGTTTTTTGTATTGAAACAGTTTGTATTTACCAGTTACATCTCGGGCAGGCCTCACTGTATTTGTTACCCAATAAGAAACCCAAAACAATTTCATGAGTGCCCCGGCTAATGGTATTTAATTTTGTAGTTGTAAAATCATAAGCATAGCCGAGATTGAACGTATTGCTTACATTAATGCCGGCCATAGCTGCATATCCATCCTGGTAACGGTAGCTGCCTCCCAACCAAAAATTATCCCGATACTGTAACTTAAGGTTCACTTCGGGCTGAAAATCGTTCTTAGATGAACCCTGGATGTATTTCACCATGATTGATGGAATGGCGTTTATATCATCAGTTACCAAATAACGATAACCTGCAGTGAGAAAAATATGCGGGAGCAATCGGCCTTTTTTTACTACAGCCGCATCATCAACAAAAGTTAACTTTTGTGGAATGATTTGCTGCGCTGCCAGTCCAACAAAATAATCTCTTGAGTACAGCCATAAGCCAAAGCCAATATCCGGTCTTATTTTATTAATATAACCTGTCCATGCAGCACCGGCAGCAGGATCACTTGGATCTCCTGTGCCATCAAAATCTGTTTTTGATTTATCAAGATTAATGCGGGAGATGCCTGCAGAAAATCCACCCGCAAGGTTGGTGTTGGCATTAATTCCCAAATGATAGGCATAGGTGGCATACGCAGTAATACGGTTAAAGCTTCCGGTTCTGTCATCAATTACTGTAAAGCCAATGCCGTGGTGTGGTTCGGCTGCCGTATAACTTTCCCAATAAGCTTTTCCTCTTGGATTTTCTCCGGGTACACTATAACCGGTTGCAGAAGTTCTGTAATCACTTTTACCAATCGGCGCCTGTATGGTGAAATACACAGTACGTGGCGCACCATTCAAACCTACCCACTGATCTCTTGCACTGATTTTAACATCAGTATAATTTTCAATTCCCGACAAAGCAGGATTGATGATATAATTGTTGAGAATGTACTGCGTGTAATGTGGCCTTTGCTGTGCAAAAACAATCACACTCACAATCACCAGCACCGTAAATAAAATCACACGTTTCATGGTTTAACGAATTACATCCACATAACCGGCCACACGGTGGCGACCGTTTTTGGGATCAATGATATAATAATAGGTTCCGACAGGTACAGGTTTTCCATTCACTTTTCCATCCCACTCCTTACTATATCCATCTGAATGGAAAATAAGTT
>PSMD01000084.1:3163-4747 GCA_040289925.1 Chitinophagaceae bacterium | reverse complement strand
CAACAGGCGTAGCTGGGGCATTAAATGGTGAAACGTATCGTGTTGGGGCGGTAGAGCCGCAGGTATTTATAGCGCGGGCATATTTGCAACAGCATTTTGCTTTACCCAATACCACTTATGAGTATGCTGCCGATGATGTAAACCAGGTTGCAAGCAACATACCCACCAGCAGAATTACTATTAGTGCAGGCAAATTTGCCATCAGCGATTTTTATGATAACAATAAATACAGCAAAGATCCCCGTTCACAATTTTTTAATTGGTCTATATGGGCAAATGGCGCATGGGATTATCCTGCCAACACCAGAGGTTATACATATGGTGTAGTGGCAGAATTGATTAAGCCTGATTGGGCAATTCGTTTATCAAGTGTAGCAGTGCCACGCATTGCTAACTTTAGCTTAATGGAATATAAGTTTTCAAAAGCACATTCTGAAACGTTTGAGTTTGAACATAAATTTTCTATAATGAAACGCCCTGGTAATTTCAGGTTTATCATTAGCAATACTTATTCAAAAGCCCCTTCCTATAGCGATGGATTAAAAGCCATATCAACTGGTAATACAAATTTATTAGATGTTATTCAGGGCAATATAGAAGGCAAAAACTATGGTGGCAAAAAGTTAGGTGTAGGATTGAATGTAGAACAAGAATTAACAAATGAAATTGGTTTTTTCAGCAGGCTCGGCTGGAACGATGGCAAATATGCAACCTGGGCATTTACAGAAATAGATAAAACATTAAATGCAGGCTTCTCAATAAAAGGCACAAAATGGAAAAGAACAAATGATTTAGTTGGAATTGCCACAGTGTTTAATGGTATTTCTAAAGACCATCAAAAATTTTTAAAAGCTGGTGGCTATGGTTTTATTATAGGTGATGGCAACTTGAACTATGGCAGCGAAAACATCATCGAATGTTTTTACAATACTAAACTATCAAAATTTTTCTGGCTTACTTTCAACTACCAGTTTGTAAATCATCCTGCTTATAATAAAGACAGAGGACCTGTTCATGTGTTTGGTATAAGGGGGCATATTGAGTTTTAACTGCATTCATGTCTGTTATTTCAATTTCTATTTTATTTATTGCTATAGGCATTGCATCAGACAACTTGTTGTTTGCAGCTTTATATGGCAAGAACTTTCAGTTAACAAAAAATATAAACCTAAAAAGTTCATTAGGAAATTTTCTTTTCTGTTACTATTATTGTTTTGGCATACATGCCTATTCTGTTAATGACAAGGGTGGAAAGAAAACTGTTTTCACCAATGGCTTTAACACTAGCTTTTGCAGTAATCGGTTCTATGCTGGCAGCATTAACTTTTATTCCGGTGCTTATTTCATTTGTTTTTCAAAAGAAGTTATTGAGTTATGGGGACAATAGATTATTTAGTTCAAAATAAAGTTTTTGGCAGCGGTTTGATTTTTTGAAATCGCTTGAAAATAAATATGCTAAGGCACTGAATAACTTAATAACCAATTTCCGTATAACTGTCATCACTGGCTTTTCAATTGTTGCTGTACTTATTTTATTTGGATTGAAATTGGGCAGCGAATTTTTACCCGAATTAGATGAAGGCT
>PSMD01000084.1:0-3080 GCA_040289925.1 Chitinophagaceae bacterium | reverse complement strand
AAAATCAGGGAAACCATTGCAAACTATCCGCAAATTTCTTATGTCATCACTCAAACAGGACGAAACGATGACGGCACAGACCCTTTCCCTTCAAATAGAAATGAAATACTGGTTGGTTTGAAAGATTACAAATTGTGGAGTGATACTATTTCAAAAAAAGAACTGGTAAAACAAATCAGAACTGATTTAGAAACTGCAATGCCGAGTGTGAGGTTTTCATCAGGGCAACCTATTATTGACCAGGTAATGGAAATTGTAACAGGCAGTGCAGCCGACCTTGCCGTATCTGTTGTGGGTGATGATTTGGTATTGATGAGAAATAAATCGGATAGCATTGCAGCAATCATGAAATCCCTGAAAGGAAGCGAAGCAGTAAATATTGAACAGGAAGGTCCATAGGAACAACTGGCAATAAATATAAACAGGGAATATGCAGCCCGTTACGGCATCAATGTTTCCGACATTCAGAATATGATAGAAGCTGCCATCGGTGGTAAAGCAATTTCTGTTTTATATTATGGCACTAAGCGTTATGATATTTTAGTCCGATATTTGCCGCAGTTCAGAAATAATATTGATGAAATTAAAAACCTTTTAGTGCCTTCTTCCAATGGTTCACTTATTCCTATGAGCCAGTTGAACCAACATCGCCTTTCATGCGCTGAATTCTCGTAGTTTCCTACCTTGTAGTTTATTTTTTTCATTTTAAAACTATAAGATCATGGAAAAAAACGTTAAGTCCGCAAGCTGTTGCGGCATTGGAAAGAACCAATCAGTTTTTAGCAATGGGGCATTACAGTCCGCTCACCATGCGCAATTATCTCTCAGAGCTACGTTATCTGTTTGTTTATTACGCTGATGTAAATCCGCACCATTTTACTGAAGATATGGTGATGCAGTATTTATTGTATCTGTCAAAAACACCTGGATGCAACCGTGTAAAATGTAAGATGGCAGCACAAAGTATTTCATTTTTCTTTCGCCATGTGCTCAAGCAGCTGTATGTAATCCCCTCCGTTATTTATCCACGAAAAAGTTCAACGCTTCCTGCTGTTATGTCTGCATCAGAAATAAAAACACTTATTGACGGAGTAAAAAAACATCAAGCACCGTACAATTATCATGATGCACTACAGCTCCGGCATGCGTCTTGCCGAAATAGCTGCACTGAAGATTACTGATATTGACAGCAAAAACATGCGCATCAAAGTAGTGCAGGGCAAAGGCACCAAAGACCGCTACACGATTTTATCTGAACAGGTGCTGCAGGAACTCAGAGCTTATTATATTATTTACAAACCCAAAATATATTTATTCAATGGCAGCAGACCCGGCAGCCCCATGAGTATGCGCAACATTCAGCACCTGGTACAAAAAGCATTGGCACAGAGGCTGGGCTTCACAGTAAACAGTATACCGTGCACACCATTCGCCATAGCTTTGCCACACACCTGGTAGATAATGGCACCGACCTCCATACAGTAAAAAACTGTTGGGCCATCGTAATCTGCAAACCACATTGCGCTATCTGCATCTTACTTCCACACGTATACAGAGGGCATTGTAAATCCGTATGATAATTTACCAGGCGGCAAAAAAAATCAGCGAACAATATCATTAAAACAATAAAATAAAAATGATGTTACTATGGTATCATATACAGCGCCAAAGGCTACCGTGCAACAAATGTTGCAGAAGTATCATTCATCACAAGGCACATCCGCTAACCTGCATGTGCAAAAGGTACTCAATCGTTTAAAAATATGCCGCACCGCTTCGTTGGACTATCATGTGTATGGCTGTGGCAATGATGGATGTGGACAAATAAACTATCAATATCACAGTTGCAGAGCAGGCATTGTCCTAATTGCGGCGCACGAAAAAAACAAAAATGGACAGAGGCCCGAACGCAGGAACTGCTTCCGGTAAAATATTATCATGTCGTTTTTACATTATCCTCATGAGCTGAACAGTTTGGTCATGGGTCATCGAAAAGATTTGTTTAAACCGCTCTTTGATGCTTCGGCGCAGACACTGCTCAGTTTTGCCAAAAATGAAAAATATCCCGGCGCAGTACCGGGTATCATCAGCGTATTGCATACATGGGGACAGCAACTAAGCTTCCATCCGCATATTCATTGTATCGTAAGCGGTGGAGGTATTGCAAATGATACTACATGGAAAAATGCTAAAAAAAACGATTACCGCTTTTTGTTTCCTGTTAAAGCAATGAGCATTGTGTACCGGGCAAAATTTTTAGCAGCATTGCAGCAAATGATCACAAAAGCAGAAGTGATAGTGCCTGATGCGACAGATGTAAAACAACTGTTCAATGCCCTCTATCAAAAAGACCGGGTCGTTTATGCCAAAGCTCCTTTTGGAGAACCACACGCAGTTATTGAGTACCTGAGCCGTTATACACATAAAGTTGCTATCAGTAATCACAGGTTATGCAATATTGATGAGCAAGAAGAAACCGTAACTTTTAAGTACAAAGATTATGGATAGGATGATAAGCAAAAACAAATGACACTGAATGCTACAGAATTTATCCGTCGTTTTGAACAGCATATACTACCAGCAAGATTTACCAAAATACGACCGTATGGCTATCTGGCAAACAGGAACAGGCATCGGCGTATCAATGAAGTGCTAAAGAACAGGAAGCTTCCCTTACATAAGGGACTCATAAAAATACCACTTGCCTTACATATGACAGAGCAATATGGTATAGACTTAACACTGTGCCCCTGCTGCAAACAGCAAACGATGCAGTTGCTCAAAATATATTATCCCTGTCCCCGGCTTCCTGTGAACAAGCGGGTGGATGATGGCTGATAAAAGAAAACCGGCAAACATGTAAACCACGCAAAGGCAACGTTAACCGACGTAATGGCAGAAGTATGCCCGTATAAATAAATCACAGCTCAACATAGCAGATGAAAAACAAAAATGATTAATTTAAAAACCCAGCCTAAAGTTATTTTGCCAACCAATGAAACAGATTTGATCAAACAATAAACAAATTTTAAAAAAAAGCAACAATATGAAAAGAACATGACCGATTCTTTCTCCCTAAT
>PSMD01000029.1:31545-33459 GCA_040289925.1 Chitinophagaceae bacterium | reverse complement strand
CCCCCTGCCGTTCATCCGCTTCATCATTTTCAATCATGGTTCTAAATTTCAGGCAAAAAAAATATTTTCCATTTTTGCCAATTCGCCGCTGCCTGAAAAACACCGGTCCTTTCGATTCAAAAATAATGGCAAGGGCCACCAGCGGGGTGAGCCAACTTAATACGGCAATGATGAAAAACAGTGAGCCGCTTATATCTGCAATTCTTTTTAAAAAAAGATAGAATTTTTTGTTGGCTACATAGCTGTCAAGTATAGTGGCTTCGCTGTTGGCTGGAGACTGGGAAATGAGTGGCGGCGCAAGGTTGGAGTAAGACTGCATTCCTTTTTACAGAATTGATTAATCTCTTAATTGAAACAACCTTAGCTGCCGTTGCCCCGATATAATTGAAAGCCGCCAAATACTATGGTGCTTGTACGTACAATAAAATTTTCTCCGCTTCACGCAAAGCCTTACACTTCTGTGCTGGCTACGCTGGCTTATTTTGATTTATTTCATCATCCCTTAACGATTGGTGAACTAAGCCGCTTTGCACCTGTAAGTTACCAGGTGGGCCAGTTGGAAAATATAATTTCCGAACTTCTGTCGCAAAGAGTCATCTACAGGCTGGGAGAGTTTTATTCGCTTTCACCTAATTACTTTTTACAACAAAAAAGAGAATTAGGCAACAGCAGGGCAGAAAAACTTTTACCAGGCGCAAAAAAAATAGGCCGCTTTTTATTTCAATTTCCTTTTGTGAAAGCGATAGCTATTTCCGGGTCCTTATCTAAAAATTACTCGGAAAAAAACGGGGATGTTGATTTTTTCATCATTACTGCCGTCAATCGTTTGTGGATTGCCCGCAGTTTGATGCATGCTTACAAAAAGCTGATGATGCTTTTAGGCAGGCAGCATTTGTATTGCATGAATTATTATGTAGATGAATCGGCGCTGGTTATTGCAGAACAGAATTTTTACACTGCAGTAGAAATTACTACCGTTATACCCTGTGCTGGTGCTGAAGCCATACAGATCGCCGGTAATTGAATATTGATAAACTGCAAAGCCCACACAAAAAGCAGCAGCCACTAAAATAACCAGGCTCCAGGCATTTAAAATCTTATTCAAAAAAGCAGGTGAGGTGTAATTTCCTGCAGCTAAACCAACAGGAAGGAAAAGTAAAATAGTTTTTATTTGCAGCACATGCAAGGCTTTTGATTTGTCTTCTGCATAAAGCCACCCAGCAGCCTGCAAAAGAAAAAAAAGAATAGTGGAAACAATAAAAGGATGGAGAAGATTTTTGTTGAACCAACTGCCTGTTTCAATCTTATTTTTTGCAAAGCTGAAAACAAACAAAACGCCAATGGCTATGCTGGTTACTGCACGAAAAGCAAAAACCACACTCACCAGCAGTACAATGAAAATAAAATAACTGAATCCCGAAATAAATTTTTGCGTTCGGGTGGTATCATTCATTCAAAACAGGTTTGGCAGGTTCACTTCTTTTTACTACCAACATACGGCGCCTATCTTTTAATTTTTTATTAAGATGCATGAGCAATGCTATAAAAAATGCCAGGGCGGTAAAACCAACCAGGCCGATTAGTAAGAGTACTGCCAGTTTTGGATTGGCGGGTTTATGAAATGCTGGAAAACTTTGTAAGACTTGCAGCCGGTGGTAAAATTCAATTCTTCTTTTAGCTGGTACAACTTGTCGTTTAGTTCAACCAATTGCCTGCTGATGCTGGAACCGTCAACAATCAATGAAGAAGATGGCTTCTCTTTTCCTTTAATAATATTCTCAAGATTTTGCTTGGTTGAATCTATTTTCTTCACCTCAATTTCCAGTTTGTTGATCAGTTCTTTCAATCTTGTTCGCTTATACTCCAATCTTTTTTTTATGTAATCGCTTTTTTCAAAGGCATCTACAATTCCTT
>PSMD01000029.1:20205-31524 GCA_040289925.1 Chitinophagaceae bacterium | reverse complement strand
GGTTACTTCTACATCAATATAGAAACCGTTGGGGTTTACGGGTGAAAAGATTTTTTGTATCTCGGTACCTTTGATCTTTTTCAGCTTTCGCATTTCTGTTTGCGGCAACCCGAAAATTTTTGATAGCTCACCATATTCATTTTCTTTCAGCAGCCGGTTCCAGTTGTCAATAATTTGTATATGTTACTGGTTGGTGATAGCAACGGCATGTGCAACCAGCCGGGAAGAATAAGTTTTCGGTATAAGCAGGTAACCGGTTATAGCAAGAGCAATCCCAAGAATAATAGCCGGAATAAAAACGAGCCTGTATTTGCGAAAGAACCATAAGCTTCTCTCCAGTAACAATAGCAAGTCAATATCATCGCTGGCAGAGCCGGAAACTTGTTTTTGGTTGTTTGACATGAAGGGTAAACTTTCTGAGACAAGATAGAAATTTTATTATCGGTTTTTTAATTCCCGCGGTTGCTTTTGTTCTTAATTGCTGCCAACGGTTATTATCTTCGTTACAACATGACGGCTATCCATCGAAAGAAACTTTTTTTTAATTTTTCCTCGCTCAGCCTCATCCAGGTGATCAGCGCAGTTTTTTCGGTTGTAGTTATTCCTTATGCCATTCGCCGGATAGGCGTGGAGAATTTTGCTGTTACTGCGGTTGCCCAGGTAGTGATGTTTTATTTATCTGTAGTAACCGATTATGGTTTTGGACAAACTGCCACCCGTGAAATTGCTTTGAATGCCGGAAACACTAAAAAGATTTCAGAAGTTTTCAGCTCAGTATTGCTTACAAAATTTTTGCTGGCAGTGATTTGTTTTGGAATATTGTTATTGCTCTGTTCTGTAATTCCCATTTTCCGGCAGCATATTTATCTATACCTGCTGGCTTTCGCTTTTGTGCTTGGGCAGGTGTTGTTAGTGAACTGGTTTTTCCAGGGCCATGAAAAAATGCATTTGATCGCTATTTTTAATTTGGCCGGAAGAACAATTTTTTTGGTGCTGGTCATTTCATTCATTAAATCTCCTGCAGATACGCCGCTTTATCTTTTTTTTATGGGACTGGGAAATATGATTGCAGGAGTTGTGTCCATTATTTATGCAATTACAACTGGCGGCATTGGTTATACGGCCCCATCTGTAAAAGAAATTAAAAGTGAATTGAAGAACGGCTGGCAAATTATGCTGGCAAATCTTTCCATTACCACTTCTCAATACAGTGGTCTTTTTATTCTGCGTTTTTTTACCAACGACCTGATTGTTGGGTATTACAGCATTGCTGAAAAAATATTTTTTGCCATGAAGCTGATGTTGGGTGCGTTTACCCAGGCTGTTTATCCCAGGGTTTGCCAGCTTATAGAAGAAAAAAAAAAACAGCTCATTCTCTTTTTCCGGCAGATTTATTTTCCTTTTTTGCTGGTTGTTTTCCTGGCTGTGGCCATTATGTCTGCATTTGCCGGGCAGATTACACATTTATTCATGGGTTCACATCACCATCAAATGGCGGCCATGTTGTTGCGGCTGCTTTGTGTGGCAGTTTTTTTATCCGCGTTAAACATTCCCGGCAACCTCATTTTGTTTGCTGCAGATCATAAGAAAAGTTATTTCCGTGTGTTTGCTCTTTCCTGCATCGTAAATATTGTTTTGAATATTGTGCTGGCAAGCTTGTTTACTGCAACAGGCACGGCTATAGCAGTGATGATTACCGAACTTTTTGTTGCGGCAGGATTGAGTTGGGAAGTTTATAAATTGTATTCGCTGAAGCCGAGGACTGCCATCAAAAAAATTGTGAATGGTTAAAACAGCCGGAATGAAATTCAACCGTTATCTCCCTTTCGCTGTTATTTTTTTTTTCGTCAACTCATTGGGCTTGCCATTTGGGTTAACCTACACGGCATTGCTGGCTCCATTATTTTATGTTTGGATTTTGTGGGTAGGAAAAAAGGAAGTACTGCTGCCTTTTATTGCCTTAATTGCACCTTTTGTAATTGCGCATTTGGTTTTTACTGATGTTGATCAGAAGGCGTATATCATCTCATTCACCAACCTTGTGCTGGTTTATATTTTTTGCCAGGCTTTTTTCACTTTCCTGTTGAGGTGTAATGACCCTGAAAAAATTTTCCGTTGGGTCCTTTATTTCAATTTTCTTCTTTGCCTGGTGGCTATTGCTCTTTATTTTACCCCCTGGTATAAAGTGATGTGGATGGAAAATCCATTTACCACCGGCATTGATGCTTTCCGGCGGCTGAAGCTGTTTACTTACGAAGCTTCTTATTATGCTACTTTGTTTACTCCCGTTTTTCTTTTTTTTCTGTTCAGGTATTTGCTGAAGCTGAACCAAATTCCAAAACTGTTGTTGTTTGTAATGTTGTTTTTGCCTTACCTGCTTTCATTTTCTTTCGGTGTTATTAGTTGCGTCATGCTGTCGTTATTTTTCACCTGGCTGATTCACTTTAGAACATTAACTGCCAAACGCAGAGTGCTGAATAGCGCCGTTTATTTTGTGCTTTTTACTGCTGCGGCATTATTACTGGCATTTGTTTTCTTTTCGGAAAATGCCATTTTCATCCGCGTTGAAAATGTTTTGCAGGGGCAGGATCTTTCCGGTAAGGGTAGAACAGAAGATGCTTTTATTCTTGCCAAAAAATTACTGGAGCATGGAAATAAATACTGGGGAATTGGGTTAGGACAAATTAAGATCGCCGGTGAAAATGTTATTCGCGACTATTATTTTTATCCGGAAGATTACAGCATTACTATCCCAAATGCAATGGCAGAAACACTCGCCATTTTTGGATGGATCGGTTTTTTTCTCAGGTTATTCATTGAGATCTTTTTCTTCTTTTACACCAAAACCTGGCGAAACTATTACCGTCTTTCTCTTTTCATCTTCATGTTTATTTATCAATTCACCGGCAGTTTTATTACCAATGTTGCCGAATATGTTATCTGGATCATTGCCTTTACCCCTGCATTTTTTGAATTTGAAGTGAAAGGACGAGCTCGAAGTGAAAATGTTCAGGTGGCAATGGGCTGATGTGATAGATAAAGTTTCAGGAGGGAGTGCATCACATTTTCTGCTGTCTTTTCCCAGTTATATTCCGACGCTTTCTGAAGGGCTTGATGTTTTTTTAATTCGTAGTACAATTTGTCTCCCAGCAAATGATTGATCGCAGCGGCAATTTCTGCAGGATGGCCTGGAGACACATAGATGGCAGCTTCGCCAAAAACCTCCGGCAATGCCGTTGTGTTTGAAGTAATAGCCGGCACACCGGAGGCCATGGCTTCCAGTGGTGGCAAGCCAAATCCCTCAGCATGAGATGGAAAACAAAAGATTTTTGACAGGGCGTATAAAGCAGATAGTTCTTCATTTGTCACGTTGCCGGTAAACAATATTCGTTTGCTGAACGCCGCACTCTTTAGCATTTTGAAATGAGCATTTCGGCCATGTTTGCTTCCAGCGATAACCAGCTGAATATTTTTGTTGTTTATTAACGGAAGGCTGTTGAAAATTGCTTCAATATTTTTTCGTTTGTTCAGGCGGCCCGCGAAAAATAAATACTCATCAGGCAAATGAAATTTTTGTTTAACCTGCTGTAGAAATTTGGCATCGTGAAGTTGCGCAGGTTTAAAAACAGGCGAAACGCCCAGCGGAGCCAGGTCAATTTTATCCAGGGTGGAGTAATTCCATTTTACCAGGTCATTGGCAACAAAGCGGGTAGTTGTGATAATACGGTCAGCCTTGGGTAATAACCATTTTAAAGGCAGAAAGTAAAGTTTTTCGGGCAGCGTAAAGAAATGCGGATATTCTTTGAAAAGTACGTCATGCACAAAAGCTACAGATTTCACATCAGCCGTTGACCGTGGAAAAGTCTGATACAGCATAATATCTATTTTATGGTTTCTAATTCCTGGTTGAAGAAAAAAAAGGTTGCTGATGAGATTTATATCTGCCCAAACATATTCAATAAGAATGTTTGGCTGGCGGAATGGAAAGAGCTTGTCTTTATCTTTCCTGTCTAAAAAAATGATCCACTGCACCTGGGGATATAATGAAAATAACTTTGGCAGTAAATTTTGCAGTATAACTGTTGTGCTAACAGGTCCTGAAAAAAACGACTTCGCATCTATGCCAATTCTCATTGCTTTTGTTTAACCAGGTTGAGAAATAGATTTTCATAGGAGGTAATAATTTTAGCCCAGTTGTAATGAGTCCTGATTTTTTCAAGATTCATTTTTTTTTTCTGCAAGTCATTCTCTTCACTTACCTGCAATAAAATCTGATGAATATTTTTTTCGGTTTTAAAATAATAGGCCTCATCACCCAAAACAGCCCTGTTGAAGCAATTGTCATGAGCAGCGATATTGCAACTGCATGCCATTGCTTCAAGCAACGATGGATTTGTTCCGCCAACAGAATGGCCGTGAAAATAAATTTTTGAATAATAGCGCAGATTATTGAGAACTTTTCGATCATATATCCCGCCTAAAAACCGGATGTTCTCTGAAGCATATTTTTTCTTCCAGCGTTTGCCAAAATGCGTTATTGTATTGCCAATAACTACCAAAGGCAATTTTTCTCCTGATGATTGTATACTTTGAATGACCAGCTCAATATTGTTTTCCGGTTCCATTCTTGCAATCAGCAAATAATAGTGATGTGCCTTGAGCTTATAATTATCAAGAATGATTTCATCAGGAGAAAGAAAAATTTCGGCACCATAAGGAATGAAAGTTGAATACTTTTTGTAAGCGGTGTATAAATATTCCCGGATCGCCATAGAGTCGGCAATAAGATGATCAGCATGTAATGCAGCGAGCGACTCTGCTTTTTTTAAAAATCTTCTTGTAATCACTGAATATTTTGTTCTCTTCCATTCCAAACCATCCATGTTCAGAACATTAATCATATTCCGGGGCCATCTTCTCCACCAAACAGAATTGCTTGTGTAACCCAATTGAAGCAGAATATCGAAATTTCTTGTAGATGCATGTTTTAAGCAATTGAGATCGTATAAAAACTGACCGGCAGTACCAATTTTATTTTCCGGGTCTTTACAATAAATCAACTCAACACCATTCCAGTTTTTTTGTTGCCAGGGATGATTAGATGAGCAATACACGGAAACCTCATGGCCTTTTTCAACTAAGCCTTTTGAAAGATGTTCAGCAAATTCTTCAAACCCACCGTAGGCGTTTGGAATTCCCCGGGTTCCTAGTATGCCGATTTTTAATTGCATCGTTATTTAATCGGTTCAAAAGATAAAAAGATGCTTACTTTGCCACAATTTATTTTTTGCTTTTATGCGGCACTATCTTATTACCGGCGGCGCAGGTTTTATTGGCAGTAATCTGATTCGTCATCTTTTTCTATCTGAAAAAAATATCCGCATTACCTGCATTGATAACTTTGATCCGTTTTACTCCACCACCGTTAAAGAGCATAATATTTCCGGCTTCCAATCACAAGATAATTTTCACCTGCTGAAAATTGATCTTGCAGAAATTTCCGGTAAAAAACTGGCAGAAAAAATTCCCGGGAAAATTGATATCATTGTTCACCTGGCTGCCAAAGCAGGTGTAAGGCCAAGTATTGAAGATCCTTTGGGTTACCAAAAGGCTAATGTGATTGGTTTACAGAATATGCTTGACTTTACTCGGGAAAAAAATATTCAACAGTTTGTATTTGCCAGCAGCAGCAGTGTGTATGGCATTAATGATCATTTTCCGTGGAAAGAAGATGAGCAGTTATTGCCGATAAGTCCATATGCGATGACGAAGCTGGCGGGTGAAATGCTTGGCCACGTTTACAGCAAACTTTATAACATCCGCTTTATCGCTTTGCGTTTTTTTACTGTTTACGGCCCTGCACAAAGGCCTGACCTTGCCATTCATAAGTTTACAAAAGCCATTCTTTCAAACAAACCCATTACCATGTTTGGTGATGGCAACACCAGCCGTGATTATACTTTTATTAGTGATACGGTGCAGGGAATTGTAGCGGCTATGAATTATGATAAGAGTTTGTTTGAGATCATTAATCTCGGAAATAATTATTCTATTTCGCTTAGGCAATTGATTGAAGAAATGGAGGCAGTAACTGGTAAAAAAGCTGTTATTCAGCAAATGCCGGAGCAACCCGGTGATGTTCCTAAAACCTTTGCTGATATTTCAAAAGCCAAAAAATTGCTGGGCTATCAGCCGAAAATCCAATTGCAGGAAGGGTTGAAAGAATTTATGGATTGGCTTCTCTCCAGGAAAGAGATGTTGCTAAAATAATTTTGCCGATCAAACGGTAATTTCTAAAGAAGGCTTTACTTCCTGCCGGGCATGATAAACCTTCCGCACCGTATAGGTTTTTTTGTTTTGTGATTTGAAATAAGTACGAATGCCAATTTCGGCAACAATGCCAATGGTGATAAGTTGAATTCCTCCCAGCAGTAAAATCAATCCCAGTATCAGCAGCGGACGATTCCAAATGTCGTGCCCCATTATTTTCCAAACAAGCAAATAAATGTTGATGAGTATGCCGAGGCCAAAGCTGATGAACCCAAGCGTACCAAATAAGTGCATGGGCTTTTGAATGTACTTGCGAAAGAAAACCATCAGGATGAGATCAGCCAGTACTTTAAATGTGCGGTTAATTCCGTATTTGCTCTTACCAAATTTTCTTGGATGATGTTTTACATCTACCTGCGTAATTTTTGCTCCCTGCAGCTTGGCCAGCACTGGAATAAAGCGGTGCAGCTCTCCGTACAGATCCAACTCTTCAGCAATCTCTCTCCTGAAAACTTTTAAGGTGCACCCATAATCTTTTATGTACACACCCGTCATGCGGCGAATGATTGCGTTTGCAATTTTGCTTGGAATTTTTCTCAAAAACATTCCGTCTTTCCTGTTTTTCCTGTTGCCAGCTACTACATCCCAGTCTTCACGTTTCAACAGGTCAAGCATGGAGGGAATATCGGTTGGATCATTTTGAAGATCTCCATCAAGCAAAGCCACGTATTTACCGTTTGAGTAATCAATGCCGGCCATCATAGCAGTGCTTTGCCCGTAATTTTTTCTCAGCTCCACCAGCACGGTTCTTTCATCAGCATAATTCAGTATTTGAAGTTTGGTTTTATCAGTTGAGCCATCATCCACCAAAATCACTTCATAGTCCAGGCCGGCCAGTGCAGCACGAATATTATCCAGCAGAGGCTTGATGTTTTCCTCTTCATTCATTACCGTAATAACAACTGATAATTCTTTCATTTTTTTTTCGTTGATGGCAAAGTTAATCAGTTCTCAGCAGCTATATTTTTTTGAAACCAGCCTGCTTGTGAACTGGCGGAGTGCTCTGTAATTATTTTACGCTCCAGTTTTTCCTGGGCATTTTTTATTGCGGCGCTGATCATTTGATGCTGGATGGATTCATTTTCCTTCAGGCCAAGTTGTTTTAGCAGCCCGGCAATTTTATCTGAGCCAAAATTGATAAACAAAGGCTCGTCCAGTGCAGAGAGAACAGTTGTTTCAGCCAGGTTTAATGAATCAAAAAATTCCTGCTCTTTATTTCGCAAAGGATAGTGTTCGGCAAAGAAAATTTTTTTGTTTTTAATGAGAGCAGAATGAGAAACTTCACGGGTAGTCAGCAAGTCGGCGCCGGCAATCTCCATTTCAGCCAGGTAATGTTCGGCTTGCCTCAGGCTGTCTTCAAACCAAAAAATAAAAACAGCATCATTGTTTTCCTTCAACAATTTCATCAGGCCATTCCATTTTGCAGTAGTGTTTATCCAAACAACATCTTTTACCGGGATGCCTTCATTTTTCTTTTAAAAAAAACTAAGCAAGGTGGCTGATTTAGATGGCAAAGATAAAAAAGAAGAGCCCCGAATTTCTTCGGGGCTCTTAACGTCCCTAGTCCCTGTAAGAAAAAAAATGAAAGTTTATTGTTGTATTACTGCTGTAGTTTGTTCAATTTTTGTGCCTGTAAAAACAAAAGTCTCAACTTTTTTTCACTTTTGACTTTGTTTTAGATTTTTTGTTTTTTGTAACAACGGCATCATTATTTTTCTCTTGTGCTGGGGCAGCAAAAACAGATGCAGGATCTTCATCATTAAACGAATGTCATAATAAAATGTTTACGGTTTTTGTTTCGTTGTCAAACACCAGTGTTCCTTCCATCACAGTTTTGCCATCTTCTGTTTTTTGTGCAGGCACTTTATAAGTGGCCGGTGATTTTTTCAAAATTGCTTTGATCTTTCCCTGCGGTAAACCTTCAATCCACGCAAATCCTTTGTTTTGCTCATCCATCTTAATCTTAATTTTTTGTTCGGGATTTGAAGTTGACTAGTATTCGCCAATTACCGGGAAGATTTGTTCAAGGGTTAAAGGCCCGGGCATTTCAACCAGCTTATACTTTGATAAGATGGAATCAACGGTTAGGTTGGAGTGTTTTTTTGTTTCAGTTTGGGGCTCATTCTGCGCAAAGCTGCCAAGTGTAAACAAAAAGGCAATTATACCAGTTAATAAAGTCTTTTTCATACGTTAGCTATTTGAATTTTTGATGATTGGTACTTCGTCCCCACATTGCGAAAAATGATGCCAAAAAGCCAATTTCGTGGAAAACTTCTGAACCGGTTTTTTAACCTCTGTTTATATGATTTGTTTTTTCAGCATGAACAAGAAAATCTCTTTTTAGTTTTGATTTACGATCCAGCATCTATTCTATTTATTATAATACAAGCCGGCAGCTTAACTTCGCTGATTCTCTCTTTTTATGCCAGAAAATAAGAATATCCATAGCCCTGCCGATGCCATTGAAGTATTTGGTGCCAGGGTTCATAATCTAAAGAATATAGATATCGTCATTCCCAAAAACAAGCTGGTTGTTATTACCGGTATAAGTGGAAGTGGAAAGTCTTCATTGGCGTTTGATACTATTTATGCAGAAGGACAAAGAAGGTATATGGAAACCTTTGGTGCTTATGCCCGGCAGTTTGTTGGTGAAATGGAACGGCCTGATGTGGACAAGATAACCGGTTTATCACCTGTTATATCAATTGAACAAAAAACAACCAATAAAAATCCGCGGTCAACAGTTGGCACTGTAACAGAAGTGTACGATTTTTTGCGTTTGTTATTTGCAAGAATTGCTGAAGCATACAGCTACAACACAGGTAAGCAAATGGTGAAGTGGAGTGAAGAGGAAATTGTTCAAAATATTTTCAGCCGCTTTTACAATAAAAAAATCAGTTTGCTGGCTCCATTGGTTCGTGGAAGAAAAGGACATTATCGTGAATTGTTTGAAGAAATGCGGAAGAAAGGATTTTTGAAAGTTAGAGTTGATGGAGAAATAAAAGACCTGGTGCCTAAAATGCAGGTTGACCGTTACAAAATTCATGATATAGAATTAGTAGTTGACCGGCTGCAGGTAACTGAAGATTTAAAAGTAAGACTTAGCCAAAGCGTTCAGCAAACATTAAAGCTTGGTAAAGATTTGATGTTTGTGGCCCTGCAGGAAGAAAAAACTGCAGAATCAGTTGTGCAATACAGCAAACAATTGATGTGTGCTTATACAGGCATCAGTTATGAAGAGCCTTCGCCCAATTCATTTTCTTTTAACTCACCTTATGGTGCCTGCCCAGTTTGTAAAGGGTTGGGAACAAAATTTCATGTAAACATGAAAGAAGTAATTCCTGACCGTGCACTGAGCATTCGCGAAGGTGGCATTGCACCGCTGGGAGAAGAAAGAGAAGCCTATGTGTACAGGCAGGTGCAGGAGGTGGCAAAGAAAAATAAAATCTCTCTCACAAAACCTTTAAAAGATCTTTCTGAAAAATCACTCAACATTCTTTTGTATGGAAACGAAGAAGGAGTTGAAGCAGAAATAGATTTTGAGAACATGGAATTCAATCCCGAATCGCCGTACGAAGGAATTGTAAACATGCTGAAGCGTTGGTTTAACAATGGCTACAGTGAAAGTTTGCGGGAATGGGCTGAAGGTTACATGGAACTGCGTGCCTGCGATGCCTGCAACGGTGCAAGATTGAAAAAAGAAAGTTTGTGGTTTAAGATTGATAGAAGAAATATTGCAGAGCTCAGCAACATGAATTTGGATAACCTGGCTGCCTGGTTTGACGGGCTTGAGCTACGGTTGGATAACAAGCGAAGAACAATTGCCAAAGATATTTTGAAAGAGATCAGGGAGAGGTTGCAGTTTTTGTTAGATGTTGGATTGAGTTATTTAACTCTCGACCGTCCTTCAAAAACATTAAGCGGTGGCGAGTCGCAACGAATCAGGCTCGCTACTCAAATCGGTTCGCAGCTGCAGGGCATCACTTATATTCTGGATGAGCCATCCATTGGCCTGCATCAGCGGGATAATCATCGTTTGATAGAAGCATTGAAAAATTTAAGAGATATTGGTAATAGTGTTTTGGTGGTTGAACATGATAAGGACATTATGCTGGCTGCGGATCATTTGGTGGATATTGGTCCGAAGGCCGGCTACCATGGAGGAAAAATTGTTGCAGAGGGTGTGCCGGAAACATTGATTAAGCTGGATACGCTTACTTCCAGCTACCTCAGCGGAAAGAAAAAAATTGCAGTGCCTGCAGAAAGAAGAAAAGGCAATGGAAAATTTTTGGAATTGAAAGGCGCCAGTGGCAACAATCTTAAAGATGTAGGTGTAAAATTTCCCCTGGGAAAATTTATCGTGGTAACCGGCGTTAGCGGCAGTGGTAAATCTTCGTTGATCAATGAAACACTATATCCATTGCTGGCAAAACATGCATATGGTTCAAGAGTTACGCCGCTGCCATATAAATCAATTAAAGGGCTGGAGCATATTGATAAGGTGATTGAAATTGATCAATCGCCAATTGGAAGAACACCCCGCAGCAATCCGGCTACTTACTGCGGTTTTTTTACAGAGATCAGAACTTTATTTGCTTCAGTACCAGAAGCAAAAATTCGTGGGTACAATGCCGGCCGTTTTTCTTTTAATGTAAAAAGCGGCCGCTGCGATGTTTGTGAAGGGGGAGGAATGAGGGTAATAGAAATGAACTTTCTGCCGGATGTATATGTGCATTGCGAAAAATGCAATGGCAAGCGATACAATCGGGAAACGCTTGAGATAAGATGGAAAGGAAAATCAATTGCTGATGTGCTGGAGATGACCGTAGAAGAAGCGGTTGAATTTTTTCAGCCGGTGCCTTATCTCTATAGAAAAATAAAAGTGCTGGATGAAGTGGGCCTTGGATATATTACTTTGGGGCAATCAGCTGTAACCTTAAGCGGCGGAGAAGCACAGCGGGTTAAATTGGCAACGGAGCTTTCAAAAAG
>PSMD01000029.1:0-20195 GCA_040289925.1 Chitinophagaceae bacterium | reverse complement strand
TACAGGCAAAACATTTTATATTTTGGATGAGCCAACTACCGGTTTGCATTTTGAAGACATTCAGCATTTGCTGGATGTATTGAATAAATTAGTGGAAAGAGGAAATACGGTTTTGGTAATTGAACACCATATGGATGTGATAAAAGTTGCTGACCATATTATTGACCTGGGGCCTGAAGGGGGAGATGGGGGAGGAGAGATTTTATTTGAAGGAACACCGGAAGAGTTGATGAAAAATAATAAAAGCTATACGGCTGAATTTTTAAAACACGAATTAAATTAAGATTATCACATGGCCTTATCCAATTCTACCCAACAGGCAAAGCCCTGCCCTTCCTGTCATGCAATTGTTTCAACTGATTATTGCAGTAAATGCGGAGAGTATCAGCATCATCAACGTTTCTCTTTTAAAAAAGTGATTTACGATATTCCAAATGCAGTAATGAATTTTGAAAGAGGGCTGCTGTACACCATCCGGTCAATGGCTGTCAGTCGGGGGTAAAGCCATTCGTGAATACCTGCAAGGAGTCAGGTCAAGGCATTACCGTCCATTGAATTTTGTTTTCCTGATCGGTGGTCTTTTCACATTGTTGTTTTCATTGGTGCACATACAAGGCGTTAGCTATTATGAGCAACATCCTACCGAATGGGAAGAGTTTTTAGCCGAACAATCTTTACAATACCAGGCTTTTCTTTTATTGTTTCAATTGCTTTCTTCAGCCTGGTTAGCTGGGTTATGTTTCGCAAGCGAAATTTTTTTTACGGCGAACATTTAATTGGCAATGCGTATATGGTGGGAGAAATTTCTTTGTACCAATTAATCATGTTTCCCCTGTATGTCATCTTTAATCATACTGCAGTGGTTGATGTGTTGAACACCGTTTACCTCTTTTTTATGGCAGGTTTTGGATTTTTTACTTACTACGATTGGTTTTATAAAAGAAAAGGTGAGCCGGTAGATATTATCATTTGTATTGCAGCGGTAGTTATAAATATTGCGTTGGCTGCTGTTAGCGCAGAGCCCCTGATGATTTTAATTTACCAGATAAAGACAACAATATTTGGAGAATAAGAAAGAAGAAAAAACCCCGACAGAGCCGGGGTTCAATTTTTTATGGAGCAGGGGGTGCCGGGGGTTTAGTTCCGCTTAACTGCTCTGGTTTTAAAACATACACTATAACTACGCCTGCAATTCCTGCAAGCAAGCTAAGCCAAATACCGAAAGATGTACTTGATGACAAACGCAGGAATTGAATAAGTGTAATTAAAGCGGCCAAAGCAAAAGCACCTGCTGCAATCATTTTAAACTGACCTGCAAATGGTTTGGTTTTATCTCCTAAAAAGCAAACTACTCCGGCGCCAACAAATCCAAAAAATGCTAAAATGCCCAATTCATGAAAACCATTAATACTAAAGCCGCCAAAGCCACCATAACCACCAAATCCGCCCCAGGAAATTCTCCACCAGGGAAGAAATATTGAAATAACACCTACACCAGCGGCGATTAAAGCATACAGTCTTTGTTTGTGAAGATTCATTTGTTCCATAATAGCAAGTTGGTTTTGATTTTGCCTACTCGTTTGGCTTTTCGGCAATCGCCCCTTACTTTTTTCGGGTTTCAGGTGTTCCCATGTTGCGTGATGCCAATTTAAACCATTTTTTTTAGAAATGGCTGCAGTTTTTTAAACATCAAAATGAATGTTAATAGGAGATGAAATAAGTAGTGAAGAATAACCCGTAGGCATGGCAGGAAGTGATTACAAGAAATCTTTTTTCAGAATTTTCACCAGGATATGCTGGCTTGGTTCATATGGGTATCAGATTTAAAGAATTTTCCTGCCGACGGGAACTTAGTTATGGTAAGGAAAAGAACTACGTGGTTACTTACCGCAATCAATAATCAGCTTGTTGCCTGAGGAATGGACTGACGGTAGTATTCCAATAGGGCAGAGAGTGTTTAATAAAATTGTATACTATGAGATTACCAATAGAGAACGGATTAGGTTTTAATCAACCAGGTATTAGATTTTATTAAGCTCCCTGCCGGTTATTGGAAAAGGTTCAAAGATTTTTTTTGATTTATGTTCTGTAGCTTGTTGTTATCTGAATTCCATTTTGCCTGTTGCTACCGATTCATCATTACAAAAAACATGGTAGTTATACAGGCCACGGCTTAGGTTGCTCACGGTAACTCTATCACCGCCATGTACCTTATAGTTCAAGATCATTTTGCCTTCTGCATCAAACACAAAAAAATCAAATTGCTTTGCCATATCACCTTTAATGGTAACATGCAGGGCTTTTTTAATAATAGCCGGAACAATTTTTACTGTTGCAAGACTTTTAGATGCTTTTGATTTTTTTGAAGTCTTGTTATCGTCCTCCACAAAAGTTTTTTTGAAAAACCCTTTGGGTTCGATGTTGGCTTTTGCTGATAATGCAAGGGTAGTGCATAGAAGCAAGATGGCTCCTGCAGTTTTCATCTGTTTCATAAGGTATTGATTGAAGTTTGGTGTCTTTCATCAGTAGAACCGTGGACAACGCAACTGACGGGATGCTCTTCCGTTAGGAGAGTTGTAACCGTTCAATCGCCAGCCCAATCTTATGATCGTTGAAAAGAATGCATCATTTTCTTTTGGGTCTCCTCTTACTTCACCTACCATGGCAGAAGGGCCCTGAGGAAAAGTTCCCCTGTAATTTAGTTGCCTTGCCAAAGCAGCATCTGCAGGTGACAAATAGTTATCAAATAATGAAGGGTCAATATAATTAGTGCTCACATCATCCACATAATCGGTAAACAATTTTCTGTGCAGCACTTCAAAACCTACAAACATGTTTTCACGAATGAAATATTTTACACCAAAGCCCATTGGCACTTCAAGTTGTGTAAGCTTGTAAGGTTTTCTGTCAGGATATTCAGCAAAACCCTGGCCTTCTAACCTTAATGGTTGAAGCTCTACCCAATTTCCATTGTCATCTTTTGCTTTAGGGTTGAAATGAAAACCGCCTACACCAATAATGCCATAAGGTCTTATTTTTCCCTGCAGGCCATCATATTGTTCAATAAATACACTCGGATAAAATTCCATGGCTACATAAGCTTCCAAAATGGTGCTTTTGAAATTTAGATTCCTCATCAACCGAAATCTTTCTTCGCCACCTTTATTGGGAGCCTGCTTGTCATCTCCTTCTACAAGTGAATGGTTAATTGCCAGGCGAATACCAAGAAACTCAGCCGGTGAAACAGTAACAAATAAACCTTTTGAAAATTTGGTAAGTGGGTAGTCAATGTCTTTGATGAATGTTTTACCTAATCCATGGGCACCTCCTAAATCTCCCAGGAAAAACATAGGGCCAAGGCCAAGACCAAATTCAAATTTGCCATCGCCACTGGTAATTGACTGGGAAAAAGAACGTGCAGATGAAGACTACAACACAATACGGTTAGCCGTACAAGGGGTACAATTCGTTTCATAGATACTTGGATTTACTGGTTTTCTCTATTGGATTTCAGCGGCAAAATAAAATGCGAAAAATTAAGCTGCAAGCACTTGCATCAAAATTTTTTATTGTTTCGTCAACTTCAGTTTTTATACTTAGGAGAATTACGAAAAAACTTTAGTTGCGTATCATTTCAATATGCTTTATACCATCTTCCAGGTAAATATCACTGCTTTGCTGAAAGCCAAGCGACTCATAAAATTTTTTTAGGTAGAGCTGCGCACCAATTTTTATAGGCTGCTTTCCAAAAAGCTTATCCAGTTCTTCAATTGCTTTTTGCATAAGCAACTTGCCTATGCCGGTACGCCTGTATTTGGGTGAAGTAACTACACGGCCAATGGATGGATATTGATAAGCAATTTGCGGAGGAACCAGTCTTGTATAAGCGGCCAGGTCTTTTGCTTGCCAGCCCATCAAGTGATAGCATGACTGGTCTTTATTATCTGCATCCTGGAAAACACAGTTCTGCTCTACTACAAAAACTTCATTTCTTAATTGAAGAATTGAATACAACTCATGCGGGGTAAGCTCATCAAACTTTTTACAGATCCATTGAGGCATAGAAAAGAATGGGTAATGAGTAATCAGTAATCAGTAATCAATAATCAATGAATAAATGAGCCATTAACTTTTTATTATCGCTTACTTGTTTTGCGGTGAAGGTACTACAGGCAAGCTTTCATTTCCATCAGCACTGACGGATTGTACAGCAAAAAAATAATTATCTTTTGAGTAAGGTAAATCCATTTTTATTTCAGTTGTAAAAAACTTCTTTTGCCATACAGGGCTTGTGGTTTCTCTCATTAAAACATAGTAACCTTTGGGCTTTCCGCTCTTTGGCTCTTTCCAGGTAAGGTTTGTTGAGTTGGTTAGCCTTCTTGTATCCACTTTTACCTCCTGAGGCATTGATGGAGCTTTTGCAAGATTTGCAAGATTGCAAAGATTCATGGCTGTGTTCTTCCTTAAATATTCAAAGTCCATAAACTGCGGAAGATCTCCGTACTGAATTCCATTTTCCACTCTTACATCCTGGTGCTGGTGATTGTAGTTTTCATTCATCTCGGTAATTCTCACAGCCGCAACCCCCCTTTGCACAAACGGTGTATGGTCTCCGCCACGCAAAAACCTATCATTACGGTAAACCATTATTATTTCAAGATTATCCACATAGCGTTCGCCAACTTCTTTTACATAACGTGCAAGCTGCCTGGCTTTGCCATCATTTTCTAAACCCAAATTGCGAAGGTTTGCAAAGGCACGACCTGTATCCTGTACTGAGAATGCTTCGCTAAACACTCTTACCTGGTTATTGTTTATGTTGTTTGTTTCATTACTGTTGTTGCTGCCCATAATGTCGTTATTCAAAACCGCTTGAATATTCCAGCCTTCTTTCTTTGCCTTTTCTGCCATAAAGGTTGCGCCCAGCAAACTTTGCTCTTCTCCGCTAACGGCAACAAAAATAATAGTGGCCGGAAAAGAATGGCTGCTCATAATTCTTGCACACTCAAGAACGGCAGCTACACCACTGCCATCATCATTGGCGCCCGGTGCATCTTTTATTCTGTCCATTTCATTGCTGTTGCGGCTATCCAAATGACCACTGATGATAAATATGCGATTGTCATTCGGGTCTGTTCCCTGCAACTTAGCTACCACATTTCCCAGCAGCACCTGCACATCCACACGCCGGCCATCTGGGTGTAAAGTGGTGGTATCAATATAGGCAGTCATTCTGCCGTTGGTTTGTTTTGCAAACTCATTAAACTTGCTTAGCACCCAGTTCCTGGCTGCAGCAATTCCTTTTTTTGAATCGGTTTGCGTACTTAAGGTGTGGCGTGTACCAAAACTCACCAGCTTATCAATATAAGCTTTCAGCGAGTCGGCAGAAACAGCTTTCACCATTGCTGCAATTTCAGCATCTCGGTTAATAATTTTTTGCGAATAGCTCAAACTGTAAATGGAAAGAGTGAAAATAATTGCAGCCAGTTTTTTCATTGCAAAGAATTTGAAATAAATTTACTGATTCAGCAAATTCAATAACCGTATTTATTCTTCCACAGGTTTTTTAAATGTTTCCTGATCTCTTCTTCTCTTGCATTTTTACCCGGTTCATAAAATGCGGTTCCGCTAATTTCCTTTGGCAGGTATTCCTGTTCTGAAAAATTCCCTTCGTAGCTGTGAGAATATTGATAATTTTTTCCGTAGCCAAGATTTTTCATCAATCGTGTGGGTGCATTGCGTATGTGAAGGGGCACTGGCAAATCGCCATGGTCTTTTACGGCAGTCAATGCACTTTCAATGGCCTCGTAGCTTGCATTGCTTTTTGGAGAAGAAGCCAGGTAAAGAGCGCATTGAGACAAAATGATTCTCGCCTCGGGATAACCAATTTTATTTACGGCTTCAAAAGTGGCGTTGGCCAGCAACAATGCGTTGGGGTTGGCATTGCCAATGTCTTCACTGGCCAGTATCACCATTCTTCTTGCAATAAATTTTACGTCTTCACCACTTTCAATCATTCTTGCCAGCCAATATACAGCGGCATTTGGGTCGCTGCCACGCATTGATTTTATGAAGGCAGAAATAATATCATAATGCTGCTCACCTTTTTTATCGTAAAGAGCAATGCGTTTTTGGGCAACATCCATTACAACATCATCCGTTACTGCAATAGCTTGCCCGGGTTTTGCTTTAGAAGATGGCCGAGCATCCACAACCAGTTCCAGCAGGTTCAGCAACTTCCTGGCATCACCGCCGGAAATATTCAATAAAGCTTCGGTCTCTTTCAGTTCTATTTTTTTTGCTTGAAGCAGTTCATCTTTTTCAATTGCCTGGTGAAGTAATTGAATCAAATCTTTTTCATCAAGAGGTTTTAATACATACACCTGGCAGCGGCTTAGTAAGGCGCTGTTCACTTCAAACGAAGGATTTTCTGTAGTAGCACCAATGAGCGTAATAATTCCTTTTTCAACTGCTCCCAGCAAAGCATCCTGCTGGCCTTTGTTGAAGCGGTGAATTTCATCAATGAAAAGAATAGAGCCGGGTTTTGTTTTTGCTTCTTCAATTACTTCTCTTACGTCTTTTACTCCTGAGCTAATGGTACTGAGTGCAAAAAACGGAACTGCTAATGTGTTGGCAATAATATTGGCAATGGTTGTTTTGCCGGTTCCCGGCGGCCCCCACAAAATCATAGAAGGAATTTTTCCGTTTTGAATAGCTGTGCGTAAAATGCTGCGTTGGCCAGTTAAATGTTGCTGCCCTACCAGTTCATCTAAAGTTTTGGGGCGTATGCGTTCGGCTAAAGGAATATTGTTCTTCACCATTCAATTTACGAAACCTTGTCCTGGTTATCGTATGCAAGCAAATAAACAAACAATGCACCTAATTTACATTAGCTGCTAAAAACGCCTGCAGTTTGTTAAATGAATCAGTGAGATTGGCACCAACCCAGCCGTGACCTTCGGTTGGATAAAAGACCAGCTGATTAACCACACCCATTAACTGCAGTTTTGCTACAAGAGGTGCTGTTTGTGTAGTGGCAGAAACCAGGGGATCTGCACCTCCCTGGAAAACAATTGTAGGCGGCGATTGACTGCTAACAAAATTTATTGGGCTTGACTGCTGATACAGTGTTGGGTTTGACGTGGGGGTTGCGCCTACAATGAGAGCTACAGTTGCCGGCGGAACAAGTAGCGGATTGTTGTAAAGATCATTCATATCCGTAGGGCCAAAAAAATCTACAACAGCTTTAACTTTTATAGGTGTTGTGTACTTATATGCCTGCAGCATGGCCAGGTGCCCGCCTGCACTGGCACCCAGTAAAACTATTTTGTCAGAGATATTATACTCTGAAAGTTTATTTACAATAAAACTAAGTGCAGCCTTTACATCATTTTCCTGTGCAGGAAAGGTATTTGTTGTGCCGGTAGAAAGACGGTAATTAAGATTAAAGATGGCATAATCCGGTTGTCTTCTTTTAATAGTGTCAACATAAGCATTAAAATCAGTTTTATCTCCGCTGCTCCAGGCGCCACCGTGAATCATGACCATAACTTTTGTGGTTGCTGTTGTTCTGCCGGCAGGTAAATACACATCCATTTTTTGTGCAGGGTCGTTGCCATAAGCAACATTCAAATAGGTTTGTGCCGGTAATGATTGCTGATCGTTTCCTTTTTCTTTTTTGCAGGAAAGAAAAAAAAGCGAAGCAAATACTAATACCGGAAATAAAATTCTATTCATAGTTGAAGTGACTTAAATATGTAGCTTCAATATACAATCTTCGGATGAAGAATCAATACATAAAAAACAATTCCTACTTCATATCCAACTTTATGTGTAACTCGTTCAATTGCTTTTGGTCAATAGAAGATGGTGCATCCAGCATTACATCTCTGCCTGCATTGTTTTTTGGAAAAGCGATGAAGTCACGTATGCTTTCACTGCCGCCGAGTATGGCACAAAGCCTGTCGAAGCCAAAGGCAATGCCTCCATGGGGCGGAGCACCATATTCAAAAGCACCGAGTAGGAAACCGAATTTATGCTGGGCTTCTTCTTTACTCATGCCCAGCGCAGCAAACATTTTTTCCTGGAGCTCTCTTTGAAAAATACGAATGGAGCCACCACCAATTTCATTACCGTTCAGTACCATGTCGTAGGCATTGGCTTTAATAGTTGCATATGGATGATCCAGGTATTTTTCTGCATCTTCAATCACCGGGCTGTTGTTCACCATCACATCAATATGTTCGGCCTTTGGTGAAGTGAAGGGATGATGCCTGGCTACCCAGCGATTTTCTTCTCCGTCATATTCAAACAAAGGAAAATCAATCACCCAAAGCAATTTGAATTCCTCGGGCTTTCTAAGGCCCAGTTTTTCTGCCATTTCCAAACGCAGCTCACTAATGGCTTTTCTGGTTATTTCTTCTGCGCCTGCTAAAATCAACACCAGGTCGCCGGTATTTGCTTTACAAAAAGCAGAAAGATTTTTTAATTGTTCTTCATTAAAAAATTTATCGAAGCTGCTTTTATAGCTGCCATCTTTATTCACTTTTACAAAAGCCAATCCTCCCATACCTATTTGAGGACGTTTTACCCATTCGATCAACTCATCGGTTTGCTTACGTGAATATTCTGAAGCATTCGGAACGCTAATCGCCAAAACAGTTTCTGCGTTTTTAAAAACAGCAAATTCTGTGGTTGCTATCTCTTCAAAATATGCTTTGCCTTTTACTTTTAAATTTTGTACAAGCATTCCAAACCTCGTATCAGGCTTATCAATGCCATAATTCCACATCGCTTCATCCCAACTCATTCTTTCAACCGGTTCTGTATAGTCAATGCCTTTTACTTCTTTAAAAATGTATTTGATCATGCCTTCAAACATGTTGAAAATGTCTTCCTGCTCTATAAAAGACATTTCACAATCTATCTGTGTAAACTCAGGCTGCCTGTCGGCCCGCAGGTCTTCATCACGAAAACATTTTGTAATTTGGTAGTAACGGTCATAACCACTTACCATCAGCAATTGCTTAAAAGTTTGTGGCGATTGCGGCAAAGCATAAAATTGTCCCGGGTTCATTCTTGAAGGCACCACAAAATCTCTTGCTCCTTCCGGTGTTGATTTAATTAAAAAAGGGGTTTCAATATCAAGAAATCCCTGTTGATGTAAATAATTTCTGGCTGCACGATTTACTGCATAACGTAACTCAATATTTTTTTTAACTGCATTGCGGCGTAGGTCAAGGTAGCGGTATTTCATGCGCAGGTTATCGCCACCGTCTGTATCATCCTGTATGGTAAATGGCGGTGTTGCCGATTTATTTAAAATAGCAAAAGAAGAAACAATGATCTCAATATCTCCTGTGGCAATGTTCGGATTTTTGTTGCTGCGTTCCTGTACAGTTCCTGTGGCCTGCAATACATACTCCCGGCCAAGAGGATTGTTATCAAGTTGCTGATTTAATTCTTCTCCAAACAGCAATTGGGTAATGCCATAACGGTCTCTTAAATCAACAAACGTAATAGCTCCAAATTTTCTAACAGTTTGTACCCAGCCGGCCAGTGTGACTGTTTGGCCGGCATTTGCCCGTCTTAATTCTCCGCAAGTATGAGTTCTGTACATGAAATTCTTTCGTTAATGAGTTAATCCGTTGTGCAGAAAAGAAAAATGAATCTATCTGCAGGTTTTAAAGTAAAAGAGAGTATTGTAAAATTACCAGTTCCTCGCTTTTCTTTTTGAGTTTAATAGCGGCAAATATAGCCAAAAGGCTGTGGTTGATTTTGCCGGTTTGTTGCTGAAAGGCAACGCTTCTAATGCATGAACTAACCTTGCTGTACTACGACCGGGCTGCATTACAACGGATTTTCAGGTAAAATGAAAATGCCAGACACAGCTTGCAAATTGGCACGGGAATATATATATTTAAGATTCCGAACCAGACCCAATGCGAACTGTTTTTCAAAAACTCAGTAATTTTTTTTCGGGCAATACCCAGTCCCCTGTGCTTTCTGTGAAAACTTCAACAGTCAGCGACCAGCTTTTTGATTCCTACTCATTCGTTATTGGCAGCCTGTTCACTTATTTTAATGATTTACCTGTTGAAGGCAAGCGAAAGTTTGTACAGCGGGTACATGATTTTAAGTCTTCAAAAAAATTTCATTTCATTGGCCTTGAGAATAATGATGACATTTCAACTTTGGTAAGTGCCTCTGCCATTCAAATAACATATGGGTTGCACAATTACATGCTTTACCATTTTGAAAATATTTACATACTGGCCGATGCATATAAAATGGAAAATGATAATGAACCGTATGTGGGCCATGTAGCCCCGGAAGGTATTTACCTTTCATGGAAGCATTTTTTGTTTGGTTATTCAAAGTCGCATGATAATATTAATGTAGCAGTGCATGAAATGGCTCATGCACTGTTGTACAATAATTTTTTTGCACAATATGGTATTGACACACACTTCAGAATGAACTATGAACGTTTCAGCACCACCACAGGCCCCATACTGGCAGATGTGATAACGAAACGGCAGAGTTATTTAAGAAGTTATGCTTTTAGTAACCTGCATGAGTTTTGGGCTGTGAGTGTAGAAGCTTTTTTTGACAATCCGCATGGATTGAAAAATCATATGCCTGAATTGTTTGAAGCTCTATGCCGTGTGCTAAACCAGGATCCTACAACGAAAACTAAAATTTTAAAATCCGAACCATGATAACTTTAATGATCATTTTAACCATCCGCAGAATGATTCTTCAAAACCGCAAAAAACAGCTTACCGTTTTGCAGCCTTAATTTTTCAAACTAAGTATTTTTTGAAAGCGGTTAGCATCTGCCAGTGGGCTGATGGGTTCATCGTAACATAAATTGTTTGCCAACTCTTTTGCAAACCAGGGCGACAGTGAACAACCTTTCGTTCCCATGCCATTTAAAATTCCAATTTGTTTTTGATATGGATGCAAGCCAACGAATGGTCTGCGTTCCAGCGTTGCCGGCCTTACAGCTGCTTTGTGATCAACAATTTTATAAGGAAGCTTCAGCCAGCTTTTCAAATGATTTTCGGCTTGCTGGCAAAATTCTTTTGTTGGATTTGCATGCGGAAAACTCCATTGATAATTTGAGCCCAGCCAAAAAAGATTTTCTTCCGGCAAAGGCGCCAGCACAAATGCCTTCTTGTAAATGTAATGAGGCGGTAAGCCGGGAATTTCAACTAGCAATGCTTCGCCTTTGTTTGGCGCAAAGGGCAATTGGTTGAAATAAGGATTGTAGAAGCTGTTCAAGCCATCACAAAAAATTATTTTTTCAGCGGAGATTGTCTCACCATCGTTGTCTGACCACGAAACTGACTTACCATGGATCTCTAATCTCTTTAAATCAAATTCAGTTTCTATTAACTGGCCTGTTTTTTTCAAATGAAGTCGCCAGCCGGATAATAGTGAGGCCAGGTTAACTGTAAAACAATGCCTGATCTCACCACAACCCAATTCGTAATTAAAGAAGGGGTTAAATTGATTTTGTTCAGGAAAAGAGGCAAGCCACATATCCCTTTCTTCCACTCTTTCTAAAAAAACCTGCCGATGATGAACATTGGGAAAAAAATCAATGATATTTTTTGGCGAGATGAGTTCAGTCTCTAAAAACTCGCCGATTTCTTTATAGGCTTCTTTCAGAAATGGCCAGAGTTCATCTGCCATCCAAACTTTTACCATTCTTCTGCCGGTAACCGGATTAATTATGCCGGCAGAAACTTTTGATGGAGTATTGTCTTCGTTCTTATCAATAACAACAAATGTTTTATTATTCTTTTGCAGGTAGTAGCTCAACCATGTGCCGCATAATCCCTGCCCGATAATGAGATAATCAACTTGCATGCAATAAAATTACTTAGCCCTCATTCAAATTTCTCTGTTTTGATGAAAATCAATCCTGGCCCCCGCTTTTAGTAGTTTAATTCATATGCAGGTCTCCATATTTCAACATTTTTTTTGCAAACGGAGTTTTTTTCAATCCATGCAGAATCAGTTTTCGTAGCATGCAGAATCAGTTTTACGTAGGTTAATCTAGGAATCAACTGCAGTTTCCTGAAATATGAAATTCAATCTTATTTAAAAAATTGTCTTGCAGGCGACAGAACCTTTATTAATCAAAAAAAATTTTTATGAAAAAAAAGATCCTTCTTGGACTGGTAGCAGGAGCCGCAACTTTTGGCGGAATTATTTTTGCCGCCGACCATATTGACGCACCTGCTGTAACGGGCCCCGGTAATGCAAGCCTCGGCACTGATATTACTGACATCTATGCATTTCAAAGCCCGTCTGATAATAGTAAACTTGTTTTTGTAATGAACACGCAGGGATTGCTTTCACCTTCGGCTACGGCCTCTGCAAGTTTTCCATCGAACGTTATGTATGAATTTAATATTGACAACACAGGCGATGCTGTGGAAGACCTGGTGATTCAATGTTTGGTTCAAAACGGAAAACTGAGAGTGTACGGTCCTGTGGCGCCCGTTACAACCGGCTTAACGAGCACAGTAAAAACGAATGGCCCTGTTACTGAAACTTCAGTGACGGCTTACGGTTCTAACCCATCAATAGGAACCAATTCAAACGGCATTAAAATTTTTGCAGGCCCCCGTGATGATCCTTTCTTTTTTGATCTGACAAGGTTTAAAGAAATTATAGCCGGCACACAAACCAGCTTTCGAAATCCCGGCGTAGATTTTTTTGCAGGAACCAATGTAATGTCAATAGTAGTAGAAGTTCCTAAAACCCTCCTGGGCTCAGCAACTACGCTGAATGTTTGGGGAGAAACAAAATCAAAATAATTCACTAAAATAATTTTTTATGATACAGCTTAAAAAAATTTTTATTGTTCCCGTGTTTGTTTCTGCAGTAGTTATGAGTTGTAATAAAGACAATGACTCAGACAACTTCGATACCTCAGGCACTTATACACAAAACGATCAAATGGCAAGGCCGGCTATCAACACTGTGTTTGTAAATGCTGCCAGAAAAAACGAATTCAATACAACCATTCCAAGCATGCAGAATGCAGCTTTCAATGCGCAGTTTCAATCAGTGCTAACCGGTTTTGGGATATACTACAAACATTTTGAGAATGAATAAAGCAACCTTTGCGACTGCATTGGCTACCGACGTATTGAATGTAAAAACAAACGGCACAACTACTTTTTATGATGGTACAAATGTTTTAACCGGCAGGGCTTTAAATGATGATGTAATTGATGTTGAGCTGACCCTGATTTTTGGTGGTGCATCCGGCACAAGCAATCCCGGATTAACCAGTGATAAAGTAAACGCTAACGATAAACCATTTTTATCAACCTTTCCTTATTTAGCCGCTCCTTTTTAAAACAACACGGCCTGTTTATGATAGGCCACATTTTTTATGAAAAAGGTTCTATTCTTTATTGCTTCCTGCTGGCTTTGTTTTGCATGCAAACATGAAAAACAGGTTACTCACCCTGGTGATTACAATGTTTTTTTAAAGCCGGAATTTCTACAAAAACAGCTTAGTAGAATTAATGAAGAGATCAATTTTTGGCAAAAAAGATTGGATGCAGATACTGGAAGTTTTGGAAATATGTTGGAGCTGGGTTATCATTTTCTTCACCCCTTTAAAACAACAGGCAGCATAAGAGATTTAAAATTGGCAGATTCATTATTTCTGCGAAGCAGTCAAAAATTAAATGAAACAGAGCCGAATATTTTTTACACTCTCTCACAAAACGCCATTACTCAACATCGTTTTAAAAATGCATACAAATATTGTGTGCAGGGTGAAAAACAAAATGGCTCCCCTTACGTAGCAAGGCTGTTGAGTTTTGATGCATTGATGGAATTAGGAATGTATAAGCAGGCTTTGGCAAGTATTGAGCAGTTGAGGGACAAAACAAGTTTTGACTATCTCATCCGGAAAGCAAAATATGAAGACCATGCAGGCAGGCCAGAAGCGGCAATTAAGCTGATGGAACAGGCAATGGAAAAATGCGATAGCCGGAAAAATAGCGGTGCTTATAAATGGCTGCGATCAAATTTGGCAGATATGTATGGCCATGCAAACAGGATTAAAAAAGCTTATGAAGGTTATTTAGATGTTTTGAAAGTGGATAGTGCCAATCTTTATTGCCTCAAAGGCATTGCATGGATTGTTTACTCGCATGAGCATAATACAAAGGAAGCAAAACGAATTTTGAATTTCATTCTTACTCAGACTAACATGCCCGATGTGTATTTGCTGCTTGCTGAAATAGAAGATTTTGAAGGCAACCATGCCATGAAACAGAAATACATCAACCTTTTTTTGCAGGGGGTGAATAACAAAGAATATGGTGCGATGTATAACAAATACCTGGTTCATTTGTATGCAGATGAATTAAATGAGCCTCAAAAGGCAATAGATATTGCAAAGGAAGAAATTGCCAGTCGCCCCACACCTGAAACATATTCATGGCTGGCCTGGTCAAAATATAAGAATGCTGAACCGGCTGAAGCAATGGAAATTATTAAAAACAATGTTGAGGGATTTACTTACGAGCCTGCCACGTTAATGAAAGTTGCAACTATTTACGCTGCAAATGGGGAGAGTGGGAAAGCAAAGCAAATCTTTAAGAAATGTTTGAAAAGCTCATTTGAATTAGGGCCTGTTGCAACCAAATCAATTGAAGATGCAATTGACGCTATGGAATGAAAGCTTTGATTTTTTCGGGTGAATGAAGGTAGAGGCTTCTTGACCTCCTCATGAACCTGAATAGGCTATTTTTGGTTTGTGATAAAAAAGCAAATAATCAGAATTGCAACACCGGAAGATGCAGGTCAGATTTTTGACATTTATGCTCCTTATATTCGAAACACATCTTTCACTTTCGAAACGGATGTGCCTTCAATAAAAGAGTTCGGGAACAGGGTAGCCGGTTATCTTCAAAATTATCCATGGCTGGTTTGTGAAATGGACGGAGCCATTGCCGGCTAAGCTTATGCTTCCCGCTACCGCGAAAGATCAGGTTACCAATGGTGCGTTGAATGTTCCGTGTATGTTCACGATGATTTTCAGCGAAGAGGAATTGCACAGGCACTGTACAAAGCCTTGTTTGTAATTTTAAAAAAGCAGCAGTTCAGAAATGTGTATGCAGTAATCAATTTGCCAAATGAAAAAAGCGTTGCGCTTCATCAAAGGATGGGATTTACTCATTTTGCCGATTATGAAAATGTGGGCTACAAACTGGGCAAATGGAAAACTGTGGGTTGGTGGCAGCTTAAGTTAAATGATTACATACATGAACCGCCTGCACCTTAAAAATTTTCGGAACTCAGCAGCAGTTGGATTGATGAAATACTGAACTCTGCTTCATTGCAAATAAAAAGATGAATGCAACTTCTGCTACATTCATCTTTCAATTAGAATGTTCTTAAGGTTATTTAGTTGGTAATCTAAAACCCAGCTTCACAAAATAAAATGCTCCGCCATATCCCATCTGCACGGCATCCCACATGCCACCGGTTTCAGTCAGTCCGGGATCGTGGTGGTCAGGATATACGTCTAAAATATTATTACCGCCAATTGTTAAATGAAGGTTTGGAGTGATTTTTACGCCAATTGCCACATCTGTTGTCAGCTTATGATCATAATGGTCTGTGTCATCATTCCAGTTGGTAAGGTTAACTGATGAAAAATGAGTAAGCCTAATCATTGCATTCAACCGGCTGATGGTGTAGTCAAGCGTTAAACCAATTTTATGGTCAGGTGCAGAGGCAATCAGGAATGCCCTTTCTCTCGGACCAAAATAAACATCTTCTTTGCCTTCAAGTTTAGCTGTAGTTCTAATGTTGTCAATCTTCATGCTGTTGAAATTAGCTGCGACGGTTACATTTAACCTGCCCTGTCCCAGCAGCCTTGTGTTATACGTGGTAATAATGTCAACGCCATCGGTAGTAGTGCTAACTGCATTGGTGAAAAATTGAGCTGCACCCACATTCTGCTCCTGTAAAGTTTGGCCAATGGCATCATCATCATTGGTAAATAAACCGGTTAACACAATCCTGTCTTTCACTTTTACATGGTAACCATCAACGGTAAGAGTAAACCCTTTAAAAGGCCGTGCAACAAAACCATAACTCAGGTTGCTGGAGGTTTCTTCTTTTAATTTAGGAATGCCTACAGCTTTTGCAAGAGGACTGCGATTGGGAGCAATAACCTGGTCAACAATTTGTCCGGCTACCACATTAGTAAATGTTGAACTGAAATAAACCTGCGGTAATGAAGGTGCTCTGAAACCTGTGCTATATGAACCCCGCAGGCTCAAAAAATCTGAAGTCTTAACACGGGTAACAACTTTAAAGTTTTCTGTAAAACCAAAATCACTATAATGCTCAGCCCTTACTGCACCACCCACCATCCACTGTTCACTTACATCCAACTCAGCATCTATGTAAGCAGCCACGTTGTTGCGGCCGGCTCTTACTTCATCTTTTGGCTGAAAACCGGGAAAGCCCTGTGAGCCGCCTGGGCGGAATGTAGTATCAGTTCCATCAATTGAAAAAACAACAGGGCCATATTGTTTCCATGAAGCTGTTTCTCCGGCAAAAATCTGGTATTGTTCATACCGAACTTCTGCACCCATTGCGAGGTTAAGGCCTTTGGCAATTCTGCTAAAAGCACGGGAGAAATTAATGTTGGCAGTACTTTGCGATAATTGAAATCCGCCGGCATCAAAATGTGTGGGTGAATTTTCTTCCAGCGATGCATTCAGGGTTTTGTCCACTTCAAAATGAAAACGGTTGCTGCCTGTAATGCCGCTGAGGTCCATATTCCATACACCCATTTTTACACGCAAGCCCATAGTCCAAGACAGGTCAGTGATTTTTGATTGTATATGCGGATCAAAACCGTTAGGATAAATAGCAGTTACATTTCTTTCACTGCCCGGGTTTCTTGTCCATGCAAAAGCATCGCCATTGCGGTAGTTTACTCCACCAAAAGAATAAAACTCTGCACGGTTGTTCAGGCGTATTGTATTATTGAGATAAGCCGAGTAATTGTTGTAAGACCCATCGCCAAATTTGCTGCGATAATTATCGGGGTACAGTGGAGAATAATTTGGCCGGTAGGTTTTATTCTTTCTTAAAAAATCTCCGGTAAGATTGACGAATCCCTCTTTCAACTTAAAACCATAATTCATATTGGCGTTGTATTGCAAACCATCGGAAGTGTTGTCAAGCACTTTGCCCTGGTCTGAATCCAACGAGCTTCCATATCCTGTTATATGTTCACCCACTGAAGCATTAATGGTTAAATCTTTTACAGACTGTTTTAAAATGATGTTGATAACCCCTGCAATAGCATCAGAACCATATTGGGCACTGGCTCCATCACGAAGAATTTCTATTCTTTCAATAGCAGCAGCAGGTATTGCATTTAAATCTGTACCTGTATTACCACGGCCACGGCTGCCATAAAGGTTAACTAATGAAGATTGATGCCAACGCTTACCATTTACTAATACCAAAGTTTGATCAGGCCCCATGCCGCGGATGGTGGCTGGGTCAATATGATCGGCGCCATCTGCGCCGGATTGCCGGTTGGAATTGAAAGAAGGTGCTACATATTGCAAAATAGAGTTGATCTCTACCATGCCTGAAGCATCTGCAATTTTTGAAATGGGAATGATGTCAACAGGTACTGCAGTTTCTGTTGCAGAACGTTTGGGGCTGCGTGTGCCAACCATTTCAACATTACCGAGCGTAACTGCGCTGGAGGTAAGTGTTACATCCACAGATTTTTTTCCGGTTAATGAAACTTCTTTCTCATTAAATCCAACGCCGGAAAAAATAAGTATAGCGTTGGCATTGCTCACTTTCAGTGTAAAATAACCTTCCTTATCAGTGGTTGTTCCGCCGCCGGCCCCTTTTTCACGAACTGAAATTCCTTCTATACCCATTCCTTTTTCATCGGTAATGTGGCCGCTTACAACTTGCTGGGCATATGAAAAAATAAATAGAAATAAAGACAAACAGAGCAGGAGTATCTTTCTCATGACAGTTAGTTTAGTTGAAAGAATATACTAATGTAAAAGAAAATTCTCCTTCTATCAACCTCAAATGTACCCGTAACACAATGCTACTGGTGTGCTGCTGAAATAACTTCGGTTAATTCTTTAAGCCTGCCGGGATACTGCTCTAATGCTTTTTCCAAAACATCCATGGCTGCATCAATGGCTTCCAGGTTGAGAACATAAGCCAGCCGCACTTCATTTTTTCCAAGGCCGGCAGTTCCATAAAAGCCTGTGGCAGGCGCCAGCATTACCGTTTGGTTTTTGTAAGAAAAAGATTCAAGCAACCACTGGCAGAATTTATCGCAGTCATCAATGGGTAATCTTGCAATGGCATAAAAAGCACCACCGGGATTGGGGCAAAAAACACCGGGCATTGCATTTAACCGCTTTACCAAAAGGTTGCGGCGTGAAAGATATTCTGCACGGGGTGTTTCAAAATAATCAGCCGGAAGATCAATAGCCGCTTCACCCATAATTTGTGCAAGGCCGGGTGGACTTAATCTTGCCTGTGCAAACTTCATAGCCGCATCATATACGGCTTTATTTTTTGTAACAAAAGCACCCAGTCTTGCACCGCAGGCACTGTATCTTTTACTGATGGTATCCATTAAAATTACATGTTCCTCTAACCCTTGCAGGTGCATTGCACTAATGTAATCCCCATCGTAGCAAAACTCACGGTAAGCTTCATCACTAAACAGGTAAAGATTGTGGTTAATGCAGATCTGCTTCAAAGCTTCCATTTCTTCGCGGCTGTATAAATAACCAGTTGGGTTATTGGGGCTGCAAATAACGATTGCCTTTGTTTTGCTTGTAATTACTTTTTCAAATTCAGAAATGGGGGGCAGTGCAAATCCATTTTCTATGTAAGAGGTGATGGGAACAACTTTTACACCCGCTGCTACTGCAAAGCCATTGTAGTTTGCATAAAAAGGTTCAGGAATAATGACTTCATCGCTGGGATTTAAGCAGGTAAAAAATCCAAACTGAATCGCTTCGCTTCCACCAGTGGTGATGATAATCTGGTCGTGACTAACATTTATCCCAACTCTTTTATAATAGTTCACCAGCTTACGGCGGTAGCTTTCATTGCCGGCACTGTGGCTATACTCCAGCACTTTTATATCGGCTTTTTTAACAGCATTAAGGATTTGAGCCGGCGTTTCAATGTCCGGCTGTCCGATGTTTAGATGAAAAACTTTGGTACCATTTTTCTTCGCAGCTTCCGCATAAGGCACCAATTTACGAATGGGAGAGGGGGGCATTTGCTGCCCACGATCTGAAATGGATAACATGCGCCAAAGGTAAAGAACTACGATTTATCGGAGGTTGAAGGATTTTTGTGAAATTCAAAAAACTATTTTGAATCTGCAGATTATGTTGAGACAATTGGCTATCTGAATTAATGAATCCATTACAAAAACAACGATTGATTTTTTCTTTCTAAATCCATAAAAATCAGATTGATCATCTGCCTAAAATACCATCGGGGTCTTGCGACCCCAATGGAACAAATAAACACCAACAATAGCGAAAAATTTAATCACGGTTTTTGAAATGCCCCGCCGGAAGCGGGGCTAATTGACTGCTGATAGAGAACTAATAATTTTCTTCTGTAAAACCTGAACAAGATATACCAAATCCAAAATCGTGCAAATCTATTTTTTGCTCGTTGGTGAGCATAGTGAGAAATTCGGTTTCAATTTCGGAAAGTGATTTTAAAAAGTTGTTGACAGAATCTCTTGCCTTGTCTGTAAGTTCTTCCAGGTTATGTGTGTAGTACCTGAGTGACAAATACTGAAGAAAGCTTTTTTCGTTTTCCGGGCTATAATTCCCTTGATTTTGAAATTCCTGCATTTCCATTTTTACTGCCTGTTGTTAACTACGAGGGGTAGTTATAACAGAAGAAAATCATGCCACAAAAAATAATTTCAATTGCAGGCAAACTGTCTAATGCAGGCCGGACAGTTTTCCGAAAAGCCAGCAGAAAAAAGCACTGAAGCGTTGAGTGTGTAAAAAATTTCTCACTTCGTCCACTCGCAAAGGCCCCACTTCAGGCTGTTGGGCAACTTTACACCGCATTGTTTCAGGGTGAGTAACGCATGGCCACGGTGA
>PSMD01000083.1:0-4885 GCA_040289925.1 Chitinophagaceae bacterium | reverse complement strand
ATTAATTTAGAAAACTCTAATTGCAACCGGCACTAAAATAAGGGAAGCTTAGACGGAAGGCATTGATACTCCAGATAGAAAAATTTGAAAACTGCAAAGTGGTATTGGAGGCTGCAAAGGGAGAACAGATCAGAGATTTGCTGACTAAAGGAAATGTTCCAGATGTTTTGATACTGGACCTGGAAGTTCCTGTAAAAAACTCCCTTCTTACTTTGGACTGGCTTCAGCAAAATCATCCTTCACTGCCCGTTATTGTTTTATCATCCATAGAGCCTGAGCTTTTACTGATTGATATTCTGAACAAAGGCATTCGCTGCTTTATGAAAAAAAGAAATTTTACCGGAAGAACTTAAAAAGGCAATTGAGGAGGTATTCAACAACAGCTATTATTTTAATGATATTATCATTCGCAAGTTTACCAAAGTGTTGTACAATTCAAACAATTACCCTCAGGATAATGTTCGCCTTAAGCTCTCTGATAAAGAAATACAGTTCCTGGAATTTGCTTCTTCAGATATGACATATAAGCAAATTGCTACCCGCATGGGTATGTCTATGAAAGGAATAGACAAGATCAGGGACCGGTTGTTTCAAAACCTTGATGTAAAAAGCCGGGTAGGCCTTACGGTAAAAGCAGTTAAAAATGGAATTGTAAGTTTTGAAAAACCGGTCTTCGCTGCTGTTGCTCATTAAGTTTTTCGATCCGTAAATTTGTCTTCCCTAAAAATTTTCAGTTATGAAAGTTTTAAAGCCATTATTCACCTTCATCCTTTTAATTTTTTCTTTTTCTCTTTTCGCCCAGTTTGATGCGGCGCTACCTATACCTCTTGATGCAAATGTGAGAATTGGCAAATTGCCAAACGGTTTAACCTATTACATCCGCCACAATGCAAGGCCCGAAAAAAGAGTGGAGCTGCGACTTGTTGTAAATACAGGTTCCATACTTGAAGATGAGGATCAGTTGGGTCTTGCCCATTTTATGGAGCACATGAATTTTAACGGCACCAGGCGTTTTCCAAAAAATGAACTGGTAAGCTACCTGCAAAGCATAGGTGTTGAATTTGGCGCCGACTTGAATGCCTACACCGGTTTTGATGAAACGGTTTACATTCTGCCTGTGCCCACCGATAAACCCGGACTTGTTGATAAAGGATTGCAGATACTCGAAGACTGGGCTCACAATGCAACTTTGGATTCTGTAGAAATAGAAAAGGAAAGAGGCGTGGTGATTGAAGAATGGAGGCTGGGCCGCGGCGCTGAAGAGAGAATGATGCGCCAAACCCTGCCCATACAATATTACGGGTCAAGGTATGTGAACCGCCTGCCTATTGGTACCAAAGAAAGCCTGGAGAAATTTACACATAACGCCTTAAAGCGTTTTTATAAAGACTGGTACCGCCCCGATAACCAGGCCATCATTGTGGTGGGAGATATTGACGTGAATGAAATGGAAGAGAAGATCAGAGAATATTTTGGCGATATGCCAGCAGCCACCAACCCGCGGAAAAGAGAAGAGTTCCCTGTACCTGATCACAACGAAATACTGACCGTTGTGGCAAAAGATAAAGAAGCGGCTTTCCCTATTGTTGAGATCATGTTCAAAAAAGATAAGCAACCTGAAACAACTGTAGCGGATTATGCCAGGTTCGTTAACCAGCAATTGTTTACCAGCATGCTGAACAGCCGTTTCCAGGAGCTGATGCTTTCGCCCAACCCTCCCTTTATTGGTGCTGGCAGCTATTATGGCGGCACGTATGCAAGAACAAAAGATGCTTACCAGCTTTTTGCCAATGTAAGCGATACAGGAATGGCAAGAGCCATTGCCGTTATGCTGGAAGAAAACAGGAGAGTGCTGCTTTACGGTTTTACCGATGCAGAACTGGAACGCCAGAAAAACCAGTTACTGGCCAGCTATGAAAGGGCTTTTAATGAAAGAACAAAAAATGAATCGGCAAGATTTGTGGATGAATACGTCAATCATTTTTTACAAAACGAACCCACCCCCGGCATTGAATGGGAATACAATTTTGTAAAGCAATACCTGCCATCTGTTACCAAAGAAGAAATAAATAAACTCGCCGCCCAATGGCTCACCCAAAACAATATGGTTGTTACCGCCAATGCACCCGACAAGGAAGGGATAAAAATTCCAACAGCAGAAGAAGTGAAAGCCATTGTGAATGCCGTTGAAACCGCCACCCTGAAACCCTACGAAGAAAAAGCCGTAGCAGCGGAGTTGATGGACAAAACCAAATTAAGGTCCGGCAAAGTGGTACAGCAGTTGAAAAACGCAAAGCTGGGCACTACCACTTTAAAATTCTCAAACGGAGCAACCGTTGTTTTAAAGCCAACCGATTTTAAGAATGACGAAATTGTTTTGAGAGGCTTCAGCAAAGGTGGACATTCACTGGTTGGCAATGCCGATTTTTATTCGGCACAATATGCTGCGCAAATTGTGCAGCAAAGCGGCGTGGGTAATTTTTCCGCTGCTGATCTTTCAAAAATTCTGAAAGGAAAAAATACCAACCTCAACACCACCATTAATTATTTAACGGAAAGTGTAAATGGTAATACCACTCCAAAAAATGTTGAAACGCTTTTACAACTGCTGCATTTGTATTTTACATCGCCACGCAAAGACAGCAGTGCTTTTGTTTCGTTTGTAACAAGGCAAAAGCAGTTGTTCCAGTACCTTTTGGCCGATCCGCAGAATTATTTTTATGGTGAATTGCAAAAGATCCTCACTCAAAATCATCCCCGCGGCGCACAACTGCCCAAGCCGGAAAATTTGGACAAGATTGATTTAACCAAGGCCATCAACATTTACAAACAGCGATTTGCCAATGCAGGAGATTTCACCTTTTTTATGGTGGGTGCTTTTGATGTTAAAGAAATAACACCGCTGCTTGAAAAATATATCGGCAGCCTGCCTTCTAAGCCGGTTAAAGAAAATTTCAAAGACCTGGGTATTCGTCCGCCGGCTAAAGCTCTTGATTCCGCCATTAAAAAAGGAACCGAGCCGCAAAGCCAGGTAAACATCATCTTTGCCGGAGATGCAAAATATAATTCCAAAGAAGCTTATGCGCTTGCCAGCCTGGGAGAAGTGCTGAGCATTAAGCTGGTTGAACAATTACGTGAAGAGCTTGGCGGCGTGTATGGAGTGGGAGCGTCGGGTACGATGGCAAAAAATCCGCATGGCGCTTATACATTTTATATAGGTTTTCCCTGCGCCCCGGAAAAAGTAGATACACTTACCAAAGCAGCATTGAAAGAAGTGCAGAACATTCAAAAAAACGGCGTGAGTAAAGAAGACCTGGAAAAAGTAAAAGAGCAGCAGCGAAGAAAGCTGGAAGTGGAGATCAAACAAAATCAATTTTGGGTGAATAATCTTTATGATGCCGCCTTCAGCAGATGGAACCCGGATGAAATTTTGAAAAAGCAGCAGGAAATCGAAAACCTGAATTCAGGAATGATACAGGATGTGGCAAAAAAATATTTGAATCTCAAAAAATATATCCGCATCTATTTATTACCGGAAAAAGTGGAAGAAGTCAGCAAAGAGCCGAAAGCTTTTTAACCAGGTACAAATGTTCTCATTATTTATCAGCTCATGGCACCGTCCATGAGCTGATTTTTTTATAGCAGCATTGTGCCATTAAAAGGGGAAAAGCCTGGTTCAAACACACCATTCCAGGTAACCCATTTTATTGCCGTATCCTTCAATCCGCTTACATTTGTCCGGGATAGAAACAGTGAAATTGAGCCTGATTATTGAAGTAAAATTTTAATCATGAAGCTGTCAAATCTTGCTGAAACCTTAATAGGTTCTGAGATCGTAAAACTGGGTGCAGAGATCAAGGAAAAGATCAGGCAGGGCGAACGCATTTACAATTTTACTGTTGGTGATTTCGATCCTTCTGTTTTTCCTATTCCCAAACAACTGGAAGATGAAATTGTGGAGGCTTACCGCAGGCATTTCACTAACTATCCTGCTGCAGAGGGTAATATTGACCTGCGTGAAGCCATTTCTGAATTTGTAAAAGCTAAACAGGGTTTGCAATATGGCGCTAGTGAAATTTTGGTGGCTGCCGGTGGCCGTCCGCTCATTTATGCAGTGTTTCGTGCCATTTGCGATAAAGGCGATAAAATAAATTATGCCGTTCCATCCTGGAACAATAATCATTACACTCATTTCGTAAGTGGTGAGCATATTGTGGTAGAAGCAAAAGCGGAAAATAATTTCATGCCCACCAGTGAAGACTTCCGTCCTTATATAAAAGAGGCCACGTTAATATCGTTGTGCTCTCCGCAAAATCCTACAGGCACAACTTTCAGAAAAGAAGAGCTGGAAGCTATTTGCGATATGGTGCTGGAAGAAAACAGGCAAAGAGGAGAAGGCAAAAAGAAATTGTATGTGATGTATGACCAGATGTACTGGCATCTCACTTACGGAGACATTCAGCATCACGATCCGGTTTCATTGCGGCCTGAAATGAGAGACTATGTGATTTACATTGATGCTATCAGCAAAGTGTTTGCAGCAACCGGTGTAAGAGTGGGATGGAGCATGGGTCCCGCTGCCATCATTTCAAAAATGAAAGTGATCTTGACTCACGTAGGTGCATGGGCGCCAATGGCTGAACAAAAAGCAGTAGCAAAATTTCTTCCGCAAACAGAAGTGATCAAAGGCTATCTGGAAAATTTTAAAAATGAAATTGAAGAAAGGCTTCGCAGAATTTATGAAGGCTTTATGCAGTTAAAAGCCGAAGGCCTTGCGGTGGATGCCATTGAGCCGGAAGCGGCCATTTATCTTACCATAAAATTTGATTTGGTTGGTAAAACCACCAGGGACGGCAGAACCTTGAACAGCCAGGCTGATGTAACT
>PSMD01000082.1:0-4980 GCA_040289925.1 Chitinophagaceae bacterium | reverse complement strand
CACTTCTTTTACCATGACATCCTCTGCGCTGGTAACCGCCATCAACAAAACATTATTTGCTGTTAGCAATGATGATTTAAGGCCTGCTATGACGGGTGTATATTTCGAACTGGATAAAAAAGGTGTTCAATTTGTGGCTACCGATGCTCACCGCCTTGTTCGCTACAAAAGAACTGATGTCTCCAGCCCAAGAACAGATTCATTCATTGTTCCCCGCAAGCCACTCAATCTTTTGAAATCGGCATTGCCGGATAATGATGATGAGATAACCATCAGCTACAATAAAAATCATTTGTTTGTTAAGCACGGCACCACGCAAATGACCTGCCGGTTGATTGATGCCCGTTTCCCGGATTATAAAGTGGTAATTCCAACAGATAATCCTTATAAACTCACGGTAGGCAAAAACGATTTCCAGGGAGCATTGAGAAGGGTGAGTGTATTCAGCAACAAAAGCACTAACCAGGTTGCGTTGATTATTGCCGGCAGCGAACTGGAGTTGAAAGCCCAGGATGTAGATTTTAGCTTTGAGGGTGATGAAAGAATGAAATGCCAGTACGATGGGGAAGACCTGACCATCGCTTTTAACGCAAGGTTTTTAATTGAAATGCTGAATGCGGCCGACAGCGATGAAGTGAAGATTGAATTATCAACCCCCACAAAAGCAGGTATTTTACGCCCAGGTGAGCAGGAGGAAAGTGAAGACCTCCTGATGCTGGTGATGCCACTGATGGTTAACCAATAGCAACTAGTTGTAACTGCTTAATATAAAAAATATAAAAAGCTGTTCTTGCAAGGAGCAGCTTTTTAATTTTAAAGATGGATTTTGTACACGTAAATACCTACACAAATTATATAGAGGCGCATATTGCATCGGCCATGTTGCAGGAAGAGGGCATTAACTGTCATTTAGAAGATGAAAACATGGCTACTATGTTAAGCTATGCCTCAGGAATGCGATTAATGGTTGTGGAATCACAAGTTGAAAGATCGTTGGAAATCTTAAAACAGGCAGAGCTGGAATATTTAAAAACTATAGCCTGCCCCCATTGCAAGGAAAAATCTCTTGAGATTAAGCTTGTAGTGGAAGATGCAGACGCTGTACTGAAAAAATTCATCTTTGGAAGAATCATTTCACTTATGGCCCGGTTATTTTCTGCGGAGGGCAATAAAATAACTGTTAAGCATTATAGCTGCACAAGCTGCGGAAAAGAATATGCTAGTCTCCCTCCGAATGAGTTTTCGTAACTTTTCAGTTGATTTATGTGGAGCAACATCATCAACTATTTTTCTACGCTTGAACAACGGCCGCTGGAAAGAATGGCTTTCCTGGTGGGCGGCTTGCTCCTTTTCTGGATCATTGAAGGAGCTATTCCGCTGCTGCCAATGACTTACAAGAAAAACAAGTTTCAGCATGCAGCAGTCAATTTTGGTTTTACTATCATTCATCTGATCATTCATACTTTCCTTGCTATCATCATTGTGTTACTAAGTGATTGGTGTAAGCAAAATGAATTTGGTATTGTTTACTGGACCAATGCCAGCATTGCAGGAACTGTTATCATTTCTTTTTTAACGCTTGATTTTTTTGGCGGATGGCTGGTGCACATTACAGAACATAAATTTTACCCGCTGTGGCGGTTTCATATCGTTCACCATGCAGATAACAATGTGGATGTAACTACGGGGCTTCGGCATCATCCGGTAGAAAGTGTATTGCGTGGATTGTTTTTCTTTATGGGTATTTTGCTCGGTGGCGCACCTATGTATGCGGTGATGATCTTTCAAACAATCCTCATTCTTGCCACTGCTTTTACTCATGCCAATATTCGTTTACCGCATTGGCTTGATTATTCCTTGAGTTTTGTATTTGTTTCTCCCAACATGCACAAAGTGCATCACCACTGGAAACAACCTTTTACAGATAGTAATTATGGGGCAGTGCTTTCAATCTGGGACCGCCTGTTAGGTACCTACAAAAAACTTGATCCCAAAAACATTCGCTACGGGCTTGACAGGTACTACCCCAATGAAAAGGACGAAGATTTTATTACGTTAATGAAAAAACCATTCGATCACCTGGACAAGTAATTTCATCGCATTCCGCATTGACCATTCACTATTTTTACAACATGAAGAAAGTTGCTTTGATACCGGCAAGGCATGATGCTACACGGTTTAAAGGAAAGCTGATGGCTGATTTGGGCGGTAAAACTGTCATTCGTACAACTTACGACGCTACTGTGGCTACCGGTTTGTTTGATGAAGTGATTGTGGTTACTGACAGCGAAATTATCTATAAAGAAATTACATCGCACGGCGGCAAAGCCATGATGAGCACAAGGCCGCATGAAAGCGGCAGCGACCGTATTGCTGAAGCCGCAGAAAAGCTGGATGCAGAAATTATTGTGAACGTGCAGGGCGATACACCCTTTATAAAGAAAGAGCCGCTGCAAAAATTGCTGCAGCAGTTTGATGATCCATCTGTACAGGTAGCTTCGCTGATGCAGGTGCTGAAAGATGAACAGGAAATTAACGATCCCAATTTTGTGAAGGTGGTAGTGGACAAGCACATGAATGCATTGCTGTTTAGCCGTAGTGTAATACCTTACCCGAGAGACAAATCAGTAGCCGTTACCTATTACGAGCATATCGGTGTATATGCTTTCCGCAAAAAAGCCTTGCTTGATTTTACGAAATGGCCGGCGACACCGCTGGAAGCCGTTGAAAAAATTGAATGCCTGCGTTATCTCGAAAACGGAATTCCCCTGCGCATGGTGGTGGTGGATTACATGGGCGTAGAAATTGACACGCCGGAAGACTTGGAACGGGCTGAAAAACTTTTGTAGATTTATTGAAAACCACAGAGGACACAAAGTGAATACACAAAGCTCACTAAGTATCCCGCAAGAAACCAATCTTATATCGAATAAGATCATTGGTCTTGCTATTGAAGTTCACAATCATCTCGGGCCTGGTTTGCTCGAATCAAGCTAGAAAGAATGCCTTTATTACAAAACCCTCAAAAACGGATTCTTTGTTGAAAAAGAAAAGGCTCTGCCCCTTGTCTATGAAGACGTTAAACTTGATGTTGGGTATAGAATTGATTTGCTTGTTGATCAAAAACTAATTATCGAGGTTAAGTCCTGTGATTCTTTATCAGATGTACATATTGCACAAGTTCTCACCTATCTTAAACTTTCCGGATGCAGATTGGGTTTATTGATAAACTTCAACGTGCTAAAACTAAAAGAGGGAATACGCCGACTTGCCTTATAGTTTTGTGCACTTTGTGCAACTTATCTTTGTGTGCTTTGTGATTTAAACAAGGTTATGAAATTCAGAAATTTTAAAATGGTGGGTTACGTGGTTTTCGGCCGCGGCAGCTTTGACCAGTTAGATGAGATCATTGCACCGCACCGCAAAAACGATGCGCCCATGATTTTTTTAGTGGATCATTTTTTTGAAGGCAAACCATTGCTTGGCCGCATACCCGCAAAAAATAACGACAGGGTTTTTTCTGCCGATGTTACTTACGAACCCAAGACAAGCTATGTTGACGAGCTGGCCAATTATTTAAAAGAAACTTACGGAACCGTCAGCGGTATCATTGGCATTGGCGGTGGCAGCACTATGGATCTGGCCAAAGCCGTTTCATTAATGATGACCAACCCCGGCTCCTCTGCCGATTACCAGGGCTGGGACCTTGTAAAAAATCCCGGCGTTTATAAAGTAGGTATTCCAACACTCAGTGGCACCGGCGCAGAAGTTTCCAGAACAACTGTATTAACTGGCCCCACAAAAAAGCTGGGCATGAATTCAGACTTCACGCCTTTCGACCAGATTGTTCTCGACCCTGAACTCACCGCCAACGTCCCTGCCAACCAGCGTTTTTATACCGGCATGGACTGCTACATTCATTGCATAGAAAGTTTGACCGGCACTTATTTAAATGAGTTCAGCAAAAGCTATGGTGAAAAAGCACTGGAGCTTTGCCGCAAAGTTTTTTTGGAAAAACAAGTTTGGGATGATGAAAGCGATGACCAGCTGATGATGGCTTCCTACGCCGGCGGAATGAGCATTGCCTACAGCCAGGTAGGTGTGGCACATGCGGTGAGTTATGGCCTGAGTTATGTGCTAGGTACAAAACATGGAGTGGGCAACTGCATCGTGTTCGACAAGCTGGAAGAATTTTATCCCGAAGGAGTGGCCGAGTTCAAAAAGATGGTAGAGAAAAATAAGATTGACATCCCGCAAAATATTACGGCCGGTTTAAGCAATGATGATTTTGAAAAAATGATGGATGTATCATTAAGCCTTAAGCCCCTTTGGGAAAACGCCCTGGGCATGGATTGGGAAAAGATCATGACAAGAGACAGGTTAAAGTCATTGTATGAGAAGCTGTGATAAGGGGAAGTGCCCTCATTAATGATCATTTGCTTTTTTATTAATCCTTTTGTCAGCCGGCTGTAGCTGATGCGTATCGGTGCGGCTTTCTGGTGTTGCTCCCGTGTCAAAAAATAAGTGGCTTCGACAGCTACTTCTTATTTTTGCCACTTCGCAAATAACCGGCTCGTTGGCCGCAATACTAAACTTGATTATGTGAAAGTTTTTTATGCTGATGATACTTATGCGAAAGAAGATAAAGAGGGATTATCTCCAAGGGTCAATATTTTTGGTGGTGTTTTGATTGACAAAGAAAGCGAACCAGCCCTTTTAGAAATTATTAAAGAGGAAAAATCAAAATTTACACATCCTAACCTTCCAATAAAATGGAATTTTAAAGATACTCTGGTCAAGGAAAAGTTTGATCGCTTCGAACGGCAAGAAGAATATAAAAAAATGTTGGCGAATTCAAATTCTTGTCGCCGGGAAATTATTAAACGATCTTCAGGAATTGATTTCCAAATATTCTACCCCAACTCCTGTGAACTGCCGCCAAATCCAATAACCAAACTTGCCACACGCATAGGCACAAAC
>PSMD01000003.1:124825-137463 GCA_040289925.1 Chitinophagaceae bacterium | reverse complement strand
CCGGCAATTCTTATACTTTGGTCGCACACAATACCGGCCAGTGCAATGACGGTAATGCCGGTTGTACCACCACCAATATCAATGATCATATTACCTACCGGCTCTTCTACATCTATACCAATACCCAAAGCAGCCGCCATCGGTTCATGAATAAGATAAACTTCTTTTGCACCGGCTTGTTCTGCACTGTCCCGCACAGCTCTTTTTTCAACTTCAGTAATAGATGAGGGAATGCAGATCATCATTCTCCAGCTTGGGGGAAAAAGAGGTTTTTTGGGATAGATCATTTTGATCATTTCCCTGATCATTAATTCGGCTGCATTGAAATCGGCAATTACCCCATCTTTCAGCGGACGAACAGTGCGGATACTTTCATGAGTTTTTTCGTGCATCATTAATGCCCGCTTGCCCACTGCCAATACATTTTTGGGATTATTTCTATCTAACGCAACAATGCTTGGTTCATTCACTACAACTTCATCATTATGTATAATGAGGGTATTTGCTGTTCCCAGGTCTATTGCGATTTCTTGCGTAAACCAGTTAAAAAGTCCCATTCTTTATTTATTGGATTTTGATTGGCAAAGTACGAGGAAATAATTCGAATTAACAAAGTAAGGGGCCCATGCAGATTATACGGTTTTTCTCAATATAAATTGTGGTTCTGCTATTGGCAATTGTTATTCCATAAATTTGGCAATTGTTATTCCATAAATGCAGTGACTGTGGAGTTCAACTGCCGTTTAACAACTATTTTTGATTTTTCAATTCATGCATTTTTTAACCAGGACCATTTGGATACTTTCTTTGGTAAGCCTGTTTGCCGATGTGGCGAGCGAATTGCTTTACCCAGTTATGCCCCTGTACTTAAAACAAATTGGCTTCACCATTTTTTGGATTGGAGTACTGGAAGGGATGGCCAATTTTACGGCCGGCATCAGCAAAGGTTATTTTGGAAAACGAAGTGATGAAAAAGGGCTGCGACTACCTTTTATTAAACTAGGCTATTTTTTTAGCGCCATATCCAAGCCTATGATGGCTGTATTCACTTTTCCTGTTTGGATTTTTTTTGCCCGAACTATTGACCGCCTGGGTAAAGGGGTAAGAACGGCAGCAAGAGATGCATTGCTCTCACAACAATCAACTAAAGAAACCAAGGCAAGAGTGTTTGGCTTTCACCGGGCAATGGATACGCTGGGGGCTACCATTGGACCAGCTTTGGCTTTACTGTTTTTAATTGTTTATCCTGGCCAGTATAAATTGATTTTTTTTATTGCCTTTGCTCCCGGCCTGGTATCTGTTCTGCTTACTTTTTTATTAACAGAAAATAAACAACCATCATCCACTTTAGGAAAAGGAGACTTTTTTTCTTTTTTTAAATACTGGAAGATTGCCACTCCTGAATATAAAAAACTTGTAAGTGCCTTGTTGATATTTGCACTGGTTAACAGCTCTGATATTTTTTTATTACTAAAGACAAAAGAAATAACCGGCAGCGATGAATGGACGATTGCAGCTTATATTTTTTACAACCTGGTGTATGCATTGTCAAGTTATCCTCTCGGCGCCGCTGCTGACCGCTTTGGTTTAAAAAAAGTTTTTGAGTTAGGATTACTGCTCTTTGCCTGTGTATATACAGGCTTTGCATTTGCCCATTCTACCTTAACCATTTTTGTTTTGTTTTTTGTGTATGGAATTTATGCAGCAGCCACAGAAGGAATTACCAAGGCATGGATCAGCAATATTGCTCATGAAAAAAATACTGCAACCGCCATCGGCTTTTATACTTCCTTCGAAAGTATTTGTGCTTTGCTGGCAAGCAGTATTGCCGGTTTAGTATGGGCAGTTTGGGGCAGCTTTAGCACATTTTTGATTACGGCTTCAGTGAGTTTTATCGTATTGCTTTATTTAATATCAAAAACAGAAAAAAAATCAGCTGAATAATTTTTGGCACGGTAATGGAAGATATCAGTATAACCTTGAAAGCGAAAAAAATAAGTATCCGTACCGTTTGAAAGGAATCCGTACACTTCAATATACATCCACATATATCTACCTATCAGCAAAAAAGCGTCCCGATCTCCATCGGGATTCTTTTTTGCATTTATTTTTTAAAAAAGTTGTAGTATAGTTGAAGCAACTTTTAATCAAACCAACAACATGAGAAAAATTTTCTTTACCCTCCTCTTATTTGTTAACCACTTTTTGTTTGGCCAGGATATTGAAAAAATTCTGAAAGAGTTTGAAAGCAAAACAAAAAATTCAAATGATATTCCTTATGGAAATAACAAAGCAGCCGGGAAGTATTACAACATTCGCGGATTTAAAATGTATGCTGAAATATATGGACAGGGCAAACCTGTTTTGATTATTCATGGCAATGGAGGATCTGGTAAAGACTTTCTTTACCAGATCCCTTATTTCTCTAAAAAATACAAAGTGATAATTGCCGATAGCCGTGCACAAGGAAAGTCGGTTGACAATGGTGATAGCCTGAGCTATGAAATGATGGCTGATGATTATGCTGCATTACTGGATGCGATGAAAATAGATTCTGCTTATGTAATTGGCTGGAGTGATGGAGGCATCAACGCATTGTTGCTGGCCATTCGCCACCCCGGAAAAGTGAAAAAGCTCGCAGCTACAGGTGCTAACCTTGTTCCTGATACAACCGCTGTTCCGCAGGAAATTTGGGATATGGTTGCGCCTACCTATCAAATGCTGCTGAACAAACCCAATAAAACTGCTGCGGAAAAAAATGCTTTTAAACTTTTTGGGTTGCGGTAACACAGCCACACATTCCATTGAGTGATTTGCAAAAAATTTCCTGCCCCTCCCTTATCATTGGCGGAGACCATGATGTAATCAAGCCCGAACACACATTGCTTATTTTTAAAAACATTCCGAAGAGTTATTTATGGATCCTGCCTAACTCAGGCCACAGCACACCAATTGTTTATAAAGATGAATTTAATAAAACGGTTGACAGATTTTTTTCAACGCCTTACAGAACTATTGCCGGCGAAGCAAGATTTTTCTAGGCGCCTGCAAATCCTAACTCCTTTTCAATTGCCTGTGGTAATGCAGGCAGTTTTTTTCTTTCAATCAAAAAGCTGGTGAGTTGAGAAAGCTCTTTAAAAATATAGTGTTTATCGGCTGCGGCTTTTAAATAATCTTTCCCGCTGCTGCCGCCGGTTCCTATTCTTGTACCAATCATTCTTGCCACCATATTAATATGGCGGTGCCGCCAGGCACTTAGCTGTTCATCAATTTCAAGTAAGGCATTCAATAATTGAAAAGGTTGTTGCAGCAAAGGATAGCCACGATAGAGCATGATGAACAAAGCAGCTCTTGAAGCTTTGGCAGTCAGAGAGCGGTTTTCATCATTTTGCGTTTGAAAAAAAACCGTATCAAAAGCTTCTATGTTGTTTCTTTCGGCTTCAGCCAGGCTGTTTGCATAAGCCTCCCGATAAGTTTTCCAGTAGTTTAATTTACCCCAATCACCATTTATCTTTTCTTCATCCATTGGTGGCTGGCTGGGCATTCTTTCGAGCCAGGCATTTACTAATTCAAGCAATGAACTTTCAGATTCTGTTTTTTTGATCAGGTCAACATGTTCCTGCCTTAATTGAGAGGTATAATATTCCTGCCCATGGCGGTGCTGAAACTTGAGGCCAAGCTTAGCTTCCAGTTCTTTAAACTGCCAGCTTTGAAAACCGGATGCAGGGCGAAGCAGATCACGGAAATCAAGAAAATCCATTGGAGTCATGGTTTCCATTATGTCAATTTGATGAACCAGCACTCTTAAAATAGTGATTATGCGGTTAAGGCGATGAACAACCGTTTGCAGTTCCGGTGAGTTATCATTCAACGCCGGCTTTTTCATGATCTCTACAATGGAGTTTGCTTCAAAATGGAGTTGCTTAAACCAAAGTTCATAAGCCTGGTGAGTGATGATAAAAAGCATTTCATCATGAGCCAGCTCACCTGTTTTACTGCTTTCAGGAAACTGTGCGTTGAGAATTTTATCAAGCTGAAGGTAGTCGTGGTAATAAATTCCTTCGCCTTTTTGAGATGGAGAAGTTCCATGACGACCACTCCCTTTTTCATCGTTACCCATTCAACAATGTTTAATTGCAAAGAAACTATATTCTGCCAACTGTATTAGTGAAGAGTTACTGTGCAGGCTGGTTTTTAAATTCATATCCAATATCAGTGCGGTAATATATTCCGCTGAAACGAATGTTATCCAAAACTTCCAATGAAGATTCCACTGCATCCTGCACCTGCTCTCCAAAAGAAGTTACACACAGCACCCGACCTCCATTGGTCACTGTTTTTCCATCCTGCTTTTTGGTGCCCGCCTGAAAAATGAGGGATTTTGTTCCATAATTATTTTCCAATCCTCTTATTTCAAAACCTTTTTCATAATGGCCGGGATAACCTTTGCTAACGGCCATCACTGTTACGGCAGTCCGGTTATCTACTTCAATGGTTTTTGTGTGCAATTGCTTTTTGGCGGTAGCTACTAAAAGGTCAACCAAATCACTTTTCAATCGGGTCAAAATCACTTGGGTTTCCGGATCACCCAGGCGGCAGTTGTATTCAATCATGTAAGGCTCATTGCCAACTTTCATCAAGCCGAAAAAAATAAATCCGCAATAGTCAAGGCCGTCCTTTTTTAAGCCTTCAATGGTGGGTTCAATCACTTTGCTTTTTACGTTTTGTATAAATGCATCATCTGCAAATGGCACCGGGCTTACTGCACCCATACCACCGGTGTTTAAACCTGTATCACCTTCGCCAACCCTTTTATAATCCTTAGCTTCAGGAAAAAGTAAATAGCTTTCACCATCGGTTAAAACAAAAACAGAAAGCTCAATACCTTCTAAAAAATCTTCCACAACAACTTTCTTACTTGCTTCACCAAATTTTGCCCGCTGAATCATCAGCTCAAATTCAGCAATGGCTTCAAGATGGTTTTGACAAATTACAACTCCCTTACCGGCAGCCAGGCCATCAGCCTTTAACACAATTGGCAGAGCATGTTGTTGTAAATAGTGAACCCCCTGCTGATAGTTATCAAGAGTAAATTCTTTGTAAGCAGCGGTAGGGATATTATGCCTTTGCATGAAGCTTTTTGCAAAGGCTTTGCTTCCTTCCAGCCTTGCAGCTTTTTTTGTTGGGCCAATTACCAGCAAATCTTTTAACCGCTCATCTTTCTTTAAAAAATCAGAAATGCCATTTACCAGTGGTTCTTCGGGGCCAACAAAAACCAAATCAATTTGTGCCTCAATGCATAAATTTTTGATTGCCTCAAAATCAGAAAGCTGCAGTTCAATATTTCTTCCAAACTGGCAGGTGCCGCCATTGCCAGGTGCAATGAAAAGCTGTTGGCATAATGAGCTTTGATGAATTTTCCAGGCTATGGCATGTTCTCTTCCACCAGAGCCAAGTAAAAGGATACGCATGTACAGGACGTTTTTTAGCATTGCGAATATCGGCAGTTGTTGTTAAAGAATGGGATGAAATATTTGGCAGTTGGCATTTTTCAGTATTTTGGGCAGATAATTTTACTTAAACAAACTCTCGGTTCCAGTATAACAGCCGAACTGATTAGTAACTAAAAACGATTCTATGAACCAGGCAATAAAAACAGGTCGTCATCCAAAAGCTCTTTATGTTTTATTTTTTACAGAAATGTGGGAACGTTTTGCTTACTACTTAATGGTAGGCATTCTTTTCCTGTATATGATTGATAACACAACTGGCGGAAAAGGTTATGATGAAAGAATAGCGGCTGATATTGTAGGCAGCTTCATTGCACTGGTTTACTTAACGCCTTTTATCGGCGGATTAATTGCCGATCGTTATCTCGGTTATATCAAATCCATTTTTATCGGCGGTGGCTTAATGGCAGCCGGTTATTTGTGCCTTTCCATTCCGGGAAATACAGCCATGTTTGTTTCCCTGGCAATGATCATCGTTGGAAATGGTTTCTTTAAACCAAATATCTCAACCTTACTGGGTAATATTTACAATCGCCAGGACCTGCGACCCTTAAAAGACAATGCGTACAACATTTTTTATATGGGCATCAACATCGGTGCTTTCGTCTGCAATTTTGTGGCAGCTTACCTGCGTAATAAATATGGCTGGGGGTATGCATTTGCTGCAGCCGGTGTTGGTTTGATCATTGGTCTCATCATTCTTGGGGCATCTTTAAAAAACAGGGAAATAAAAGAAGCTGATGTAAAAAAACCTGTACAGCCAGAAGACATGCCTATTTCGAAAATATTTCTCTATGTGTTTTTGCCGGCAATTATTGCTGCCATAATTGGCTGGTTCATCCCCACACAACTTTTGGGCAAACCGGTTATGGGCACACAGGCGAACGATGCATTTATTTTCGCTTGCCTTCCCATCATTGCATTTTATATTTCTCTATGGGCAAAAGCAAAAGGGCAGGATAAAAAAAGAATTGGTGCATTGCTGTTCATTTTTGCAATTGCCATTGCGTTCTGGACGATCTACAATCAAAACTCAACGGGTTTAACACTCTGGGCTGAAAAGCATACTGACCGTGTTGCTTCACCAACTACAGAAAAAATTGCCAGTGTATTTTTCCCCATGCAGAAAGTAACTGACAGTTTACGTCCTGTAAACAAGGTTGACCAGTATTTAAGAGATGTTGTTGACGAAAATGGGAAGCCTGTGCAGGTTATGGGGCCTGATCCGTATTTTAATAATGTACCCAAAGAAGAATGGCCGCATGGCAAAGAAGTAAAACTTATAAATACGGAATTGTTTCAGTCTATCAATCCGCTATTTATTGTTGTGCTCACCCTCATATTTGTTCCTTTCTTTAGCTGGTTACGCAAGCGGGGGAAAGAACCAACTACTGCATCCAAGTTTGGAATGGCAATGTTCATTTCCGGCTTATCCGCATTGGTTATGGTGTTCGCTATTATGTCGGTACCCTCCATTTACACACACAAAGCCTCATCCATTTGGTTATGGCTCACTTATTTTGTTTTTACCATCAGCGAAATTTTCCTGAGCCCAATGGGACTTTCATTTGTATCCAAACTGGCGCCTCAACGTTTAACAGCATTAATGATGGGGGGCTGGTTTCTTTCAACATCTATCGGCGGAAAAATTGCCGGAGTAATGACTGGATTCTGGGATGACTTTACGGATAAAAAAATCTTCTTCCTTATTTTGGTAATAGCAGCATTTATTGGTGGTATTTTAATTTATGCAAGAATAAAATCGCTGAACCAGATTGTTCGGGATAAAACAGGATCAGCATAAAGAAGTTTCGAATCATCAATTCAAAGGGAGCTGAATCAATCAGCTCCTTTTTTATTGCAGTTGATAAGTTTTGCTATCTTCCCTGCACTAAACCAAACTGCCCATGGCCGAACAAAATTCTTTCAAGCCATTTGTATCACCCGACACAAAAATGGCTGAGTTCACAGTTAAATCCATTCTTACAGGAGCAATTTTTGGGATTATTTTTGGTGCCGCAACTGTTTACCTGGCCTTAAAAGCAGGGCTTACTGTTTCTGCATCTATCCCCATTGCTGTTATTTCTATTTTACTCGGAAAATTATTTTTAAGAACAACCATTCTTGAAAACAACATCATTCAAACAACAGGCAGTGCCGGTGAAAGTATTGCAGCCGGCGTTGTATTTACGCTACCGGGATTTTTGTTTTTAAGTGAAGCTGACAGTGCAAACTATTTTAATTACGTTACAATTTTAATTCTTGCCATCATTGGTGGCATACTTGGTACACTGATGATGATTCCGTTGCGACGTTCATTGATTGTAAAAGAGCATGGCATACTTCCCTATCCCGAAGGCACAGCCTGTGCTTCAGTATTAAAAGCTGGTGTAAAAGGTGGTGAGCTGGCCATGACTGCTATTTGGGGTGTTGTGTTTGCGGGTGGTTATGCGTTGCTGCAGAAAGTTTTTCATGTAATTGCTGAAGTGCCTGCGTTTGCAACGAAGCAAGCAAATAAATTTTTTCCTTCCGCAAGAGTAAGCGGAGAAATTACACCGGAGTATATGGGTGTTGGTTATATCATCGGGCCAAAAATTGCCGGTGTGCTTGTTGCAGGGGGTGTGTTGAGCTGGTTTGTATTTATTCCTCTGCTGGCTTCATTAATCAGCCCGGATGTAATTGCTGCACAACTTGCCAAGCTGGGTTATTTAAAAGATATAACTGTTGCCGGCGGGCCCGGCGGTTGGGATCCGGTAACGCATAATTTCAATGACTGGTCAACCGCTATTTACCGTGCTTATGTAAGGCAAATTGGTGCAGGTGCGGTAGCTGCGGGTGGATTTATTACATTAATAAAAACCATCCCAACTATCATTTCATCTTTCAAAAGCAGCATCGGCTCAGTAAAAAAATCTGGCGTTGAAGGCACAGGAGAAAATAATATTCCAAGAACAGAAAGAGACCTTTCTATTAAAGTGGTGGGTATTGGCAGTTTGATACTCGTTCTTATCATTGCTTTATTGCCAAGCAATTTAATTCCCGGCACAAACATCGGCAGCAAATTATTGCTCGGTTTACTGGTAATTATTTTCGGCGCATTCTTCGTAACCGTTTCTTCCCGCATTGTGGGTTTAATCGGTTCTTCAAATAACCCCATCAGCGGTATGACGATCGCCACACTGATGGGTACTTGTTTAATTTTTATTGCTGTAAAATGGACGGGGCATTTTTATGAACCGATGGCATTGATTGTTGGTGGAATGATTTGTATTGCCGCCGCCAATGCGGGTGCTACTTCACAGGATTTAAAGACCGGCTACATTGTTGGTGCCACTCCCAAATACCAGCAAATGGCTTTGTTTGTTGGAGCAATTGTTTCTTCTCTGGCCATTGGCGCTACAGTAAAAATTCTGGATACACCCACAGCAGCCATGCAGGCACAAGGTATCGCACATGCCATAGGCACCGATACTTATCCTGCACCGCAGGGAACGTTAATGGCAACATTGATAAAAGGAATTCTTTCTTTCAACCTTGACTGGCAGTTTGTATTGGTAGGCGTATTCATTGCTATTACTCTTGAGCTCTGCGGCATTAAATCTTTATCATTTGCCGTAGGAACTTATCTTCCTCTCTCTACCACACTACCTATTTTTATGGGTGGCGCCATTCGTGGAATTGCAGAAAGAAGAAATAAAAGAAAAGGCGTTGTGCTCACAGCAGAAGAAGAAGACCTGGGCAAAGGAAATTTATTTGCAACCGGCCTGGTTGCCGGAGGGGCACTGGCGGGAGTAATTGTGGCCATTTTGAAAGCGTTCCCTTCTTCAAATGAGGCTGTAGAAAAAGTAAATGCCGAACATGGATTAACCTCGGAATTGGGTGCTGAAGGTTACAAATGGCTGGGAGTTCTTTTCTTTGCCATAATGGGTTTTGTGCTTTACCGCTTTGCCATCAGCAAACGAAAAACGAAAATCTGAAGATTTCCTTTTTAAGATAGAAGACCTACCGCAAAATGGTAGGTCTTTTTTTATTTTATTGGCTTACTTTTTTTAGTAAACCCTGGCTTATGCAAAAGTATCTTTCACTTCCGGCGGTGAAAAATATGAGCTGGCTGAAAGTGCCTTGCAATCGTCCACGTTAAAACAAGTGGCCCTAAAATTTAAAGTAAAGCAGCAGAGCAGGTAAAAAGAGCCAACGTAACGATATTGGAAGTAAAGAAAACGCAAACCGATCCTCTTGCGGTGCGCAACAAAGCCAGGAAAACATTTAAAAAAGAAAGCGATGTAAAATTTACCGGCCGTGTGCTGGTTGATCCCAAATCAAAAGAACCTGTTCTTTACACCGAGAATATTTTCTTACGCTTTCGGGCTGATGTGCCTGCAAAAACCTGCGAAAAAATTATTGCCTCTCAAAAACTCACCATAAAAGAAAAAGTAAAATACTCACCCAATACTTATTTTGTTGAAGCTCCGGAAGGCACAGCATGAAAGTTTTTGACATTTGCCAGGCTCTTTAAAAGAAAAAAGAAGTGGAGTATTGCGAGCCGAAACTCATTCGCAAAACGGGTAAGAAAAAAATTTCTTCTCCTAAAATTTATTACCGGAAATGGCAAGAAAAAACATGGATGACTGCAAACCTCATTTCCGATGTTTTTATGAAGAAAAAGATACCATCGGCAAAAGATACAGGAGGATGAAGGCTATCGGTACACCTTTCTGTGTAACGGTTGACCAGCAAACCAAGGAAGATAATACCGTCACCAGCCGTTACAGGGATACTATGCAGCAGGAAAAAGTGCCTGCAGATAAAGTAAGAGAGATCGTTTTAAAAGAATTGCTATAATATTCTTTTTATTATTTTGAGAAGACCTGTAATACCTGTAGATGACAAGAAAAGTTTAAGTAAATGGACCACAATTTCAAGACCCATTTGATTGTGTGTGCTTTATTGGGCATCTAAATAATCCTGTTCTGTGAAAGTATACGTAAATAGCCATATTCTCTTTCTCTTTGAATCTTCTTCCTTATAAGCATAATAACTACTATCGTTATAAATATTCCTTCTTGAAGAGTATAAATATCTCTTCACATTGTTTCCAATTAGCGTAGGCTTATAATGATGTAAAAGAAAATAGTAAAATCAACATTGCAGCTAATTAAATTGATTGTGCGCAGCACAAAAAAATCATTGGTGATTCTTTTATCGCCTTTAAGGCGATAAAAATTTAATTTATTTCCTTCTTAACAAAGTTTTGCAGCAGCGAATTTTTTTCTGCTACGGTCATCTGTATATTTTTTAAAAACAAAAATTAACCGTATCAGAATACTATCAATACTATTCGTTGCCATTCTTTCCGGCTTCTTCTTTATTCACAGAAAACAGATAATACCATTAGCAATAAATCATTTTTTGCAGAGGGTGGCGGCCCCGGTATTCTGTACTCTGCCAATTTCGACAGCAGGTTTAGTAAACACTTTCACCTGGGTATAGGTGGGCGTATTGGAGTTGGATTTGTAAATGCCTATGACTGGGATAAAGATGAAGATGTATCTGCTATTACTTTACCGGTGCAGATCAATTATGTTTTTGGTAAGTCAAGCTCACCGCACAGCTTTGAGGCCGGCGCAGGAATTACTTATGTGAGCAAAAAACTTGAGATCATGAATTTTTATAGCGATAAACGTACACAGCTTTTTGGAACGTTTAGTTTTATGTATCGCCGTCAACCCATCAATGGCGGATTTTCATGGTGGGCAGGCTTTACGCCATTATTCGGAAAACATTATATCCAGGCATTTGGCTGGTTAAGTGTTGGTTATAATTTTTAGCCAGCCGGTATTTTAGAGAATAGATAAAAACTAGAAGATAAAAGTGAATAAAACCCCTTCTTAATATTTTTATCTTTTCTCTAGTCAATGATTAACCAGTTTATTCAAGTAGGCTATTTGCCCGATGTGGTAAATGTCATGTTGTATGATTCCATGCAACAGAAAACGGTAATTGTATTCCCGGTAATCCACTTTTTCACTTAACCAGTCATCATTTTCTTTTGATTCGAGAATATCAATGATGAGGTCATGTGCTAACTTGAATTGTGCCAGGCCTTTTTCCCAGGTATGTTCAGCAGGATCAATGGTTCGCCAATCCATTTTTTCAAAAGCCTTCAGCTCTTTTTCTTCGTCCTTTTGCAGCCTCTTCAACGTAAACTCGGCCCAGGTAAGCATATGATACAGCAGTTCAATTAAAGCATGTGCGTTTTCGTTTGGTTTTTTATAAACTACATCAGTATTTACATTTTGCAGCAGCGTCATAACCGGTTGGCCAAACCATGGCTCGCCTTCTAACACCGTCCGGATGGTTTTGATAAAATAGTCGGTTTCTTTTCGCATGATCGGTTTTTGAGATGGCGAAATTACAAATCCGGTTAGTGCAGCCGACAAAAAATTTATAAACGGCAACCCGGTAAGGTTATTTACTTAAGTACATGCTGCGGTCTTTATATAGCTGTCTGAAATAAGGATCGCGGAGGTCTTTGATGAAACGAATGGCTTCACCGGTTGATTTCATTTCAGGGCCGAGCTCACGACTCACTCCCGGGAATTTTTCAAAACTGAAGACCGGTTCTTTAATGGCAAAGCCCTGCAGGTTTTTTTCAAACTTAAAATCATTTAGTTTCTTCTCACCCAGCATTACTTTGGTGGCGATGTTGAGGTAGGGTATCTGGTAGGCTTTTGCAATGAATGGAGTTGTACGAGAAGCCCGTGGGTTTGCTTCAATCACATATACTTTTCCATCTTTTATTGCAAATTGTACATTGATGAGTCCTTTGATGTTAAGAGCTCTTGCTATTTTTTCAGCATAATATTCCATGGTTGTTACTTCCAGCGGTGTAAGATTGAAAGCAGGGAGCACGGCATTACTATCACCGCTGTGAATGCCTGCCGGTTCAATATGCTCCATTACACCCATCACATGAAAATCTTCTCCATCAAAAATGGCATCAATCTCCGCTTCCTGGCAACGGTCCAGAAAATGATCAATCAAAATTTTATTGCCGGGTATATGCTTCAGCAGGCTCAGTACCGCTTTTTCCACCTCCTCATCATTTATCACAATACGCATTCGTTG
>PSMD01000003.1:89265-124699 GCA_040289925.1 Chitinophagaceae bacterium | reverse complement strand
GAGTTCTTTCAGCATATCACTAAAGCGGCCACGGTCTTCAGCAATGTCCATATTGTCGAAGTTGGTGCCGATGATGCGGATTCCTTTTTCATTCAAAAGTTTTGCAAGCTTTAAAGCTGTTTGACCGCCAAGCTGCACAATTACACCGTACGGTTTTTCATGTTCAATAATCTCCCACAAATGTTCCCAATACACCGGCTCAAAGTAGAGTTTGTCCGCCATATCAAAATCAGTGGAAACCGTTTCGGGATTACAGTTCACCATGATGGCTTCGTAGCCACATTCCTTAATAGCTAATAACCCATGCACGCAGCAATAATCAAATTCAATTCCCTGCCCTATGCGGTTGGGGCCGCTGCCGAGAACAATTATTTTTTTGCGATCGGAAACCTTGCTTTCATTTACATGGCCCTGTTCAAAAGTTGAATAGAAGTAAGGCGTCTTTGCTTCAAACTCCGCACTGCAGGTATCTACCATTTTAAATACCCGGGTTATGCCGGCTGCTTTTCTTTTTTCATAAACCTCTTCTTCGCTGCCATGGTTCAGTATGCGGTTGATCTGTTCATCGCTGAAGCCATTCACTTTAGCCTCCCATAACAATTCAACCGGCAGAGTGTCCAAATCATATTTCGCAATTTCTTTTTCAATATTGCAGATGTGCTGTATTTCATAAATGAACCAGCGATCAATACCGGTAGCTTTTGCAATAGTATTTACACTCACACCCATCATCAATGCATCTTTTATGCGAAAGATGCGATCCCATTTCGGAGTTTTGATGTGCTCCAGAATTTCTTCCGCTTTCATCAGGCTCTTACCATAATAGCCGAGGCCAACCGCATTATTCTCTAAACTCTGACAAGCTTTTTGCACCGCTTCAGTAAAACTTCTGCCTATACCCATTACCTCGCCAACACTTTTCATTTGCAGGCCCAGTGTGTCATTAGCCCCTTTGAATTTGTCAAAATTCCACCGCGGAATTTTGACGATGACATAATCCAGTGCCGGTTCAAAATAGGCAGAGGTTGTTTTGGTGATTTGATTTTTTAATTCATCCAACGTATAACCAATTGCCAGCTTGGCTGCAATTTTTGCAATGGGATAGCCGGTTGCTTTTGATGCAAGAGCAGATGAGCGGCTCACCCTCGGGTTGATTTCAATGGCTATGATTTCTTCGGTATCGGGATTGAGAGCAAACTGAACGTTACAACCTCCGGCAAAATTTCCCAGGTCTCTCATCATGCGGATGGCAGTGTTGCGCATAAGCTGCATGGCTGAATCACTCAACGTCATGGCCGGGGCCACAGTAATCGAGTCGCCTGTGTGCACACCCATGGGGTCAAAATTTTCTACGCTGCAAATGATCACAACATTATCGTTCGAATCCCGCAATAATTCCAGTTCAAATTCCTTCCAGCCGAGCACTGCTTTTTCCACAAGCACTTCATGGATGGGAGAAGCCTGCAAACCGCGGTTGAGTGCTTCATCCAAATCATCTTTATCATGCACAAAACCACCACCAGTACCACCGAGTGTAAACGAAGGACGTATTACCAGTGGAAAACCAATTTGCTGCGCATATTCTTTTCCTTCTAAAAAAGAGTTGGCTGTTTTTGCAGGAGCCACGGGTACACCAAGCTGAATCATCCATTGCCTGAATTTTTCCCGGTCTTCCGCTTTGTCAATCGCTTTTATATCCACACCAATCAATCTCACTCCGTATTGTTTCCATATGCCAAGGTCTTCAGCTTCTTTAGCAAGATTGAGTGCTGTTTGACCACCCATAGTTGGGAGTACAGCATCAATTTTATTTTCCTGTAAAATTTTTTCGATGCTCTCAACAGTCAATGGCAGCAGGTACACTTTGTCGGCCATCATGGGGTCGGTCATAATGGTGGCTGGGTTGCTGTTGATAAGAATAACTTTTATTTCTTCTTCTCTTAAACTCCTGGCTGCCTGGCTTCCTGAATAATCAAATTCACAAGCCTGGCCAATAATGATGGGTCCTGAACCGATAATAAGTAATGATTTAATAGAACTGTCTTTAGGCATTCTGTGCAATTATTAAGAACTGATTTGATTGATTACGGCACAAATTGCGCAAAACTAAGGGAAAGTGGGTTTTTATATCAAGCGAATTAAAATGGTTTATCAACAATTTTTTTACGGGAAGCCAGGTAAAGCAGGCCACCGATAAGAGGAGCAAAAAAAATTAACGTAAGCCACCCTGTTTTTGCAGAAGCATATTTGAATTTGCGCTGGTGAATATCAACGGTGCAATAAATCCCAACCCAAATGAAGGAAGACCTAAAAACAGTAAGAAGATCAATACTGGTTCCATAGCCGTTTTTCCATATCTAATGTACAAAAACAAAAAAGGAGTTGAATCATCAACCCCTTTTTTTTCATTCAAGGTTTAACGCAATTGTCGTTCACTAAGCTTGTTGTTGTGTTTGAGATTTTTTGCCAAACACATTTTTAAGACTTCCTAAATTATCATCAACAAATCTTTTTGCTTTGTCTTTTAAATCCCTTTTTTCCTGGGCATTCATTTTTGAATATTTATAATATCTGTAGGCTGCAAGTCCTGCAAGCAACAAGCCCAATCCTTTTTTACCCATAATAATTGTTTTAGAATTATAGAATACGGTTTCCGGTTAGTTTCTAATAAAATATCGTACCGTTATTAAGAGTGATAAGTGGCCATTTCAATTTCATCAAGGATAACAATGCGGTGTTTACCTTCTGCTTTCCAGTTCAAAAATTTGTCTTTCTTTTTTGCTACCCATTTTTGCTTTGCATCCTGTCCTTTCATCACACCTACACATAACCCGCCGATCATGATACAGCCAAAGGTCAATTTGTAAAAAAACGATTTCATAGTGTTACATTAAACTATTCTTCTAAGCTTAAAATTCATGCCACAAATTGCAATACCATTTTTATGGTATCATGAACAAAGCATGAACAAATTATTATGATTTACCTTGCTGTGGCTTAGTAAATTTGGTGATGAGCAAACTATTGCTGGCTATATGCAGTGTATTTTTTTACCTATTGTTGCATGCACAAACTCTTTCTTTCGATAAAAACTATTTTCAATGGCCGGTAAAATTGAAGCCGGCGATCGTTGCCAATTTCGGGGAGCTGCGGCCCTCGCACTGGCACATGGGTTTAGACATACGCACTAATCAAAAAGAAAACCTGCCTGTGTTTGCTGCTGCCGGTGGTTACATTTCTCGCATTACAGTGCAACCCTTTGGTTTTGGAAAAGCCATTTATATCAATCATCCAAACGGGCTGACAACAGTTTATGGCCACCTGAACAAATTTTTTTCTGCGCTGGATAGCTTTGTAACCGACCAGCAACGAAGAAATGAGAGATGGGAAATAAGCATACGGTTTGATAAAAAGAAATTCCCCGTACACAAAGGACAATTTATTGGCTATAGCGGTAATACCGGTTCATCACAAGGGCCGCATGTGCATTTTGAAATAAGAAATACTGCTACTGACCGTTGCATAAACCCACAATTTTTTGATTTGGGTTTGAATGATAATGTCTCCCCTGAATTTATCAGGCTTGCCTTATACAATCGCAACCAAAGTACTTATGCACAACAACCGTTGTTGTTTGCCATTAGTAAAACAAAAAATGGCTACCAGCTAAAAAGTGATTCTATTATCAAAACTGGTTTTTCAAAGCTCAGCTTTGCCATTACTGCCATTGATAAAATTTCGGGCTCAAACAATCCAAATGGAATTTATAGTGCAAGGTTGTACGTAAACAATCAGCTGCAAAGCGGTTTTGTGCTTGATAGTATGGATTACAATGAAACCAACTACATGAATGCCCACATTGATTATCCTTTCAAAATAAACAGCGGTTTGTATTTACAGCATCTGTCGCCATTGCCCGGGGATCTGGGTCCTGCTTACAAAACAGGTAATGGAATTGTTGAGTTGAATGATACGCTGGTCAAAGAAATAAAAATTGAAATCAGTGATGTAAACCGAAACATTTCCTGCCTGGTTTTTAACGTTCAGTATGATGACAGCCTGGCTGCTGCCATTACGAATAAAAATCGGGAAATGCTTGCACCTGGCCGGCAAAACGAATTTATTCGACCTGATTTTAAAATCAGCTTTGGCAGAAACTCTTTTTATGATTCAGTGCCTGTAACTTTTTTGAAATTGAAAAAGCCGGCAAACAATGCAATTACTGATGCCTACCAGTTTTGCAATGACAGCTATCCTGTGCACGAAAGTTTTGAACTGCAACTTAAAATGCCTGCCGTTCCTGAACATTTGCGAAATAAAATTGTGATCAGCCACAGCGGACAGGAATTTTACCGCAAAAAAGCATTGGTGAATGAAGGATGGATGCTTGCTGAATTTAATGAGTTTGGATCTTTCCAGGCATTTATTGATACAACGCCCCCTGTTATTAATGATCCCGGCAAAGGCGATACAATTGACCTTAGCCTCGCAAACGCAATTTTATTTTATCCAAAAGATGAATCTGGTATTGGTACATTTAGAGCCGAGCTGAATGGCACATGGTTAATGTTTGATAATGATAAAGGCAATGCATGGAGATATAATTTTGAAAAAAGTTTTCCTTATGGTGTTCATCACTTAAAAATTTGGGTAACCGATATTGCAGGCAATCAATTGGTGAAACAATGGTGGTTTAAGCGAAACCCTTATATTCCGCCAAAAAAGAAAGCTGCAGGAAAAAAGAAAACAGCTAAGCACAAATTGAAAAGTCCCGGCAAAAAAGAAAAATAAAAAAAAGCTCATGGTTGTTTTAAAAGAAGGCAATAAAGCTCCCGGATTTTCCGGCAAAGATCAAAATGGAAAGAAAATCTCCCTGGCAGATTTTAAAGGCAAAAAAGTTGTGCTTTATTTTTACCCCGAAGATGATACGCCTACCTGCACTGTGCAGGCCTGTAACCTGCGGGATAATTATGGTTTGCTCAAAAAAAATGGGTTTGAGGTAATTGGCATAAGCCCTGACGAAGAAAAAAAGCATAAAAAGTTTGAAGAAAAATTTCAGTTGCCCTTTACTTTAATTGCTGACCCTGAGCATAAAATTTTAGAAAAATATGGCGTGTGGGATAAGAAGAAAATGTTTGGGCATGAATATATGGGAGTGCTTCGCACCACCTTTGTGATAAATGAAAAAGGCATCATTGAAAAAATCTTTCTGCGCCCCAAAAATAAAGCCCATGCACAGGAAATTTTGAAGGCAATGCATGCCTAACCAATGGCAACCTTTTTTTCAGCCTTACGTTCATAAGGGCAGCAACCAATTAAAACTTCAATCATGAAAATAAAACTGCTGCTGCTTTGTTTATCCTTGTCATTTATTTGCCTGGCTCAAAACGACACAACTGATATTAGCTTAAGCGATAAAAAAGACACAGAACCTACCAAAGTATTTTACTCTCAACGCCTGATCAATGCTAACACAGTTGAGGTTTTATCAAAAGGCATTCTTGAGTTCCGGGTGATGCATAATTTTTGGGATATAGCCGGCAATGAAGGTGGCATTAAAAACTTTTTTGGATTAGACAATGCAGCTGATGCAAAAATTGCTTTTCAGCTTGGCTTGTCGAACCGCTTTAATATTCTTGCTGCCCGTACCAAAGGCAACCAGGGCCAAACCAAACTTTGGGAGCTGGGATTGAAATACCAGTTTCTTCAGCAAATGATAAATGATTCCCGCCATGCTCTTTCACTAACCGTATTTGCCAATGTAGTTGCGGCATCTGATAAAAAAGCAGCCATAGCAGGCCAGGAAAATTCTTATGAAGATTTTGGAGACAGGCTGAACCAGCTTGTACAATTAATGATTGCAAAAAAATTTGGAGGAGTGAGTTTGCAGCTCAGTCCAACTTATTTGCACCAGGGCCTGGTGATACCGGGAGCAGATGAAAGCATATTTGCCATTGGTGGCGGCATTCGTTTGCCGGTAACAAAAAAGTTCAGCATTATTTCAGATTATTTTCATCCTTTTCTTTCATCTGATCACCGGCAGGCTTACCGTAACCGTGGCTTAGAAATGTATGATGCATTTAGCGTAGGCTTTGAAGTTTTAACCTGGGGCCATGTGTTTCATCTGAACTTTACCAATACTACCGAAATTCTTGAAAACAAATTTTTACCCCGCACCTGGCGTACGTGGAGTAAAGGGCAGTTTCGCTGGGCATTTATTATTGAAAGAAAATTCACCTTATTTAGAGAAAAAAATAAACAGTAAGAGGAGCCGGTGCTCGGGGCCGGCCTTTAAAAAAACCATTCTACCTGCCCGGTTTCCAACTCTTCTTCAATTCCATGTTCTATTACCAGTTTGCCTTCAGCAGTTACTGATTTTATTGTGGCTTCAAAAATGCGATTGCCTTTTTTCAATCTCACAGTTTCATTTATCTTATAAAAATGGCTTCGGTAATCATCCAGTATTTTTTGCTGATGGTTTCCCAAATCTTCAAGCTGCATTACAAGTTGGTGGTAAAGTTGTTTAGCCAGGTCTGTGGTTGAAAAATCTTTGCCTGTAATCTGCTTTAATGATACAGGGTTCGGCAATTCCGGTGGAAACTCTGTTTGATTAATGTTGATGCCAACGCCAACAACACACCATTGCCAATCCTGTCCTTTTATCATGTTCTCAATTAAAATTCCGCCCGCCTTCCTGTCATTCCAGTAAATGTCATTTGGCCATTTTATGCGACAGTCTTCTCCGGCATAAGCAGATAAAAAATGATGTACCGCTGAAGCCACGGCTGCACTCATGATAAATTGATTAGCCAATGGCAAGGCAGGCTGCTTTAATACAAGGCTTAGCTGAATGTTTTTGCCCGGTTCTGATGTCCACAATTTCCCTCTTTGTCCACGGCCGGCCGTTTGCTCCAGGGCAAAGTAAGCATCAAGGTTTTGTGCCAATCCTGCATGTATTTGGGCAAGGGCATAATTATTGGTACTGTCAGTTGATTGCAGCTCTATGAATGAGCCTGTGGGCATTTTGCTGGAGGGAAAGAGTTGCAATTATAGTATTTTTGAGCAGGCAAAATTAATAACTGATTGATGTCAGCTTCTGCACTGCATGATCAGTTTTTTTGATTATTCACATTTTAAACAATTATAATTATTGGAACAATTGGCCTTACTCGCTACCCGCCAAAAATCAGGTGCAAAACGGTTAACGAGAAATTCGAAGATCATTAAAAACATCATCCAGGCTATTCAACAAAAAAAAGGGCAACATATTATATCACTCGATTTGAGAAAGATACCTGAGGCAGTTGCCGATTTCTTTATTATATGTGAAGCCACCAGTCAGCCGCAAATACGTGCCATAGCCGATTTTGTGGAAGATGAAGTGAAGAAAAAAGCGAATGAGGATCCTTACCGTGTGGAAGGCAGGCAAACCCTGCATTGGGTGCTGATTGATTACGTAAACGTAGTGGTACACATTATGCAGCCTGAAACAAGAAAGTTTTATAAACTGGAAGAAATGTGGAGTGATTCATCAGTTGAAAAACACCACGACAAGTGAAACTTGTTAAATCTAAAAGAAGTTTGAACAAATTGGCTCAAATAGCCTTATTTAGCAACAAGTGTAAAAGTTTATGCCACAAGAACCATTGAACAAGAACGATAGATCAAACTTACCTCGCTTTAATAACAGGGGTAGGGATGAAAATAATACGCCCAGCCGTGGACCAAAATTCAGCATTTACTGGGTTTATTCAATCATATTTGCCGTGCTCATCGGCTTTCAATTGTATTCGCCATTTTCAAGCAGTACAACAGAAATAAGCCCTAACCAGTTTAAGCAAATGATCATTAACCGAGACGTAGATAAATACCTCGTCGTTTCCAACCGGAGTATTGTTCGTGTTTATTTAAAAGAAAACAGCATACCCAAATACAAGAGCCAGTTAAAAACCGGTCTCAGCGGTAGGCCCGATAAATCCGGGCCGCATTTCTATTTTAAATACACAGGCGATTTCATCAAACAGATGGATGATTTCTATGCCCAAAATTCAATTCCTTTTGATCAACAGGTGCCTTATAACGTTGACCAGGAAAGAGATTGGTTAGGCGGTGCCATTCAGTTTTTATTACCCATTCTTCTTTTTATTGCCCTGTGGGTTTTATTAATGAGAAAAATGGGCGGTGGTGCCGGAAGCGGTGGCGGACCGGGTGGCATTTTCAATATTGGTAAATCAAGAGCCACTCTTTTTGATAAAGGCACAAAAGTGAACATCACCTTTGCTGATGTAGCCGGACTTGATGAAGCGAAAGTGGAAGTGATGGAGATTGTTGACTTTTTAAAAAATCCAAAGAAATACACTTCACTCGGTGGTAAAATTCCAAAAGGTGCATTGCTGGTTGGCCCTCCCGGTACGGGTAAAACCTTGCTGGCAAAAGCTATGGCCGGTGAAGCACAGGTTCCTTTCTTTAGCATGAGCGGTTCTGATTTTGTTGAACTGTTTGTAGGTGTAGGTGCCAGCCGTGTTCGTGATTTATTTAAGCAGGCCAGAGAAAAAGCTCCCTGTATTATTTTCATTGATGAAATAGATGCCATTGGCCGTGCAAGAGGTAAGAATGTAATGATGAGTAATGATGAAAGAGAAAGCACATTAAACCAATTACTGGTAGAAATGGATGGTTTCGGCTCCGACACAGGCATTATAGTTCTTGCCGCTACAAACCGGCCCGATGTTCTTGATACAGCATTGTTACGGCCGGGCCGCTTCGACAGGCAAATCACAATTGATAAGCCTGATCTTAAAGGCCGTGAGGCAATTTTCAAAGTTCACCTGAAGCCAATAAAAATTTCGAAGTCATTAGATATTCATAAACTGGCAGAACAAACACCTGGCTTTGCCGGTGCTGATATTGCCAATGTTTGTAATGAAGCTGCGCTGATTGCTGCACGCAAAGGAAAAGATGCAGTGACCATGGAAGATTTCCAGGATGCGGTGGATCGTGTAATTGGTGGTTTGGAAAAGAAGAGCAAGATCATCTTACCTGAAGAGAAAAAAATCATAGCCTACCACGAAGCTGGTCATGCCATATGCGGCTGGTATTTGGAACATGCTTACCCGCTGCTGAAAGTAACCATTGTGCCAAGAGGAACAGCCGCATTAGGATATGCCCAGTACACTCCAAAAGAACAATACCTGTACAATACCGATCAGTTGCTTGACCAGATTTGTATGACCCTGGGCGGAAGAGCCAGTGAAGAAATTTTTTTCAGCAAAATTTCTACCGGTGCACAAAACGACCTGCAGCAGGTTACGAGAATAGCTTATGCTATGGTTACCGTGTATGGCATGAATGATAAAGTGGGCAACGTTAGCTTTTATGATCCGCAGCAGGAAAATGCATTTACCAAGCCTTATTCAGATGAAACAGCGAAGCTGATTGATGAAGAAGTAAGAAAGCTTATTAATAGCTCGTATGAAAGAACCAAAGCTTTGCTGCGTGAAAAAAAGGAACAGGTTGAAAAACTGGCCGAAGCTTTATTGGAAAAAGAGGTTTTGTTTCAAAGTGATGTAGAAGCATTAATCGGCAAACGTCCTTACGAAGAAAAAAAACCGCTTGACCCGGAACATACAGGCGAAGTTTCAGAAGGCATTTCACCTTATGATAGTGATGTAACAAATAAATCTCTGCACTAAGGTTTAAGGCATGAAAAAATTATTCCGCTGTTTTACTTGTGCCTTGCGCCTTATACCTGGTAGTTTATTATGAACGTTTCTCCGTCAAAGGAAAATATTTTGAAAAAAATTCGAAAGGCGTTGAGTGCATCAACGCCTCTTCCATTTCCTCAAGCTGACAAACAGACTTCCTTTTTTCAGGCATTAAACCAGGAAATTGAAGTAGAGTTTGCAGAACAATTTTCAAAACTTCAGGGCAAATTTATTTACTGTACCAATACCCAGGAGCTGGCTTCCCAGTTAAACAGTCTTATACGTAAGCAGGGCTGGAAAAAAGTTTTTTGTAATGAACAACAGCTGCTGCCAATAATCGCACAACAACCCAATGAATATTTTATTGATGACGATTTGCCGGGCTGTGATGTTTCAGTAACCGGCTGCGAAGCTTTGATTGCCCGTACTGGTTCAATTATGATGACCTCTGCACAAGCCAGCGGCCGCACAGTAAGTGTGTATGCCCCTATTCATATTTGTATTGCATTCAGCAACCAGCTGGTGTACGATGTAAAAGATGCGTTACAGCTTGTAAAAGATAAATATGGTGAGCAGCTCCCGTCACTCATCACGTTTGCAACGGGCCCCAGCCGCACCGCCGATATTGAAAAAACTTTGGTTATTGGCGTTCACGGCCCCAAAGAAGTATATTGTTTTTTGGTGGATGAGGGTTTATAAGAAACATTTGAATGAAAAATATTCAAGGAATTCACTTTAATTCGTATCATCATTCATGCAGCTTTCACCCAACAAAAAAATATTCTTCCTCTCCGATTTTCATCTGGGGGCACCCAACTTTGAAAAAAGCCTGGAACGGGAAAAGCTGATTGTAAAATTTCTGGATGAAATAAAAACAGAAGCTGCCCAGATTTTTATTGTAGGCGACATCTTTGATTTTTGGTACGAATACCGCCGGGTGGTTCCTAAAGGTCATGTGCGTTTGCTTGGCAAGTTGGCTGAGTTGACTGATGCAGGCATTCAACTGCATTTTTTTGTTGGCAATCATGATATGTGGATGAAAAATTATTTTCAGAAAGAGATGAACATACCCGTTTATTTTTCACCACAAGATTTTGAATTCAACGGCCGGCATTTTCACATTGGTCATGGTGATGGCCTTGGCCCTGGCGATCATAAATACAAATTCATTAAAAAAATATTCAGAAATAAATTTTCCCAGTGGCTGTTTGGCATTTTTCCGCCATACATGGGCATGGGCCTTGCTAACCGCCGCAGCCGTGCCCAAACCGGCGCCACCGAAGAAGTTTTTTTAGGTGAAGACAAGGAGTGGCTGATTACTTATAGCAAACAAAAGCTGGCTGAAAAAAAATATGATTTTTTTCTGTTTGGGCATAGACACTTGCCGATTGATTTTCGTCTGCCTGATGGCAGCCGTTATATTAATCTTGGCGACTGGATTACTTATTTCACTTACGCCGTATTTGATGGGCATGATGTGTTGCTGAAATCATATACGGGCAGAGACGATAAAATTGTAAAAAAAGGATGAAACGAATCTTTTTTTTGATAGCATTTTTTCTTTTACTGGCAGGGCCTTTATTGGCACAGAAAGACTCTGCCTTCAGCCGGATTGGTTTTATTAAAGGAGACATTGTTGATTTTGCCACAGACAATCTTGATAACATTTACATCCTCAGCTCCACAAATCAATTAAAAAAATACAATGCCAATGGTGATTCAGTGGCTGTATTCAATAATGTAACCAGGTTTGGAAAGGTGAGCCAGATTGATGCTTCCAACCCACTGAAAATTCTTTTGTACTACAAAGATTTTGCAACCATCGTAGTGCTGGACAGGCTTCTTTCCATTCGCAATACTATTGACCTGCGCAAGCAAAGCATCTTCCAGGTAAATGTGATTGCCCAATCGTATGATAATAATATCTGGCTGTATGATGAAGCCGCCAGCAAGCTGAAAAAAATTGATGACAATGGAAAGCCGCTTTTAGAAACTTCTGAATTCCGCCTGTTGTTTGATGAAGCCCCGCATATTGAAAACATTTACGATAAGGATGGTTTCGTTTACCTCTACGACCCTCAGCAATCTGTGATTGTCTTTGATTATTACGGCGCCTTAAAAAATAAAATCCTCCTTACCGGCTGGAATAATTTTAAGGTGGCAGGTAAATTCATTTTTGGAGTAAATGATGATCTCCTTCATCGTTACGAGATCAACACTTTTCGGGTGGGTGATGAAAAGCTACCTGCTTCATTAAAGGGTTTCATTAAGCTTGACTTTACCTCTTCCAGGTTATACGCCTTAAAAAAAAACTTGCTGGAGATCTACAGCTTTCGCTAATCAGACTTCCTTTATTTTTACGCCTTAAACAACAAGGCTGAATGAATGATTTTTTGAACCGGTATTTTTTTGACAATCCCGTAAGAAATTATGCTATTACAGCAGGTATCATTGTGTTTGTTGTTTTACTCAACCGCATTATTTCAAAATACCTGGCCGGGCTTATTTTTTCTCTTGTTCGCCGCATTTGGAAAAATGTTGACCGCAAATCATTTGTTGATCTTGTTATTCATCCGCTGGGCATGTTTGTGGTTGTCTTTGTTTCCATTGTTGCCCTGCACAAACTAAAATTTCCGGCTGTTTGGGATGTGGAGGTTTACCGGTTTACTGTTAAACAAATTGTGCATTCACTCGGCACAACAGCAATTATTATTTCTTTTATCTGGCTGTTGTTAAGGATCATTGATTTTATTGCAACCATCCTTGAACAAAAAGCAAATCTCACTGCCGATCAATCAGACAATCAGCTCATCGTTTTCTTCAAAGATTTTTTTAAAGTGCTGATTGGTATAGGCGGCATTTTACTCATTCTTCATTTTGCTTTCAACCTGCAGATAGGCAACCTGCTTACGGGGTTAAGCATTGTTGGTGCTGCAATTGCTTTATCTCTTCGTGAAAGTTTGGAAAACCTCATCGCATCGTTTGTTATCTTTTTTGATAAACCATTTACTACCGGCGATTTTGTAAAAGTGCAATCTGTTTCAGGCACAGTAGAAAGAATTGGATTAAGAAGCACAAAATTAAGAACCGACCAAAAAACCTATGTAACAGTACCCAACAAGCAAATGGTAGATAGTATTCTCGATAATCTATCACTCCGTTCACAATTTAAAGGTGAGCTGCGTTTGGAAATTGATCAAAATTCTTCTTCTGAAAAATTAATAAAGCTGACAGAAGGAATTAAGCAGATTTTGAAAAGAGAAGACGTTGTGAACTCTACTGTGTTGATAGAAGCAATTACATCAACAGCATATTTAGTGAACGCAGATTATTTTACCGGCCATATTACGCAGGCCGCTTTCAATGCTATAAAAGAAGAAGTGAATCTTTCTGTTTTAAAATTAATGGAAGAACTGAAAATTCAACTGTCAGGCGCCAGTAAAAAAATCAGAATTATTGCACAGGAACCGAAGCAATAATCTCACCCAGTTCTTTATCAAACAATCCATACTTGCCATATTCCACTACACGGCCAACTTCTTTTCCCTTATACATAACAATAATGGTAGGCACGTTGGTAATACCAAATGCTTCAGCCAAATGACCAAGGGTTTTTTTATCACGGTCAGTACCAATTAAGCTGACTTTATCTGTTGGAAAACCGGCGGCATCAAGAAGTGAAAAAAACCTGGGTATTATAAAATGAGAATCATCACACCATGTACCCATGAATACGATGAACGCAATGTTGGTGGTTTTTCGAAGATTAGCAACGGCTGCCGATTGAGGGGTATAGCCTTTTAAGTTTTCTGCATACCAGGCAAATGCGGTGTCTTTCTCAAGGGCTGACCTGGTAATGATTCCTTTTAAAACTTTCTGGCCTTTATAATCCCTCAAAATCTCCGCCTGCGACTGGGCAAAAACTGAGCCGCCAATGAAAAATGTGAATAACAATCCTAAAAAAATTCTGTGCATAGCAAAAATTATGTGGTCAAAATTAGGAGAACGTATGTAATAGTAGGGTAATTGCCTGTTAAAGTTGCCCCACATTACAAAAATTGATCACAGGCTGGCCTTCAGCTCAAGAAAAAATGCTTTGATTTTTTCAAGTGACTGAATCGCCTCAAATTTTTCCTGTGCCTTTTTTGTTTTCTTCAGGTAGTCTTTGGCTCCAACAATGGTAAACTTGCGGCGGCGAATGAGATCATGAATTAAAACAAGATTTTTTACATCTACCGGCCTGAAAAACCTATCACCCTTCCTGTTCTTTCTCGGCTGCAAAATATCAAACTCCGTCTCCCAATAACGGATGAGGCTTTGGTTTACACAAAACCATTTTGCCACTTCACCAATAGAATAATATTGCTTTTGGAAAAGAATCTCATCCGGCGGAATCTGGATCAGGTCGTGAGTAATATCCATTTCTTTTAAAGACGGCCTTCCTCTTTTCTTTAATCTTGTTTCAATTAATTGCTCAACTGTTTTTTCAAGCTCAGGCTTCTGTTCTTTACTCTCGGCTATTTGCGGCTCAGCAGGTAGTTCTGCAGCTTTATCTTCTGCAGAAGATTCTTCAATAGCAGAATCATCTGGAAAAAATTCAAATGCTATTTGTTCAAACTTTTCTGGCATGGATGAGTAAAGATACAAGCCGGCGTTTTGCGGAAGAAGAGAGCCACGCAGTTGTGGAAAATTTTTGCAGATAATTAATCGAGGCTTTGGTTAGATGAAGCCGCTTTTTTCAAAATAAGATCGTATTGCTCAGGTGTAAGATCGTTATAGAAGAAATAAACCGGGTCAATTTTCTGGCCGTTCTTGATCACTTCATAATGGCAATGCGGCCCTGTTGATTTTCCGGTGCTGCCCACATAACCGATCACTTCTCCCCGAACAACTTTTTGCCCCGCCCTTGCTTTTACTCTTACCATATGTCCATACAAAGTTTCATAGCCGTAACCATGGTCAATTACAACATGATTGCCATAGCCATCCCCGGTATTGCCGGCAACTTTTACTACGCCATTTGCAGTAGCATAAATGGGTGTGCCTTGCGGTGCTGCAAAATCAAGGCCTGCATGCAGCTTAACCGTTTTGTAAATCGGGTCAATGCGATAACCAAAGCCAGAGGCAATGCGGTTAAAGTCTTTATTATTTACAGGTTGAATTGCCGGCGTAGATGCAAGCAATTGCTCTTTATTTTTCAAAAGCTCTTTTAATTCTTCATAGGAATTTTTTTGTGCACTTACCAGGTGATTCAGCTTGTTAATAGAAGTGACAATGGAATTCACCAGCTCCTTATCATTCATATTTTCTACCAGGTTAATCTCCTGTTGCATGGCAATTGCCTTCAGCCTTGCACTGTCGGGAATAGGATTTGCTTCAAAAATGGCCCGGTACACCTCATTATCTCTTTTTTCCAATTCTGCCATTTGTTGCTGCAGGTTTTTTACCCGGTCATTTAGCTCTCGGTATTTATCATTCAGCCTTTCGTTTTGCATTTGCAAAATCTTTTCTTTAGGAGAGCCAATAAACTGGAAGGCAAAAAAAGAAATGATAGCAGCAGTTACCAGGGCAGCAGCCATAAACCCAAAAATGCGCAACACCTTAACCCGTAAAGGAGTTTCCAGTTTTTCATACCGGAGAGTATTGGTGTTATAATAGTATTTGATCTTCTTCATACCCCTCTTAAAAGAGAACGAATTTCTTACGGGGACATTGACGGTTTTGCTTGCCTCAACTCTTATTGAATCGTTACCTTTGGCAACCTTTACAGGGACATCCGCTTGTGGCAGACAAGCAAATATAGGCGGATAAACACCAAAAATCAACCAACCATTTTATTGTGTTTATGTTGACAAGCTCAGAGATACGAGAACAGTTTTTAAATTTCTTCAGATCAAAAGGACATGCAATTGTGCCATCTGCACCAATAGTAGTAAAGAATGACCCCACGCTGATGTTTACCAATGCAGGCATGAACCAGTTTAAGGATTATTTTTTGGGAAATAAACAAGCCGTAAATACCCGTGTGGCTGATACGCAAAAATGCCTGCGGGTAAGCGGCAAGCATAACGACCTGGAAGAAGTGGGTGTGGATACTTACCACCACACCATGTTTGAAATGCTGGGCAACTGGAGCTTTGGTGATTATTTTAAAAAAGAAGCAATTGCCTGGAGTTGGGAGTTGCTGACAAAAATTTATAAAATTCCGGTTGACCGGTTATATGTTACTGTTTTTGCAGGAGATGAAAAAGAAGCTTTGCTGAAAGATGATGAAGCTATTGAAGAATGGAAAAAATGGATTACACAAGACCGTATTTTATTGTTTAGCAAGAAAGATAATTTTTGGGAGATGGGAGAAACCGGCCCCTGCGGCCCCTGCACCGAAATTCATGTGGATTGCAGAACGGATGAAGAAAGAAAAAAATTGAATGGAAAGGAATTGATCAATGCAGATCATCCGCAGGTAATTGAAATCTGGAACAATGTATTTATCCAATTTAACCGGTTAAAAGATGGAAGCCTTGAGCCCTTGCCTGCCAAACATGTTGATACAGGAATGGGGTTGGAAAGATTAGTGAGAGTGTTGCAAAACAAAACTTCTAACTACGACACAGATATTTTTAGCGGAACAATTGAAGCCGTTGAAAAAATTTGCGGAAAGAAATATACCAACACCGATAGCCGTCATGACATTGCTTTTCGTGTAATTGCTGATCATATCCGTGCCATTTCATTTACCATTGCCGATGGCCAATTGCCTTCCAACACCGGTGCCGGTTATGTGATCAGGAGAATTCTTCGGCGGGCTGTGCGATATTATTTCTCTTATCTCAATTACAAACAACCCTTGTTAACGCAATTGGTCTCCATACTGGCCCACCAGTTTGAAACTGTGTTTCCGGAATTGCAACAGCAGGTTGATTTTGTAACAAGAGTAGTAAAGGAAGAAGAAGAAGCATTTTTAAGAACGCTGGATAAAGGTTTGAAGAAAATTGATGACATCATTCAATGCTCACCTGCAAAAACCATAAATGGTAAAGATGCTTTTGAGTTGTACGATACTTACGGCTTTCCCATTGACCTTACCCGGTTGATTGCGCATGAAAATAGCCGGCAAGTGGATGAAAAAGGTTTTGATGAAGAAATGCAGCAGCAAAAAAAACGCAGCCGTGCAGCTACAGCCATTGACACAGAAGATTGGGTAGTGCTGGATGAGTATGCCCGCAATGAATTTGTAGGTTACGACAGTATTGAATCAGAAACCAAAATTGTAAAATACCGAAAGGCAAAAATCAAGGGTAAAGAAACTTACCAGGTTGTGCTGGAGGTAACGCCATTTTATGCCGAAAGCGGTGGCCAGGTTGGCGACACCGGGGAATTAGTATTTGGTAGTGAAACGGTGAAGGTATCTGATACAAAGAAAGAAAATGATCTCATTATTCATTTCACAGATAAACTGCCTGCTGAAGCAAACGGAAAAGTGATTGCAAGAATTGACGCAATAAAAAGAAAACATACAACCATTCATCACTCAGCCACGCATTTATTGCATGCAGCATTGCGTACAGTGCTGGGCACACATGTAGTGCAAAAAGGTTCTTTGGTAAATGCAGAACATCTGCGTTTTGACTTTTCTCATTTCTCAAAAATGAGTGATGAAGAAATTGCCGAAGTAGAAACTTTAGTTAATCGTAAGATCAGGCAAAACATACCGGTAGTTATAAAAGAAATGCCCAGGGACGAAGCAATGGCAATGGGTGCAATGGCTTTGTTTGGAGAAAAATATGGTGATACAGTAAGAGTGGTGATTATGGATCCGGGATATTCCATTGAATTATGCGGCGGCACTCATGTGGGGCATACAGGTGAGCTAGGACTGTTTAAGATTACCCATGAAACCGCAGTAGCTGCCGGCGTACGCAGAGTGGAGGCTGTATGCGGGAGGGTGGCTGAGAAATTTGTTAATGAGCAAATAAGCATGCTGAATAGCATCCGTGAATCACTAAAAAATCCGAAAGAAGTTTTAAAAGCTATTGAAAGCTTGCAGAATGAAAATGCTGAGTTGAAAAAGAAAATAGAGAAAATTGAGTCGGCCCGGATCGATACTTTGAAAAAAGATCTTTTAGGCAAAACAGAAAAATTAAACGGAATTAATTTCATTGGCCAGGTAGTAGAAGTTAGCACCGGTGATGCGTTGAAAAAACTTTGCTTTGGTTTAAAAGCGGGCCTAAAAAATAATTATGCAGTTGTGCTGGCCAGCAATGTAGAAGGAAAAGCCCAGGTAGCTGTAATGCTGGATGAAGAAGTGGTAAGCAAAAAAAACCTGGAAGCTACCAGGATCATAAAAGAACAAATTGCCCCCTTGATAAAAGGCGGCGGCGGCGGACAAAAAACACTGGCCACAGCCGGAGGCCAGGATACCAGCAACTTGGAAGTTGTTATTCAAAAAGTAAAAGCATTATTGTGATGTATGAAAGTAGTCTTTGAAAGCAAGCGTTCACTTTTTCGTCTTTTTACAATTGATGATGCTGCACTTATTTTAGAATTGAACAAGGATCCTGAAGTCACTCAATTTACGCTTAACCCAATGGTTGAGCTGACCCAGGCCAGCAGGGTGTTGATGGATGTAATACTTCCCCAGTACAGGTTATACAATTTTGGTTGCTGGGCAGTACACTTAAAAACAAATAACAGCTTTATTGGATGGTGCGGCTTAAAATACCGTCTGCAAAATGATGAAATAGATCTGGACTATCGCTACAAAAAAACATTTTAGGGTATGGTTATGCTACTGAGGCCGCCAGTGCAACTCTTAATTATGGCTTCTCAAATCGTCATTTAAAAGAAATTACAGGCCGGGCATTACCACAAAACCTGGCATCAATTAAAGTGCTTGAAAAAATTGGTATGCATTCCTGCGGCGAAGAAATAATTGAAGGGCTTGTACATAAAACTTATCGGGCAACAACTCCATTCACCATTTAATACTACCGCTTAACCTGTAGAGTTTTTTAACATTTCCGAAATATTTCGTATTTCACCAAATGTCTTTATATTTGAAATACGAAGTTTGACGTAGAATCAAAAAATAAAAACTTATGAAACAAAATTTCTTAAAGATTTCTGTGGCTGCCCTGGTTACTTCTCTTGCCCTGCCTTCCACCCTCCTTGCACAAAAATATAAAGACAAGGAAAAGAATGACGACAAGAAAAAAGTGGAGACCATTGTGATAACCCGCAAAGATGCGAACGACCAAAAAATTACAGTGGTTATTGATGGAGACAATATTACAATCAATGGCAAACCTGCTGATGAATTTAAAGATGGGGATGTAATTGTTAGCCGCCATAAAGGGCCAAATAACCTGAGAACACTGATTGCACCCCGTGGAAATTTCACTTACAACTGGGATAATTTTGAGGGATCGATGTACCACATGGATGAGAATACAGCCATGCTGGGTGTTACAACTGAAAAAACTGAAAATGGTGTTGTGGTGATAGATGTATCTGACAAAAGTGGCGCAGAAAAAGCCGGCCTGAAAGAAGGTGACGTGATTACTAAAGTAGATGATCAGAAAATTGAAGACCCGGATGATCTTACTAAAGTTATCCGCTCTCACAAGCCGGGTGACAAGGTAACCATCACCTTTATTCGGGATAAAAAAGAGCAAAAAGCAACTGCTGAGCTTACAAAATGGAATGGCTTCACCTTTATGTTGAATGGCGATGTGTTTCCAACCATGCGTACGCCTAAAACAGAAGTGCTGCCTCCCAACATATGGTCTTACTCAATAGGTAACCGTCCCAAACTCGGGTTATCTATCCAGGACACAGAAGATGGGAAGGGTGTAAAAGTATTAGACGTAGATGAAGAAAGCACGGCTGAAAAAGCAGGTGTTAAGAAAGATGACATCATCGTTGCCATAAACGATAAAGATGTAAACAGTGCTGATGAAGTATCTCGCATCGTTCGTGAATCAAGAGATAAGCCATCGCTGATGTTAAAAATAAATCGTGGTGGAAAAACCCAAAATATTGAAGTAAAAATTCCACGCAAACTAAAAACTGCAGATCTTTAATTCCATATACATCGGGCATGTGTAAGCCTCCTTATAGCCTGGAGGCTTTTTTTACAAAAACCGCTTGCACAGTTATAGTTAGTTTTGTGGCTTCATGCCGGCCAACCAGGATAAATATGAAGTAATTATTGGGCTTGAAGTGCATGCGCAACTTCTTACCCAATCAAAATTATTTTGCAGCGATGCTGCCGCCTTTGGGAATGAGCCGAATACAAACGTAAGCCCCATCAGCCTAGCTCATCCCGGTACTTTGCCTAAGGTAAATCGCAAAGCCATTGAGTTTGCTATAAAACTGGGTCTGGCATGTAACTGTGAAATTGTAAGAGAAAATTATTTCGCAAGAAAAAATTATTTCTATCCTGATTTACCCAAAGGCTATCAAATCTCTCAACACACCACACCCATTTGTAAAGGTGGCTATGTGCCGATCTTCATTTCAGCTGAACAAAAAAACATCAGGTTAAACCGTATTCACCTGGAAGAGGACGCCGGAAAAAGCCTGCATGATGTTGATGAAAAATTTACCAGCATTGACTTAAACAGGGCGGGCACAGCATTGGTGGAAATTGTAACTGAACCCGACATACGTAGCAGCGAAGAAGCCTTTCAGTTTTTAACTGAATTGCGAAAGCTGGTGAGATATTTAGGCATTTGCAATGGCAACATGGAAGAAGGCAGCCTGCGTTGTGATGCAAATATTTCAGTAAGAAAAAAAGGGGATGCAAAGCTGGGCACAAAAGTAGAAGTGAAAAATTTGAATTCTATTCGAAATGTAAAAAGAGCCATTGATGCAGAAGAGGCTTTACTGATAGACAAGCTGGAAAATAATGAGTTGATCTTTCAGCAGACAAAAAGTTTTGATGCCGGAAGCGGTAAAAGTTTTGTGATCAGAGAAAAAGAGGATGCTGAAGACTACCGTTATTTGGCAGATGCCGATCTGGTTCCGTTTTATTTGCCGGAAGAAATGATTGAATATATCAAAACAGCGTTACCTGAATTGCAAAGGCAAAAAATTCAACGCTTCACGCAGCAATACAAACTTTCAGAGTACGATGCCGCAGTGCTGACCGATGAAAAATCAATAGCAGATTATTTTGAAAACCTGTGTGCATTGACAAAGGATTATAAAGCGGCTGCCAACTGGCTAACAGGCCCTATAAAATCATGGCTGAATCAAAACAATTCTGACATAAATGATTTTCCACTGCCTGCCGAAAGAATTGCAGAGTTGATTGAACTGATTAATAAAAAAATTCTTAATTTTTCCTTTGGCTCTTCAAAAGTTTTCTCTGAATTAATAAAACAACCTTCAAAATCTGCAGCAGAACTTTGCAGGGAAAATGGGTGGGAAATAACCAGTGATGAAAATGAATTGGAACAACACATATCAACTGTTTTAAAAAAATATCCTGACAAGGTGAAGGAATATCAAAAAGGGAAAAAGGGCTTGCTTGGTTTGTTTGTGGGCGAAGTGGTAAAACTCTCAAGAGGCAAAGCTGATCCTAAAAAAACAACAGAATTATTAACTGAAAAATTAAAATCCTGAATGAAAAGAAATTTGTATTTGTTGCTGATCTCTGTGCTGGCAATTTCCTGCAAGCCGTCATCAAAAAAAGAATTGAAAATTACCGGCACATTGAAAAATGCTGAAGGCAAAATGGTCTATCTGCAGGAAACTCCTCTTGGCACCGGTCAGCGGCTTTATGTTGACTCAGCCGTTGTGGGCAACGATGGCAAGTTTTCTGTAAAAGCAAGGCCTGCTGAGCAATCTCTGTATCATCTTATTTCAAAAGAGGCCGGTTATCCCTTTGCTTTTGTTATTAGTGATGCCGGTAATATAGAGATAGAAGCAGACAGCAGGCAGCCTAATAATTTCCAGGTAAAAGGTTCTGATGCCACCGCAAAAACAAAAGATTTTTTTACTGAAGTGGAGAAGAAATTCCTTCAGTTAAACAACCTGGGAAAACAGTCAGACTCTGCCCGTATCAATAAGGCTGACAGTTTACTGAGCAGCATCAATGAAGAAGGAAAAAAGCTTTCAGAAGATTTGAAATCCTCTATTCAAAATTTTGTATTGAAATCAAAATCAGTTGTAGGTAGCTTGCTGGTGCTGGCGGTGTACCAGCAATTTTTTTCACCGGAAGAATACAGGCAGATCATAGACACCCTGGCAAAAAAATTTCCTGATCATAAGGGCATGGCCAAGGTAAAACAGATAACCGATCAGCAAACTGCACTGAACAACCAGAAAGAGGAAGGAAATGCTTTATTGTGGACGGGCAAGCAGGCCCCTGAATTTTCTCTGCCTGATGCTAATGGCAAAATGATCAGCTTAAGTTCTTTTAAAGGCAAATATGTTTTGGTTGATTTTTGGGCAAGCTGGTGCATGCCATGCAGAAAAGAAAATCCAAACGTAGTACAGGCATACAATCAATTCAGGAATAAAAATTTCACCATCCTGGGTGTTTCACTTGACAGGGATAAACAGGAATGGCTGGATGCAATTGAAAAAGACAAATTAGCCTGGACACATGTGAGTGACTTAAAAGAATGGGAAAGTGCAGCCGTTACCACATTCGGCTTTAATGGCATTCCCTACAATATTTTAATTGATCCTACCGGTAAAATAATTGCTGAGGCATTACACGGTCCTGCACTGGATGCTAAACTGAGAGAGGTGTTGAAATAAAAAGAGGCTGTCTCATAAGTAGGCAGCCTCTTTTAATTTTTAAATTTAATATCCTGGGTTTTGAGTCATCAAAGGATTTCTTTGTCTCTCTATTAATGGAATCGGCCAGATATATTGGGCTTGGGTAGGAGTAACTGCAGGCGCAATGTCTTTAGCGGCGAAGGTTAACCCCAGCCGTAGAACATCTCTTGATCTTGAACCTTCACCCAGTAATTCAATTCTTCTTTCGTTAAGAATAGCAGCAATTAATGCGGCTTGTGTAGCTGGTGCAAAAACAGTTGTAGCATCAGAACGTTGCCTCACAGCATTTAATAATGCAATGGCTCTTGCATCCACTCCATTTACTGTTGCTAAAGCTTCTGCGAGGTTTAGCATAACCTCTGCATAACGCATCACAGGTGTATAATCAGGAAGGTTTCCGGCATTGTTAGGAAACTTTCTCAAATAGGTTTTGCCGCTGGTAACAACATTATACACTCGTCTTGAATCAGTGGTCTTCCAACCGGCGTCAGAAATTATACCGGCCGGATTTAAATAGTAATCCCCTAAACCATTGGGGCTTGTATTTTGAAATAGCTACCTAAACCATTTTGAGTGCCGGGTAAATCCAAAGCTGTAAAAGGCATTGTCAATAAAACTTCAGGTCCTACATATGTGCCTTGTACTGGCGGATTATTCAAAGGCGGAAATACCGTTGCAATATTTGCCTCTAAACGGTTTGCAACTCCAGATGGAGCAATAAAGGGGGGGCTGTTTGGGACTATTTTATTGGCTTCAGTAATAACATTTGCATATTGCCCCATACTTAAATAAACCCTTGTTTTTAATGCAATGGCCGTATTGCGGTGTGCCCTTGTAGGTGTGGCTGTTGCCGGAAGGTTTGTTTCAGCGAAATTTAAATCGGTAATGATTTGCGCATACACTTCAGAAACCTTTGACCTTGCCAGCGAATTGGCAGCAGGATTTAATTCCAACTCAGCATTTAATCTTAAAGGCACCCCGGTACTATCTCCATTAACATCCCAAGATGGCCGGGAATACAAAGTAAGAAGGGAGTAATAACATAAAGCTCTTAATAGCCGGGCTTCTCCTCTGTAATTATTTGCCACTGCAGTTGAAAGTACTGTTGGGTTATCATCAATACCTTTTAAAACAACATTGCATCAGTTTATAGCTGCATAAATGGCATTCCATAAGTTGGTAACTTCATTTGTATTTTACGTTGTTGTGAAGTTCCAGGTTTGAAAAGCTGTAACACCATTTTGTGTATTGTTCAAGAAATCCTCTCCACGAACTTCATTATATATTATATAGCGGCCACCATAAAACTGCCCGCTTTTAACCGCGGAGTACAAACCCCTTACTTCCTGCTCAATACGTTGGGGATTTGAAAACGCATCGCTGGGCTGATATTGCGTTTGGGGTTGAGGCGACAGCAAGTCTTTTCTGCATGATGCAAAAAGAATTGCTGTAAGCATTATTATAAAAATGATTTTATTTTTCATAATTTTTTTCATTTTAAAAATTTAAAAACCCACATTAATACCCACGTTAATTGTTCTTGCCATTGGAACAGAATTCCTGTCAACACTTGGTGATCCGGTTGAATTCCCATTTGAAGATATCTCCGGATCAAAACCTGAATAGTTAGTAATGGTGAACGCATTCATAGCAGCTACATAAAAGCGGATACTGCTTATGTTCATGCGATCTGTGACTTTTGCAGGTAAAGTATACCCGATAGAAATATTTCGAAACTTTACAAAATCACCTTTCTCTACATTTTCCGAAATAACCAAACCAGATCCATTGGAAATATTGTCACCAAATACAATTCGTGGAATATTTGTGATGTCACCGGGCTTTTGCCAACGATTCATTGTTTCGGTACTATTATTCCAGTTTCTGTTATCTCTTAAACCCGCTTTAGTACCATTATACACATAATTACCGCCTGAAAAGTAAATCAACATATTCAGGTCAAAACCTTTAAAACGCCATGTGTTACAAAAACCGCCAAACCATTTTGGTAAAGCAGGGCCAATTATCACTGCATCTGTAGCCTGGCTTGGGGCACGGGAAGGGAAACCATCAGAAACTTTTGTCCAACTATCAGGATGACTGTATTGCACTCTTGTGCCATCACTTAACACGGCAATTCTACGTCCGTTAGCAGGATTTACACCTTCTGTTTTTATAACATAAAAACTTCCTATTGATTCACTCACTCTGATAATGCTTGGAGTTTCCAAACCACTTGTAGCAACAAGTATGTCGGCATTGCCGGGTGCTAAAGCTGTTACTTTATTTTTTTGTGTGGTGATGTTGAAATTGCTGGTCCATGTAAAATCTTTTTTGTTTAGGACAGTTCCGTTGATTGTAAGTTCAAAGCCTTTGTTCTCCATACTACCAACATTTCCTAAGATTGAATTGCCCGGAATTCCTCTGGATGGTGCCTGTGGTACTGCAAGAATTAACCCGTCAATGTCATTTTTATAATATGCAAAATCAACGGTGATGCGGTCTTTTAAGAAGCCAAGCATGAAACCCAGGTCAGTTTTTTTTGCTGGTTTCCCAAGTCAATTCCGGGTTTCCAGCCTGGGCAAAGAAAATAGTAGGATCTGCACCATATAAACCGGAGCTATAAAGTGAATAAGAACCGTAATTATCAATTCCCTGAATGTTTCCCACTTCACCATAGCTACCGCGGAATTTAATGGTACTGATAGTATTTGCAATTGAAGAGTTCTTGTAAAAACCTTCTTCAGATAAATACCAGCCTGCTGAGCCTCCAAAAAAGTTGCCGAATTTTCGACCTTCGGCAAATGCAGAAAATCCATCGCGACGACCATTGAACTGCAAATAGTATTTCTTTTTAAAATCGTAAGTAAGGCGGCCAAAGTATGACTGCAGAAAGTTCTCGCTTAAAAAGTTTCCTGCCGGAACAATAGTTGTATAAGTTCCCTGAAATTCATTAAAAAACTGATCGGCCACGGTTCTCCTGTCCGCACCCCATCCGTTATTTTTTGTGTACTGCTGTTCAGCCCCCACAAGCAATCCAAAACTATGGTTATCGGAAATTGTTTTATCATATTGCAGCGTATTTTGCCAAACTGTTCTTTGATATCGCTGAATGGTATTCTGTGCTGCGCCGCCAAATTGTACACCATCTCCATGAAGAGCTGTTCTGAATTCCTTGTTTTCTACGGTCAGAAAATCTATTCAATAAAGTGTTTTAAAAACTACACCAAAAGGAAGTTTTATCTGGCCGTATGTATTTCCTGCTACCCGATCACTTTCCGACGTAAATTTATTCAGGTCTAGTAAAACAACGGGATTGGTGAAGGACAATGCAGTTAAGTTATTTCCCTGGCCAATTGTATTGGATGCTGTATTGATGTTATAGGTGCCATCATTTTTATAGGGGCCAACATTCGGAGCAAGTGCAATAGCAAGCCGACCGGCGCCGGATGTATTAAATGCTGAACCCGGCAAAGAACCTGTATTAAATCCATTTGTATAGTTAAAAGTTCCACCAACAGTGAACCAGTTATTTACTTTATGATCCAAATAGGAAAACTTATGATTTTTTCTTTTTAGCAACCGAGATTAAAAGAGCAGGCAACAATACCAAATTGGTAAAGGTGGCCGTTACCAGCGTTAATGAAGTAAACCAACCCAGCGACTGCGTACCACCAAAGCCGCTGAAACAAAAAATTACAAACCCTGCAATTAACACCATAGAAGTATAGATAATGCTAATGCCGGTGTTATGAATAGTTTCAATCACTGTAGCCCTAGGGTCATGGCTATGCCGGCCTGACTCCTGCTTGTAGTTTACAAGAAATCGAATGGTTACATCAATGGCAATGCCCAGTGCCACACTAAATATTAAAACCGTAGATGGCTTTAATGGCACACGCATCCAACCCATAATGCCGGCTGTAATCAATAATGGAATAATGTTAGGAATTAACGAGCAAATCAAAATTCTTACCGACCGGAAAAGATACAGCATACAAAATGCAATGAGTACAAAAGCCCAGAGGATGCTTTCTTTTAAACCATTAATGATGAAGTTGCTTCCTTCTAAAAAAGTAATGCTGGTGCCGGTGTATGTAAGCCGGTATTTAGAACTGTCAGAAAAAATTTGCTTTGCTTTTTTCTCAATGCTATCCAGCAAATGCGGCAACCGCTCACTACCTACATCAGCCATGTTTACGCTAATGCGGGCCTGCTGTTTATTGCTGTCAACAAAGCTTGAAATCAATCTACCAAACGTATTGTTTGTTTTTGTTGAATCACTTTTGAAATCAAAATATTCTTTCAAAGCCGGCAGCTCGTAGCCGGATGGCATGCTGTAATTACTGCTATCCCCATCATAGAAAGCCTGCTTTACAAATTTTAAACCTTCGGTAATGCTAAGTGGCCTTGCCACATCGGGCATGGAAGCAATGTAGCTGGAAAAGCTGTCAATTTTTTCCAGGTTACCAAACACTTTTGTGGCTCCATATTTCTGGCGGGTATCTACCACAATCTCCAAAGGCATAATGCCTTTAAAATTCTTCTCAAAAAATTTTAAGTCCGTATATATCTTATCTGTTTTTGGAAGATCATCTACAATAAATCCAACACTTTTTAATTGAAATATACCGGCAATTGAAATGGCAACTACAACAGTAGTTACCCTATAAATCAACCTGCGGTGGTTCAGGCTCCATCGTTCCAGCCTGTCGAGCCAGCGGTTGAGGCCGGGGTTATCGAGATATTTAGTATGCCTGCTTTGGGGCTGCGGCATATAACTGAGCACAGAGGGAATCAGCAACAGCGAAATAAAGAAAAGGATAATGATATTAATGCCCGCAACCACGCCAAATTCTTTTAAAAGATCGCTGCGGGTTAAAGCAAAAACTGCAAAGCCAATAGCAGCAGTTAAATTGCAAAACAGTGTTACAATCCCCATGCGACTGACCATTTCAATCAATGCGGTTTGCTTGTTGCCTGTTTCGTTATAAGCCGTGTGATATTTATTTAAAAAATAAATGCAGTTAGGAATGCCGATTACAACAATCAACGGTGGTATTAATGCGGTGAGCAGGGTAATGTTGTAATGAAGCAGATGCATGCTTCCCAAACTGAACACCACACCAATAATTACCACACCCAGCGAAAGGAGCATGGTTCCTGTTGAACGAAAGAATAAAAGAAGAATAACAGCAGACAGTACAACGGAGATCAATAAAAACCATTTCATCTCCTGCGAAATGCGGTTGGCCAGCACCGTTCTGATCAAAGGCAAACCGCTCAAATGAATTTCCAGGTTATGCTTTGCGCCAAAACTTTCTGCCTCATCCATTATTGCCTGCACAACTCCAATTCTTTTTTTGGAGTTCATAATGTTTTTATTGATCCGCACACCCATTAACCAGGCATTGGTTTGGGGATTGTATAAAACTGTTTTGTAAAAAGGCAAAGAGAGAAAAATATTTTTTGCACTGTCAATTTGCTGTTGGGTTAATTGGGCCGGAGGAAAAACTGGTTCTGTTTTTAGCTTTTGTGTAACCGTATCCTTTACCAGGTTCATGGCCGAAGGCACGGAAATAATATCTTCTACCCCATTTATTTTTTTTAATTGTTGCTGCAGATTGTAGTAATCATTAAAAACAGTTGCGGCAAAAAGCTTATCTATCTTTATTCCAATCACCAGCAGGTTTCCGTCTTCTCCAAACTTTTTCTTGAATTCCTGGTAAGCCTTATAGCGTGGGTGATCTGTAGGAATGGCTCTTCCAAATTCATAACTCAATTGTGTTTTGGAAGCATGATAAGCCATGAAGCCTGTCAATACTGCCAATGCAATTAAAATTGCCAGCCGGTTTTTCAAAATCCAGATACCAAAAGATCGCCACATAATTTTTTCTTGATCGTGAGCAAAGAAACGAAGAAAACAGCCTCAACCCTTTCATTTTTGTGAAGAGAAACAACTATCGTTTGCTTCAGGCAGTCTTCAAAATAGTTTTCAATATTTTTGGAAAGTGAGACTACTTTTTGTTTCTGTTCTGCTAATAAATTTTGGGGGGCTGCGGGCACAGCCTTCCATGGTGCCCATTGGCCAGTGGAAAGAATATTTACCCTATAACAGTGGTATTGATGTAACGGCCGGGGATGGAAAAATATTTTGCGCAACTCCTTACAGCATTTTTACAGTTTCAGGTGATAATACAATTGAGCGGATGAGTAAAGTAACCGGCTTGAGTGAGACCGGTATCAGCTCAATTAAATATGATGAAAGCAATCACAAGCTTTTTATAGCCTACACAAACAGCAACATTGATATGATTTACCGCAATGATGTTTTTAATATTCCGGATATTAAGCGAACAAACATCAGCGGTGATAAAACTATTTACAACATTTACCCGCTTAATGGAAATTACTTTTTGTCAACAGGCCTGGGTGTAATTGTAATTGATGGAAACAGGTATGAAGTGAAAGACTCATGGTTCATGGGCAACAGCGGCAGCTATGTAAAAGTAAATGGCTTTACCAGCGATGGCAGTTATTATTATGCAGCTACCGAAGAAGGATTGAAAAGAATTCCTCTTACCGGATCAAACCCTGCTAATTATTTAAACTGGCAATTGATGAGTGGGTTTGCTGGCTTAAGCACAGGTGCTTGCCAGGATGTTGTAACCATAAATGGCAAACTGCTGGTATTAAAAAACGATTCACTCTTTAGTTATGATCGCTCTGTTTGGAGTTTGTTTTATACCGGCGGAAAAAAGATTAACAGCATTAATGCCACTGGTGGTAAGGTAGAAGTTTGCCATTTAACGCTTCCTGTAAGCAGTGTTGTTATTTTAAATGCCGATGGCTCACTCGCAAAAAATTTCCGCCAGGCCGGTGTAACAGGCTATCCGCGAAAAGCTATTTTATATAACAATGAATATTGGGTGGCTGATCAATACAGCTGCTTGTATAAATTTTCCGCTTCTTCATCAACTGCTGAAGCAGGGTATAGCTTAAACTCCCCGCAGGATGTTGCCAGCGGAGAAATGACGGCGCTTAACAATGTAGTTTATGTAACAGCCGGTAAAGTGAATGATGACTGGAACTATCAATACAATAGCTCTGGCGTTTTTCGCTATAAAAATGGTGAATGGAAAAATTTTAACCGTTATAATTTTTCGAAGCTGGATTCTATGCTGGATTTTATAACAGTTACCGTTGATCCACGGGATGAATCGGTTTATGCCGGATCGTTTGGTGGTGGATTGTTGCACATAAAACCAGATGAGAGTTTAGAAATATTCAAACAGAATTCGGCATTAAAACCTCATCCCGGTGACCCGGGTAATTATCGTGTAGCAGGGCTTGCATTTGATGCCGGCAATAATTTATGGATCTCCAATTTTGGTTCGTTGCAGCCACTGGTCGTTCGCAAAGCAGATGGAAGCTTCAAGGCCTTTTCAACTCCTTTTTCTCTTAATGAAAATGCGTTGGCACAAATTGTAATTGATGAGGCAAATCAGTTATGGATCGTTTCTCCTTTGGGCAATGGATTGATCGTTTACAATCATGGCAACTCAATAGATGATATTGCAGACGACCGCTGGCGATTATACAGACAGGGGGTTGGCAATGGTAATTTACCCGATAACGAAGTGCTTTGCCTGGCAAAAGATAAGAGTGGATTTATTTGGGTAGGCACTATAGATGGTGTTGCTATAATACAATGTGCAGAGTCTGTTTTTAGTTCGGGTTGTGAAGCAACTATTCCGGTTGTGCAAAACGGCAATTTTGGCAACTATCTTTTTAAAGGAGAAAATGTAAGAAGCATAGCCGTTGATGGTGCTGATAGAAAATGGGTAGCTACCCGCAACGGTGTTTGGCTGATTAGTGCAGATGGAGAAAAAATGATTGAAAGATTTACCGAAGAGAACAGTTCCTTGTTAAGCAATGATGTAAAAAAGATTACCATCAACTCACAAACCGGCGAAGTATTTTTTGCTACTGCAAAAGGCATTTGCTCATTCAGAGGAGCAGCTACAGAAGGAAAACAAACCAATGATAATGTGTTTGTGTTTCCAAACCCTGTACCCCCCGGTTACAGTGGGCAAATTGGAATAAAGGGCCTTGCAGAAAATTCAATTGTAAAAATTACTGAACTGGATGGAAGACTGGTTTACCAAACCCGTGCTTTGGGCGGCCAGGCCGTATGGGATGGCAGGGATTATAAAGGAAGAAAGATTTCCAGCGGCATTTATTTAGTGCTTGTTAGCAATGATGGCAAAACAGAAAGAACTGCCACCAAAATTATTTTCATCGCCCGTTAGCTTAGTTTTTGTTGCTTTGCCGCAATGGCTTCACCACTGCACAAAACAAAAGGTATTGTATTAAGAACAGTAAAGTATGGAGAAACCAGCCTGGTGGTTACTATGCTTACTGAGGTGTTTGGCGTGCAGTCGTACATCATCAACGGCGTAAGAACATCTTCAAAAAAAAAAACAGGCAAAGCCAGTGTTTTTCAACCTACTGCAATTTTAGATTTGGTGGTTTACCATAACGAATTAAAAAACCTTCAGCGCATAAAAGAATTTAAATGGAGCTTTTTGTACAAAAATATTTTTAGCGACATCCGTAAAAATGCCGTGGCCTTATTTATGGTTGAGCTATTGAACAAATGCCTGAAGCAACCCGAGGCCAATAAAGAATTATTTCAGTTTTGCGAAGACTGTCTGCAGCATTTGGATGAAAGCAGCGAAATGGTTACGGCCAATTTTCCATTGTTTTTTGCATTGCACCTGGCCACATTTTTTGGTGTGCCTCCTGCACTGTTGCCAGCTGAAGTAGCCAAAGCTGAAAATTATTTTTTTGATTTGAGAGAAGGATGCTTTACCAAAGAAAGGCCTGCACATCCGCATTTTATTGCAGAAAAAGCGGCAGCCGTAACTGCTGAAATCATTAATACCCGCCGGCCCCACGAATTGGAACAACTGAAATTAAATCATGATTTTCGCCGGCAGCTTTTGTTTGCCTACGAAACCTATTACGCATTGCACATGCATGAGTTTGGCAGCCTGAAAACTTTACCGGTGTTGAAAGAAATTCTTTCTTAAATGATTTTTTTGACTGTCATTTTTGGAGTGATGAGATTTACTCCCGGCCTTTTCCCCTTTTCAAAACTTCCCAGCTCATGGGCCATGTTCAATGCTTTTGCTCCGTTTATGGTTGCCCACTTCATCATTTCTTCAATAGCTATTTGAGGAAAATTTTTTTGAATGGTTTTTATTTCATCCAAAATATTCAGGCTCCAGTTGCTGGCCAGGCTGTCTGTACCCAACACCAGTTGACAATTGTTACTCATTAAAAGTTCTACAGGAGGTAAGCTTTTTTCTATATAAAGATTTGCATTTGCACATAAACAGAAAAAGATTTGTAGTTGGTGATTATTAGTTTGGCGTTGAACGAAACTGATGTCTTCTTGTTTGGTAAATGTGTTGTGAACCAGTAAAATGTTTTTTGCACGTGTAAGCTTTTCAAAATAAGATTGCAGGCTTGATGTTTGCGCAGGCTGGTGATGGCTGTTGTCAATATTCAATTTCTCATACAACCGCAAAAATTCTCCGGAACCGGTAGTAAAAAACTCATCTTCAAACACCGTTTCCTGGTTATGAATGGTAACCGTTTCATTTTGAAAATAAGGCTGAATTTCCTGCCACAAATTTTCAGAAACAGAATACGGTGCATGCGGAACAATGGTAGCTTCGCAGTCGGGGAGCTTCGTTTTAAACTGCTGATAAAGCTGATGAGCTCTTTCAAATCTTATTTTAGAAATCTGCGGCAGCCAGCCGCTGGCTTCAATAAAATTGTAGTAATGTAAATTCTTTCGCTGCTTTTCGGCAATTGTCAAATCATTATTGCAGATGTCTCCCACTGCCACTATGCCGTTGTTCTGCATTTCAGAAACGGCCCTGGCAATTGCTTCTAAAATTTTTTCTGTAGAATGATGTCTTTCATTCACCACTTTCAAAACAAAATCAACGAGCCCGGTTTGCTCAGGAATCAATCCTTTCATATGACTCAGTTCCAAATGACAATGGCAGTTAATAAACCCAGGGGAAAGAATACCTTCAAATTTTTCAATGCCTTCTCCGGCTTCGGAAACCGGAATTATTTTTTCAATTTCTCCATTGTTTTTTACAACTAAAACATAATCGTTATTCAACAATTGAAATCCTGTAAAAAGCTGTGTTGCCTGTAATTTTTGGTAGGTCATGAAAGGAGCAAACAATTAACTTTGCTCGCCAAATTTATGATAGACAAATTAGAAGCAATTAAAGCAAGATTTGATCAGCTGGGAGTGGCATTGACAAACCCTGAAATCGTCAATGACAATAAAAAATTTGCTGCTACTAGTAAAGAATATCGCAGCCTGGAAAAAATTGTTACGGCCTATAATGATTACAAAAAGTTACTGGACGATATTGAATTTTATAACGAGGCTTTAGATGGGGATGATGATGAAATGAGAGACCTGGCAAAAGCTGAACTAGGCTCGTTGGAAGAAAAAAAGGAAAAGCTGGAATCCCATATCCGGCAATTGCTAATTCCAAAAGACCCGCAGGATGAAAAAAATGCCATTATTGAAATACGTGCAGGAACAGGTGGTGACGAAGCCAGCTTATTTGCAGGAGATTTATTGAGGATGTATTTGAAATATTGTGAAAAGAGGGGTTGGAAAACGGCCATACTCAGCGAAAACGAAGGAACAGTTGGCGGCTATAAAGAAGTACAATTAGAAGTTGTGGGGGATGATGTGTACGGCACACTAAAATTTGAAAGTGGTGTGCACCGAGTACAGCGGGTACCTGCCACCGAAGCCAGCGGCCGTGTGCATACCTCTGCTGCAACAGTAGCCGTAATGCCTGAGGCCGAAGAAGTAGATTTTGAATTGAAGGAAAGTGATGTAAAAATGGAAACTGCCCGCAGCGGTGGTGCCGGAGGTCAAAATGTAAATAAGGTTGAAACCAAAGTTATGCTGACGCATATTCCAACCGGCACCGTTGTTATTTGTCAAACTGAGCGGACCCAGTTAGGCAACCGGGAAAAGGCCATGCAAATGTTACGTACAAAATTGTATGAGCAACAAGTGAGGAAACAAGAAGAAGAAATTGCACGTCACCGCAAAAGCCTTGTCAGTACGGGTGACAGAAGTGCAAAAATCCGCACTTATAATTTTCCACAAGGCCGTGTGACTGACCACCGGATTAACTACACATCCTATAATCTTGATGCTGTGATAAATGGAGATATTCAGGATTTTATTGATGCCCTGCAGTTTGCAGAGAATGCAGAAAAAATGGCTAAGCAGAATTAATTAGCCGGACATTTTTTGCTGCCATTTGCCATTACTGGCACGATGTTTTATGTACTATAGCTGTGTGTTTGAAAAGTGATGATAGAAGTTCTTTTTTTTCGAGGTGTTTTTTCTAAGGGAATTTTGACGAACCTTTTAAATTTCCTTAACAGCACCTTCATACTATTGGCAATAATTTTACGTTAGTTAATTAGTTCTTCTCAATAAAGCAGTCAATTTTCTCATAAGCAGTTAGTTTTGGTTGCGACCCCTGTTTCTACAGGGGTTTATTTTTTTATAGGACTGCAGGGCCAAAAAATAACCCCCAATTGTTCCAGCGGCATCGGCCAGAATATCCCAACCATCAAAAGACCGATTGGAAATAAAATACTTCTGCACAAATTCCATTGCTATTCCATATGCCAGGGCAGTACCGGCAATTACAATTAATTGCTTTTTAATTTTTGCGGCTGATATTAAAAAACTCCGGTTCCATAAAACTACCAGTATGGCAAACAAACCAACATGAACCAGTTTATCAACCCCTACTTCATCCATCCAATTTTGTTTAGGTATGGCTGAGCCGGGCAGACTGAGCAAAATAGTTACAATAAGTAGCCACAAAATGGCAGAGGCGAGATAATTAGTAGTTTTAATTGCAGGTAATTTTTGCAAGTATAAGCAAGCTTGCTTACAGTTTTAATCTGCCTTGTGATTGCATTTCACCCTTGGGCCCGCCGCTATTGCCTCTTTTTTCAATAGTGATGGCAAAGGCATCGGCCTTTTGCGTGTTTTGCATTTTCAAAATAACGGTGGTATTGTCTTTCGGCGCATCAAAAAGTCCCAGGTCAATGGGTTTGCCATCCAGCAAAGCCCAAAGCTGGTATTGTTTATCGGTAGGCAGCTGCGGCATATTTTTTACCCATAAATAAACATTGCTGGAAGATGAATCCCAATAAACTCTTGTAGCCGGCTCACCCTGCCGGGTTGGCTGCAGGCTTACCTCAACAATATTATCATTGTTCATATCGCCAAACATGCGAAACTGCTTTTCAAGCGTTTTTAATCTTTCGTCAGTAGTTGCCAATGATTGTTTGGATTCATTCAGCTCTTTTTTTAACTCTTTGTTTTCATTGTAAAAACGGTAAGCAAAAAAACCGGAAATGAGAAACAAAATAACGGCAGCTGCTGAAAGCCAGTTAAAATTCCGCCGCGGTTGGCCTTCTTGTATAGATATAAGTTTCCCGCCACCAGGTTTAACAGAGTTCCAAATCTTTTCTTTCAGTTCTGCAGGTGGTTTAATGGCAGAATCCTGAGCCAGTTTTTCCAGCTCTAATTCAAAATGATTGCGGGCCTGCACCAGCTCAGGATATGGCAGGCAAAGTTTTTCAAACTCTGCTCTTTCCTCTGGTGAAGCCAGGCCAAGAACATAGCTTTCAATGATGCCGCTTGATATGTACTCTTTAATATCCACTTTAATCCACTTTAACTGATCAAATTTCTTAATTGCTGCAATGCAGTACGAATACGGGTCTTTACCGTTCCCAAAGGAATACCCTGCAATTTGGCAATTTCATCATGAGTATATCCCTGGAAATACGAG
>PSMD01000003.1:88888-89245 GCA_040289925.1 Chitinophagaceae bacterium | reverse complement strand
TTCTTCTTTTAACCCGTTAACTATTTTTCTTAACCCAATATCATTCATTTGCGGAGCAACCGTTTGCGCATTTATAATTGTATTTACGTTGTCTTCAAATGACTGGTTTTTAAAACTATTCTGATAGTTTTTAGATCTCAGCTTATCAATGGCTGCATTGCGGGCAATGTTCAGCATCCAGGTAAATAACCGGCCTTTAGTAGCATCGTAAGAATCTATTTTTTTCCAGATGTTTACAAACACATCCTGCAAAACATCTGAAGCGGTTTCCTTATCAGGAACTATTTGATTGATGATGCTAAACAATGCTGGTGAATAATTATCATATAAATAATTAAACGCCTGGCTATTTTTTTT
>PSMD01000003.1:88567-88878 GCA_040289925.1 Chitinophagaceae bacterium | reverse complement strand
AGTGAAACCAGTACCTCTTCGCTATATCTTATTGTCGTATTCAAATGCAGGGAAAAATTAATATAGTTTCCAAAAAGGCTTTCTACATACGAGAACCTGGTAAAGACGGATTTACTCAACCATTGACTGGTAAGCAGCCGCATCCATCAGGTTTTCAACATCGGTCGGGTTGCTCACTTTCATCTTAATCATCCACCCTTCACCGTAAGGATCATTATTCACCAATTCCGGTGAACTGGAGAGGGCAGGATTGAGTTCCATAATCGTTCCATTTACCGGCAGGTACAGGTCAGATACGGTTTTTACTGCCA
>PSMD01000003.1:75049-88543 GCA_040289925.1 Chitinophagaceae bacterium | reverse complement strand
TCCGAATACAGCCCCTGCTTCTAAAGCTTTTCCAATAGTTTCAACCTCAACATATACAATATCACCCAGTTCTCTTTGTGCAAACTCGGTAATTCCCACAGTAGCAATATCTCCGTCTAAGCGAATCCATTCATGATCTTTTGTATAGCGTAATTCTGCCGGAAAATTCATAAATAAAAATTTGCTGCAAATATGATTAAAAGGAAAATACCGATAAAATTTTATTGAATTCAGCTTCGTACCTATATTTCCGCCATTCATACCTTTAATTCTTCCTTTTGCGGAAAGAGCTTTCTGCCCCTGCTCTACTATCATAGTTTTGTCATCTAAAATCAACAACGAAAATGAGAAAGTTTGGATTGTTTATCGTAATAGCACTGTTTACCGGAATTATTACAAATGCACAAAAGATTACAGGGCAGATTAAAGACCAGCAAGGCAAGCCTTTAGCCAATACCACTGTTTCTTTATTAAATGCCAAAGATTCATCAGTAGTAAAACTGGCTGCTACTAATGCAGAAGGGGTTTATTCCTTTATCAATATCAAACCTGGCAACTATGTTGTTAATGCCTCACATGTTGGTTATGCGCCGCAGTATTCTGCTTCATTCAGCTATTCAGGTTCGCAGGAAACAACCCTTGGTGAGGTGCAGATGAATAAACTGACCGGCGAATTGAAAGGAGTTGTAGTAACCTCCAAGAAACCAATGGTGGAAGTTAAAGCAGATAAAACCATTGTGAATGTAGAAGGTACCATCAATGCTGTTGGAAATGATGCGTTGGAATTATTGAGAAAATCTCCGGGAGTGACTATTGATAAAGATGATAACATTAGCCTGGCGGGGAAAAATGGCGTACAGGTATATATTGATGGCCGCCCAACTCCTTTATCAGGAACTGACCTTGCAGCTTATCTGAAATCTTTACAATCCGGCTCAATTGAATCCATAGAGATCATTACCAATCCATCTGCCAAATATGATGCAGCAGGCAATGCCGGCATCATTAACATCAGGCTAAAGAAAAACCAGTCCTTTGGCACAAATGGCTCCGCAAATGCAGGTTATGCTGTTGGCATTTATCCAAAGCATAATGCAGGAATTGCCTGGAATACGAGAGATAAAAAGATCAACATTTTTGGTAATTACAATTTTAACAAGAATAAGAATGAAATGAAAATGACATTGTATCGCAATGTGCTCGATACCTTGTTTGACCAAAAGTCTGTCATGTGGAATGAAAGTGAAAGCCACAATTTTAAAGCTGGAGTGGATTTTTATGCCAGCAGTAAAAGCATTTTTGGCATTATGATCAATGGTAACAGGAATGAACCAGGCAATGAGAGCAGAAGCTCAACACCTATCAGCTATATTCTTACAAAAGACTTGAAAAAAACGCTGCTTGCGCATAATAGTACAAATGACCGCAGGAATAATATGAACTACAATGCCAACTATCGCTTTACCGATACAATGGGTCATGAACTGAATGTAGATGCCGACCTTGGGTATTTTAGAATGAACAGTGACCAACTGCAACGCAATTATTACTACAATGAATCAGGTAATTTGTATGATACAAAGATCTACCAGTTTATTACACCTACTGATATTGACATTTATAGTATGAAAGCGGATTACACAACGGGTAAAAAAGGTAAACTGGGTATTGGCGGTAAAACATCTTTTGTAAAAACAACCAATGATTTTAACCGTTATGATATATTGCCGGGAGAAAAAAATTACGATAGCACAAGAAGCAATGTCTTTAAATATGAAGAAAACATCAATGCTCTTTACCTGAATTATAATACGCAGACAAAAAACTTCATGATACACTTTGGGGTGAGAATGGAAAATACAGTGAGTGAAGGAGTGTCAAATGGCTTTGTAAACGAAAATGGGAATGGCTTCGTTCCTTCAACAGCAAGGTTCAAATGCAGCTATACAGACTTCTTCCCCAGCGGTGCCATTACCTACAACAAAAACCCGATGAATCAATGGGGTTTTCGCTACAGCCGCCGCATTGACAGGCCTGCTTACCAGGATCTGAATCCATTTGAATTTAAGCTGGATGAATACACATACATGAAAGGTAATACAGAGTTAAGGCCTCAATATACCAACAGCTTTGCTATTACGCACATGTACAAATTCAAGCTGAATACAACATTGAACTACAGCCATGTTTCAGATGTATTTACCCAGTTAGTTGATACTATTGAAAGGTCAAAAAGCTTTATGACCAAAAAGAATTTGGCAACGCAGGATGTATTTAACCTGAACATCAGTTATCCTTTTCAATATAAAAGCTACAGTGTGTATGCAAATGCTTCAGCTAACTACACACACTATAAAGCAAATTTTGGAGAAGGAAGAACGGTTGACCTCGATGCGTTTTCTTATAACATTTTTATGCAGCACAGCCTGAAATTTGCAAAAGTGTACACTGCCGAAGTAGGTGGGTGGTACAATTCGAAAGGTATTTGGGGTGGCACATTTAAAAGCAATGCTCTTTGGGCAGTAGATGCCGGCCTGATGAGAACATTTTTTGAAGGTAAAGCCAATGTAAAAATTTCAATGAGTGATGTGTTCTCTACACTGCGCTGGAGTGGTGTAAGCAATTTTGCCGGGCAGTACTTAAAAGTAAAAGGCAGACCAGAAGCCACTCAATTCAAGATCAATTTTACTTACCGCTTTGGCAGCAACCAGGTTAAAAGTGAAAGACAAAGAAATACCGGAGTAGAAGAAGAAAAGAGCCGTGCTAATTCATCCAGCTCAGTAATAGGCCAGCAATAAATTAGTGTGTGTGGTTTTATACAGAAAGGCATTCGATGGAATGCCTTTCTGCTTTTTTGACTGAACGGTTTATTTTAATTGTTGTGCTTATATTTTTTTCTTTTGATCAGCCTTGCTTTGATGATCCTCACGTCTTCCAGCGGCCGGTCACGGTCAGCAAGTTTGCTGGTAGCTACGGCTGCAATCTTATCCACTACATCCAGGCCTTTTACTACCTCACCAAACACCGTATAGTTTTGATCGAGGTGCGGCGTGCCCCCAATTGTTTTATACACTTCTCTTTGCTCTTTTGGAATTTTTCTTCCGTTAAGCCTGAAGGTTTCTGTTGAATCAAGTCCGGCATCGGTAAAAATTTTCCCCTGCACAATGTAAAACTGGCTGCCACTGCTTGCTTTTTGCGGATTCACATTATCGCCCATCCTTGCGGCAGCTATCACTCCTTTTTTATGAAACAGGTCCGGACGAAACTCAGCAGGAATCGTATAACCAGGACCACCGTTACCGAGTGGTTGCCCTTTTTCCGCTCTCTTACTGTTGGGGTCTCCCGCTTGGATCATAAAGTTGTTGATGACGCGGTGAAAAAGAATACTATCATAAAAATTACTCTTCACCAGTTTTAAAAAATTATCACGATGAAGTGGAGTTTCGTTTGAAAGCCGAACAACCATATCTCCGTAATTGGTTTGAATGAGCACATCTCTTTTCCTGTCTTTCTTTGTAACAACGGTGTCTTGCTGTGCGGTTGCTAGTACTGAAAAGCTGGGAATGAAAATCAGAAAGAGCAATTTCTTCAACATGATATTTTTCATTTTTCTGTTTAGAAATCGTGTGTTTCAAAATATATCAGCACATGATCTTTTAAAAAATTTTCCTGCTCAATTGCCGACATTTCCGGCATAGGTTTTAACTGCTTAAAATGCGGCCAGCCGTCTTCGTCTTTTCTTTCCAGCTCATAATAGCCGCTAGGCGAAAGCAAAGAGCAAACGGCTATATGCATCAAATCCTGTTTTTGCTCTTTGGTAAATTTTTTTTTGATGTCTCCTAACTCCTGTATGCCAATGAGGAATAAAATAGTTTCAAGATCAGGTTTTTTCCCAAACCGTTCAACCAGCCTGGCTTCTAAATTCCACCAGCGTTGCTGCAAATCTTCATTTACAAACATGCAGCAAAGTTAGGGGGACTGCTTGCTACTTGCTGGTTGGTGGTGGGCGAAGATGAATGCCAGAAACTCATAATAGCCCGAAGCTCTAAGCTGGTTTTTGATTCTCTGTCAACAATTACCTTTGCCGCAAACTGAAAACAGATGTTACAGCTACAGGTTTTACGACAGGATATAAACCGGGTAAAAGAAAGATTGGCTATTAAGCATTTTGCAGAGCCGGAGTTGGTGGATACTATTCTTGCTTTGGATGATGAGCGAAAGAGATTGCAACTTGAATTTGATAATACGCAGGCAAAAGTGAACAGCTCATCCAAACAAATTGGACAGTTGATGGCTAAAGGGGAAAAAGAGCAGGCTGAAAGCATGAAGAAAGAAGTGGCTGACCTGAAAACATCTTTACAGCCAATCAGCGAAAAACTGGCCGCCACTGAAAAACAGCTACAGGAAGAATTGGTAAAGCTTCCCAACCTGCCTTCGGAAAAAGTGCCCCCGGGCAAAACGCCTGCAGACAATATTGTTGTAAGAGAAGGAGGCAACAAACCCAATTTACCCGCGGGCGCATTACCGCATTGGGACCTTGCTAAAAAATACGACCTGATAAATTTTGAGCTGGGCAATAAACTTACCGGTAGCGGCTTTCCGGTGTATAAAGGAAAAGGTGCTAAACTGGAGAGAGCCCTGATTCAATATTTTTTGGATTACAACACCACCGCCGGCTATACTGAATACCTTCCACCGCTGATGGTGAATGAAGCCACGGCTTACGGCACAGGTCAGTTGCCGGATAAAGAAGGTCAAATGTATTTTGCTTCACAGGATGGTTTTTACCTCATTCCAACTGCGGAGGTGCCCGTTACCAATATTTTCAGAGATGAGATTTTGAAAGAAACGGATATGCCGGTGAAGATGACTGCATACACTCCCTGCTTTAGAAGAGAGGCGGGCAGTTATGGAAAAGATGTGAGAGGACTAAACCGTCTTCACCAGTTTGATAAAGTAGAGATTGTTCAGCTGGTGCACCCTGAAAAAAGCTACGCCGTGCTGGAAGAAATGGTAAACCATGTAGAGAAATTAGTTCAGTCGCTCAACCTGCCTTACCGCATTTTAAAATTATGTGGTGGCGATATGAGCTTTGCCTCGGCCCTCACTTATGATTTTGAAGTGTGGAGTGCTGCGCAGGAAAAATGGTTGGAAGTAAGTTCGGTTTCCAACTTTGAAAGTTTTCAAACCAACCGCATGAAGATCCGTTTTAAGGACGGCAGCGGTAAAACACAGCTTGTACATTCATTAAACGGAAGTTCACTTGCCTTACCCAGGATTGTAGCCTGCCTGCTGGAAAATCATCAAACAGAAAACGGTATTCAACTGCCGGAAGTTTTAGTGAAATATTTTGGAGAAGCGGTTATTGGATAAGGGATAATCATTCGCAAATTCCTTCCTTCTTGTTATTGCTAAAGCTGTTAAACAAAATTAACAACCCTTCATTGCAACTCCTCCATTTTTATTTTTGCCTCTTTCAAAAATCATTAAACATTCAATCTGCTGTTATGAGAAAAGTTTCTTTGCCTTGCATTATAATTTCTTCTATCATTTGCATCTGCTTATTCTCAAATTAGCAAAAACACTTTTTTAATTGGGGGCAGCCTGGGCTTTTCAGGTACTGAATCGGAATCTGCGGGCAATAAAAATTCTTCACAGGCAATAAATATTACACCATCATTTGGCGTAGCTGTAAAGGATAATCTGCTAACAGGCATAAACATCATCTACTCACATACAAAATATGAAAGCGGCATAACCGACCCAACCAAACACACAGCCGACAGAACCGGTGGCGGAATATTTCTTCGTGGCTATAAAAACATTGCCAACAGGCTTTACATTTTTGGCCAGGCTGATATCAGCGCTGTTGCTATAAAAGAAAAAATTTGAACCTTCAAATAATTCGCAAAAAGGTTTTCAGTTATATGCTTCCCTATTTCCCGGTGTTGCATAGAATGCCACCAAAAAAATTCAATTGCAAACTTTCCTGGCCAACCTGTTTTCTGGAACTATCAAAAAATAAAAACCATTTCAGCGGGCAGGGAGAACACAATCAAAAGCTGGGGAGCAGGTATAAACTTCAACGGGTTAAATTCTATTAACCTTGGAGTTCAGTTTTTATTAGGGAAGTAGCAGGCGTTTGTTGAGGGTAATAGTTTATTCGCCTGTTCATCACCCAAAACCACATTGGCGCAATGAGGCACAAAACCATCATACCCGGATAGCCCGTTGGCATTTGCGGTGAATCTTCATGATGCCGCCGTATTTGATATTTGCGGCTGGCGAGATAATGAGGATCGCTGTGGCGGCTAAGCTCAAACAACATTAGTCTTCCAATTACATGATCGCTGTTCCAGCTATGCTGCGGCATGGCCCTTTCATATTTTCCATTTCCAAGTTCTTTCTGCTGTAAGCCGTAATGCTCAATGTAGTTCACAGTTTCTAACAACAAAACACCCACCAACGGTGCCAGCAGAAAATACAACATGGGCAGCCAGCCAAATAAAAAGTAAATCAACCCAACAAAAGCAAGCTGCACCAGTTGAAACTGCAGCATAGGATTATTTAGAGAAAAAATCTTTCTTCCTTTTTTCTTTACATCTGCATTAGCAATATGCCATGCACTGAAGTAGCTAAAAATAATAGTGCGGAAATAAAAGAAATAAACGGGTTCGTTCAGTCTTGCACTGCCCCGCTCTTCTTTTGTAGCTACACGTTTATGATGCCCTTTATTGTGCTCAATAAAAAAATGCATGTACAAAGAAGAATGCAATAATAGTTTGGCAAGAGTTTGGTCAAAGCGATTACTACGGTGCCCCAGTTCATGACCTAGATGAATGCCGAGTGTACCGCAAATCAATCCCATTACTAAAATTCTGCCTGCTATTTCAAAACCTCATAATTGCGGATCCATAATATTTTGGAGGAACAAAAAAAATCCGCCGTACTGCAATGAAACTATGGCGTAAAGAATAAAATCGTAAGTCCGGTCGGCCCTGGCCAGTTCTTCTTGTGTAGCCGACATATTTTTCGAATTGGGTTTGATGAACAATCCAGCCGCCGGAAAGATTATCCATGCATAAATAAGCGGTGCCCAAATAAAACCGCCATAAGAAATGAAAGCCATTACTGCCGCAGCATACAGCACCAGCGGAGAAAGATATTTCCAGGCTCTCCATCTCATAGCTCAAATTTAAAAATAACAGCCGCCGAAAAATCGTTTAACTATTTTTAACTGCATCCTTTGTTAAACCTATTTGGTATAATTTAGTCACAACACTCCAAAATCAGTTTTTAATGCCGGCAAACAATCAACTTAAAAACCAGCACCTGCTTTGGCGTGCCGGTTTTGGTCCTGCCGTTGAGCAGCTACAAGATCTCAACAAAACCTCTCCGAAAAATTTATACAAGGCCCTGCAAAAAGCTTCCGCAAATAAGCCAGAGTACATTGATGTGGCCGATAATTATTTGAAAGGATTGATGATGGGCATACAGGAAGTGGGCCGCCAGCAACAAAAACCTGAGCTGGATGAAAACAAACGAAAAGAATTGCAAAAAAAGAGCAGAGAAAGCATCCGCAACCTGAACCTTGCCTGGCTGGGCGAAATGGTGAACAGTGAGGCGCAGCTCAGAGAAAAAATGGCTTTGTTTTGGCACGGACATTTTGCCTGCCGCAACCTCAATATATTTTTTCAACAGGAACTGCTGGATATTCTCCGGCAAAACGCACTCGGAAATTTTGGAGTCATGCTGCACGAAGTCTCTAAGTCGGCAGCCATGCTTAATTTTTTAAACAACAATCAAAACCGGAAAGATCATCCCAATGAAAACTTTGCCCGTGAGGTAATGGAATTGTTTACCCTGGGCCGCGGCAATTATACTGAGCATGATATTAAAGAAGCGGCCCGGGCATTTACCGGGTGGGGCGCCGATATCAAAGGAGAATTTGTTTTTCGCAAGGGCCAGCACGACTTTGGATCAAAAACAGTTTTAGGCCGCAGCGGCAATTTTGATGGTGATGAGGTACTGGATATTTTACTGGACCAAAAACAAACTGCCCGGTTCATCACTCAAAAAATTTATAAATACTTCGTGAATGAAAAACCAGATGCAGAAAAAACAGAGTGGCTCGCTGATCGCTTTTATAAAAGCAACTATGACATTGGCAAGCTGATGGAAGATATTTTTACCAGCGACTGGTTCTACGACGAAAAGAATATCGGCAACCGCATCAAGTCTCCCATTGAACTTATTGCCGGCATTCAACGTATGCTGCCGATGAAGCTGGAGAATGAAGAGGTGTTGTTGTTATTGCAACGCATCTTAGGGCAAATACTTTTTTATCCGCCTAACGTGTCCGGCTGGCCCGGTGGAAAAACCTGGATTGACAGTTCAACGCTGATGATGCGGATGCGTTTGCCGCAATTGATCAGCGACAGGGATGAATGGAATGTAAAACCGAAAGATGATGATGACCAGATGATGGGGCGCATGGACGACGATAAGCTCAAGGGCAATAAAATAAAAGGAATGGGGAAAGCCGGTAAACCGATTGTAGCTGAAATTGACTGGAAAGATTATTTGAAGTTCTATGAAAAAGTTCCGCGGGAAGAACTCGTGAATGACCTTTCAGCCTATTTGTTGCAAACAAAAACAGCCGTGGGTGCAGATGTGATTAAAAGCTATGCCGACAACAGCAGCCGCGAAAACTTTATTAAATCGGCCACCATTCACATTATGAGTGAGCCCGAATACCAGCTATGTTAATTTCAGATTTCGGGTTTCGGATCTCTAAATTCAAAACCCCAAATCATTAATTCTAAAATTGTTTGTATGGTAATAATAAAACGCCGTGAGTTTTTAAAAGTTAGTTCTCTTGCCACAGCATCCCTCATGGTTCCAAAATTTTTAAAAGCTTTTGAGGGAAAAACAGTTGTACCACCCGGCAATAAAGTGATGGTGATTTTGCAATTGAGCGGTGGCAATGATGGGTTGAATACCGTTATTTCTTTTCGCAATGATATTTATTACCGCGAAAGGCCGAAGCTGGGAATTGCGAAAGAAAAAGCTTTGCGTTTGACAGATGAAGTGGGTTTGCACCCGGCCTTAACTGCGCTGCAGGAATTGTATGACGATGGCAGCCTCGGCATTTTAAATAATGTTGGCTATCCTAACCCGGATCGTTCACATTTCCGAAGCATGGATATTTGGCAAACCGGCAGTGCCAGCACCGAATACTTAACCTCGGGCTGGCTGGGTAGATATTTGGATGCACAATGCAAGGGCTGTGCTCAGCCAACCTATGCTTTGGAAATTGATGATGTGCTGAGCCTTGCTTTAAAAGGTGAACACTCCAAAGCCATAGCCATGAAAGATCCGAAGCGGTTGTTTGGAACAAGCAATGAAAAATATTTCAGAGATATTTTGAAAGACAGAAAAGGAAGCAGCGGTGAAGAAACCGTTGACTATCTCTACAAAACCATGTCTGAAACTTTGTCTTCGGCAGATTATATTTTTCAGCAAAGCAAATTGCACCCTTCCGCTGCTGATTATCCAAGAACGGAGTTAGGCCAGGGATTGAAAACGATTGCTTCTTTGATTTTCTCGGATATCAATACAAAGGTTTATTACATCTCCCTCGGCAGTTTTGATACACATATTAACCAGCAGGCGCAGCAGCAAAGGTTGTTTAGAGAACTGAGTGATGCAGTAAGAGCTTTTACAAAAGACCTGAAAGCAAACAACCGTTTCAATGATGTGCTGATGTTCACGTTTTCTGAGTTTGGAAGAAGAGTGTCGCAAAATGCAAGCGGCGGAACCGACCACGGCACAGCTAACAACATGTTTTTAATTGGTGGCGGCTTAAAGCAAAAAGGAATTATTAATGAACTTCCCAATCTTACCGATCTTGATGAAGGTGATTTGAAATACAGGATTGACTTTAAGAATGTTTATGCAACCGTTTTAAAGAACTGGCTGAATGCAGATGATGTAGCCATTTTGGGTAAGAAGTTTGACACGCTGGGATTTTGTTAAACCTACCAATTTGTGGTATTTTATAAGTTCACGGCGCTGTGTATTTTCTCAGCATGGTTGGCCTTATTCCTGTTTGGAAACGTGCTCCTTTTCTCCGCCTGCTGATTCCCTTAATGATTGGCATTGTCTTGCAATGGAATTTTCAAATACCCAATCAGCTATTTTGGATCTTGCTTTTTGCATCTTCAATGGGTGTTGCCTGCTCATTTCTTTTACCGGTCTTCAAACGTGTTCAGCTTTCCATTGTCACCGGAATCTTCATCAGCTTTTTATTTCTTTCCATCGGTGGCTTGCTAAGCTGGTACAAAAACATTGAGCACCAACCCAACTGGTTTGGAAAAATCTATCAACCAAAACAATCTTTATTAATAACACTCCAGGAAACCCCAATTGAAAAAACAAACTCATATAAAGCCAATGCCAAAATAGAAGCCATATGGCTTGATTCAGGCTGGGAGCAAACAAAAGGTGAGATCATTATCTATTTTAAAAAAGATAGTGCAATTGGAAACCTGAAATATGGTACGCAACTCATCACAAACAAACCGCTGCAGCCCATAAAGAATGCCGGCAACCCGGGAGGATTTGATTACAAACGCTACAGTCTTTTTCAAAACATCACTCACCAGGTGTATTTAAAAGGAAATGATTTTGCACTGTTGCCTGCAACAAAAAAATCTGTATGGAAACAACTGATCTTTTCGGGAAGAGAAAAAGTGATCTTCATTCTTAAAAAATTTATTCCGGGTGAAAAAGAACAGGGCCTCGCTGAAGCTTTGCTGATTGGTTATAAAGATGACCTGGATAAAAACCTGGTGGAATCCTATTCCAATACCGGCGTGGTGCACATCATTGCCATTTCCGGTATGCACCTGGCCCTGATTTACTGGCTGCTTGGCTTACTTACAAAACCACTGCAACGCAAACGGTCAACAAAATACCTGGCAGCCATTCTTGTCATCTCTGGTCTTTGGCTGTTTAGCCTGCTGGCGGGTGGCCAGGCTTCGGTGCTGCGTTCTGCAGTAATGTTTACCTGCATGGTTGCCGGCAATTGTTTTTCCAAACGAAGTTCCATTTATAATTCGCTGGCTTTTTCAGCTTTCATCCTTCTTTGCTATAATCCTTTCTGGCTTTGGGATGTTGGCTTTCAACTTTCATACGCTGCTGTACTTAGCATCGTTATTTTCATGCAGCCCATCTATCATTTATTCTACATAAAAAATAAAGCTTTGGATTATGCCTGGAAGCTAAACGCAGTAACAATTGCAGCGCAATTGCTGACTACCCCACTCAGCATTTATCACTTTCACCAGTTCCCTAATTTTTTTCTGCTTACAAATTTTTTGGCAGTGCCGCTATCCGGAATTATTTTATTAGGTGAGATTTTTTTGTGTGCCGTTTCCTTTATTCCTTTCATCGCCAAATTAACAGGAAAAATTCTCAGCTTTTTCATTGGCTTAATGAACAGTTGGATTGAGGCGATTGAAAAACTTCCCTTCTCTCTCTGGGACGGCCTGCAAATTTCTATTTGGCAAGCCCTTGCTCTCATTGCCCTGGTGGTAGCAGGCGGTTATTGGCTTTTGGAAAAAAAGAAAGCCGGTCTTGTTGCCGCACTTTTTTCATTGCTTGCTTTCATCTCGCTGCGCAGCATTTCATTTTGGCAGGCCAATAAACAGCAAAAATTAATTGTGTACAACGTTCCAAAACACCAGGCCATTGATGTAGTGTTATGCAATAAATATTTTTTTGTGGGCGACAGCAACTTGCTCGCCGATGATTTTGTAAGAAATTTTCACCTGAAGCCTTCAAGAATTTTACAACGAATAGAGCCAGCATATACTTTACCTGGTTTACAGCAGCATAACAAACTGTTACAGGTTGGCAGTAAGCGAATTGTTGTTATTGACAGCACCGTAAATTTTGAATCGTCCAGCCCTTCTATACCAATTGACCTGCTCATCATTTCTAAAAACCCAAAACTGTACCTTGAAAAACTTTTCAACACTTTCTCTGTTAAACGAGTGGTTTGCGATGGCTCGGTACCGCCATGGAAAATTGGCTATTGGAAAAAAGATTGTGAAGCCAGGAAGATTCCTTTCCACAACGTAAGTGAACAAGGTGCTTTTGTGATGACTATTGATTGATGTAAGTTTGCCTCTCATTTTTTACATGCCACGGTGTAATTCCGTGGCATGGCTATTCAAATGCAGGCAATGAACAAAAAGATCAACTCAGCATTAATTTCTGTTTTTTATAAAGATGGCCTTGCGCCAATTATTCAGCAACTTCAGCAACTGGGTATAATCCTTTATTCAACCGGAGGCACACAAAAGTTTATTGAAGAACTGGGCTGCCCGGTTGTGCCAGTAGATTCACTCACATCCTATCCTTCTATCTTAGGCGGAAGAGTAAAAACCTTGCATCCTTCCGTGTTCGGTGGAATTTTAGGGAGAAGAGACAATGATCAAGATGTAGCAGAAATGAAGCAATACAAAATTCCTGAAATAGACCTGGTGATCGTTGACCTCTACCCTTTCCAGGAAACGATTGCTTCAACCACCGACGAAAAACTGATCATTGAAAAAATAGACATTGGCGGACCTTCAATAATTCGTGCAGCCGCAAAGAATTTTAAAGATGTTGTTGTTGTTGCTTCAAAGAATGATTACGCTGAGCTGACAAAAATTCTGAAAGAACAAAACGCTGAGACCACTCTTGCACAAAGAAAAAAATTTGCTGCCAAAGCTTTTGAAGTGGTGAAGGATTATGACATTGCCATTGCAAACTATTTTTCAGGAGAAGAGATAACTGATGCACAGGTGAAAGTTTTACGCTACGGAGAAAATCCTCATCAGCAAGCCAGTTTTACAGGAAACTTGAATGGAGTGTTTGAGCAGCTTCATGGCAAAGAAATTTCTTATAACAACCTGGTAGATGTTGATGCAGCCATCCAGCTAATAAACGAATTTTCAGAAATCACTTTTGCCATCATCAAGCATACCAATGTTTGCGGCATTTCATCTCGCCAAACAGTTGAAGAGGCATGGAAAGATGCGTTAGCCGGAGATCCTGAAAGTGCATTTGGCGGTGTGCTGGTTTGCAATCACATCATCAACAAACAAACTGCAGAAGCTATTAGTGAAATATTTTTTGAGGTGCTGATTGCTCCATCGTTTGAAGACGAAGCGTTACAGATCCTTCAAACGAAAAAGAACCGGATCTTATTAAAGTTGAAAGAACAGCCGCGGCAATCAGAACAATTTCGCTCTTTGCTTAATGGTGTATTAACCCAAACAATTGATGAGGGAAATTATAGCAAGTGGGAAGAAGCCGGCGGCAGAGAAACAACTAAAGCAGAAAAAGAAGATCTTGTTTTTGCCAACCTCGTTTGCAAGCATTTAAAAAGTAATGCCATTGCATTGGTAAAGAATAAGCAGCTTATAGGAAAGGGTTGCG
>PSMD01000003.1:68712-75030 GCA_040289925.1 Chitinophagaceae bacterium | reverse complement strand
CTAGCCGCATTGATGCGTTGCGCCAGGCGATTGAAAAAGCAAAACAATTCAATTTTGATTTGAAAGGAGCAGTAATGGCAAGCGATGCATTTTTTCCATTTGATGATTGCGTGAAAATGGGGCATGCTGCCGGTATAGAAGCATTTATTCAACCCGGCGGTTCTGTTCGTGATAAAGATTCGATTAACTATTGTGAACAAAATGGCGTGGCAATGGTTATGACTGGCATGAGGCATTTCAAACACTAGTTTAAAATGCATTGTAAAAACTTTCCCGATTGTTCAAATTCGATTTCAATAAAGTTATTTCTCAGTCATCCGGCGTGGTGAAAAGCGTTGATTCACTGAACCCGTTTACTATTCGCAAAAAAGGAACAAAGGCAAAAGCAATTTTTGCACTGGCACTTGTTTGCTTTTTCTGGGGAACGACATGGATTGCATCAAAGCAGGGAGTTAAACATATGCCGGCATTGCAAATGGCTGGCATCCGCCAAATTCTCGGTGGACTTTGTTATGTAATTTTTTTTGTAGCAAAAGGATATTCTTTTCCGAAGAAAAAAGAATGGATTCCCATCATCGTTCTCAGCATTCTAAATTTTGGATTAAGCAATGGGCTTAGCACCTGGGGTGTAAAATATATTTCTGCAGGTCTTGGTTCTATCATGGGCGCCATTTTCCCTTTGTGGCTGGTGGTGATTGGTTTGTTTACTGCATCCAAAATTCCGGCAAAAGCTATTGTTGGTTTGTTGCTTGGCTTTGGTGGTGTTTGTATTATTTTTTATGAGCATCTGCAGGATTTCGGGATCCCGGATTTTCGTTTTGGAATTATCCTTTCACTCATTGCCACATGGACATGGGCATTCGGAACTTTGTACACCAAGCAGCAGGCAGAAAATTTCAATCCCTATTTTAGTCTCGGGTTACAAATGCTGATTTCCGGCTCTGCACTTGTTGCTATTTCATCTTTCACAAACCAATCTGTTCCGCCGGCGCAGGTGCCCTGGCAATCATGGGCAGCCATCTCTTACCTCGTCATCTTTGGTTCTGTTATTTCTTTTATTGCTTATTTATATGCTTTGCAAAATTTGCCAACGGAGCAAACCTCTATTTACGCTTACATCAACCCGGTAGTGGCAGTTATTTTTGGGTGGTTAATTTTTGGAGAAAAGCTCACCATTTTCATTGCTGCCGGCGGTGCTGTAACATTGCTGGGAGTTTATCTGGTCAACAAAGCATTCAAAGGAGTTCCTTCGCCTGCACAACCGGAAACAGAAGGTGTGTAAATTTTTATGTTGATAGTTTTTGAAGGAATTGCTCGTAAACCTCTTTCCATCCTTCAAACCTCTTTGCGGTTCCCAAAAAAATGTTGTGCCAAATGGTAATGAGTGTTCCGCTGACTTTTTTTACTGCATCATAATAACTCAGCAATTCCTCTAAAGCTTCTGCAGCGGATTTTTTTTCTTCAAAAAAACTATTGGCATCCATAAAGCAGAAAGGAAATAAAAGAAGATTTGTTTTTTCCTCTTTTTCCAAATCATACCAATAAAACGGCGATGCTACTGAGGCCCTGAAGCCGTTAATACTTCCATAGCCCATTGAAAAATCTTTTTCAATGCCCGCATCTATCAACTGCCGGAAAGTAGCGGGCATATTAAAGCGGATATAATGCTGCCGCGATGATTTAATTTGTCTTCCTGCAATATGGCCGAGGTGAAGAATTTCGGTTTTCAATTTCCCGGGTTCATCACCGCTTTGCCAGGAGGGATGAATGCCCAGCTCATATTTTTCTGCATGACGAATAATTACATCCTGCATGGCCCTTTTGGAAGGGAGAATGTTTTTATCGTAGCGATCATTTTTTTGGGCCACATGAAAAAAATAAACAGGTTTTAAGTTGTAAGCTTCATGAATTCTATCCATCTCAGCAAATGAATCATACTCATCCTGCAATTTACCTGTTACTGTTAACAGCCGCCGCTTTGCTTGCTGAACGTTGCCGGTGAATATTGATTTTAACAATCCTCCCGTCGTTCTAACAAATCCTTTGTGCCGGTAGGCAAAAGCTTCATCAATATCATAAGTTGGAATAAAAGTGAATGAACGTTTTTGAAACTGCAGCGCCGGAAATTTTTCTTTTAGTTTTTGTTTGAATTGCTCAATCCAGATATTTACCAACGGAAGATGCAGAAAGCTTTCACGAAAGGCCAGTGAGTTGGCATGTGCATAGCGGCCATACTCATCTTTTTGATGCGGCAAATATTCTTCATACCGGCTCATCAGGTAAAAAGCGGCAGAAAAAATATCGAAGCCAAAATCGTCTTCAGTTTTAAAAAATGCTTTATACCCATTGTAGTTGTAGCAGGAAATGTTTTGTTGTGAAATTTTTCTTTCAAACAACAATCCGTGAGGTTTTATCCAAACCTCTTCATTGGTGATACCCGTATCGCTATAGTTCAATTTGGGCTGCGGAGAAGATTTGAATTCATCTACTGAGCCGGTGATTACAAAAGGTTGTCCGAATAATTCAGTGGCGATAAACTTGCAGATGTATTGCAGTCGTGGGGTAAAGGTATGAGTGTAGAAGAGCACAAAACGAATTTATAGAGAAGAAGCCAACTAACGTCTTACATATTTTTCCCGCCACAGCTCATTAAATGTTTTTTTGGGAAACTCCAGCTCACTGCGATGCCTGCTCCAGCCTTTTACAAAATGATTAATTACCCAGCTCTTCATTTTACCGCTGCCTGTGTTCATTATGCCTCGTCTTAACATGGCCAGCTTCCACATTTTCCAGGCCATGCGTTCCGTAAAAGAACTATAACCTTCTTCTATTGCTTTATGCCTGTTCTCCAAAAGCAATTCATGCAAATTGATTTTTATAGAACAAACTTCAGTACAATTTCCACAAAGACTGGATGCATAACTCAAATGCTTCCATTCATCCATTTGTTTTAAATGTGGCGTAATCACTGAACCAATTGGTCCGCTGTACGTGTTTTCATAACTATGGCCACCGATATTTTTGTAAACCGGGCAGGCATTTAAACAGGCTCCGCAGCGAATGCAATACAAACTCTCTCTTGCTTTTTGATTTGCGAGAATATTTGTGCGGCCATTGTCGAGCAAGATTACATACATCTCATCAGGTCCGTCATTTTCATTTGCCTGTTTCGGACTGGTGAAGATGGAATTATAAACCGTCATCCGTTGCCCTGTACCATAGGTTGCCAACAAGGGCCAGAACAAAGACAAATCAGTGAGTGAAGGAATAACTTTTTCAATACCGGTAATTACAATATGCGTTTTTGGCCATGCCGAGCTCAGCCTGGCATTCCCTTCATTTTCTGTAACGGCTACTCCACCAATATCTGCAATGATGAAGTTGGCGCCGGTTATTCCGATTTCTGCCTGCAAATATTTTTCACGAAGAATTTGCCTGGCAACAAGAGTGAGTTGTTCAGGTGTCAGCTTCGGATCAGTTCCTAATTTTTCTGCAAACAGTTTTGCTACATCTTCTTTGCTTTTGTGCATGGCGGGTGTAACAATATGGTAAGGCGGCTCGCCATCCAGCTGCTGAATGTATTCTCCCAAATCAGTTTCTACACTTTCAATATTGTGTCTTTCTAAAAAATCATTCAAATGAATTTCCTCCGTCACCATGCTTTTGCTCTTCACAATCGTTCTGCAATTTTTTTGCTGGCAGATTTTTAGTATTTCCTTACAAGCTTCCTCCGCAGTTTCAGCCCAAATTACTTTTGCACCACGGCGGGTAATTGCAGCTTCAAAATTTTCCAGTTGCTTATCTAAAGATTCAATGGCTTTCCACTTCAGGTTTTTAGCTTTTTGACGTGCAAGCTCCAGGTCAGAAAATTGTTGCTTACCATTTGGCACTGCAGCATTATACCGGCCAATATTAAAATTAATTTTACGGCGGTGCTCTTTGTCCGCTGATTTAACGGTTGCTTTTGCAATAAAATCTAAAGCTGTTTCTTTCATAAATGATAAAGAGACTTTTTTGAAAAAATATTACGCCGGTTTAACCATACTCTTCTTTGGTTTTCTTTCCTGCTTTTCTTTTTCTTTTTTCTTTGCTACAGCATCTAGCGCCTCATAAAACTGCTCACCGTATTTTCTAATTACTGCTTCTTTTAAAAATTCATAAGCCGGCACCTGCAGTTGCTTGCCCAGTGCGCAGGCGGGGCTGCAAAGCCTTTGCCTCGGTTCATAATTCATTTTATCATAGCCGCCATTTTTGCCTTTGCTGGCAATAATGGGAAACAAATGGCAACTGATCGGCTTCTTCCATTTAATTTTTCCATCGTAATATGCCTGTTCAAATGCACATTTAATAATGCCATTTTCATCACGGCGGCCATACACGCAAATTTCTGAGTCGTTACCCAGCGTAGGTGTTACCCAACCAAATTCCTTATGGTAAACATACTTGCCCTTGCGTTCAATTTCTTTAATAACAGCTTCGGTTAAATAAGGTTTGATGGTTTCATAAAGCTCAATCACCAGGTCAAGCTCTTCATCTTCAAGAGGGGCGCCGGCATCACCTTCTTCACAACAGCCGCCTTTGCATTTACTCAGGTCGCAAACAAATTGCTTTTCCACTACATTGTCACTGATGAGTACATTATCAATTGCTATCACACGAAAGGGGTTTGGGCAAAAATAAAGTTTTATTGCCGGCAGGCCTTTAACAAAGTTGTAACGCAGCAGGCATATGAAATGGTTTTGATGTCAGCATCAAACCCCAAAATCAACTGTATGCAAAACTCACGAATCCTAACGCTTCAGCAATCGGTGCGTTTCTTTTTCAGCATGTTATTCTGGGTTCCTGTCGCTGCTTTTAGCCTGCTGCTCATTTATAACACTCTTCCTTATTTTTCTTTCAGTAAAGATTTCAGTTTTATACAGGAAAGAAGTGTGCTGTTTCAGCAAAAGCTTTACAACGCTTCTTTTTACATACACATTTTTGCCGGAGCCTTTTGCATTGCCACCGCGTTAATTCAATTTTTGAGATTCATTTTAAAAAGAGCGAGGAAAATTCACATCTGGTCGGGAAGAGTTTATGTGTTTGTGGTTTTATTCCTGGGTGCACCAACGGGTTTGTATATGTCGTTTTGGGCAAAAGGAAGTTTTGCAGAAAGAGCTCTGTTCATGTTCATGGCCATTTTCTGGTTTATTACTACGCTAAACGGCCTCACAACTATTTTAAAGAAAAATGTACTGGCTCATAAAAACTGGATGATCCGTTCTTATGCCATGGCGATGACGGCTGTTACTTTTCGTGTGTATCACATTTTTTTTTACCTGATGGATTGGGATCATTTGCACAACTATGAAATTTCCCTTTGGATAAGTGTGCTGGGTAATATGCTGATTGCAGAATATTTCATTTTTCGCAGGAGCAAAGCTTATTTAAAAACTTTCCACTCATAAAACACAACTATCACAATTAAAAACAAAAACAATGAAAACCTTCCTTTATGCCGGTGCTGTGCTGATGGTGGGGGCAAGCATTTACGGCTTTATTGATTACAAAAAATCAACGCACAACAAGGCCTTTCAAAATCTTTACAAAGAAACTGAGGCTGTTTCTGAAACAAAAACGAATGCACAGCCAACAGATGAAAAAACAGTAGTGGCTACCCTAACTCCGGATGCAAAAAAAACAATGGTAGTAAAAACAGAACCGGTAACAGCTGAAGCAAAAAAAAGAAATAATGAAAAGATGACCATCAATCTTATTGAACCAAAAACTTCCGCAGAAATAAAATCCACAGAAGTAAAACTGAAGACTACGGCCATTAAAAAGAAAAAGAAGATTAGCACAAAGCTTTTTTCAAGAGCAGCATTGGATGAACGCTATATTGAAAAGGAGATTATACCGGTTGACACATTAAAACACCAATAGCTTAGCATACAGGTTGATTATTGATGAACAGAGCGACCCCGATTCTTCGGGGTTTGTTTTTTATATGCGTTTAATGTCGGCACCAAGATTTCTCAATCGTTCATCAATGTACTGGTAGCCGCGGTCAATTTGCTCAATGTTTTGAATGAGGCTTTTTCCTTCGGCACTTAAGGCAGCAATTAACAGGGCAACACCAGCTCTTATATCGGGACTGCTCATGGTAATGCCGCGAAGCTTTTGCTTTCTCTCCAATCCGATGACTACAGCACGGTGTGGATCGCAGAGAATAATTTTTGCGCCCATGTCAATCAGCTTGTCAACAAAAAACAGGCGGCTTTCAAACATTTTTTGGTGAATGAGCACACTGCCCTTTGCCTGCGTGGCGGTAACCAGAAT
>PSMD01000003.1:53627-68656 GCA_040289925.1 Chitinophagaceae bacterium | reverse complement strand
ATCGTCAAAACGCCACCGTCCATAAAGGTTTCAATTTCATACATCTCCTGTTCAGGAATAAAAATGTCATCACCTATCAGCCTGATCTCGATGCCCAGTTGCCTGAATTTTTCCGGAATGACACCCAGGTATTCTACACTTGCATTTTTAATAGTGATCTCACTTTGCGTCATCGCTGCCATGCCAATAAAAGATCCAATCTCTATCATATCAGGCAACAACCTGTGTGTAGTTCCTTTCAATTCTTCTACACCTTCAATTACCAGTTGGTTGCTGCCAATCCCGTCTATTTTCGCTCCCATTTTTTTCAGCATTTTGCACAGTTGCTGAACGTAAGGCTCACAGGCAGCATTAAAAATTACTGTAGAACCTTCAGCCATAACAGCGGCCATAATGACGTTGGCTGTTCCTGTTACGGAAGGCTCATCCAACATCAGGTATTTTCCTTTTAAGCCATCAGTAGTAAAATGAAAAAAACCATTCACAGAATCGAAATTGAATTGAGCACCCAATTTTTCAAAACCAATGATATGAGTATCCAACCGCCTTCTGCCAATTTTATCTCCGCCGGGCTTGGGGATGTATGCTTTTTTAAATCTTGCCAGCATGGGGCCGGCCAGCAGGACTGAGCCCCGCAGCATTCCGCTTTTGCTTTTAAATTCTGGAGTCAACAAATAATCAAGGTTAACATCATCAGCCTTAAACGTGCAGGTATGCCTGTCAATGTGGTTAACTTTTACATTCATTGCCGCCAGCAGGTTAATTAAATTGTTTACATCCAGTATATCGGGAATGTTGGTAACAGTTACTTCTTGTGCAGTTAACAATACGGCGCTGATAATTTGCAACGCTTCGTTCTTAGCACCCTGGGGAATGATCTCGCCTTTTAATTTCTTACCACCATAAACTTCAAAGCAATTCATAAAACCTCCCTGCCTCATGAAAAGAGGATTGAATGAGAAAATTGGATGAGAGCAAATATAAAACCGGGAGAAAAGCGATTAATATCTTTTCTTTCTGAACTTGCCACCACCACTGCCGCCATTTCTATCACCACGGCCACCACCGCCTCTTTGCTGAAATTTTCCGCGTTGTTTACCATAGCCGCGGTTTTCCTGGTAAGCTTTTACAAAAGGAGTGTTAGTAAATTCCAGTTGCCCATGAGTGATAGTAGTTAATTCGCTTTGAATAGCATCATCATGCACCAGTTCTTTGTGCCAGTTGTTATAAGCAAGCTTCATGTAATAAGCAATGGCATTTGCAAAGCCCAATTTCTTTTCAGGATTTTCTTCTTTTAATGCTTTATCAATAATTACCTCAAGGTTTTTACCCAAGTGAGAAAATTTTGGATAACGCTTGGGATAAGGCAAAGGCTGGGGCCTGCTTTTTAAAGTTTCCTTTGTTGGAATGGGATATGGGGATTTTACGTCGAGCTTAAAATCAGAAATAAAAAATAAATGATCCCACAATTTGTGACGAAAATCTTCTACATTTTTTAAGTGTGGGTTTAAAAATCCCATCAGTTCAATAACAACCTGGGCATTTCTTTGTCTTCTTTCCGGGTCTTCAATAGACAGCAAATGCTCAATCATTTTCTGAATATGCCTTCCATACTCCCTCATCATTAAGTTGTTTCTTGTAGTATTATATTCCATTGCAGCAAAACTATAGTGGATTATACAGATAAATAAACATTTTCGGAATTTTTTCAGAAACAGGCGCAAACTGGTAGATCAGTTTGAAGTAAACATTTAAGCGGGGATTTAAATGGGCAAAATCGGTTTGAAATCCTTCATTACGGGCAAAAAAGAAGGGGCCCCGAACCAAGGCCCCTTTTACAAGCCACCATCCTCTTCCACCTAAGAGGTCATTTAATTAAAAGTTGATTGACACAAGACAGATGACCCGTAACATCAGTTAACCTCACCCAGTAGTTACCGCTTTGCAGTGATGTTATTTGTCTATACTCATTTCCATACGCCTCAATTTCTTTTCGAAGAACTGTCTGACCTTGTGCAGTGAAAATTTCTACTAAAAATTTTCCGCTTGAAATATCAGCAAATTTGATACCAACGACTCCACTGGAAGGATTTGGATAAAAAATTAATTTAGAAATCATCGCTGATTCAAGATCCACATATTTTATTTCACTGAACCTTGTATAACTATTTGCATAAACCTGTTTAATTCTAAAATAAAAACGACCATTCGTTTCATTTCCTTTTTTATAACGATAGTTGTATGATGCAAGACCTGTCTTTTTATCAATAGTGCCCAGCTTTTTAAAATGCAGGCCATCACGGCTTACTTCTGGTTCAAAAGAAAAATTATTGACGGGGTCGTTAAAAGATTTCCAGTTCAGCTCAGCTTCATCTTTTGATTTTTTTACCACATTAAATTCAAATACACTCAACGGAAGTGTAAATGAAGGGCAATAACAATATTCCAGATGATAACTCACTTCACCCTGTGTGGATACTGAGAATAAATAGTCACCACTACCTGTTACAACAGCCCCGGCATTAATGGTATAATGATATACCAGCGAATCAACACCATAAAACTGAATCAGGCTGGTTGAATCGGTAATGGTGCGGCAGGTGGTTGATTGGTTCAGCACTGTATCCGGACCGATAGTGATGAAGTCGGGACCTGAAAACGAAACACCATCAGAAGCTGCCAGCAAATACGGACCGTAATTCACAGTAATATTACTTGTGAGCGGCGGCGTTAAGCCGGGGCCGGTTAAAGTATCATTGCGATAGTAAAGAATGTTGTACGTAGCCGCACTATTTACATTGTTTTCAAGAGCCATGGTTACCCGGCCTGTAATGGTAATACACATACGTACGCAACGCAGCACGCCACTGTCGGGGCTAAACTTGGGAAAAACAAAATCTGTTGAATAGTTTCCACTACCTGTATAAACGGTGGTATCAAACGCTTGCGTACTGATAAAACCGTTTGGGCAGGATTGAGACCAACTGGTATTGCAGGCAATTGTCATAGTCAACAGCACAAGAATCTTAATGATCCACGAGTAAATGTTTTTCATAGGTTGAGCTTTGGTGATGTTAACCGATATTGGTTAGCGATAATAAAAGTAGTCACAACTCAATCAGCAATCAATTGTACTAATGCTCTATTTCCAATTCAGTAATTCATGAATCAAAAAAGGAAAACCATCTGCAGAAATTGCAAGCCACTCAGCGTTACATGCAATAATCTACTGAGCAATTATCCGGCTGCCATCAAAAATCTTCTTCCTTTACCTTTGAGGCAATTTTTTTTAAAGGATGAACATTGTTGTTAATGCAAGGCTGCTATTGAAAGATTACCTGGAAGGAATGGGAAATTTTCTTGCAGAAACAATGAAAATTATCTGCATTCAGCATCCTGAACACCATTTTATTTTTGTGTTTGACCGGCCTTATGATGAGCACTTTATTTTTTCAGATAACATTACACCTGTAGTTGCAGGCCCCCCGGCCCGGCATCCGCTACTGTGGAAATATTGGTTTGATGTAAAAATTCCGGCGATCCTAAGAAAATATAAAGCAGATGTGTTTGTTTCGTCTGATGGATTTTGTTCATTAGCCACTAAACGGCCTCAATGCCTGGTTATACATGACCTTGCTTTTTTGCACGATGATTCTTACCTCAAAAAATCTTATACCGGCTTTTACAAAAAATACACACCGAAATTTTTGAACAAAGCCCGGAGCATTGCTACAGTTTCTGAATTTTCAAAAAAAGAAATAGTAGATCATTACCAGGTTGATGCAGCTAAAATTGATGTAGTATATAATGGTGTAAAAGAAGTTTTTCAACCGGTTTCAGAAAAAGATAAGCAGGTCATAAAAGAAAAATACACCGGTGGTGCAGAATATTTTTTGTACACCGGCTCTATTCATCCCCGCAAAAATTTAATGAACCTGCTAAAAGCATTTTCAATTTTTAAAAAAAGACTGAAGAGCAATTTAAAACTTGTGATTGCCGGCAGGCTGGCCTGGAAGTATGAAAGCTTTGTTGAAAGCCTGAAAACATACAAATACAGAAGTGATGTAGTATTAACGGGCTATTTGCCTGAAGAAGAGCTTGCCTTGCTGACAGCCTCAGCTTACGCAATGGTGTATCCATCTTTTATAGAAGGCTTTGGTGTACCGGTTGCCGAAGCCATGAAATGCGGAGTGCAGGTTATCACAACTCTTCATTCAGCCATGCAGGAAGTTTGTGGCGAGGCCGGCTTATATGCAGAAGCGCAAAATTTTAATGACATAGCAGATAAAATGATGCTGATATATAAAGATGAAGTATTGAGAAAACAATTAGTTGATAAAGGAAGAGAGCTGGTGAAAAAATACAGTTGGCAAACGACTGCCAATCTTTTCTGGCAAACTATATTAAAAGCTGTTGACTGATTGAACTTAACTTTGGCTTTTTAAAAATTTGCAATGGCAAAATCTACAATTACCATAGAGGTGGAAATGGATGAAAATCGCATTCCGGCAGAAATTTTCTGGAAAGCCTCTGATTCTACAGCAGAAAATTTTCAAAAAGCAACAGCCATGATGATTGCTTTCTGGGATGCAGCAGATAAATCTGCCCTGCGGATTGATTTATGGACAAAAGAAATGATGGTTGATGAAATGGGAGATTTCTTTTATCAAACTTTAATGACGATGGCCGATACTTACAGGCGGGCTACCCAGCAAGAAGACATGTGTGAAGACATGAAAAATTATGCAAGAGCTTTTTTTAAAAAAGTAAAATACCGGGACCTGAAGGAAAACAAAGCGACGGAATGAGATAAAATAATTCACAACCATAACTACAATACCATGAGTTTGGAACAAAAAATAATGGCTGATTTAAAAACAGCCATGCTGGCAAAAGATGAAAAAACATTAAGAGCCCTGCGGGCTATTAAAGCTGCCATACTATTGGCCAAAACTTCTGAAGGTGCCAGTGGTGAATTGAAAGAAGATGATGAGATTAAATTGCTGCAAAAGCTGGTGAAGCAAAGAAAAGATTCGCTGGAGATTTACAAACAGCAAAACCGCCAGGACCTTGCACAAAAAGAGCAGGAAGAAATTGAAGTGATCGAAAAGTTTTTGCCAAAGCAAATGAGTGAAGAAGAATTGAGAAAAGAATTGCAGACCATCATAACTGAAACGGGAGCTTCATCACCGGCTGATATGGGCAAAGTAATGGGTGTGGCAACAAAAAGGTTAGCTGGTAAAGCAGATGGCAAAACTATTTCTGCAATTGTAAAAGAGTTGCTGAGCAAAAGTTGAATATCCGTCTTTGATTTACGTGAAAGTTTAAGGTTGTGTAAACAACTGCAACTACAAGCCTGATAAACTTTAAACGTTAAACCTTAAACATTAAACTTTGATCATTGACATCATCTTCGCCATTTTAATCGTTTTAGCCATCATCAAAGGTTATAGCAGGGGTTTCATTGTTGCTGTTTTTTCTTTGGTTGCAATCATCATTGGCCTGGCTGCTGCTATCAAGTTGTCGGCTGTTGTTGCGGGTTGGATAGGCGAAGCCGTAAAGATCTCTGATAAATGGTTACCGGTTATTTCTTTCATTGTTGTTCTTATCATCGTCATCCTATTGATAAGGCTGGGAGCAAAAGCACTGCAAAAAACTGCAGAGATGGCTATGCTGGGTTGGGTAAACCGGCTGGCAGGTATTGGGCTCTATTTTGTGATGTATGTTACGGTTTTCAGCATTTTATTTTTTTATGCCGAGCAAATTCATTTGCTAAAGCCTTCTACCATTCAATCTTCTGTAACCTACAGCTTTATTCAACCGTGGGGTCCAAAAGCAATTGATGCATTAGGTACGGTTTTGCCCTTTTTCAAAAACATGTTTACAGATTTGCAAGAATTTTTTGGCGGAGTAGCAACAAAAATGTCCTCACTTTAGCTGTACGGTTGTCAGTAGAATTTATTAATGGCATAAGGATTGTCTTAATAAAACTTACGATGCCACTATATTTGTTCCGTGAAAGCCGCCGGAAGGTTTTAGCGGTGAAATTTTGGTGCAAATCAATTATTTTAGCGAACAAGAGAACAAAAAAATGGATTACCAGCTCAGGCAGCAGGACAAGTTCAAATTTATTGAAGAAGGCGAAGGCGAACCTTTGGTCTTACTACATGGCTTGTTTGGTGCACTGAGTAATTTTAAACACCTGATCGAGTATTTCCGGCATCATAATAAAGTAGTGGTTCCTATGCTACCGTTGTTTGAGTTGGATATTCTTCATACATCGGTTGGTGGCCTGGCCAAATTTGTGCATCGTTTTTTAGAAGCAAGAAATTATCAGAATGTAAACCTGCTGGGCAACTCATTGGGTGGCCATGTTGCATTGGTTCACATCCTCAAACACCCTGAAAGAATTAAATCTCTCATTTTAACCGGCAGCTCAGGTTTGTTTGAAAATGGAATGGGAGATTCTTACCCCAAACGGGGAGATTACGAATACATTAAAAAGAAAACCGAGCTAACTTTTTACGACCCCAAAACTGCAACCAAAGAGCTGGTTGACGAAGTATATTCCATTGTAAATAACCGGTTAAAAGCTATTAAGATCATTGCCCTTGCCAAATCCGCCATCCGAAATAATTTGGGTGAGGAACTCAATCAAATTAAACAACCAACGTTATTAATATGGGGCAATAATGACACCATCACTCCTCCGTTTGTAGCCAGAGAGTTTCATCGCCTGATTCCAAACAGTGAGCTTTACTTTATTGACAAATGTGGCCATGCTCCAATGATGGAAGTTCCGGAAGAGTTCAACGTCATTTTGCATAAATTTTTAAAAAAACAAAACGAGCCTGCAACAGTTGCCTGAACTCTGCTGTCTCCTTAGTAAATGCCGCTATCCATGTTAACCGGAAATCTACAAACACAAACTCTTCCCTACCTGCGTCTTTCCGACAAGGTTTACCAGGCTTTGGAATTAATGAATGAGAACCACGTTGAACATTTACCTATAGTTGATGGCGATAAATATGTGGGAATGATCAGTGAAGAAGAACTTTCTCAGGCAGATAATGATCACTCTACTCTTGAACAATTTCATCAATCAATTTCCAATTCTTTTGTTCGGGAAAATGAGCATGTATTAAAAGCCATCCAGGTGGCCGTAGAAAACGGGTTAACTGTTGTACCGATTGTTAGTGAAGACAATGAGTTGCTGAGCGTAGTTACTTATAATGACCTTTTGAAATATTCATCAGAATTTATGAGCCTGAATGAGCCGGGTGGTTTAATTGTGCTTGAAATGGAAAGCAAGGAATATTCATTCAATGAAATCAGCCGCTTAATTGAAGGTAACGATGCACAAATTACCCAGCTAAATACCACCACCGATCCGAACACAGGGATGATGGAAGTAACTATCCGTATTAATAAAATGGAAATTTCAGACGTAGTAGCAACCTTTCAAAGGCACGACTACGTTGTAAAATATTATTTTGGCGAAGAGCTGTATGAAAATGAGCTGAAAACGAATTACGATAACCTGATGAACTACCTGAAGATTTGATAGGGAAGGTCGCCGGAATCTTTGCCACAGTGATTATTTAATCCTTATTTTTAGTTGGTCTCTATTTTGCAATTAGTTCACTGCAGATGCAAAAGTTAAGCTTATATCTGATTGTAATCATCCTATCCGTGCCCCTGGCAAAGGCAGCGGGCCAGCAAAGCAATACAGAAATAAATCAGCAGCCCGGCGGCAATGTTGATATTACTGATCTTTCTGCCTTACCTACTTCTGCTCCCTTTGTCATTCGCAACATTGTAATTACCGGAAACAAAAAAACAAAGCCTTCCATTATTCTTCGTGAAGTTCCTTTTCGTGAAGGGGATAAGCTGCCTCTGCAGCAACTGGTGACTAAATTTGAAACGGCCCGCAAGCAATTAATGAACACCTCTCTTTTTCATGATGTGGTTGTTGCATTAAAAAGCCTGGAAGGATACAATGTAGATATATTGGTTGAAGTAAAAGAGAGATGGTACCTGTTTCCCGTTCCTTATTTTAAAATGGTTGACCGCAACATTAACCAATGGCTGGTACAACATAATGCAAGTTTCGACCGGGTGAACTATGGTTTGAAAATGATTTACAACAACTCCACCGGTCATAATGATAAAATGAACATGTGGTTGGTTAGCGGTTATACCAGGCAAGTTGCCATGAATTATGACCGGCCTTTCTTTGATAAAAAAATGAAGTGGGGCGGCAAACTTGGCTTTACACTTGGCAAAAACCGCGAGGTAAACTATAATACAATCAACAACAAAGAAGTTTTTTTAAAAGACTCGAGTCATTATATCCGCTCTTATTTTACAGCTAATGTTGAATTGAATTACAGGCCGGCTATTAAAACCAAGCACAAATTTGGCTTTACTTACGTAGCCGAACGGGTGGAAGACACGATTGTAAAACTCAATCCAAAATATTTTACAAACAGCCGCAATACCATTCGCTTTCCTATGCTGTATTATACAATGGTATATAAAGATGTTGATTTCATTCCTTACCCTCTAAAAGGATTTGAAGGAATGGTTACCGTGGCTAAAAAGGGTTTTAATAAAGATGTAAATGTTTGGGAGATCAGCACCATTGGCGGGCATTACTGGGAAATTTTTCCAAAAACATATTTTGCGGTGAATGCTTTTGGCACAGTAAAGCTTCCTTTTCATCAACCATTTTTTAATACAAGGCTAATGGGCTATGGCGATTTTGGCATGCAGGGTTATGAATATTATGTAATTGATGGTGTAGCCGGCGGCGCCGTAAAAACAACTTTTTCAAGAGAGCTTTTCGGTTTTTATATTCCACTTCCTAAAACAAAATATCAAACCACTGACCGCATTCCCTTCCGCATTTACGGAAAAATTTTTGGCAACACCGGTTATGTTTACAATGAAGAGCCTGGTACCAACAGCCTCACAAACCGCATGCTTTACAGTGGCGGGCTTGGAATAGACATTGTTACTTTTTACGACATTGTTCTAAAGCTGGAATGGAGCTTTAACCAGTTAGGGCAAAACGGGCTATATTTACACAAAAAGGACTGTGCTGTAAATGATTGAATAAATTTTCTGTTTCTGTCAACTCCAAAGTAAGCTCAACAGCATAAAAAAGCAAATGATGAAAGTAGCCATTTACAGTCGTGTAATGGACAAAGACCAGCAGCAGGATGTACAGGTTTTCTTCAACGAATTAAAAGCACAACAGCTTCAGCCAATCGTTTATCAAAGTTTTTTGGAACAGATAAAAGGGGTAATTGATTTACCTGAAAACACTATTGAATTTTCAAATCCCAAACAAATCACCTCTGACATATCAGCATTGGTTAGCCTAGGTGGAGATGGAACCTTGCTGGATACAATTACATTGGTAAGAGGCCAATCAGTGCCAATTATGGGAATTAATTTCGGACGACTTGGTTTTTTAGCCAGCATTGGCCGCACCGAAGTAAAAGAAGCTGTGAAAGCATTGGTGAATCATTCATTTGTTGTAGATAAACGAACACTGATTCATCTCGATTCCAACCTCGATCTTTTTGGCGAGTTCCCTTACGGTCTTAATGAATTCTCCATTCATAAAAGAGATGTGGCTTCTATGATAAAAGTGCATACTTACCTAAATGGTGAATTTTTAAACAGTTATTGGGTTGATGGCTTAATAGTAGCCACACCAACCGGTTCAACGGGTTATTCATTAAGCTGCAACGGGCCTGTTGTTTTTCCTGAATCAGCCAGCTTTGTTATTACACCCATTGCGCCGCATAACTTAAATGTGCGCCCCATTGTGGTACCTGATAACAATATTATTTCTTTTGAAGTGGAAAGCCGGTCTGATGAAATTATCTGCTCTTTGGATTCAAGAAGAGAAATAATAACAAAAGAAGTGCAACTGGCAGTGAAAAAAGAAACGTTCATGGTTAGCCTGCTGCGTCTGAATGAAAACAGTTTTCTGCAAACATTACGAAACAAGCTTACCTGGGGTTTAGATAAAAGGAATTAGGTAGGTGTATTCAGTCAAATTTTAGAATAAACCCCCTATTTTTTCGTTATAAATAGCTTTGAAATCTTATTTTGCAAACATGAAGAAGTTAACTGCTTTGCTGGTGGCTGCTTTCGCTATGGTAAGTACCGGTGTTTTTGCGCAATCACAATCCATTGTTCAGGAAGGTGAGTTTGGTGTTTCACTGGGCGCCGCTCATTATTTTGGTGATTTAAATACAAGAGCCAAAGTAAACCGCCCGAAACTTGCTGCAAGTATTTTCTTCAGAAAAAATTTCGGGAACTACATAGCTGTACGTGTCGCCGCTTCATTTGCACAGGTGGGCTACTCGGATGTATACAATACACATAATGAAACCATGCGCCTGCGCAACTTAAGTTTCAACTCCAACATTTGGGAATTGGCTTTGCAGGGCGATTTTAATTTCTTCCGCTTTTTACCCGGCGATCCTGAATTGAATTTTACACCTTACGTTACACTGGGCATTGGCGTGTTTAGTTATGATCCCTATGCTTATTTGCAAGGCAAGAAATATTATCTACGTCCATTGGGCACCGAAGGGCAGGGAAGTTCTTTATACCCCGACCGCAAACCTTATAGCTCTATGGCTATTAGCATTCCTTTTGGCGCAGGCATAAAATATTCACTCAGCGAAAGATTTAATATTGGCTTTGAAATTTTACATCGCTTTACCAATACCGATTACCTGGATGATGTAAGTAAAACTTATCCTGATCCAGCAGTATTTCAGCCATTGCCGGATGGAAGCCCTTCACCGGCCCAATTGTTATCAGACCGTTCTTATGAACTGGGAACGCCTATTGGTATTAAAGACAAGCAGCGTGGAGTAAGCTCAACCAAAGATCAGTTTATCACCGCCATGTTTTATGTTACATTCAACCTGCAATCCTACAAGTGCCCTTCAGCCTACTAAGGTTTGAATTTTTGGCAGCTTAAACTTTTTTGCTAAGTAACGGTCTATTGGTCAGTTGATCAAAACAATTTAATATGCGCCAAAAACTTTTTTTGTGTTTGCTGGCAATTGGCTTGTTTAGCTTCACCAGCTATCACCAGGGTCCCTGGAAATTTATTGCTGATAAATGGGTAAGCTTTTCTGTTGAGCATGACGTAATTCTGTTTGGAGATCTGAGAGATGATTTCAGGCAACTGCAATTGAGAATTACGGATGGCCCTTTAAAGATGTACGACATGAAAATTTATTTTGACAATGGTGAAGTGCAGGATGTGCAGCTAAGAAAACATTTTAGCCAGGGCAGCTCCAGCCGGGTGATTGATTTAAACGGAGGCCTGCGCCATCTTTCCAAAATTGAATTTTGGTATGAGACAAAAGGTTTTGGCAAGGGCAGATCAAAAGTAGCCGTTTGGGGCAGAAAATAAGTTCCGACCACCTAAAAAATTAAAAGCAATTAGCAGAATATTTACAGGCTAATTGCTTTTTGCTTTTCTGCCTGTTGTGCATTGTATTTACCTTTACCCCCATGGCAACCTTGCTTGACCAAATAGATAAATCAAAGCTTCCCCGCCATATAGCAATTATTATGGATGGAAATGGCCGCTGGGCAAAGGAACAGGGGCAGGATAGGTTGTTTGGGCATTTTCATGGCGTGGAAAGTGTTAGAAATATTGTGGAAGGTTGCGCAGAACTGGGTATTGAATATCTTACCCTGTATGCTTTTTCAACAGAAAACTGGGACCGGCCGGAATATGAAGTGGTAGGTTTAATGGAATTGCTGGTAAATACAATACGCAATGAAGTAGAAAGCCTGCACAAAAACAATATTAAGCTGCATGTAATCGGTGATATAAGCATGCTGCCTCAATACGCAAGAAAAGAATTGAATGAAGCTTTAGATTTTACAAAAAATAATACCGGGCTCAGCCTGATAATGGCCTTAAGCTATAGCGGCCGATGGGAGTTGTTAAATGCTGTAAAAAACATTGCTTACGAAGTAAAGAAAGGTAAATTAAGTATTGAAGACATTGACCAGGATGTATTACAACGCTACTTATGCACTAGTGGTTTTCCTGACCCCGAGTTGATGATAAGAACCAGCGGTGAATTCAGGATCAGTAATTTTTTGTTGTACCAGCTTGCTTATGCAGAGTTGTATTTCACCCACGTTTGCTGGCCTGAGTTTAGAAAGGAAAATTTGTATGAAGCCATTATAGATTATCAGCACAGGGAAAGACGGTTTGGAAAAACCAGTGAACAATTACAGCAGGGCTCCATCAATTCAACAGTGTCCAAAACAAATTAATCATTCACTGTATACAAACCCGCATATAGAACGATTTTTTCCCCGGATGCTTTAACAAACACTTTCAATATTTCCCGTTAATTTGCCGGGCCGGAAAAACCCGGTTTTTTTAAAAAACCTAACTGTTTCAATTACCAGACTGTTTGAACATTCAACCATGCAAAGATTTTTATTGCCAACGACTGTAGTTTTAGCTTTTCTGCTGATTGCCTTCACTTCTTTTTCTCAAGACACAACAAAGCCTGTTTCGGTTGATCCAAACTTACTGGCTCTTGAAAATGCCCGCATACCAAAAGAATACACCATTGCCGGCATTAATCTCACCGGTGTTCGTTACCTGGATACTTCTATCGTTCTTTCTATTGCCAATGTGCAGGTAGGCGATAAGGTAATGATCCCGGGCGGAGACTTATTTTCCAAAGCCATTCAAAATTTGTGGCGGCAAAAACTGTTTTCTGACATTCAGATTTACATAACCAAAGTTGAAGGAGATAATATTTGGATTGAGTTTGTATTGGCTGAAAGGCCAAGACTAGGCAACTTTAGGTTTGAAGGCATAAAAAAATCCGACAAAGAAGAATTGCAGAGTAAGATAGGCCTGGTAAAATCAACCATCATTACAGAAAACACTTTACGCAATGCGCAGGAAGTGATTACTAAATATTACACCGATAAAGGCTATCGCAATGTTACCGTATCAATTGAAAGAGTGCCCGAACCAACCATGCTGAATGCTGATCAACTCATCTTTCATGTTAATAAAGGAGAAAAAGTTCGCATTAACCAGATCAATTTCTTTGGTAATGAAAATGTTTCTGACATAAAGCTGAAAAAGCAAATGAAAGGAACCAAAGAGATGAGCCGTTTTACACTCAACCCCAAACAAGAAATAAGCCCTTACGGCAGAGATTCGATTATGAAGTTTGACTCCTACATTAAAGACTGGGGATTTCTTGTACCATCAAAAACAAAAGTTTTTTTAGATCCTTATTTCCGTTTCAAACTTTTCAGCTCAGCCAAGCTGGATAATAAGAAATATGAAGAAGATAAAGAGAAAGTACTGAACTATTACAACTCACTTGGCTACCGTGATGCGCAAATTATTGAAGACACGATTTACAACTCTACCAATGGCAATTTAAATATTGCTATAAAAGTGCTTGAAGGCCGCAAATATTATTTTGGCAACATAAGCTGGAAAGGAAATGCAAAATATTCCGACTCTGTTTTAAATGCGGTGCTGGGAATTAAGAAAGGCGATGTGTACAATTTGCAAACACTGAACAGAAGGTTGGGTAAAGAGTTGTCCCAGGAAGGTGGTGATATCAGCGGCTTGTACATGGATGATGGTTATTTATTCTTTCGGGTTGACCCGGTAGAAACTGCTGTTTATAATGACACGATAGATTTTGAGATCCGGATAACAGAAGGCCCACAGGCAAGAATTAAAAACGTAACCATTGCCGGCAACGATAAAACAAAAGACTATGTAATTCGTCGTGAATTGAGAACTGTGCCTGGTGAATTATTCAGCCGCTCAGACCTGATCCGTTCGCAAAGAGAGCTGGCACAACTGCAATATTTTAATCAGGAAACCATAAATCCCGGTGTTGTTCCTAATGCAGAAGACGGAACTGTTGATATCAACTGGAAGCTGCAAGAAAAATCTTCAGACCAGCTGGAACTTTCTGCCGGTTTTGGTGGTGGTGTTGGCCTAACCGGTACATTGGGTGTAACCTTCAATAATTTTTCTATCCGCAATATTTTTAACCGCAAAGCCTGGGATCCGTTACCACAAGGTGATGGGCAAAAGCTCAGCTTGCGTTACCAGGCAAATGGAAAATATTTTCACTCCTATAACTTTTCTTTTACAGAACCCTGGTTAGGCGGTAAAAAAAGAAATTCGTTAACGCTTAGCTTGTATCAAAGTAAATTCTCAAATGCATTTGATCCTGTAACAGGCCTGCCTGATAAAAGCCGCTCCGATACTAATTATTTAAAAACACTAAACATTGCTTTGTCATTAGGTAAACAGTTAAAATGGCCCGATGATTATTTCAGCCTGGTATATTCATTAAACTTTACCCGCTACAAAATCAGGAACTATCGCATTTTTGGAGACCTTAACAGCGGCACATCAACCAATGTGAGCCTGCGATTGGCTTTGCAGCGTTCATCGGTGTTTAATCCAATCTTCCCTACCAGTGGTTCAAGCTTTGTTGCCAGCGTACAGTTAACACCACCCTATTCTTTATTAAACCCTGACATTGTTAATTCAAAAAATCCTTACAAGAATCCTGAGTATCACAAATGGCGTTTTAATACTGAATGGTATGTGCCTATTGGTAAACCCAAAGGCGAACAAAAGGACAGGCAACTGGTGTTAAAGATGGCTGCCAAGTATGGGTTTATGGGTCGCTACAATAAAAACCTTGACATTTCACCGTTTGAAAGATTTCAGTTAGGTGATGCAGGCCTTACCAATAACTACGGCTTACTAGGCTATGATATTATTGCGCAGAGGGGTTACCCGGTGTATGAAAACTCTGATCCCAGTCTGAATCCGGATCAAAGGAGTGCAAACAGGTTCTTCACTTTGTTTAATAAATATCAATTAGAACTTCGTTATCCCATTGTAACCAACCCTAGCAGTACTATTTACGGTCTTACCTTCTTTGAGGCAGCCAATGGCTGGG